>DIPM01000033.1 GCA_002427105.1 Marinilabiliaceae bacterium UBA5488 | reverse complement strand
ATTATTTAGGACAGTATTGATTTCAGATATTTGTTTCTATCACGTCTGGAATTTTTATCTTTGCTGATTATTGAGACAAAAAGCATTTAAAATAATTATTCCCTATTATGACCATTGAAGAGCAGTTGCGAAACTCCGTGCTTGAAGCCATTAACGAGCTGTATAATGCCCACCTGGATGAAAAGATAATTCAGGTACAACTTACCCGGAAGGATCAGAAAGGAGACTATACAGTCGTAGTTTTTCCATTATTAAAAGTGTCAAAAAAGAAGCCGGAAGAAACTGGCGAGGACTTGGGTCGCTATTTGAAGGAAAAGTTGGCCTTTATTGAATCCTATGAGGTAATTAAGGGCTTTTTAAATCTTAGCTTGTCGCATTCCTTCTGGTTGGAGCGTCTCAACGGCATAATAGCAGATGAAAATTATGGTTTTGAGGTAGCAGGTGCTGATTCGCCCCTGATGATGATAGAGTACTCTTCGCCCAACACAAATAAACCTTTGCATCTGGGGCATATACGAAATAATCTTTTGGGATATTCTCTTTCACGCATAGCTTCGGTTACCGGTAATAAGGTTGTAAAAACCAATATAGTCAATGACAGGGGCATTCATATATGTAAATCCATGTTAGCCTGGCAAAAGTGGGGTCAAGGTGTGACTCCGGCTTCAAGCGGCGAGAAGGGCGACCATTTGGTTGGACGCTTTTATGTGATGTTTGACAAGCATTACAAGGCGGAGCTCGCGGCTCTTGAAGGCAAGGGTTTGAGCAAAGAAGAGGCCGAGAAGCAATCTCTGTTAATGGCCGAAGCCCGGGAAATGTTGCTGAAATGGGAAGCCGGAGACAAGGACGTTGTTGATCTGTGGAGGACGATGAATCAATGGGTATATGATGGTTTCGATATTACCTACAAAAACCTGGGCATTGATTTCGACAAGATTTATTATGAGTCTGAGACCTACTCAGTGGGTCGCGATAAGGTTCTTGAAGGACTTGAAAAGGGTATATTCTATAAAAAGGCAGACGGTAGTGTATGGGCTGATTTGACTGATAATGGCCTTGATGAGAAGTTGCTCCTGCGCGGTGACGGCACATCTGTTTACATGACCCAAGACATAGGGACTGCAAAGCTAAGATTTGACAACTACAACATTGAAAAGATGGTTTATGTTGTTGGCAATGAGCAGGATTATCACTTTAAAGTACTCTCAATCCTGCTTGACAAACTAGGATTTGAGTGGGGCAAAGACCTTGTGCATTTCAGTTATGGAATGGTGGAGTTGCCAGAGGGAAAGATGAAATCGCGCGAAGGCACTGTAGTCGATGCTGATGATTTGATGGAAGAGATGATAGATACAGCCCGGGAGATGTCAAAAGAGCTGGGAAAGCTTGAAGGTTATAGTGATGAAGATGCAGAGGAAGTATTTCGCATGGTTGCCCTTGGAGCCCTTAAATATTTTATGCTGAAGGTAGATCCCAAGAAGAACATGACCTTTAATCCAAAAGAATCTATTGATTTCAATGGTAATACAGGTCCTTTTATTCAATATACCCATGCTCGTATAAAATCTATATTTAGAAAAGCCTCTGATAAGGGTATAGCCTGGAGCGGTTCAGCACCCTTGTCAGTTAGCCTTAATACCAAGGAGAACAATCTGGTGCGTTCTGTCAGCAATTTCCCGAATGTTGTGCAAGAGGCGGGAGCAGCATTTAGTCCCGCGCTGATTGCCAACTATGTTTATGAGCTTGCTAAGGAATATAACCAGTTTTATCATGATAGTCCTATTTTGTTTGAGGAGGATGAGCAGGTTCGGAATATGCGTATGACGCTCTGCTATGCTGTTAGTGAGACAATTAAGAAAGGTATGTGGTTATTGGGAGCTGATGTTCCTGAAAGGATGTAGCTAGGCCGGTATAGCAAGCAGTTTGAAAAATCGCCAAAATTAGGGATTTTATAGTAAGAGATAAGCGCTTAACTTCGCCATCGGCTTATATTTAATTAATAAGGAGGGGAAGTATTATGTCTATAAGAAAATTGCTCTGGGCTCGTTTTCGAAAATTATCATGCTTTGTTCATAAATGGGCAGGGATAGTCAGTTCTTTGGTCTTGTTTGTTGTCTGCCTAAGCGGAACAATATACGTCTTTCAGGATGATGTAATAAAGTATTTGAATAAGGACAAGTTTAGGCTTGAGAACATTTCCGGAGGGGAAGCAATTTCAATAGAGGAAGCAATTGAGATTAGCAGCAAGGCAACTGGTGTTGCACCGCGCAGTATTTCAATACCCGCCTCAGATCGTAGCGCATGGAGCGCCAATGTTGTAAAAGACGATGGCAACCGAAGAGGTACCAACTATCTCTTAAATCAATATGAGGGCACTGTTATGGAGCAGAGCGGCCTTAAAGGGCAGGAGTTCTTTATGACAGTATTCAGGCTTCACAGGTGGTTGTTGCTCGACACCTCGATAGGACGACCAATAGTGGGCTGGGCTACAATAATAATGATTGTCATAATTATTTCAGGATTGGTAATATGGCTGCCACGAAAAATAAAAAATATCTACAGAGGATTAAAAATAAAATGGAGTGGAGGCTCATTCAGACTTGCCTACGATTTGCACAATGTGCTTGGCTTCTATGTTGCTCCTCTTGTCCTTATAATGGCACTTAGCGGACTTTTTTGGTCTTTCGACTGGTCGCGTAATGCAATATATAAAACACTTGGGCTTGAAGCAGTAAGCCAACCGGGCGGAGGTGGCGCACAACAAGGGAGAACTCATCAAGGGAGCGGTTTGCAATCGGGACGCCATGATGGAAGCGGTCAAGGCTTGAAGCCGCAAGACGGAGCTGGTCGCGGCTTAGGTCAGGGTCAGCGAAAGGGTCAGGGTCGAAGAAATGGAAGCGGAACTTTAAATATTCGTCAGCGGGATGCTTTTCAAGAAGAGATTGCAGGGGGAAGGGCAGAAGCAGCCCAGGCCAAAGAATATCTTGCTTATTCCGCTTTGTTGGCAATAGTCGATAAGGAATTAGATTACAAAGGCAATATAATACTTACAGTACCCGACAGCAGTTCATCGACAGTTACAATCACCAAAACAAAATCCGGTTTTTTCGCGGGCACGGCAAAAGACCAAATCGAGATTTCAAGGGTTTCCGGTGATATAGTATCAGTGAATCGTTTTAGCGATTTGCCCTTTAATCAGCAGATAGCATCATCGATAAAGGCCATACATACAGGTGAAATATTCGGGAGCTTCTCGAAAATTCTCTATTTTTTGGCATGCCTGATCGCGACTTCCCTGCCTGTTACGGGTTTAATAATGTGGATTAAGAAGTGGTAGGGAGTATTCAAAACCTTGCAGTAATTTTCAGATTTATTCTTCGTGAGGTGAGATAGTTGGGTACCGCGTATTGTCTGCTGTAAATGTCGGTCACCCAGTAGTATGATATGGTGTTATTAATATTTGGAAGGTTGAAAATCTCAATACCCAACCATAAATTATCCAGATAATTGGAGCTTTTTTGCGCTAGCCGTGATTTGTGACGAAGCAGGTCGTAGGAAAATCCAATGTCCACTCTTCGGTAAGATGGCATTCGGTTGACGGCCTTATATCTCTCTGAGCGCGGCGGCCCAAATGGAAGTCCCGAACCGTAATAGAAACTGAGGTGAGCCTTAAAATCAGGATTATTGGGCAGATGATCCTGCAAAAACATAGAGAAGTTAATCCTCTGGTCGGAGGGCCGCGGAATGTATCTGGGTTCTCCTTCTCTGCCGGGGTCATTCCACTTGTCGTTCAAGAGGTTTTCCTCGCTTTTCATCAGTGAAAGAGTAGCCCATGATTCTTCACCGGGCACAAGTTCCCCATTTATTTTGAAGTCTATCCCCGTGGCATAGCCTTCGGCCTCGTTCTTCCCTGAATAAACAATTCTGACGTTATCTATCTGATAGGGTATAAGCTTATCCATATCCTTGTAATACAGTTCGGTGGTAAACTTAAACGGTCTGCTCAATATGTCGAAATAATAATCATAGCCGGCAACAAGATGTATGGAGCGTTGGGATTCTATATCCTTATTTATTGAGCCGTCGGGCATTCGCATCTCCTTAAAAAATGGCGCTTGATAATAAAATCCTCCTGAGAGTCTGTAACGACTATTTTTGCCTTCCGGCAAATAGCTTATAAGGAGTCTGGGACTTATGGTAGTTTCCCTGTTAAACGAGAAGTAGCCGGCTCTGATGCCGGCATCTATTGTAAGTCGGCCGTAGGGCAGAAACCATGAGGAATTGTTTTTAAAGTATCCAGATACCCTATGATTAACAAGGTCGTGATTGCTGTTTTTGGCGTGAGCCAGGATAATCTTATCACCATGGTAGGGAATAGAGTAGTCGGCCGAGTCAATAAGCTCCCATTCATTGACCTTGTCGCGAAATTCCTCATGGCGATATTTCATTCCCCAGGAAGTTTTGCTTTGTTCTCCCAAATGACTTCCTTCCAGATTTGCAGAATTAACGATGCCGAAGAGTTCATTTCTCGCATGTTGCAGATAACTTCCCACGGCAATCTGTGTCCCATCGTCAGAGTTGCCAAAAGGGTCTTCTACTTCCTGCATCCAATATTCCCCCAGTATGTCGTAGCTTTCTTCTTCAAATGTCCTAAATCCTGTAAGCGTAAGTCTATATATCAGGCGGGGATTTACTTTGTATTCGGTAGAAAAGGCAGCGTATCCGGTCTCGAAGCTGTCATCTTCTCGTCCGCCGAAATATACTTTCAAGCGCTTGACCTCCGGGATAGTGCCAAAGGTTGTTTCTCTTGTTTGCGGCTCAAATTGATACCTGTTCAGAGAGTAATATCCAAGAAACCCATAGGATATAGAAGGAGATAACTGATAAGTAAGATAAGCCTGAACATCAGTAAAGTCGGGATGATAATAACCTTTTTCATCCAGAGTGCCCAACAGATAGCGATTTGTTTTATAACGTGCTCCGCTTATCCACGTCAACTTATTGCCCGGGGAACTACCCTCAAGGTGAGCATTGGCACCCAATACACCCGCCGAAAAGCTTCCGGCAAAAGACTCGGGCTTTTTGTAAGTTATATCAAGGACAGAGCTCATCTTATCTTCATAGGAGGCACTGAACCCACCGGCTGAGAACTCCACCGACTCTACCAGATCCGGATTTACAAAGCTCAGCCCTTCCTGTTGCCCTGAGTGAAGCAGAAAGGGGCGATACACCTCCTGCCCGTTGACAACGACAAGGTTTTCATCAAAATTTCCTCCTCTGACACGATACTGGCTGCTTAGCTCATTGCCTGATGCCACTCCCATCTGCGACCTTACGAGGCCTTCGATTGAATAGCCCGAGGCTGATGGAAGAGCTCTTACATGTATCGCATCTATTTGCTGACTATGGATGTTATCGTATTGCTGTGCTATTACCTCGACTTGCCGAAGCTGATATTTACCTTCCTGAAGAACAATTTCTAAGGGATAATCACTATTCTCGTCAATTACAACTTTAGCACTTACAAAACCCAGGGCACTAAGCTCAAAGCTTATGGGAAAGGAGCTTGTGAGAGGAAAAGCAAATTTCCCTTCCGCGTCACTCAGGCCAAATAGCTTATTGCCTTCCGAGACAATATGAGCATTAACAACGGGATTGCCCTTGCTGTCGCTGACACTGCCGTAAACAACTATTCCTGACTTCTGCTGTAAGATAGCAGAGGCAGTAGTTGTAAGGCTTTGTAAAACAACCAATGTAAACAGGGCAGCAAGCGCGAATATTCTCATAAATATATACTGAGTGCAGCTTGCAGCGCAAGCCGTTATTTGGAGCACAAATCTAAACAAAAGTTTTGCTATCCGCCTTTTGTAAGGCCGGCAATTTAGAAACTCAATTTTTCTTAGTTTATTGTTATATACCAGGATATCGTAACTGTTAAGTAATAGCGCCTTTTGCCGCCTGGCATCACTACAAAACGACTATTCTCCTTGTTTTTCCACTTGCCAAACTCTATATTTGTACGTTTTTTTAAAAGGGGTACATAAAAAGGTTCAATTGTGATGAGTAAAAAATTTCCTGAATATAAGAGACTTGATCTGTCTGAGATAAACAAAGAAGTGTTGAAGCTGTGGGAAGATGAAGCTACCTTTCAGCAGAGCTTAAAGGAGCGCGAGGGTCATCCATCTTTTGTTTTCTACGAGGGACCTCCTTCGGCCAATGGTATGCCCGGCATTCACCACGTTATGGCTCGCACGGTTAAGGACGTTATCTGTCGTTTTAAGACTCAGCAGGGTTTTTTGGTTCATCGCAAAGCAGGGTGGGACACTCACGGTTTGCCTGTTGAGCTTGGTGTAGAGAAGAGTTTAGGTATTACTAAGGATGATATAGGAAAGAGCATATCGGTTGCCGATTATAACAAGGCATGTCGCAATGATGTGATGAAATATACCGATATGTGGGAGGATTTGACCCGTAAAATGGGTTACTGGGTCGATATGGACAATCCTTATATTACTTATGATAATCGTTATATCGAGACCCTTTGGTGGATGCTTAAGGAGCTGTATAAGAAGGGTTTGCTATATAAAGGCTATACAATACAACCATACTCACCGGCTGCCGGCACGGGCTTAAGCACTCATGAGCTTAATCAGCCCGGTTGCTACCGCGATGTTAAGGATACTACCTGTACGGCTCAGTTTAAAGTTATCAGAAACAGCGATTCAGAATTTCTTTTTAAAGGCATTGACACAGAGCTTTATATTCTGGCATGGACAACAACACCATGGACCTTGCCTTCAAACACTGCTCTTGCAGTTGGTTCAGGGATAAATTATGTTAGAGTCAGGACTTTTAATCCTTATACCGGAGAGCCAATCACTGTTATCCTTGCAAAGGACTTATTGGGAGCTTATTTCAGTGAGAAGGGCGCAGCATTGGACTTTGATGAATATAAACAAGGCGATAAGCATGTACCTTATAAGGTTTTGGATGAAGTGAGCGGCTCGAAGCTTGCAGGACTGAGATACGAACAGCTTATTCCATGGATTAGTCCCGATGGGGATGCTTTCAGGGTAATAGTTGGCGATTATGTTACAACCTCAGATGGTACGGGCATAGTTCATATAGCGCCCACTTTTGGTGCCGACGATGACAGGGTTGCTCGCCAAACGGGTATTGCACCACTGATATTGATAGACAAAGACGGGAAACGTCAGCCTATGGTTGACCGCAATGGTAAGTTCTTCAATATCGAGGATTTGGATAAAGACTTTGTAAGCCGTTTTGTCAATCTTGAAGCCTACAGCGAATATGCCGGGCGCTTCGTTAAGAACGCCTACGACGACTCTCTAAGCGAAGAAGATTCTACACTTGATGTTGACCTGGCTGTAATGCTGAAAAAGGAGAATAAAGCATTCAGGGTGGAGAAGCATGTTCACAATTATCCTCACTGCTGGCGTACCGACAAGCCGGTCTTATATTATCCTTTAGACAGCTGGTTTATTAAGACCACCGCCCTTCGCGATCGTATGATAGAACTTAACGATACCATTAATTGGAAACCGGCAAGCACCGGTAGTGGTCGTTTTGGAAAGTGGCTTGAAAATCTGGTTGACTGGAATCTCAGCCGTTCTCGTTACTGGGGAACGCCCCTGCCTATATGGCGTACCGAGGATAGTTCTGTTGAACTGTGCATAGGCTCGGTTGAAGAGCTGATGAGAGAAATTGAGAAGGCGGTTAAGGCAGGAGTAATGGATAAGAATCCTTATGAAGGATTTGTTGCCGGTGATTATAGTAGCGGCAATTACGATAAAATAGATTTGCATAGACCCTATGTGGATGATATAATACTTGTAAGTGATGACGGGCGACCCATGTATCGTGAATCTGATCTTATTGATGTATGGTTTGATTCAGGAGCAATGCCTTATGCCCAGATGCACTATCCTTTTGAGAATAAGGATAATCTGCCTTTCCCCGCTGATTTTGTAGCAGAAGGGGTTGATCAGACCAGAGGCTGGTTTTTCACCTTGCATGCATTGGCAAGCCTTCTTTTTGATTCAATAGCCTTTAAAAATATTATATCAAATGGTCTGGTGCTTGATAAAAACGGCAACAAGATGTCGAAGCGCCTGGGAAATGCTGTTGATCCCTTTATTGTGATTGAGGAGTATGGTTCAGATCCATTGCGTTGGTATATGATGACCAACTCTCAGCCATGGGATAACCTGAAGTTTGACGTCTCAGGTGTTGATGAGGTGAAACGTAAGTTCTTCGGCACACTTTACAACAGCTATTCATTCTTCGCCTTATATGCTAATGTTGATGGTTTCAATGCCCACGAAAAGGAAGTTCCGGTAAATGAACGTCCGGAAATCGACAGATGGGTAATTTCACTGCTTAACAGCCTGATAAAGGAGGTTGTTTCGGCCTACGATAATTATGAACCAACACGGGCAGGAAGAGCCATACAAGAGTTTGTTACCGAGAATCTGAGTAATTGGTATGTGCGTCTTAACCGCAAACGCTTTTGGGGTGGAGAATTCGATAAAGATAAGCTTGCAGCTTACCAGACCTTGTATAGCTGCTTGAAAACGGTTGCTTTATTATCTGCCCCGATAGCTCCTTTCTATATGGATAAGCTATACGGTGATTTGAATATGGATGGCAAATCGGTACATCTTGCCTCGATGCCCGGGTATGACCTTGCCCTAATTGACAGCGCCCTTGAAGAGCGTATGGCCTATGCACAGCAAATATCATCGATGGTACTGGCCTTACGCCGAAAGGTAAGCATAAAAGTAAGACAGCCCTTGCAGAGGATTATGGTTCCGGTTATCGATGATAATTTCAGGAAGCAGCTGGATGCCGTAAAAGACCTGATTTTGAGTGAGGTTAATGTAAAAAATCTGGAATATATCACCGGAAATAGTGAGGTTTTGGTAAAGACTATCAGGCCAAACTTCAAGACTCTGGGGCCGAAATATGGCAAATTGATGAAAGGCATAGCCGCTGTTGTAGGAGCTATGTCGTCTGATGAAATCACCCGGTTTGAACAGCAGGGCAAATTTGATATTGATGTTAGCGGGACGTCTATCAGCCTGCTTCCCGAGGATGTTGAGATTATAAATGAAGATATTCCGGGTTGGCTGGTTGCAAATGAAGGTAAAATCACCGTTGCACTTGACATTACTATTACAGATGATTTGCGCGAGGAAGGTATTGCCCGTGAGTTGGTTAACCGCATTCAGAATATCCGTAAAGACAGCGGTTTTGATGTAACCGATAAGATAGAGCTTTTTATCAAAAAGCACGAAGCCATAAATAGTGCCGTTGAAAAGTATAAAGGATATATAGGCAGCCAGACTTTGGCGCCTAAAATAAGGCTGGTAGATGAATGTAACGATTCAGCTGCTGTTAGCGTAGAACTAGAATCCGATTTAGAAACAGTTATTGCAGTTAGGAAATTATAATGTTACTGACCCCTAATTATTAACGATATGAGCGAAAAAACGAGGTATTCGGAAGAGGAGCTTCAGGAGTTCAAAGAAATTATTATTGCCAAGCTTGAAAAGGCCAGGAAAGATTATGAACTGCTGAAAAACACCATTACTCTTGAGGATGGTAATGATACCCAGGACACTTCACCCACTTTTAAAGTATTGGAAGAGGGTGCTGCAGTGTTGTCAAAAGAGGAGGCCGGAAAGCTTGCTCAACGGCAACAGAAGTTTATCCAGCATTTGCAGGGAGCTCTAATCCGTATAGAGAATAAAACATACGGAGTTTGTCGTGAGACCGGTAAGTTGATACCTAAAGAGCGGCTTCGGGCAGTTCCGCACGCCACTTTAAGTATTGATGCCAAAAGGAATCAGAAGTGAGACTTGTATGTTTTATTTTTCTAATAGTTTGATATTCAGGTGATAATATATCATTTGTGGTAGCATTATCACCTTTTTTTTTAAGAAATTGAATAATGAGTAAGTTTCAAAAGTCGTTGTTGATAGTCTTTATCATCCTGCTGATTGATCAGGCTCTGAAAATTTGGATTAAGACTAATATGATGTTGGGTCAGGAATACAGGGTTTTTGACTGGTTCATTATTCATTTTGTCGAAAATAATGGAATGGCATTCGGAATGGAGCTTGATGGTAAGTATGGTAAGCTATTCCTGAGTGTGTTCCGTATTTTGGCGGTAGGCGGTATTGGCTGGTATCTGTATTCCATTTGTAAGAAAGGCGCTCCTATGGGTTTGATAGTCTGCGTTAGCATGGTTATGGCAGGCGCTATTGGTAATATTATAGATAGCGCTTTCTATGGAATGTTATTCGATGCAAGCTATGGTCGCGTTGCGAGCTTCCTGCCCGAAGGAGGAGGATATGCACCGTTTTTACATGGCAAGGTGGTTGATATGTTTTACTTTCCCATCATCGATGGATACTATCCCGATTGGTTTCCGTGGGTAGGGGGCAACAGGTTTATATTTTTCCGTCCTGTTTTTAATATTGCAGATGCGTCAATTTCTGTAGGGATTATATTAATCCTGATCTTTCAGAAAAGGTTTTTCCCTGAGGAGTATAAGAAAGCAGCCAAGGAATAAGGCCGCTTTCTTATTGATTCTTTCACGAGCTTTCTTTTATTTTTTATTCTTTAGTTCAGGATATTCGATCCTAGCGTGATAAATGTTTTTAAGTTTTTGCTTAAAAACATCCTTCACGAGGGTTATCTCTTTAAAAGTAATCGGTGCCTCAATAAACTGGTTGTCGCCAATCTGAGCGTCGATGATGCTTTCAACGAGCCGGTCAATTTCATTGTCCGAATAACTCTTAAGGCTTCGCGAAGCAGCTTCAACCGAGTCGGCCATCATCAAAACAGCGGTTTCTTTCGAGAAAGGAGTTGGTCCGGGATAACTGAATAGCGTAACATCAACCTCGGCATCAGGCGACTCATTAAGGTATGAGTTATAAAAATACTTGGCTTTCATTGTCCCATGATGAGTTTCGATAAAATCGATTATCTGACGGGGCAGTTTTTCTTTTTGCGCAAGTTTTACTCCACTCTCGACGTGAGAAATAATAATCTGCGCACTTTCCTCGTAAGGCAAGTCAGCATGAGGGTTTATACCATTAGCCTGATTCTCGGTAAAAAAAATCGGTGCGCTAAGTTTTCCAATATCATGATACATAGCGCCTGTACGCACTAGCAAGGGATTGCCACCTATGGTGTAAACGGCCTCCTGAGCCAGGTTTCCTACCTGAATGGAGTGTTGAAAAGTTCCCGGAGCCTTCTCGGACAGTCGCCTGAGAACCGGGTGGTTAGTATCTGAAAGCTCCACAAGGGTAACATCTGAAAGAAAACCGAAGAGTTTTTCAAAAATATAAATCATAGGATACACCAACAATAGGAGGCCTCCGTTAATTACAATTTTGAAAAATATATTATAGTCAATCTTGCTAATATCACCCTCCTGCCACAATGCAAGTCCTGTGTATAGCAAGGAATAGCTTACAATAATAAAAACTGCTGCCCTTACCAGTTGGGACCGACGCACCATCCTGTAAAGGCTGTACATAGCTACAAGCCCGATAGGAACCTGAATTATCACGAATTCGAAACTGTTGGATACAAAGAAGGCCGACAATAGAATAGTGGTGACGTGTAAAAAGAATGCAAGCCGGCTGTCAAAAAACACCCTTACGATAATAGGAAGAATGGCAAAAGGTATGATATAAGGTGAAAATACCTCTGATTTGCCGGCCACCTGGGCCAGCACAACCATTGTAACAACCATCATCAGGAGGAAGAAAACAGACTTAAGATTGTTGAATTCATCATTCCTGAAAAAGTACAGAAAGAAATAAATAATAACAAAGAAGAAGCTTACCATCAATATTTGTCCAAGCAAGACGAAATAATGATTAGTTCCTTTTCCGAGACGCCCTTCATACTCCGTTTTCAGGGAGTCAAGAATCTTACCGCTTTCTTCACTAATAAGTTCACCGGTGTCGATAATGCGCTGCCCGGAAAGGACTATGCCGCCGGTAAGACTTATATCGGCAAGAATCTTTTCTTTCTCCTGCATGCTTCGCTCCTCATCATAAACAAGATTCGCCTCAAGGTATTTGTTTAGCTGCAATTCGTTAATAAACTGATCTATAGTTGCCCGGTTTGCCTCGCTTCTATTGCTTATATAGGCTGATAATGCTTTGGCCAGATATTGATAAGCACTTGGATAGTTGTGATACTGTCCAAGTTCATTACGTTCGGCAAAATTGTCTTTCACCACTGTCAAAACTAATGTTGCAGGTTTGTCCTGGTACTCTTCGGGCAATGATATAATACCTTTATTGTAAATGTCGGCAAGGAGTTTTTTCGTGTGGCTTCTCAGACCTGAAAATATGTCATACTCAGGATTACCCGGAAGAGGCGCTGACAAGAAGCTATACTTTGAATAGAGGCGAGCCCGTGAAGCGTTATAATCTTTTTCGAAGAGAGCTATATACTCTTGGTCAACATCATTTTGAAAGTTGAAATAGGGATTAAAACTGCTCAAGGTATTTTCCCTTTCAGTTTTTAGTTCCGCTTGTGTTTTGTAAATAGGAAAATCAAAAGGAGCAATCAATGTATTATGAGCCCATGGTTTGCCTTTTATATATTCGTATTGAAATTTTCCCTGACGCGGGAAAATATAAATAACAACAGCGATAGCTGCTATAAAAAGCACTATTCTATTGATTGCAATGGAGTACTTTTTAAAAGTATCAAACATAGTAACGCGATTAATTACAAATAAGAGCCGGCTAAAAATTTTACAGCTCTTTAAAGTAAACAAATACAGGGCACAAAAGTAGCAATAACTTGATAAAAAAAGATATAAGGCAGCGAATATGCTCCGAATTAAAGGAATTGAGGATGCTATTATGCTCTCGAATCAGATAAGCATAGGATTAGGTGGCGGGGGATTTAATTTTGGTATAAGGTCGATTTTTGGTGATATAATGATAGTTTGTGCAGATTGAAAGACGAGTCTTTTTCTATATCTTTGAGCCTTAAGATCCCTTTGTTATATGTCCTTGTAAGGATAGTTTTGTCCCTGGACTTTTTGGGTAGTATAATTAAAAATGCAGATATGACCGGTTCTATCAGTTCGTTTAGTGCTATTCCAGTACGTAGTACGCCTGGCGAGCAGAGTGCTTTGGAGACTCAAATTCTTTTTGGGGAGGTGTTTCATGTTTTGGAAGAAGTGAAAGGATGGTGCCGTGTACGTTTAGCATTTGATGACTACGAGGGGTGGATAGATGAAAAGTACTTTATTGCTTCGCTTGATAAAGAAATTGAGCTATGGAACTCGGCCCCCGGGCAATTGATTAGTTTACCTTTTGTTAAATTAATTCGTGAGCCCTACAAGTCAGCTCAGCTAATTTCGGCAGGAAGTAGAGTTGTATTTAATGGCGAAGACCGCAACTCATTCACCATTGGCAAGCGAGAGTACTATCTTCAGAATGCCCTTCCTGAGAGGAAAATGGAGTTGGAAGAAGTGGCAAAGGGCTTTTTGAACTCTCCCTATTTATGGGGTGGTCGTACCTTTTACGGGATTGATTGTTCAGGATTGACGCAAGTGGTATTTAAAATTATGGGCTATAAGCTTCCCCGTAATGCTTCCCAGCAAATTGAGGTAGGCGGAATGGTTCCCTTTGTTGAAGAGGCTCGTGCCGGCGACCTTGCTTTTTTTGATAATGAAGAAGGAGAAATAGTGCATGTGGGCATTTGTTTGGGAAGTGGCAGAATATTGCATGCCAGCGGTGAGGTTCGTATGGATCATCTGGATCACCAAGGTATTTTTTGTCGTGAAAACAGAAATTATACTCACCATCTTCGCGTTATTAAACGAGTAATTGAATAGCATGTATAGTTATGAGTACCCTCGTCCATCGGTGACGGCCGATGTTGTGCTTTTTTGGGCTAAGGGAGATAAGCTGCGCCTTTTGTTAATTGAGCGTCTTAATGAGCCTTTCAGCGGGAAATGGGCTCTGCCCGGAGGCTTCGTTGATAAGGATGAAGACTTGCATGACGCGGCCGCACGAGAGTTGAAAGAGGAGACAGGCATTGATTTCACCAGGCTTCGTCAGGTGGGAGCCTACGGTAAGCCGGGCCGCGATCCGCGCGGGCATGTGATTACAATCGCGTTTACCGGACTTATATCAGTTGAGCCCCAGCTTGTTGCCGGTGATGACGCTGTTGCTGCCAAGTGGTTTTTTGTTGATGAACTCCCGCCTTTAGCCTTTGATCACGAAAAAATTATTAAGGATGCCTACCGCTTAATAAAGAGCGAATTAGCTGATACTATCGCGAAGAATTAAGGGCGACTCGGGTCCCATATTGAAAATCAGATCTAAGACAGACAGGTTTGGTATAAAGCTCTTTCCCGCACCAAAGGGCTGCCAGTAGGGCACAGGCTTGAAAGAACTGTTGATGCTTAAGTCTTTTTTGGGATGAATAATATCTCTGAAGTCTTCTCTGTCGGAATAATCAGCATAATAAGCCTCTGTGTAGCTGATAGGAGTGTCAAGGTCGGCATAATCCATAGCCAGAGTCAGGGCAGCTTCATTTAGATCCTTAAGGAAAGTCCATCTTTTACGAAAGAGCTCCTCGATACCATCTTTATAAAACAAATAGAAGGGTGAGGAATTGTAGGCTGCCTCGATTGATTTCCAGTGAATCTCATGCCATGGGGTGTCGTAAGACAGCCTCACATCTCTGGTAAGGATTTTCTTCCCCGAGACCTTGGTCACAGGAACCGACAGCGCCTGTGGCCCCGTGGCACTATTAATTACATAACGATTCCTATAGCTTTGCCGTGAATAACTATCATAGAGCTCAATTGTGGCTTCGCTTGCAGAGGCCAAATAAGCAAAATACTGTATTGGTGCAAAAAGAGCCGAACTAAATATCGCTTTCAAGCCCCCCTGTCTTTGTGGTTTTTGTCAGGTCTTTTTTGGCGGCATCGCTCTTTATCTCATCCTTTTCGTTGCCCGGAATGAATTTGCGATAAGCATAAAGAGCTCCCGCTACCAGTCCTGTAGCAAAAGTGCCTATCAACAAAACAGCCAGCGACACATTAAAAGGCCAAAGAAGCACTGTAACCTTTATCGGGCCGGCATTTTGCACTGAAAATACTACCAGCAGAACGGCTAATACTATTAGTAGCCAGAATGAAAACTGCATTTTTTTCTTCATAGGAAAAATTGTAAGTTATAAGTTGCAAGTTATGAGTTATAAGTTCAAAGTTTCGGGTTTTGCTTCCACCTGCAATTATGCTATTTCACTAATTTGGAAATTGCTTTAAATGTGTCATTGCCTGAGTAACGGCAAAGCTCAAAAAGCAGGGATTCAGTGCTGCTTACAATAATTCCCGACTGAAGCATCCTGTTTACGGCAATACGTTTGTTTTCAGGGTTTCTTGAGCCTATGCAATCTTCGATAACCACAGGAATATATCCCAGAGCCTTCAAATCTATGGCTGTTTGAAGCACGCAAATATGCGATTCTATCCCCGCTAATACAATAAATTTACGAGCCTCACCTTCAATCTCTTGCATAAAGGAAGTATCATCACAGCAACTAAAAGGGGTCTTTTCGCCGTTCCACACTCCTTTTAGAAGCTCTTTCAGCTCAGGAATAGTTTCGCCCAAGCCTTTTCTGTACTGCTCAGTAACCTTCAGTGGTACTTCAAGTATTTGCAATCCTTTTATCAGCGTTTGCAGATTTTTAGCCAACTCCTCCTTTCCCGCAATGTGCGGGAAAAGGCGCTCCTGAATATCAACTATTACTGCAAGTGTCTCTTCTCTTAAAATCCTCATATTTCTCTCTTTCAGTGTGTTATTTATTAATAAGATCTCTAAAGCCGAGCAAGTCAAGCTTGTCATAATTGCTAAAGAATTTCTCCAATTCTGAAGCTATCTCCTCAACAGCACCCTGCTCTTCGGCCTCAATATTAAGTGGTAAAACCGGGTCGTGGAGCGATAAACGGAGCAAAAACCATCCCTTGCGGAAAGGTTTGTCGCATTG
Organism: Marinilabiliaceae bacterium UBA5488; assembly: GCA_002427105.1. Classification (GTDB taxonomy): domain Bacteria; phylum Bacteroidota; class Bacteroidia; order Bacteroidales; family Marinilabiliaceae; genus Geofilum. Next base: position 197,891 of record DIPM01000033.1, on the reverse strand, counting down.
TACACGCAGTCCTTCGTAATTATCCGGTGCTAACTCCCAGCCGTTACGATTGGCAGCCCATAGTCCAAGGTCAGTTATAACTTTTTCTCCGTATTCTTTAAACCGCGGATCCTTAATACCAATTCTTACTTCAGTGCTTTGCACCGGAAGCGGTAACTTTTCTATCAGGTCGCTAAGCTGTTTACCTTCCCGTCGAATCCGAGCCATGGTAATAATCAATTTGGTGACCAGATAAGCCCCATCGTCTAAAAAATAGTTCTCCTTCATGGCGGCATGCCCCGAGGTCTCAATAGCCAGCCAGCACTCCTTGCCTTCGTTGTTTAGGCGTATGGCTTCGTTAATAACATTCTTATAGCCTCTTTGGAAGCGGTGATGCTGACCTCCCAGATGCTTGTTGATAAACCATGTCAGCCCATTGGAAGTGATAGAGTCGGTAACAATTGTAGTGCCCGGGTGCTCTTTCAACACCACTGCCGAGATTAAGGCTATCAGCTGATTGCGGTTTATGCTGCGTCCGCCGGCACTTACGAGAGCTGCACGGTCAACATCAGTATCAAATATCACCCCCAAATCAGCATTGGTATCTTTAACCTGCTTGATTATTGACATCATTGCAATTTCATCCTCGGGGTTCGGAATATGGTTGGGAAACCTTCCGTCGGGATTCAGGAATTGACTGCCTGAAATGTCAGCTCCAAGTACTTGCAAGACCTTATGGGCATAAAACCCACCGGCGCCATTTCCGGCGTCAACTACAATATTAAAGCCTTTAAGAGGTTCCTTATAATTATCAGGATGATTTACTTTTTCGCGCACAAGCTGAACAAAGTTGGCAGCATACTCAGACATGAAGTCGCGTTTGCTTACCGAGCCGATGGTCTTACTTTTAAACGATTTATCACCCGAAGCCAGACTTAGTATATCAGAAATATCCTTCTTTTCCAGGCCGCCTTCGCGGGTATAGAACTTCATTCCGTTGCGGTTGAAGGGTAGGTGACTGGCTGTTAGCATTATCGCTGCTGTAACCGGCTCCTTGTCTGTAACCGTGCTCATAAACATTGCCGGCGAAGAAGCCAGACCGAAGTCATAAACATCAACTCCGCAGTGTATAATACTCTCTGTCAAGGCCTCTTTTAAGGCTGGGCCTGTTAATCTGGAGTCCATTCCAAGGGATATAGTGATATTATCCGACAGTCCTTTGCTTTTTAGCCATCCTACAAAGGCTTCGCCAATGCGTGATATTACTTCGACAGAAATATTAACGCTTTCATTTGGCACTCCTTCCATTGAAACGCCACGAATATCAGAACCGTTTTGTAATGATTTCCAGTTTGTAGTGCTCATAATAACTATTTTTTATCCAGACTCGCAGCCTGGCGTGATTTATCTCCCAAATAACCACCGTGGTGTCTTAATGAGTAGTCATGGTTAGAAAAGCCTATCTTTTTCATAAGTAATACTACCAGCACATCACCGATCGCAGTCATCACTGTTGTCGAGGTAGTAGGAGTAAGACCCAGGGCACACACCTCGCGGGGTGAGCCCGTTGACAAGACCGCGTCTGCTTCGGAGGCCAGCACAGATTCAATGTTTCCTGTAATTACTATAAAGCGTATGTTTGGACGAAGGCCGCGTGCAAGAGTGACCAGTTCAATTATTTCGCGCGTCTTGCCTGAATTAGAAATCAAAAGCATGACGTCATTTTCCTGAACAACACCCAAATCGCCGTGCTGTGCTTCAGAAGGGTGCAAAAATACTGCCGGGGTTCCTGTACTGCTAAAGGTAGTCGAGATATTAACCGCTATCTGTCCTGCTTTTCCCATACCACTGGTGATTAGTTTCCCCTTTTTCAGGTGAACCTGCTCGTGAATGATATCGAGTGCTTTTATATATTCCGAGCTTATCGGTATGTTTTTAATTGCATCAGCCTCAACGGCTAATAGCTCTTTTATATCGTTTAGCATCATGTTTTAAGTCAAAAGCTTATTAATGTGTGTTTTTGAAAAAATGCATATTTCAATGCAAATTTATCAAAAAAGAGATGATTTGCCTTATATTTAAATATTCTTTAAAGCGACAAAGTTTTATACTATGATTTTTCAAGTGCATATTAAGTTGGCTGAACACAAGAGGGGCTATCATCTGATAACCGGAATTATTGAAAAGAAGCTTTCTGAAATTTCCGGACTGCCCGAGTCCGGACTGCTCAACTTGTTTATTCAGCACACCTCGGCGGCATTGACAATTAATGAAAATGCAGACCCAAGTGTAAGAGCAGATTTTGAGACGATTTTGAATCGTATTGCTCCTGAAAACCTTAGAGAATATACCCATACTCTTGAGGGTTCTGACGATATGCCCGCTCATATTAAGTCTTCGCTTATGGGACAGTCGCTTACCATCCCGATTAGGGGAGGACGTATGGCCTTAGGCACCTGGCAGGGCATATATCTCTGCGAATTTCGGAATTATGGCGGAAGCAGAAATATTGTCCTTACTGTTTTGAGTTAATAGTTAAGGGCTTCAATGTTTCAAGCTTGATGTTCATGGTTTAAGCTGAGAATGAGAAACAACGCAGTAACGAGGAAAATAATAAATAGAAATAGTTGCTCTTAGGTAAATTATTATTTACCTTTGTGTTGTCTTATAGGCAGATAATGAAGTGTTCTGAACTATATAAGATTCTTACAAATAATGGATGGTATCCTGTTTCACAAAAAGGGTCTCATGTTAAACTCAGGCATAAAATGAAATCGGGCGTGATTATATTTCCCAATCATGGAAGTCAGGAAGTAGGTAAAGGACTGGAGAAAAAGATACTTAAGGATGCGGGACTGGGTTAAAGGAAATCATAAATCAGACGGAAATGAAAACTATAAGTAAAAAAATTAAAATAATAGTGGAAAAGACAGATACAGGTTTCTCTGCTTTTTCTGAAAACTATCCTTTCTATTCAACCGGTAGTACAGTTCCTGAATTAATTGCGAACACTCTTGAAGCTGCAAATCTTTATTTTGAGGAAGAGAACACTTGTCTTACACAAGAGAACCTGAAATTTGAGATTGATTTTAAGCAGTTCTTTCAATACTATAATGTAATTAACGCTAAAGTACTTGCTAATAAAATAGGTATGAATCCAAGTCTGCTGTCACAATACGTGCAGGGACATAAGAAACCTTCTGAGGCGCAAACGCAAAAAATACTTAAAGGAATTCATCAAATTGGGAGAGAGCTTGCAGATATCGAGCTGATATACAGACTTTAATGGGGGACTATTTACTATTCTTCTGTAGTCTCTGTTGGATTTGTGTTTATAATATTAGTTATCAGATAATTCTGAGCCAATTTAATTATGAAGCATAAATACCTAGCTTTTGATTATATTGGGCCACAGCTCAGCCAGTTGCGAGGTGCTGTCCAGAACCAATGAAGCGCCTGCTTCTGAAAGTACTTCAGGTTTGAGGATGCCTGTATTAACTGCCACGGTAAGCAGGCCGGCAGCACGGGCAGAGATAATTCCAAGCGGGGCGTTTTCCACCACAATCGCTTCATCCGCCAGGCAAGCAGCTTTCCCTAAGGCTCTAAGATAAGGCTCCGGATCGGGCTTTCCTTTTTTCACATCAAAACCGCTTACTATATCCTCTCTTCCAATATTGAAGTCATCATTGAGCCTACTGATAAGTGAAGGCTGTTTTGAACCTGTAACAATTATCACTTTGATTCCTGCTGCCAGGGTGTTGGCAACTACCTGCTGCATGCCGGGCATAATGGGTGCAAGCGGAGCCTTGTTCATCAGCTCGCTTTTGTGGTCGTAGATTCTATTTATATCCTCTTCACTGGCTTCCCTTCCCAGCTGTCGGAACACCTTTTGAATAGTATAGTTACCGGTTGCCCCTTCATTCATATAGGCATCGTAAGCCGGAAAGTCTATTCCTGCTGCCTTAAAGCTTTCTACCCATGTAAAGGCATGCTTGGGCATGGAATCGTAAAGTACTCCGTCCATATCAAAAAACAGAGCCTTTATCTTTTTCGGAAATATGCTATAATCTATCATGGCTGCAAATATGCGAAAAATTATAATCTTTCATTGTTGTCCGTTAAGGCGGAATGATAAAAAGGCTGCGAACTTATGGCTTGTCATTCATTTGCTATTTGTCAGTGCTGAGCGGTCTAATTTTAGCTGACACTAGTGAATATTTTTTCTTACTTTTGGACTTTGCAGTTGTTTTTTGAAAATCGATAATAGTAAAGCTTTGAGAATTGATATACTTCCTGAATTTAGGCAACTTTTCCCTGCACTTTCTATAGGCTCAATAGCTGCGCAGGTGAAAGTTCTTCCTTCTGATGCTGGATTGCGCAATGCTATGGATGTGGTGTGTAAGCGGCTGCAGGATGAATTAACGCCGGAGTTAATTCGCCGGCATCCGGTCGTTGAAATGACCAAGGATGCCTATCGTAAAATGGGTCAGGATCCTAACAGGTATCGTCCCTCTGCCGAGAGTCTTATGCGCAGGATAGCTCTAGGGAAGGGCTTGTATTTTGTTAATAATATGGTAGATATACTGAATATCATATCAGTTGAATCGGGTTTTTCAATAGGAGGATATGATGCGGATAAAATCAGGGGAAGCATAAGTTTTGGTAAGGGCAGGGCAGATGAGCCTTATGTGGGAATAGGTCGAGGCGAGCTTAAGATAGAGAATTTGCCTGTTTTTCGGGATTTGGATGGGGCCTTTGGAACCTCGACCAGTGATTCGATGCGAACTATGGTGGATGAAAATACTGAGAGCTTTTTGATGCTGTTTCCCGCATTTGAAAATGTCGGTTCTCGTCTTGAGGAAGCACTTGAGTTAAGTCGGAAACTATTGCTTGAATATGGTGATGTTAGGGATCTAAAGGTTTATATACAGAATTAAGACTTATAGAAAAGTTGAATTATGCTTGAAATATGTGCTTTGGCATCTGGGAGTAATGGCAACTGTTACTATATAGGTAACGGGAAAGATGCTGTTTTGGTAGATGCCGGTATTAGCAGGCGCCAGGTCATGGAGCGAATGTCGGCCAAGGGGCTTGACCCGGCTAAAGTGAGAGCTATTTTTATCTCCCATGAGCATGCCGATCACATGCGTGGAGTGAGGGTTTTGAGCAAGAAGCTTGATGTTCCGGTTTATTTTACAAAAAAAACCTGGGAAAACAGCTGGGGGCCGAACCGTCCCGCCAAGGTTGTATTGTTTAATCCGGGAGATGTAATTAATATATGTGATTTTCAGGTTCACAGCTTCTCCAAAAATCATGACGCTGCCGAGCCTTGCAGTTTCCGCATTTCTTTTCAAGGCAGGAATATTGGGGTGTTTACTGATATCGGGGCAGCTTGCGACAATGTTAAAAGCGAGTTGGCTCACTGTCATGCCCTCTTTTTGGAATCCAATTATGATGAGGATATGTTATGGTCCGGTCCCTATCCTCATTATCTGAAGACCAGAGTTGCCGGAGAGTTTGGGCATCTTTCAAATATGCAGGCTTTTGAGTTGCTCGAAACCCATCATAATTTGGGTCTTCAGGTAGTTTTTCTATCTCACCTTTCAGAGGAGAACAACAGACCGGAAGTTGCAATTGAAGCATTTAAATCCTTATCTGACAGATTCAGTGTCAGATTGACCAACCGCTATGCTGCTGCTGAGGTGTATGTAGTAGAATAGCACAAAAGATAATAGTCTGCAAAGAGCTGTAGGATAATTATACCAAAACTTATATCTTGGCGTTATTTTTGAGAAGCAAGTGAAGTGTATTTATCCCGTAGTCGTGAAGGAAGTGGTATTATAAAAGACATTAAGAGTGAGAATCTATGATAAAGCGGTTGTTTATTGCAGCAATGGTTATTGCCGCCTTAAGTGAGGTCAGTTTGCATGGTCAGAAAAGTCTGGAAAGAGACCAGCCCGAACGCCTGTTTGAAGAGGGAATGTTTAACTACGAGCGTGGATACTATGGATTGGCTCGTGATTTATTCGGACAAACACGCTCCAAGGCCGGGTCGGGCCATGAAGTCTTGCAGTCTGAGGCCTCATTTTACGAAGCATTATCAGCATCACGGATTGAGAATAGCGATGCAGCCTATCTGCTTGAGAAGCACCTGGAAGAGTTTCCCCAAAGCCGTCACTTGTCGCACGCCTGCTTTCGTTTGGGAGAATTGGCTCAGGATAATAATCGTCAGAGGCCTGCCCTTCGTTGGTTCGAAAAAGTTGATCCTGCCGCCCTTGATCGTGAAGTGCGTTATGCCTACTACTACAAGGCGGGCTATGCCTATTTTATGGAGGAAGACTATGCCACAGCCTCTCGTTTGCTTGCCAACGTTAAAGATAGCGATTCAAAATACAGTGTGCCTGCAACTTACTACTATGCTCATATTCGCTACGCGGAAGGTGACCACGAGGCTGCCCTTCGCACTTTTGAAAGGATAAGACATGAGCCCGGTTTTAATACGGTAATTCCTTATTATATCGCCCAAATATATTATATGCAAGGCAATTATGACCGTGCTATCGAATATGGAACGCCGCTTATGGCAGATGTCAAGGGAGTGATGAAGAGCGATTTGGCACGGGTTCTTGGCGATTCTTACTTTGCCAAGGCACAGTATTCGCAAGCCATCGCTTATCTTTCAATTGTTGTCAACGAGACAAAAACTCCGCGCAGGGAGGATTATTATCATCTGGGGCTGTCTTATTATTTTGAAAAAGACTACGTGCAAGCAGCTGCTAATCTGGCACAGCTTACTTCCGGCGATGATGAGATGACACAAAATGCTTACTATCATTTGGCCGATTGTTATTTACACACCAATGACAAAAAGAATGCGCGTATAGCCTTCGAGGCTGCTTCTCGCTTTGATTTCGACAAGGCAATAAAGGAAGACGCCATGTTTAATTTTATCAAGCTCAATTATGAGCTGTCCTTTTCGCCTTTCAATGAGATAGTTAACTCATTTCTGCAGTTTATTAATCTCTTCCCCGAGAGCAGACATATTGATAGTGCCTATCATTATCTGGGCCAGGCTCTTCTTACCACTAAGAACTATCATCAGGCCTTGGAAGCAATGGAAAGCATTAAAAACAAAACTCCGGAAGTATATAAGGCCATGCAGCGGGTGGCGTATTACCGCGGACTGGAACTTTTCACAAATTTACAGTTTGCCGGAGCTATTGATATGTTTGATTACAGCCTTAAATATGAGAGATATGACCCTTCTGTCAAAGCCGATGCCCTTTATTGGAAGGCCGAGTCGTTTTACCGCCTGAATGATTATCCCCTTGCTCAGAAGGGCTATTTGAGCTTTTTGCAGTTGCCTTCATCAAAAAGCTCATCCGAATATTCCATAGCCCACTACAATTTAGGCTATGTCTATTTCAAACAAAACAATTACAATGAGGCGCGCAACTGGTTTCAGCAGTTTGTTAAACGCAGTTCAGGAGCTGAGCCCGCCTTTTTGGGCGATGCGTACAACCGTCTTGGCGACACCTACTTTATGGCGCGCGACTTTGCAAATGCTATGAGCTGGTATGATAAGGCTGCAGCCGTTCCCGACGGCTCACCCGACTATGCTATGTTTCAAAAAGCCATCTCACATGGTGTTTCTAACGACCATAAGGCTAAGATTCGGCAGTTGGATGCCCTGATAAATGCTTATCCCACATCAGGCTATGTTGATGATGCCTGGTTTGAAATGGGCAGGTCTTACGTTCATCTTGGTAATCTGGATGATGCCATACGATCTTATAAAACCGTGCGCGACCGTTTCCCCCGTAGCCGTTTTGCCAGCAAATCGATGCTTCAGTTGGGACTGGTTTTCTATAATGCAGGTGATCTTAACCAGTCAATGGTTTACTACAAACGGGTAATAAATGAGTTTCCCGGCACTTCGGAGGCCGAGGAAGCATTGATGGGACTTCGCGGGGTGTATATGGATCAGAACGATCCGAACGGATATATAAGCTATACCAATCAAATAGGTGGCTTTGCGCGCGTTGACGATCGCCAGCGTGACAGTCTGACTTATATCGCTGCCGAGAGACAATATCTGGCCGGGAATTGCGAGGGCTCCTTAGCTCAGCTGGATTCATATCTTCAATCATTTCCGGAGGGCCGTTTCGCCTTAAATGCTCATTTTTACAAGGCCGACTGCTTATATAGAGCCGGCAGGATGGATGAGGCGCTTAGCAGTTTTGAATATGTAAGCGGGCGCGGCAAGAGCCTTTTTTCTGAGGATGCCATAAAATATGCCGGACAAATTCATTATCATAATAAAAGATACAGCAATGCTCTGGACTACTTCAGGCGGCTCGAAGAAGAAGCTGACCTGGAAGAGAACAGGCAGGAGGCAATAATTGGGCAGATGCGCGCCTTGTCGAAAATGGATAATGCAGCAAGTACTCTGTCGGCTGCTGAAAAGGTTATAGGAAATTCGCGTATGGCGGCCGAAATAGTGCGTGAAGCGCGCTTTATCAAAGCAGCATCTTATATGCAGTTGGGCGATGCCTCCAAGGCTCTGGGCGAGTACAGGATTATCGCGGCTAACCCCAGCAGTCGTGAGGGTGCTGAATCCAAATACATGGTAGCTCAATTGTTATACAATGATAACAAAACTGATGAGGCTGCAGAGGTGATTTTTGACTTTGTAAGCAAGGGTACTCCGCATCAGTATTGGATGGCACGAAGCTTTATTCTATTGTCTGACATATATGCCGGACGGCAGGAATATTTTCAGGCGACTCAATATCTTGAGAGCCTCCTTGAGAATTATACTTCCACAGATGACGATATTCGGACTTTAGCAGGTCAAAAGCTGGAACAATACAAGGCGAAGCAGTAATCCTAATTGAATAACTGGTATATTGGATAATATGAGAACATATAAATATCTATTAATATTGGCTTGCAGCTTATTTGTAATTAATGCAAGCGCGCAAGAGGAAGGCATTAATCAGGAAGTAAGGGTAGTACGTGAATATAGCCCTACAGTTTCAGACGCCTTCAAAATTAACCGCATGCCCCAACCGGCTGATGATGAACTTCCTTCACCGTCATTTGATTATCGTCTTACCGGAAAGGCTATAGTGGGCGCCCCTGAGGTGGTGCCTCTGATTCCCGCACGTATGAGCAAAGAGCCTCGTGAGGATTTGAACAGCTCATATTTACAGGGATATGTAGGAAACTACAACACGATAGGAGCCGCACTAAAGTACAATATTCTTCAGAATGAGAAGTATGCACTTGCACTTAAGGCAGCCCACGAGTCCTCGCTTGGCGAGGTTGAGGTAACAGGCATTGATGAAGATGCACAGTATCATGAGTCGCTGGCAGGCTTGTATATGCGCCACTTTTTCAAACAAAAAACCCTGAGTTTAGATATAGATTTCAGTAATCTTGCCTATCGTTATTATGGTGCAAGTACCATAAACCCGGAGCTTGATTATGTGGATCGCTACCCCGAAAATGAATTAGGAGTTCCGGAGCCTGTGCCCGGAAGCTCTTTGATACCTGAAGCCAAACAACACCAGTCGGCCATTGATGTTATTATGGGTCTTAAGAATCAGCAGCTTGGTTTTGATAATACTCGTTGGGATTTACTTATGGGCTATTCTTCTTTTGGCAGCAAAACGGGGATTAGGGAGAACCAGTTCAAATATAAGGGCGACTTTGATTTTTCTTTGGGAGAGCTTGGCTTGCGTTTCGAGACTGCTCTCAACCACGCCGGAACGAACACCTTGCTTAGTGATAGTCCCTTTCTTTATAATTTTGAGAAGCGACAGCAGACTTTAGTAAGTGTTAACCCGGGGCTTACCCGCAACACTGATAAGATGCAACTGAAATTTGGTCTGCGCATTTCGGCTGAATTCGATGATTTGGAAGATAATCTTTATGTCTCTCCTGATTTGACAGTAAAATATACTGTAGTTGAAGGGGTGCTGGCTATAGATGGCGGGATAACAGGTGAGATAATGCCTTCGACCTATCGTTCTATTATGGAAGAGAATCCTTATGTGGCGCCTGACGTGAATGTAAAGACGGCCTTCCACGGAGTGCGTTTTTTCTTTGGCACTAAGGGCAATTTTTCACAAGCTACCTCATTTGCAGCCAAAGTTGAGTATAGTGTCTTTAGCGATGAGCACTTCTTTGTAAACAGGCAGTTCAATCAATTTGATATGCTTCTTCAAACTGATTACAGCAATCAGTTTGACGTTGTTTATGATGATGGTAACCTGCTTACTGTATCAGGAGAGTTTAATGTGAAATTCAGCCCCGATTTGAATATGACCTTAAGAGGTAAATATTATGGCTGGAGAACAGACTCACTTTCACAGGCCTGGCATAAGCCCGAGATGGAGGTAGGTGCACGCTTTGCTTACCGGGCTAATGAGAGCCTTTCGCTTTATGGTGCTGTCAACCTCCTGGGCTCGCGTTATGTATCACTTCCCGCTGCGGCTGAATCGCTCGACCCGGTTTACGACTTCAATGTAGGCGCAAATTATAATCTAAACCGTAGGTGGAATTTCTTCGGGGAGATTCGTAATCTGATTGCCTCGAAGTATAATCGTTGGTATGGCTATCCCGGTCATGGAATTAACGCCATTGTGGGACTGGGATATTCCTTCTAACTACCTGTATATCCTGTTGCGATTGAGGGCTCTACGATATTTTTCGGCATTTACATTGTGCTGTCTGAGCGTTTTGGCAAAGGCATGATAGCCTGAAAAGTCGTCTTTGGCGCACATATACAGGTAATCGTGTGTTTCGCGGTCCAGAACAGCATCTATCCCCGAAATGGAAGGGATGCGTATGGGGCCGGGAGGCAGTCCGGCATAAATATACGTGTTATAAGGTGAGTCAACTTCAAGGTCTTTGCTTAGTATCCGGTTAACGCTGAAATCGCCAATAACAAATTTTATGGTAGGGTCGGCTTGCAGTCTCATTCCTATATCAAGACGATTAAGGTAGAGTCCCGCGACACGCGATTTCTCATCTCCCCGCACTGTTTCTTCATCGACGATAGAAGCCAGTGTGGCAACCTGGATGGGGCTAAGTCGCAAGTCTTCAGCCTTTTGTTTCCTCTCATTATTCCAGAAGCTTTCATATTCCCTGTGCATTCTTTTAACAAAGCCCTCGGGGGAGATATTCCAAAACATCTGATAGGTGTTGGGGAGGAGCATAGCCGCAACAGTGTGAGGTTCGAAGCCCAATTCAGCCAAAAGCTCCTCGTCGCGCAGAGCACTAACAAAGGATAGCGAATCAGCCTCTAAGCGGCGTGACAGAAGCCCTGCAAGCTCTTCAGGTTTTCGAATATTGTTGAAGGTAAGATTTATTGGTGTTTGTGCACCTGCGCGCAACATATTTACCAGTTCGTTATTGCTCATTCCATCTCTGAGAATGTATCGGCCTCCGATGGGCTTAGCGGGATAGCCCTTGTGCCGGGCAAGCCATACAAAATCATTTATATTGTCTATGGCCCCACTAAACTTAAGCAGTCCCAACACTTCATCAAAACTTGGATTTGAGGGAATAAAAAGTTCTATTCCTTTTCCAGCTTTGTCGCTAACGTTGGGGCCAAATATCCTGTTGTAATATTTTAGAGCGACAAAAAGCATAAGTGCCAGTATTGCCGCCACAATAAACAACAGTATGGTAGCCTGCTTGTTAAGTATAGGTTTAGAAAAAACAGTTCTTTTTATGACCATGTTTTAAGAGTTTAAACTTTGCAAAGGAAACACTTTTTTTACTCTTTTTCGACAAGAGCTGATTGCTTGAGAATGAAAAAGAAGGTATATTGATCAAAACATATCGAGGGACAAAAAGGTCTTTACGAAGCTCGGATTGCATTAGGATCTAATATCTGGCGGATATTTTGTTTTTTTGACCGGGGACAGTTGGTGATTCTATTAAATGGATTTCAGAAAATGCAGCTATTATGAATGATTGTTATATTCGGTTTAGAAGATTTCAATTTCAAAAATCATTCCTGAGATTGTTGAATAATAGCGCTTGTTAGCATATCTTTGGGCTAGCAATAAAACGGGATAATAAGTTGCAATAAATAAGGACTATTATGAAGCTTAAGATATTATTGGTAGCGGGTGCAGCTGTATTGATGCTTTCAGCCTGTGCCTCGATGCGTAAAGGAAGCAGTCGTTTCGACAGTAGCGAATCGATTTATGTAAAGGAGAGCAGCCCGAAGGTGGAGGTAAAGGAAACAGCTAAGGCAGAACCTGTGGCAGATCCTAAGCCTGAGCCCGCGATAGTTGTAAGGGAGGAGAAGGTAACCCCTATTGAACATTCGGGTCCGGCAAGCAAATACTATATTATTATTGGGTCATTTCAGGTTTTGGATAATGCCCGCCGCTTCAGGGGTGACCTGGTAAATGAAGGGTTTTCACCTATTTTATTAGAGAGCGAACATGGATTTTTCCGCGTTTCTGTTGACTCATTTAATGATGAGTTGGCAGCCCGTTCCAGACTGGCGCAAATACGTAATCAATATGAAAAATACAGCGATGTGTGGCTTTTAATTAGCATGTAGAGATTGATTATTAATGTTTTATACAGACGCGATATATTTGCGTCTGTAAATAGAATTAGAAAAAAAAAGTATGTATAAACCGGTAAATTTGGCAGAAGGAGTATTTTACGTTGGTGTGAATGATCGTCGTACACAATTGTTTGAAAACATTTGGCCTCTGGAAAGGGGAGTTGCTTATAATTCCTATTTAATAAAGGACGAAAAGATTGCTTTGATCGACGGCATTGAAATAGGGCAGATTGACAAGTTCCTTAAAAAGATCAGGGCTGTCATTGACAGCCGCCCTATTGATTATCTGGTTATCAATCACATGGAGCCCGATCATGCCGGTTCGATTCAGATGCTTTTTGAGCTCTATCCTGAAATGCAACTGGTGGGGAATAAAAAGACCATTCCCATGATTGAGGGTTTTTTCGGCATCACTGATAGATTAATAGAAGTGGAAGAGGGAAGTAACCTTGAGCTGGGCTCACATAGCTTGCAGTTTTTCATGATTCCTATGGTGCACTGGCCGGAGACTATGGTTACATATTTAAAAGAAGAAAAAATACTTTTCTCTGCTGATGCTTTTGGCAGCTTCGGGACTTTGGACGGTGGAATTTTTGACGATGAGCTGGAGTTTGACTATTTCAGGGATGAGATGCGTCGTTACTATTCCAATATTGTCGGCAAATATGGCAGTCCTGTGCAAAAGGCTCTGGGTAAGCTGTCGGGCCTTGATATTAAAATGATAGCCGCGACTCATGGTCCCATTATCAGGGCCCATATTGACGAAATGCTTGAGATGTATCAGCAGTGGAGTACCTTTAAGGGTGAAAAAGGCGTAGTTATAGCCTATGCATCGATGTACGGTCATACGGAAGAGATGGCTGAGGTAGTGGCACGAGAGCTTTCCGAACAAGGAATAAAGGCCATCAGAATGTATGATGTTTCTAAAACCCATCCTTCGTATATTATATCGGATATTTTTAAATACAACAGCCTTATACTGGGAAGTCCTACCTACAGCAACGGTCTTCATCCCAATATGGACGCCTTGCTTAGCAAACTGGAGACCATAGGAATTCCTCAGCGTAATTTCAGCTTTTTCGGCAGCTTTACCTGGGCAGGTGCCGCCGTCAAGAGACTTAAAGCCTTTGCCGAGGCATCAGGCTGGGATATTATTGGAATTCCGGTTGAAGAGAAGCATGCCTTGAAGGATGAAAAATATGAGTCGTGCAGACAGCTTGGTCGTGAAATGGCTCTTAGAATAAATCAATAGATAGATGAGCAATACATTTTCCATACTTTGGCCCACGTTGCTAACGATGCTGTTTACTCTTACTCTGGTGGTTCTGTTTCTCAGGCAGGAGAATAAACGCCGCAAGTTTGAAATTAGGGTGAAGGAGGGTAGTGAACTGCTTCGTTTGAGGATACAGGCCTATGAGCGTTTGATTTTGCTGATGGAGCGTTTGAACCCCGAATCGCTGGTGCTTCGTGAGCAGCAACACTCATGGACTTCAGTCCAATTTCAGACGCATCTCTTAAAAATTATACGTAGGGAGTTTGACCACAATTTGGCAATGCAGCTATATGTTTCTGATAAAAGCTGGAATAAAGTAAAGGCTGCGCGCGAAGGACTTATACGCTTAATTAATACCACCGCCAGCCGTATCGATGTCAATGCTCCGGCTCTGGAGCTGGGGCGTTTCCTTATTGAAAACATGGGAGGTGAACTCATTCTTTACTTTAATGAGGCTATCAATGCCATTAAAGATGAGATGAACGAGTATTATGGAAAATAAGCCAAATTACATCAGCTGGTCAAAATCAATTTCTTCTTGCTGAGCCTCGGTTAGTCGGGTGTCTTCGCACTTAACGGTGCGTCCCGGATACTTTTTGATTAGGTTGTAGTTATGCGTTGCCATGATTACAGCTTTACCATCGTCGCTGTTACAAATCTGGTGCAACAGCTTCATAAGTTCATCGGAAGTGTCGGGGTCAAGGTTCCCGGTTGGCTCATCGGCTAGAATTAGATCGGGCTTGTTTAGAAGGGCACGGGCGATGGCAATGCGCTGTTGTTCGCCTCCTGAAAGTTGATGGGGCATTTTATAACCTTTGTGAACCATGTCAACTTCTGAAAGCACTTGTCTTATGCGATGATCCATTTCCATATTATTCTTCCATCCCGTAGCCTTTAAAACAAAGAGCAGATTGTCGTAAACGTTACGGTCTATCAGGAGTTGAAAATCCTGAAAAATAATACCCATACGCCTGCGCAACCAGGGTATATCTTTGCTTTTTAGCTTGCGCAGGTCGTACCCGACGGCAAATCCATTGCCTTCGCGTAAAGGTATTTCGCCATAAAGAGTCTTTAAGAGGCTCGATTTTCCGCTTCCCACCCGGCCAATCATATATACAAACTCGCCCGGTTTTACGCTAAAATCTACATCTCTGAGTATGATATGCTCCTCTTGTCTAATCAACACTTCCTGCAGGCTTACTATATAACCCTGGTTGCTAACTGCAGAAACTTTCTCTTTGGCCATTTTTTGGATTTTATACGATGTTTTGTTTACTATTTCAGTTTCTCCAGGGCGCTCTTCATACGTGTCAATCCTTTAGTCAGATTCTCATCGGAGGTGGCAAAGGATATACGCAGGCAGTCGGGCTCACCAAAGGCAGAGCCCGTAACGGTAGCTATCAGGGCATGCTCGAGCAGGTACATGGTCAATTCGGTAGCGTTGTTAATGGTGGTTTTTCCATCAGATTTGCCAAAATAT
Organism: Marinilabiliaceae bacterium UBA5488; assembly: GCA_002427105.1. Taxonomy (GTDB): domain Bacteria; phylum Bacteroidota; class Bacteroidia; order Bacteroidales; family Marinilabiliaceae; genus Geofilum. The sequence goes on along the minus strand of DIPM01000033.1, from coordinate 182,561 downwards.
GAACTCACATCGGGGAAGAGGTAAAATGCTCCTTCAGGTTTGAAAAATTTCAGCCCGGGAATTTGTTCAGCTAAAGAAACTACCAAATCACGACGTCGTCTAAAGGCTTCGCACATCTTGACGGACTCATCGAGCGACCCCTTATAGGCAGCCAGGGCAGCCATTTGTGCAATACTTGATGCTGCCGAGGTGCTTTGTCCCTGTATTTTCACACAAGCTTCGGCAATATCAGCCGGAGCAGCTGTAAAGCCAATACGCCATCCGGTCATCGCGTAGCCTTTCGATACTCCATTAATAATAATAGTACGTTCGAGCATGCCCGGAATTGCAGCTATTGAGCAATGATTATCGGAGAATAAAATAAGCTCATATATCTCATCCGAAATAACCTTAATTCTTGGGTATTTCTTAATAATTTCGGCTAGCTTTTCAAGCTCTTTGGCTGTATATACGGCTCCGGTAGGATTTGAGGGCGAGTTTAAAATAACCAGCTTTGTTTTTGGAGTGATAGCATCTTCAAGTTGCTTTGGGTTCATTTTAAACGACTGGTCGATACTAGTCTTTACAATAACCGACTTTCCTTCCGAGAGAGTGACGATATCCATATAAGTTGCCCAAAAGGGAGAAGGAATAATCACTTCATCACCACTGTTAACAGTAGCAAAGATAGCATTGAAAAGCGCCTGTTTTGCTCCGGTGGAAACCACTATTTGCGATGGTGCATAATTTAGCCCGTTTTCACGCATCAGTTTGTCTGATATTGCCTTACGCAGATCTGCATAACCGGGAATAGGCGGGTAATGAGAATAGTTCTCATTGATGGCTTCTATTGCAGCATCCTTAATGTGCTGCGGAGTTTCAAAGTCGGGTTCGCCGATACTAAGGCTTATAACATCAAGGCCTTGAGCTTTGAGGTCTCTGCTTCGCTGTGCCATTAGCAAAATCTCGGGTTCGGCAAGGTTAAGTACTCTTTGTGCAATAGTCTCCATAAAAATGAATTTCAGGCTGATTGTTTTTAATAGATTATTTGTAGATGAGTTTTGCCGCCAATCCGTCTCACTCTTCAATCGTTATTGAGAACTTAATAATTCAGATAGGATTACAACAAAGCTCAAAAATACAATTTTTTTCTAAAGTGTCACACTAATATCTTAATACGGTCATTTGTTCTTAACTTATGTTTTATAACAATGATTTTTCATCCTGATTTTTATGGTTATGGCACGTATTAGTCCTACTTTTGTAGGCATTATTAAAAAAGTATAAACAACAATATAAGTGATATGAAGCCAACACATATTGAACACATTGGAATTGCCGTAAAAAGTCTGGATGAAGCAATTCCTTTTTATGAAAAAGTATTTGGTTTGGAGTGTTATGCGGTAGAAGAGGTAGCCGACCAAAAGGTTAAGACTGCCTTTTTTAAGGTGGGACAGACAAAAATAGAATTATTGGAATCGACTGATCCGGAAGGGCCAATAGGTAAGTTCCTTGAAAAGAAAGGAGAGGGTATTCACCACCTTGCTTTTGCTGTCGATAAGCTGAGTGAAGTCTTAGCTGAAACAGCAGATAAGGGAGTAAAGCTAATAGACCAAACACCCCGTAAAGGTGCTGAAGGCCTTAATATTGCCTTTTTGCACCCTAAGGCTACTTTTGGAGTGTTAACCGAGTTGTGTGAACATCCTGAGTAGTGAGAGTGTTTGATGTCTGAAATTTAATTACTCATTAATTCTGTTTAATTATGTCAACGAATCAGGATAAAATTCAAAAACTGATTGACCTGCGCGCGCAGGCGAAGTTGGGTGGTGGTCAAAAAAGAATTGACTCTCAACATGAAAAGGGTAAAATGACAGCCCGCGAGCGTTTAGAAGTGTTGCTTGACGAAGGTAGCTTTGAAGAGTTTGATATGTTTGTGACTCATCGCTGCACTAATTTCGGAATGGAGAAGACCAAATTCTTAGGCGATGGTGTTGTCACCGGTCACGGTACTATTGACGGGCGAATTGTTTACGTCTTTTCGCAGGATTTCACTGTATTTGGGGGCTCTTTGTCGGAGACTTTTGCACAGAAAATATGCAAGGTTATGGACATGGCTATGAAGGCCGGGGCTCCGATAATTGGCATCAATGATAGTGGCGGCGCCCGTATTCAGGAAGGCGTCACTTCTCTTGCCGGATACGCGGAGATTTTCCAGCGCAATATCCTCGCTTCGGGTGTAGTGCCCCAGATATCAGCCATTTTCGGCCCCTGTGCCGGAGGTGCTGTTTATTCTCCGGCATTAACAGATTTTATAATGATGACTGATGAGTCAAGTTATATGTTTGTTACCGGTCCTAAGGTTGTTAAAACGGTGACGGGAGAAGATGTTAGCACTGAGAATCTTGGTGGCGCCCAGGTTCATGCCACGCGCAGCGGGGTGTCTCACTTCCTTCTGGAAAGTGAAGAAGAGGGACTACTCTTGATTCGTAAACTTATTTCATATCTTCCGCAAAACAATCTGGAAGAAGCTCCTTTGATCGAGTGTCTCGACCCAATTGACAGGATTGAGGATGACTTGAACTCAATAATTCCCGACAATGCTAACCAACCTTATGATATGAAGGAGGTTATCTATACCATTGTTGATGACGGCGAATTTTTGGAGGTTCACCGTAACTATGCAAAAAATATTATCGTAGGTTTTGCCCGTATGGGTGGCGCTTCTGTTGGAATTGTTGCTAATCAGCCCAACTTCCTTGCCGGGGTATTAGACTGCGATGCATCACGTAAGGCAGCCCGCTTTGTCCGTTTCTGCGACGCTTTCAATATTCCTATCCTTACCCTGGTTGATGTTCCCGGATTTTTGCCCGGTACCGGTCAGGAGTATGAAGGAATTATCATCCATGGGGCCAAACTGATGTTTGCCTATGGTGAGGCTACTGTGCCCAAGGTTACTGTAACTCTTAGAAAGTCGTACGGCGGAGCTCATGATGTAATGAGCTGTAAGCAATTGCGCGGCGACCTGAACTACGCCTGGCCTACAGCCGAGATTGCTGTTATGGGCGCTTCTGGAGCAATTGAGGTGCTTGAAGGTAGGGCTCTTTCAAAAATTGAAGATCCTGAAGAACGTGCCCGAGTGATTGCCAAAAAAGAAGCTGAGTATAAGGAGGCTTTTGCTAATCCTTACCAGGCCGCATCATACGGTTACATTGATGATGTTATTGAGCCAAGGAATACTCGCTTTAGGGTTATAAGAGGATTCAAGAGCCTTCAAACCAAAAAGCTCACGAATCCCCCTAAAAAACACAGCAACATACCTTTATAACAATATTCTGCCATTATTTCCCCTGCCCGAGAGTCGGGCAGGGGAGAACTGGCGAAGCAAATAATTAGATTACTATGTTATTTTTGTCTTACACGATGGATTGGGACTGGATAGATGTTCTGGTTCTGGCTGCAGTAGGCTACGCGGTGGTATTTTTGGTACTTGTCTTACTGGTTTACATATACAGGCTAATGCCTAAAGTGCTTGGAATTCAAACAAAGCGGAAGCTTAGGCGTCAGGGCAAATACCTTGAAGGAAGTGTAATAGAAGAGATTCCGGCTGATGTCAATGCTGCCATAGGTCTGGCTCTGGCTATGTATCTTAATCCTGAACATGACGAAGAAAGTAATATAATAACCATAAAAAGAGTGTCACGCACCTATTCTCCATGGAATTCTAAAATCTATGGCGTTAGTGGTGTGTTCTCACGATAAATAGTAGTATAAGCTATGAAAAAATTTGATTTTTCCATCAACGGGAGCAAATATGAAGTTGACATAAAGGATATTGAAGACAATATCGCTCAGGTAGAGGTTAACGGAACAATTTATGAGGTAGAAATTCATCGTGAGGTAAAGCAATCAAAGACTCCGCGCCTGATGCGCCCTGCTGTTAAACATAGCTATGGCGAGACTGCCTTTGCTTCCAAGAAAGAAGGAGTTGCTCCTTTGGTAAAGGCGCCGCTGCCGGGACTTATTCTGAAGATACTTGTTAATGTGGGTGACGAGGTTAATCGAGGCGATGTGCTTTTGGTTATGGAGACGATGAAGATGGAAAATAATATATTGACCGAAAGTAAAGGGCGTGTGAAATCCATTAAAGTAAAGGTTGGAGACAATGTGCTTCAAAATGATGTTTTAGTTGAGATAGAATAGCCTTAATTATAAAAATCAGGTATTGTGAGAAGATTTGTTACATTATACACTGTTTTTGCGCTGTTATTTGTTCTGTTTGTACCTATTATGCAAGTAGATGCGCAGACAGCTGCCTCTTCAGGAAACGCATTTAGTTCTTTCTTGAATGGCTTCTCCGGGTTTATCAAGGAGAGCGGTTTTTACAACGCTACGACCGGCAACCTTCTTATGTTGGTTGTTGGACTGGTTTTGATATACCTTGGTGTGAAGCGTGGCTTTGAACCCTTATTGTTGATTCCAATCGGAACAGGGATAATAATCGGTAATATTCCCTTACCTCCCGAGGGTACTGCTGCTATCGGTATTGATCAGGAAGGATCGGTATATTACTATCTTTACCAGGGAGTGAAATTAGGGATTTATCCTTCACTTATCTTTTTAGGGATAGGTGCCATGACCGACTTCTCATCGCTTATTTCCAATCCGCGCCTGATGCTCTTGGGTGCAGCCGCCCAGCTGGGTATCTTCGGTACTTTTATCGGTGCTTATGCTCTTGGATTTCCTGTTAATGAAGCTGCTGCAATAAGTATTATTGGTGGTGCTGATGGCCCCACTGCTATTTTCTCAGCTTCCCTTCTGGCGCCGCACTTGCTTGGAAGTATTGCAATTGCTGCATATTCTTACATGGCTTTGGTTCCTGTAATTCAGCCGCCGGTTATGAATCTTCTTACCACAAAGAAGGAACGCCTTATCAGGATGAAGCCACCGCGTGCTGTTTCTAAGACGGAGAAAATAATTTTCCCTTTGATAGGCCTGATTGTAACTACTTTTATTGCACCAAGTGCTCTTTCGCTTTTGGGTATGCTCTTTTTCGGAAACCTTCTAAAAGAATCGGGTGTGACCAACCGTTTGGCTGAAACTGCCCGTACATCAATGACTGATATAGTCACTATTTTATTGGGAATGTGTGTTGGAGCTTCTACTTCAGCTGCAAAATTCCTTACATTGGATTCCATCAAGATATTCTTATTAGGAGCTTTAGCATTTTCAATAGCCACTGCAGGTGGAGTGTTGGTTGCCAAGGTGATGAACCTCTTCCTGAAGGAAGGCAACAAGATTAACCCCTTAATAGGATCTGCCGGAGTATCGGCTGTGCCTGCGGCAGCACGTGTTTCTCAAAATGAAGGTCTGAAGAACGACCGTACCAACCATTTGTTAATGCATGCAATGGCGCCTAATGTCTCCGGAGTTATTGGTTCGGCTGTAGCGGCCGGGGTTATGCTTAGCTTTTTGTTGTAGAATTGTTTGACTTTGTTGGCTAGCTAGAGCAGGAGGGTAGGCATAGTGCATAAAGGAAGATTAATGTTTAAATGGCTTGTTTCTTTGGATAAGTTTGTTCCGGCTCTTTTGCTGGCCATTTTTGTTGCAAGTCTTTTCCCGGAGCCGGCTGAATACAGAGGCCTATTCTCACTCCATACAGTTGGAGATATAGGCGTTACCCTTATCTTCCTGTTTTATGGCCTGAAGCTTAATCTTGCGTCCTTACGGCAGGATTTAAGCAACTGGCATCTGCATTTATTGGTGCAAACGGCCACCTTTGTAATATTTCCCCTGTTGGTCTGGCCCTTTTATCATTTATTTAAAGATGGCGAGCATGGCTTGCTTTGGTTTGGGGGCTTCTTCCTTGCCGCACTGCCTTCAACTGTATCCTCTTCTGTGGTTATGGTGTCAATAGCCAAAGGAAATATTCCGGGCGCTATCTTCAATGCCACTGTTTCGAGCCTTGCCGGCATTGTTATTACTCCTCTTTGGATGAGTATGGTAATAAATACAGGTCAAGCTGATGCATCTGAGTTTGGCCCGATAATAGTAAAATTACTCCTTCAGGTTCTTTTGCCGGTTATAGTAGGTGTAGCATTAAACAAATACCTGGGGCGACTGGCGCAGAAAAACTCAGCCTTTCTTCGCCTGTTTGACCAGGCAATAATACTGTTAATAGTTTATCTTTCCTTTGCTGAATCCTTTATTCAAAAGCTTTTTGTCGGAATTGGTGTCGGTGATTTGGCTATGATAATAGTTTTAACCGTCGTGCTTTTCTTCCTTGTTTTTGCCATAATCTTCTTTATTAGCAAAGGCCTGCACTTTAATCGTGAAGATACCATCACGGCGGTTTTTAGCGGATCCAAGAAGTCGCTGGTACATGGAACTGTTATGGCAGGAATAATATTTCAAGGCATTAGCGGACTGGGAGTAATTCTGCTTCCCCTGATGATTTATCACGCGCTTCAGCTTGTTTTTTGTGGAATTATAGCGCGGCGCTTTGCTTTAGGTGTAGAGTAAACAAAGCGTGCTGAGCTGTGTTCTTCTCTTTGAAAGATACAAACTACCTCGGGCATGAATAGAGCAGAATATAAAATTCATAGAGTAATTTCGCTAAGCAACATCACACCCACAGTATTCATACTGCGCTTTGAAAGAAAATGTCTGGTTTTTAGTGCCGGGCAACATGTTAACGTTGGAATTCACGGTTCCGGTTATACTCGTGAATATTCTGTTTACAGCGGAGTTGATGAGCCCTTTTTAGAAATATTGGTAAAAGAAGTTATTGATGGTTGGGTATCTCCAAAGCTACGCGAGCTTAAAGAAGGCGATGAGCTTATGGTCGAGGCAGCTCTGGGATATTTTGGTCTGGCTGATGCAGGTGCAAAAAAGCAGCTTTTTGTTGCTACCGGTACCGGGGTAGCTCCATATCACTGTTTTCTTCAATCATTTCCTGATATTGATTACCATCTTTTGCATGGGGTAACTGAGCTTGCCGAAGGTTGCGACAGGGAATATTATGGAGATAAGCTTACCTTATGTACCTCGCGCAAGGATGATGGTGATTATTATGGGCGCGTAACCCGGTGGCTTGAGGAGCATGATTTGTCTCCATATAAACACATTTATCTGTGCGGAAACAGAAAAATGATCAATGAGGCCTATCAAATACTTGAGGCAAAGGGAATAGACTACCGGAACATCCATGCCGAGGCCTACTTTTAAGTTTTAATGTTTGGAGTTTTGAGAGTTTGATGTTCCGGGAGTGAGGATTGGGAATAACTCCTATCTAAGGTCAATCACTTCTACTCCTGGATGTTTGGTGCTGTCAAAAACAAACATAGTGTCGTCGGCAAGAATGTTGGTCTCCATCTTTTTGATATCGATAATATAGTTATTTCCATCCTTACCTATTTGGATAATTTTGGCGAAATGAAGATTGTCACGATAGATAAAGAGCTTAATACGCGAAAATGATTTATCCCTGGCTTCCGGGAAAAGGTCGATTATATCGGCCACCTTTCCGTTAATCTTTGTTTCACCGGCGTGCATATAGCGAAAATCCTTCTCGTAGATAGTAAAAATACTAGCAGGGTCAAGAGATTCATCATCCATCATATCGGCATCCGAGATATTGACCTCGTTGGCATCCTTAAGGTGCATCCACATCGTCTTGCCATCGAAATAGGTGTCGGCACCCATAACGGAAGCTTTATATTTATTGCCTTTGATTAATATCGAGCCTTCGTAAGTATCGCTTTCCTGAATCTGAAGATTCTCCATGGTAAACGAGAACTCAGCTTTAATGCTGGTATAGCTTTTTGTCTTGGCAGAAACTCTGTCAAGAATATCCCCGGCCTTTATAACTTCCGGACTTTGAGCTGCCGAAGCTAGTGAAATGGCTAATATGGCGGCTGCAATTATCAATTTTTTCATGGCTAAATATTTGTAAGCTAATTGATTTACTTTTAGAAACAGTTAAAACAAAGCTGAATCACTTTAGACTAACGCAATAACCGTTCCACTTTCAACGGAGGCTCTCGAATATCCTTTCCAGCTCCAGCTCGTCTGATATTAGCACCTGCCGGGCCTTGCTGCCTTCAAAGGGACCCACAATACCGGCTGCTTCGAGCTGGTCGATTATCCTGCCGGCTCTGTTATATCCTATCGAGAAGCGCCGCTGAATAAGCGAAGTTGAGCCCGATTGGTTAAGCACCACAACTCTGGCAGCTTCCTCGAACATCGCGTCGCGTTTGGAAAGATCAACCTCTCCGGGCTCCTGACTTGCATTTTCGCCAATATATTCAGGTAGCAATAATGCCGTTGGATAGCCGCGTTGGGAGCCAATAAAGTCGTTGATTTTTTCCACTTCGGGAGTATCTACAAATGCGCATTGCACGCGTACCAAATCGCTTCCCTGGGAGATAAGCATATCACCGCGACCTATAAGGTGGTTGGCTCCCGGTGAATCAAGAATGGTGCGGCTGTCTATCATTGAAGCTACTTTAAAGGCTATTCGCGTCGGGAAGTTGGCTTTAATTACTCCTGTGATGATATTTGTAGATGGTCGCTGGGTCGCAATAATCATGTGAATACCAACGGCGCGGGCAAGCTGCGCTATACGGGCAATAGGAAGCTCAACCTCTTTGCCGGCAGTCATAATAAGATCGGCAAATTCGTCTATTATCACAACGATATACGGAAGAAAACGATGCCCCTTTTCGGGATTGAGCTCTCGCTTGGTAAATTTGTGGTTATACTCCTTAATATTTCTGGTATGAGCCTTTTTTAGAAGATCATAGCGATCCTCCATCTCAATTGTAAGCGAGTGAAGCGTGTTGACAACACGCTGAACATCGGTAATAATCGGCTCTTCTTCATCAGGCAATTTGGCAAGATAGTGCCGTTCTATCTTACTGTAAATATTGAGCTCTACTTTTTTGGGGTCAACCAGAACAAACTTGAGTTGCGAAGGATGCTTCTTGTAGAGCAATGAAGTTATTATCGCATTCAGGCCTACAGACTTCCCTTGTCCTGTGGCTCCGGCCACCAGCAAGTGAGGTGCCTTAGTCAGGTCAAACACAAAGGTCTCGTTAGAAATAGTCTTACCCAGAGCCACGGGCAACTCATATTTAGAGTTTTGAAATTTTTTGGAGGTAATAATACTCTTCATCGATACTATTTCCGGTTCTGAATTGGGAACCTCAATACCAATGGTTCCTTTCCCGGGAATAGGGGCAATAATACGAATACCCAAAGCCGACAAGGATAGAGCTATATCATCCTCAAGCGACTTGATTTTTGAGATTCTGATACCCGGCATGGGCACAATTTCGTAAAGGGTAACGGTAGGGCCAACTGTAGCCTTAATGCTTTTAATATTAATCTTGTAGTCTTCAAGAGTCTTAACAATCCTGTTTTTATAATAGATAAGCTCCTCTTCGGTAACCTGCGAATTACCTGTCTGGTGATCGTCAAGCAAATCGAAAGCTGGCATTTTGTAAGAAGACAGGTCCAGGGTAGGGTCATAATCACCTGCCGGCATATTTTCTAAATTATGAGCCATTTCCTCTGTCGCGGCCTTTTCAATCTTAAGCTCTAACTGGGTGTCGGGTTGCTCATCGCTCTTGGTGTTGAAGCTTTTTGGAGGTTTAGGCGAAGCATCTGAGGGAGCTTTGGGCTCCTCCTGGTTTGCATCTGATGGTTTTTCCCCTGCCAGGGCTATTTTCTTATCAAAATTTTCAGCTTCGATATCCTTACTTGCAACAAGCTTTTCGTCTTTTATTGCATCTGTATTTGCGCCTATGCCTGTTTTCCTCTTAACAAAAGGAACGAAATCATCAAAGACCAAAGCTAAGTAGGAGATAAGGCTGACAATAATCAGAAAAAGGGTTCCTATCCAGCCGATAGACGATTTAAGCCATTGGCTTACATGTAGTCCATGGGCTCCTCCCATTAAAAGGTACTTATCATCAGTAGAATGGAGGAAGAAGAACCCCATGGTAACAGACAGCCAAATAGTAATCAAGGCCGAATGAAAGATTGTTTTTCCCAATGGTAAAACGCGCGCTCCCAACATTCTTAGCCCCCAAATGAACAGGATAAATACTATTGAGAATGATGCTATTCCGAACCAGTCGTTAATAAAGGTGTCGGCCAGCCATGCCCCAAGTTTCCCGGTAATATTCTCTACCTTTATAGAAGAGTCGGCGATAAGGTCAGAAAATGGCAGGTCAAACTTGCTTCGATCTGCGTATCCTGATTGGAAAAATGATAAGTAAGCCAGGGTCAGATACAGTGATATGGCAATCGTTAAGAGTCCAAAGATAAAGCGGAGCTTATAATCTTTAAAACTCTCAGCTATTGATTTAAACGGCTTTTTGCTACTTCTCTTACCCGATTTGCCGGCTGATTTCTTCTGCTTTGCGCTCATATTTAATAGCTATTATGCGGTCAACTTACAAAAATAGCAAATGACCCGACCTTTACAGAAGATTATAACGGAAAGTTATCCACAGTTATTTGATTTAGCGGAATGTAAATTAGTAGGAAATAACCGATTTAATAAGAGACTCGACCTCCAACATGGTTGTGCGCTCATAATTGGGCGGAATTTCAAAGAAACCTTCGGGGAGGGAATCATTAGTAACCGAGCTAGCCTTAAGATGGAACACCACGTTCTGATATAAAATTTCAAACTCAAGCATTAAGCCCGGGATTACTTCAAAGGGCGTGTTTCTGTTAGGTTTTTCAATGCCTATCTGGTTTGTGTACCATATTGTCATATGAGGCAATCCGGGTTTGTCGGGTGTATATATGGCCTGCAAACAATCAAAGCCTGCAATGTTTCTTAGCGAGTCTTTGTTAAATTTTAGATTGTTGGCATTCGCTCCGTTGAAAAGGAAAATATTCGAGTTATTGCCCGAAGGAGCATAAACCTTCTTTTCCAATATTTTAAGGAGAGTAAAAACGCTGTCATACTTGCTGTTATGAATAAACTCCAGATTGTATAAGGAAAGATTATTCTTAAACTGTGCCTTCTGGTTGGGTCCTTCAAAATAGATTATCATCTCTGTCGGAAAGAGGAAAGACAATGGATTGGAGCTAAGATTTTGCGGATAAGAGATTTGATATGCTATCGCTCCTTCGGTTATGCCCGGAACTGCTGCTTTTTCTCTTGTATTTGTGCAGCTGTTGAAAGCAAAAGGTATAAACAGCAATAATATCACTAGTCTTATAGGGTTTTCCTTAGTCATAATACTTTGTTATACTAGGTTTAAGATAATTATCCAGAGTGTATTTAGGCTTACTGTTAGTGATTTCTGATGTCACTTATAATTATATTGCGCAGAAAGCGAAGATAGCTAACTTTTACTTTCTGCCGCTTATCTTTTTGTTATATTTAATCTCTTTAAAGTGTCAGTCTGTCAAAAATAATCTATTTTAGTTCCCTTATTTTTAAAGATGAATTTATGATGCTTTTCAATAGAAACTTTTTGACCTTGTTGGATTTCAGCTCTTCTGAAATCGACTATCTTCTTAATCTTGCACTTAGACTAAAAAAGCAAAAAAAGAAGGGCAAAGTTAAAAAATATTTGAAAGGCAAAAATATTGCCTTGATTTTTGAAAAGAGTTCAACCAGAACGCGATGCGCTTTTGAGGTGGCTGCCTACGATATGGGTGGAAATGCCATTTATCTGAGTCCCGCCGAGACGCAAATCGGGCATAAAGAGTCGATTAAAGACACTGCCAGGGTTTTGGGCAGGATGTTTGATGCCATTGAATATCGGGGCTATAGTCATGAAACGGTAGAGACTTTGGCAAAATATGCCGGAGTACCCGTCTGGAACGGTCTGACTGATCAGCATCATCCTACACAAGTATTGGCCGATTTTATGACGATTAAGGAGCATTGCAACAAAGCCTTAAATCAAGTTTCATTTGCCTATTTGGGCGATGCACGTAATAATGTGGCAAACTCCCTTCTTTCGGGTGCAGCCTTGATGGGTATGGATATTAGGATGGTAGGCCCGCAATCCCTCCAGCCTGATAAAGACCTGGTAAAGCTATGCAGGACAAAGGCCGCGGAATCGGGAGCTAAGATAAGCATAAGTTCTAGCCTTGAAGAGGGGGTGAAGGGAGCTGATTTTATATACACGGATGTTTGGGTGTCGATGGGTGAGCCTGAGAATGTATGGCAGGAAAGGATTAGGCTGCTAAACCCCTATCGTGTTGACAGCAAGCTTATGATGCTTGCCGGTAAAGATGCAAAATTCCTGCATTGCCTTCCTGCATACCACGACAGGGATACTGACATAGGAGAGAGTATATTCCGCAACTTCGGCATTAATGGCGTGGAGGTTAGCAATGAGGTTTTCGAATCGGAAGCTTCACTGGTATTTGATCAGGCAGAGAATAGATTACACACAATTAAGGCTGTGATGCTTGCAACTCTGGGAAAAGTTAAAAAGTAAATGTTTTATTCAATTTGGCCTGTTATAGTGATGATTTCAATGATTTATTGCGGTTTTAATTTTGATTTGAAGTTTAATGAGGCTACTTTTGCATATTAATTCAATATATTAATTGCCTATTTTGTTATCATATCAGAACCATGGTTGATTTGTTGTATTTACCCAAAGATTATAAGTCGCCTCTCGATTTAAAGCAGACGGAGCATGCGATAACAATAATAAAAGATTCCTTCCAAACGTTTTTGTCTGCGGAGCTTAGACTGCGGCGGGTAACTGCTCCTCTCTTTGTTTTAAAGGGCACAGGTCTTAACGACGACTTGAACGGCACGGAGCGCCCGGTTACCTTTCCCGTACGGGGAATGGGCGACAGGGAAGTAGAGGTTGTTCACAGTCTTGCCAAATGGAAGCGCATGATGCTTGCTGATTATGACATAGAGCCCGGCTTTGGTATATACACTGATATGAATGCAATCCGCCCCGACGAAGATTTGGATAATACTCACTCCATCTATGTTGATCAGTGGGACTGGGAACGACATGTCACTGTTAAGGAACGCAACCTGGATTATCTGAAAAAAGTTGTGAGCGGCATTTATGAGGTAATGAAGCGTACCGAGTTTGTTGTTTATGAGAAATATCCTCAGATTCGCCCAATTTTACCCGAAGAGATTACCTTTATTCATGCACAGGATCTTTATGATTTGTATCCCCACCTAAGTTCAAAAGAACGGGAAGACGCGATAGTGCGCAAGCATGGTGCTGTTTTTATTATTGGGATAGGCGGGATAATGTCTAACGGCGAAGCTCACGATGGACGCGCGCCTGATTATGACGATTGGAGTACGCCCACGGAGAATGGTCATATAGGACTTAATGGCGACATCCTATTGTGGAATCCCATTCTGGGACGAGCCTTTGAAATATCGTCTATGGGAATAAGAGTTGACGCGGAGGTATTGGCTAAGCAACTTCGTGAGAGGGGAGAAGAGCAGCGCTCTCAGCTTATGTTTCATAAGCGACTCTTAAATGGCGAATTGCCACCAAGCATAGGAGGTGGAATCGGGCAGTCGCGCCTATGTATGTTTTTCCTTCGTAAGGCGCATATAGGCGAGATACAGGCTAGTATATGGCCGGAAGAAATGAGAGAAGTCTGTAGTAAGAATAATATTTTTCTGGTTTAATACTCAGTTATTTTTAGAATATTTGCATATGCTTTGCCACAAGGCAAAGCATATTGTTTTTATATTTATCCTGTTGTAAATCAAAGATCTAACGATGGCCGCTAAACAGTTGAATGAATACCTGGTCCTGAGCTACAGACTAGTAGTCGTAATGCTTGCCTTTACCATTTGCCGGATCGGATTCTACCTTTTTAATGTTGATTTCTTTCCCAATGTAGATGGAGATGGCTTCATAGAAATTTTGAGAGGTGGATTGATGTTTGACTTGTGTGCAGTTCTGTACCTGAATCTGCTTTACATGTTATTATTCTTGATTCCATTCCATTTCAAGTTCAGCAAATGGTATCAGGTAGTTCTGAAGTCGATATACATGCTTACAAATGGGGTCGGATTGGCAGCCAATGTTAGTGATTTTATCTACTATCGGTTTACACTGAAGCGTACTACATGGAGTGTATTTGAGGTATTCAAGAATGAAGAGAACATGGAAACCCTCTGGTTTCGTTTTCTTATAGATTACTGGCCTGCACTTTTGTTCTGGATAGCAATGATGGTGTTGCTGTACTTTCTTTACGGTCGTGTAGCACCTAAGCCTTTCCCGATAAGGTCAAAATTGTTGTATGCTGTTTGTTCGCTGGTTTTTCTTGCATTGTTCTCCGGCTTCACTGTAGGCGGGATTCGTGGTGGATTCAGGCATAGTACACGTCCAATAAATATGAGCCATGCCGGTAAGTTCGTTGATGCTCCTGAAGAAATGGCCATAGTCCTTAATACACCATTTTGCATGATAAGGACTATAGGTAAGACATCTTTCGAACCCTTGCATTATTTTCCTGAGGATAAGATAGAGGAAGTCTATACCCCGGAGTACAACCTTTCTGCACCTGATTCGACTTTCAAAAAGATGAACGTCGTTGTAATAATCCTTGAGAGCTTCAACCGTGAGCATTCAGGGTTTCTGAATCCTCAGCTTGACAATGGGAATTACAAAGGATACACGCCTTTTCTGGATTCATTGATGCAGGAATCGCTAACTTTTGTAAATGCCTTTGCAAACGGAAGGAAGTCTATTGATGCAATGCCATCAATTTTAGCCTCATTTCCTGCGCTTTTACAGCCTTATGTTACTTCCCAATACTCGTCTAATAAGATTAGTGGCATTCCTGGTTTGCTTGCAGAAAAGGGGTATCATACCTCCTTTTTCCATGGAGCCCCAAATGGCTCCATGGGATTTGATGCTGTAGCGCGTCTGCTGGGATTTGAGCATTATTTGGGGATGGATGAGTTTGGCGATAATTCCCAGTACGATGGCTACTGGGGTATCTGGGACGAGCCTTTCTTTCAGTTTTTCGCGGAAACCTTGGGCTCATTTCCGCAGCCTTTTATGAGCACCCTGTTTTCAGTGACCTCGCACCACCCTTTTCAGGTACCTGAGCAATATGAAGGAGTATTTCCCAAGGGCAACCTTCCGCTGCACCAGTGCGTGGGTTATACTGATATGGCCCTCAAGCGCTTTTTTGAAAGAGTTAGCAAGGAATCATGGTATGAGAATACAATCTTCGTGATTACAGCAGATCATAGTGTGCCTTCGCATTTCGATGAGTACAAGACAAATGTTAACGGATTTGCCATTCCTATCGTGTTTCACGCTCCTTCTCTGGGTCTGAAAGGCTTGGATAGTAAACTGGCCCAACAGGTTGATATATTCCCAACGATAATGCATCTTCTGGGCTATGAGGGCTCATTTATCAGCTTCGGAAGCAGCCTGATTGACGAAGGTTTTGACGATAAGCGCTTTGTTTTGAATTATGTTAACGAGACTTTCCAGTTTGTTATGAATGGTTGGGCGCTTTATTTTGATGGTAAAAGACTAATTGCCTTCTATGATATGGAAGAAGACCCGATGCTTGCAAATAATCTTATCGGGAAAGTGCCCGAGCCACAGCAGGAGCTGCTTTTGATGAAGGCCGTTATACAGCAGTTCAACAATAGGATGATAGAGAATAAGTTAACAATCTCGAATTAAGCTGTTTATAAAATTTAATGATTTATGCTAAACAGTCTCTTATAAATAGTTTTAACATTTTTTTTATCTGCTTTTTTGGCAAGTATCAGAAAAAATGCGGGTCTTAGCGCATTTTTTTTGTCTGTATATTTGGAAGACACTATAAATACTCTATATTTGTGAAGGTAAGATTAAAAACCATTTTAGTTTTTAACCCTAAAATTTAATAACTATTATGAACAAAGCTCAATTAATTGACGCAATCGCCGGGGATTCTGGTTTAACCAAGGCAGATTCAAAAAAAGCTTTAGATGCTTTCTTAAAAGTAACAGCCGACGCTCTTAAAAGTGGAGATCGCGTTACACTAGTAGGATTTGGCTCTTTCTTAGTTTCTGAAAGAAGCGCCCGCACCGGTCGTAATCCTCAAACCGGTAAGGAAATCAAAATTCCTGCAAAAAAAGTAGTTAAATTTAAAGCTGGTAGTGAACTGACTGATTCAGTTAACTAGACCGGGGACTACAGGAAAAGAAAAAAAGAGGGTTGGTTAAAAAGCGGCTCTCTTTTTTTTTGTACCTGTCGGGTTTCATTATTCTGAAAGACTTTTATCAGATTGCTTCCTTCCTTTTTGCGAGGGCTCTTGATATCTAAAAAAAGCATCATTTTTGGCTGTTTATCAATTGTTTTTAGTACTTTACAACGAAAATTGATAATTTCGCCATGATTGTATGTTATATTTTATAATTTTGAGCAAAATCTAAATCTATGAATTGCATTATTGTTGATGATGACAATTTCTCAATTAAAATAGTTGAAGAGTTTGTCAACCGTACGGAGGGATTAAATCTGATGGGCTCGTTTTCCAGTGCAGTGAATGCTGTTAACATGCTTAACAATAGTGAAGCAACACCGATTCACCTGATTTTCCTTGATATTGAAATGCCTGAGATGTCGGGTATTGAGTTCCTTAAAGCTTTAAATGTTATTCCTCAGATTATTATTTATTCATCTCAGGAAAAGTACGCTTTAGAATCCTATGAATATGACGTAACTGACTACCTTTTGAAACCGGTGACTTTCGGCCGTTTTATTAAGGCCGTAAACAGGGCTCGTGAGCGTTTTGAGAAGAAGGAGAATCCGGTTAAGCAGAGCACGGAAATATTTATTAAGAATAACTCATCGCTGGTACGTGTGAAATATGATGATATTTTGTGGATAGAGGCATTGGAGAATTACGTAGTGGTCAATACCTTCCGCGAAAAGTTTACTATTCACTTTACTATGAAATCTATTGCTGATAAGATGCCTGCCGACAAGTTTATGAGGATACATCGGTCGTATATCGTTAATTTTAGTAAGATTAACGCGATTGAAGATAACTCGGTAATTATTAAGGCTGAGGGCGGCAATAAGATAATCCCGATAGGAAAGTCGTATAAAGACAAACTTCTTGATGATATCAATTTGATTACCAGATAAAGCAAGCGCGGTGCATTTAGCTACCGCACTTGTTTTTTATACTCTCTTAGCTTTCTCCCTGCTATTTTAGATAAGCAGCAAAGTCACGATTAGCTTTAACAAGGTTAACCAGGTGTAACATCATACTTTGAGTTTCGTGAAGCACTCCCAGATATAACATGCTTACCTTAGTTCCGGATTTTTCTTTCTTTATCCTTTTAAGCTGAGTTTTTCTCAAGTTTCTGATTTGTTCAAGGATTACAGACTGAGCCTTTAAGACTTTTTCAATTTCTGTAAAATCTCCTGACTCGATCATTTCCACCGAGTCGTCAATTATGTTTTTTACCCTTAGTTGCAAAGACCTGAAATCGGCAAACTGCTCATCGGTAAAAGGTTTATGATTATTGTTCAGGTGATCCCAACATGGATTTGTGATAAAAGTAAGACATTGAGCAGTCTCCCTCAGATAGTCAAGTACCTGAACATAGTATAGTCCTGAATCTATGTTCTCTTCCTGAAGTCTGCGCACTGTTTTGTAAATATTTGAGCGCATCTTCTTCGAGCGCAGGCTAAGGGCATTAACCTGTTTTGCAGTATCTTTCAGCAGCTTACGATCTTCCCTTTCAAAAGCTTTAAGTGTTCTAGCGTAATATTCAGATACATTAGTCAGAACATCGGTAACGTTTAACTTACACTGCTCCTGCACCTTTTCTGAGACAATAAAGCCATCAATTTCCTCAAATTCAGCTTCATTATCAATGATTTGTTCTGAATCCTGACTCTTATTTAAGAGGTGAGATTTTGACAAAATGAAAATAACGAGGGCAAGCATTCCAAATAAGACCCATAATCCTCCATAAGAAAGGGCTATAGCCACTAAGAAAGTAACGGTAAAGGCAGAGAATGCCGTGAAGAACCAGCCTCCTATTACTGAAAGCACTCCGGTAATTCGATAAACCGCACTATCTCTGTCCCAAGCACGGTCGGACAGGGAGCTTCCCATCGCTACCATAAATGTAACATAAGTGGTTGAGAGAGGTAGTTTCAAGGAAGTGGCACTGGCTATAAGAATACTGGCTATCACCAGATTGACGGAGGCTCTTAAAAGGTCAAATGCAGGAGCACCTTTTTTCACTGCTGCCATATCCCTGTCAGGTTGTTCAAACTGTTTGTCCAGATAGTTTTTAATTACGGCAGGCACAAATTTAGATACAGATTTGGATAATGATAGAGAGCCGCGAACCAAAGAACGAGCAAAGAATGATGAGCCAAAGCGCTCTTCTCCCTCGCTTTGGCGACCAAGGTCAACCTCTGTTTTAATTACACGCCTTGCTTTTTTCGAGGTAAACAGTGTTATAACCATTACCAGCCCGGCAGCCAGGAGGATATAGGTCTCGGTCTGGGCGGGTTCGGAAAGGAAGCTCATCAACAAGGTGTCGGGTCTTGCCCCGGGAGTGTTTAGATAGTGTAGGTAAGAATCCAGACCTGCAATGGGAACTCCTATAAAGTTGACCAAATCATTTCCGGCGAAGGCCATAGCCAGAGCAAAAGTACCAACCAGGATTGTAAACTTCAATATATTAATTTTGAATAGCCAGTGGCATACCTGAAGAATAACAGTCCATCCAATAAAACTGAACAGGAAAATGGTATTCGAGTTTCCTTTTATCCAGGCCTTGACTTCGTCGGTCATAAAGGATGAGCCATCAGCTCCTTTGACAAGCAGGAAATAAGTGGTGACAGTAATTGCAAAACCGCCCCATAGTGATCCTAAATACTTAAAGCGTTTTTCGTAATTAAAAGAGAAAATTGCCCTTGTAATATATTGAATAATAGCCCCGGCAGTGAATGAAATAACTACAGATATCAAAATTCCAGCAATAATAGCCAGGGATTTAGCCGAGTTTATATATTCGCTCATCGGCACTTCCGGGTTATTTGCCACCTTTATTAAGGCTACACCAACAGCAGCACCCAAAAGCTCAAACACGATAGAGACAGTGGTTGATGTCGGCATCCCGAAGGCGTTGAAAAGGTCGAGCAGGATGACGTCGGTAATCATTACCGCCAGAAGTATAATCATCACTTCCTCGAAGAAGAACATTTCGGGGTGAAACATGCTCTTTCGTGCGATTTCCATCATCCCGCTTGAGAATGTTGCGCCAATAAAAACTCCCAGGGCAGCAACGGCCATAATTACTTTAAATGGTGCAGCCTTGGCACCAACTGCTGAGTTGACGAAATTTACAGCATCATTTGAAACCCCGACTACAAGGTCGAAAATGGCCAGGACAAAAAGAATGATAACAAGAATTAAATAAACGTTTTCCATTATTTCAGGTTCACCGGTTTAATAAATAAGATATTACTCAATATAATTGGTTTCTTCTATCACTTAATATTAGGGTAATATGACAGGTTTTTTATTAAAATCTCGATTTTGCACGCAAAACTACTTCCATATTCTTATATAATGCCTCTCTGTTTGTTAACTCTATGTTAAGAAATATATAGTTAAAAATGATGTGCCTGTTGATATCTCATATTAATAAGCTTATTTTAAGCGCTTAAGCATGCAAAATTTAGCAGCCTCTTTTTCGAGCCTATAAATTTAAGCAATTATTAAATCAGATGATGTTTTCAAAGGAGTTTTTTGACCATAGAATGTTTTAGGGCTATGAAAATTTTTAAGATATTTGCATAATGGTGTGGAAAGGAATAATAGATGGAATGCTTGTTGGTTTTTCGGCCTCAGTCCCTTTAGGCCCGATTGGCGTTTTGTGCATTCAAAGGACTCTGCAAAGAGGTCGCCTGTCAGGCTTCGTGTCAGGTTTGGGGGCTGCCTCATCAGATATAATTTACGCCATTATTGCAGGCTTTAGCCTCTCTTTTATTGTTACCTTCATTGAAGAGCAGTTTGTTTGGATTCAGGTTTTCGGTTCTATAATTCTAATACTCCTGGGCTGGCATATATTTCGCTCCAACCCTGCAAAACAGCTTCGCAAACAGCGAAGCGGAAAGAGTAAGAATAGTTATTTGCAAGACTATGTATCAACTTTTTTGCTAACCTTTTCAAATCCTCTTGCTATCTTTCTTTTTATTGCCTTTTTTGCCGGATTTGGTGTTGTTATGACAAATTCCGGGATTTATGGGCAGCTGGTTTTAATCACGGGTGTATTTCTTGGGGCAGCTGCATGGTGGTTTTTACTGACCTCTGTGGTAGGCTTTTTTAGAAGCGCGGTAAATTTAAGAAGACTATTCTGGATAAATAGAATTGCCGGTGCCACTATTATTATTTTAGTGGTCATTGGCTTTGCAAGTTGGATGATTAAGCATTTGTTTTTTTAATTAATATTTAATAGTGTATGAGAAAAATCTTTTATCTAATGATCAGTGTTTTATTATCTGCCTTCAATTTGAATGCGGAAGTGTTGAAATCCCCAAATGGAAACCTAGTTCTACACTTTGATCTAAAAGACGGTATTCCTTACTATAAGGTGGAATACAAAAACATGGCTGTTATCAACGAAAGCAGTCTGGGACTTGAGCTTAAAGATGCGCCAGCCTTGCTTGACGGCTTTGAACTAGTTGAAGCACAACGCGGCACATTTGACGAAACATGGGAGCCTGTATGGGGCGAATGGAAGAGTATTCGCAACCATTACAATGAAATGGCTATTACCCTTAAGCAAAGCTCTACCGACAGGAGTATCCTGATTCGATTCAGGGCTTTCAATGATGGTGTGGGTTTTAGGTATGAGTTTCCGGAACAGGACAAGCTCAACTATTTCGTGATTGCCGAAGAACGTACCCGCTTCGCGATGACGGGCGACCATATCGCGTTTTGGATCCCGGGTGATTACGATACGCAAGAGTATGATTATACCACTTCTCGGCTTAGCGAAATCCGTGGCTTGATGAAGAGTGCAATAACTCCTAACGCTTCGCAGACTCCTTTTTCTGAGACCGGCGTGCAGACGGCTCTTATGTTGAAAACCGACCAGGGTTTATATATTAACCTACATGAGGCCGCTTTGATAGGCTACAGTTGTATGCATCTGGATTTGGATGATAAGAATATGGTCTTTGAATCACATCTTACACCTGACGCACAGGGAAATAAAGGATATTTACAGACTCCCTTCGAAACGCCATGGCGTACAATAATAGTGAGCGATAGGGCAGCCGGAATTTTGGAGTCTAATATTACTCTTAATTTGAATGAACCTACCAAATATGAGGATACTTCGTGGATTAAGCCTGTTAAGTATATTGGCGTTTGGTGGGAAATGATAACAGGGAAAAGCAGTTGGGCCTATAGTGATTTGACTTCTGTAAAACTGGGCTTGACGGATTATTCTAAAGTTCAACCCAATGGTCGCCATGCTGCCAACAATGAGCATGTTAAAACTTATATAGATTTTGCCGCAGAGCATGGCTTTGATGCCGTTTTGGTTGAAGGATGGAATGTGGGATGGGAAGACTGGTTTGGTAAATCCAAAGACTATGTCTTCGATTTTATTACTCCTTATCCTGATTTTGATGTTAAGATGTTGAATAACTACGCTGCATCTAAAGGGGTCAGACTTATGATGCATCACGAGACATCCAGCTCGGTGCGCAATTATGAGCGTCATCTGGACAGGGCTTATCAGTTCATGGTTGACAATGGATATAACTCTGTTAAGAGTGGATACGTTGGCGATATTATTCCTCGCGGAGAACATCACTACGGGCAATGGATGGTAGATCATTATGTTTATGCCATAGAGAAGGCAGCTGAGTATAAAATTGCTGTGAATGCGCATGAGGCAGTTCGCCCTACCGGTCTATCCAGAACCTATCCCAACTTGCTGGCTAACGAATCTGCCCGTGGTACTGAATATGAATCTTTTGGAGGAAGCAAACCGGATCATACTACCATTATTCCATTTACCCGACTGATCGGTGGACCGATGGATTATACGCCCGGAATTTTTGTTACTGATATTAGTAAGCTGAATCCTGATAATGACTCGTGGGTGCGTACTACTATTGCCCGACAGTTAGCTCTTTATGTTACTATGTACAGTCCCTTACAAATGGCTGCCGATTTACCCGAGCATTACAATCAGTTTTTGGATGCCTTCCAGTTTATAAAGGATGTTGCCGTAGATTGGGATGATACAAAGGTTTTGGAAGCCGAACCCGGCGATTATATAACAATAGCACGCAAAGCTAAAGGAAGTGCAAACTGGTTTATTGGAAGTACTGTTGATGAAAATGGCTATACCTCCAGGATTAGCTTTGATTTCCTTGATAGAGACAAAAGCTATGTAGCTACAATTTATGCTGATGCAAAGGACGCTCATTACAAGAATAATCCGCAGGCATATAAAATCCGTAAAGTTATAGTAAACAGCAAGTCCAAGCTCAAGCAGCTTTGTGCCCCCGGTGGAGGATATGCTATCAGTGTGATTGAGATTACTGACCCCTCTCAAGCCAAGGGATTAAAGAAGCTGTAGGCAAATGAAGATAGTGGACTAAGGACTTTTAAGCCGTATTCGGGCTAAGTCTTAGTTGTAAAAATAGTTCGGCATAGGAAAATTGTTCGCGGTTTTCTTATGCCGAACTTTCTTTAAGCTCATTGAGTTGTAAGTATGTAATAATTCTGAAGACAGAAAGTCTTTTTTTAGTTTAAATCTCCGGTTCACCAAAATGGGGAAGTAGTGCGTCTTTCAGCCAGTCGGGTATGCGTATTGGTCGTCGGGTCTCGGCGCTTATAAAAGCCTGGACCGAATGACCTGTCGCAATTAATCTTTGGCCGCAACTTATTTTGTAGTTAAATACGATGCGAACGCCCGGGAAAGTATCAACCGTGGTTTCGATACTTACAATTTCCCCGTATAGAGCGGGACTCAGGTACTTTACATATAACTCAGAAAGGGGAAGCATAATACCCCTTTTCTCCATCTGACTATAGGGAAGACCTAGCTCATCGAAAAGCTCCGTTCTCCCAATCTCAAACCATGAAGGGTAAACAGCATTATTCACTACGCCCATCTGGTCTGTCTCACCATAGCGCACTTTGATTTCACTCTTGTTATAAAGCATTTTAGCGATGTTCTATTTGAAGGGCGAGTCTGGTTCACGCGCCATAAATTTGTAGGTAAAATAATCGACAAGCGAAGGAAGCCATTTACGGAGGAAAACCGTGAGTTTTCCCTC
The DNA here is from genome assembly GCA_002427105.1 of Marinilabiliaceae bacterium UBA5488. Taxonomy (GTDB): domain Bacteria; phylum Bacteroidota; class Bacteroidia; order Bacteroidales; family Marinilabiliaceae; genus Geofilum. The sequence continues at coordinate 159,261 of DIPM01000033.1, read as the reverse complement.
AACGAAGGTAAGAACTAGCGTACGTTTACGCCTGTTTATCGCCTTAACCATGTGTACGGCTACCTCTTCGGCCGACATCATATCTTCTTCGTGGCGTGGCGTCTCTCCCTGTGCCGACCCGTTGGCTGTGAGGGCCGCTTTGCGCACGTTGGAGGCAGTAAAGCCCGGAGCCGCTACCATTACATGCAGCCCCGTCTTGAGGTTTTCGACGCGTATGGTTTCCAGGAAGCCGTTAATAGCAAACTTGGATGCTGAATACCCCACTCTTCCGGGTAGTCCGATAAACCCTGCAATAGATGTAACGCCCACCACTGAGCCCTTTTGTTGAAGGATATAGGGAAGGGCATATTTGGTGCAATAGACAGTTCCCCAAAAGTTAACATCCATCAGTTTATGCATCACCGCGAGATCTACGTCAACAAACAGCGCCCTCATTGAGATGCCCGCATTGTTTATAAGAATGTCAATTTTGCCAAACTCCTTAACTGTGTTTTCTATAAGACGCTTACAATCTTCCTCTTTGCTAACGTCGGCTGGAGTAACCAATATCCGGTGACCGGCAGATTGAAGTTCATTTTTGATTTCTTCAAGCTTATCGGCCGAACGAGCACAAATTGAAACAGCAGCACCCCGGCTTGCATACTCTTTGGCACAGGCCAGACCGATACCTGATGATGCTCCTGTTATAATAACTACTTTGTTTACCATTGTGAAAAGTTGTTGTTATATGCATTATAATGTTGTCTTTTAGGTTTTCAGCAACAGTTAATATGCATTTAATCACCTATAATTATTTTTCGTCAAAAATAGTAGTAAATTTATTAATTGGTTTATTGTTTAACTATAAAATTTAAAGTCATGGGTCTATTGTTATCATTATTGGTTGGTCTGCTTGCAGGCTTTCTTGGAAGTCGGATTATGAAAGGTGCCGGACAAGGATTAATTCTTAATCTTATTATTGGTTTGGTAGGCGGTCTAATAGGTGGATGGTTGTTCACGCAATTAGGTGTTGGTGGAGGCGGTTTGCTATGGCAATTGATTTCTGCTACAGTAGGTGCCGTGATTTTATTGTGGATCGTGTCGCTTTTCAGGAAGAAATAGTTTAGAGCATTTGCCTGAAAGCATCTAAAAGGACTTCACATCAAGTGTGTAGTCCTTTTTTTGACGGTTAAAAAAGTGTTAAAGAGCAGGATTTTTCGATTCACATTTTGACAATAAGCAAAATCTCCGTTTCTTTGCAAACTTATACAAGTTTGTAAAATTCAGAAAACTAATAAAAGTGATATCATGAAGATTGGAAGAAATAAATTTGTTTCGTTGACATATCAACTTAGAGTAAATGGAGCTGATGGTGAAATGATTGAAGAAACTACAGTCGACGCTCCACTTGAATTCTTGTTTGGCGCCGGAAGGATGATAGAAATGTTCGAGAACAAGCTTGAAGGAATGGCTGCCGGTGAAAATTTCCAGTTTGGTCTTAGCTCTGAAGAAGCTTATGGAGAGGTGAACGAAGATGCAGTTGTCGATTTACCAAAGAATATTTTTGAAGTAAACGGCTCTGTTGATGAGGAGATGCTTGCAGTTGGAAATACTGTTCCCATGCAAGATGCAAATGGTAATCGCCTAAATGGTATTGTTCTCGAGGTCAGCGATGAAGTTGTAAAAATGGACTTCAATCATCCTTTAGCCGGAGATGATCTGTATTTCTCGGGTTCGATTTTGTCTGTTCGCGAGGCTACCGAAGATGAGCTTGTTGGTGATTCATGTGGTTGCGGACACAGTCATGACCACTCTCATGGAGGCGGTTGCGGTTCAGGTTGCAGTTGCTAAGCAATATTTTAATACTATAATAAGGGAGTTTGCTGAAAAGTGGCTCCCTTTTTTTGTGCGGGCTAGAACTGCCTTAGCGCATTTTCTATTTTGAAGTTTCAGCTCTATGCTCTATTTTTGAACAAACAAATATCAACAGACTATGGCAGGTAATTCATTTGGAACATTATATAAGTTGACTTCCTTTGGTGAGTCACACGGCAAAGGCGTGGGAGGAATAGTTGAAGGAGTAAGCCCGGGTCTGAAGCTTGATATGGAATTTATTCAGCACGAACTTGACAGGCGACGGCCCGGACAATCCGAGATTACTAGTCCCCGCGACGAGTCGGATAGGGTAGAGTTTATTTCCGGACATATTGACGGTGTGGCAACCGGTACTCCTCTGGCCTTTGTAATATGGAACAAAGATCAGCGCTCGCGCGATTATGATAATCTGAAGGATATTTTCCGTCCTTCTCATGCTGATTATACATATCAAAGCAAATATGGTATCCGCGACCATAGGGGAGGAGGACGGAGCTCGGCCCGCGAAACTATTGCCCGGGTTGTTGCCGGAGCCGTGGCCAAGCTTATGTTGAAAGAGCTGGGAGTTACAGTGCAGGCCTACGTGTCGCAGGTGGGATCCTTAAAAGTAACCAAGAGTTATAAGGATCTCGACCTGGCTCTTGCTGAGACTAATATTGTCCGTTGTCCTGATCCTGATATGGCAAAGCAGATGATAGCCTATATTGATGGTGTGCGACGAGACCATGATTCGGTTGGAGGTGTTGTATCCTGCGTCATTGCCAATGCTCCTGTTGGTTTGGGTGACCCTGTGTTTGATAAGCTTCATGCCCGCCTGGGGCAGGCTATGCTGAGCATTAATGCAGTTAAAGGCTTTGAGTATGGTAGCGGATTCAGCTCCGTTGAAATGCTTGGTTCGCAGCATAATGACGAATTTTATATGGAGGATGGGCGTGTACACTCGCGTACAAATCGCTCTGGAGGGATACAGGGAGGAATATCCAATGGTGAAGATATCTACTTTAGGGTAGCCTTTAAGCCGGTAGCCACCATACTGAAAGATCAAAATACAGTTGACAGAGAAGGTAATGAGGTGGTGATGAAAGCCAAAGGGCGACATGACCCTTGTGTTGTGCCCCGCGCTACGCCAATTGTAGAAGCTATGGCAGCTATGGTAATAGCTGACAACGTTCTTTTAAATAAGACTTACAGATAGCGCATTGTGGCATTTACCTACCTTAGCTTACTTTGTCGTAGAGGCTGAATTATTTAACTTTTATCCCCCTGAATCAAATATAATGCTGTTTTTTACTTGCAGCAGCATATATTTTTTATATTTGCACTTTCAAAATCGGGGTGTAGCGCAGTCCGGTAGCGCACTACGTTCGGGACGTAGGGGTCGGAAGTTCGAATCTTCTCACCCCGACAAAAGACAAACTAAGTCAAATCAACAGCCTGCAAATCGTATGATTTACAGGCTTTTGTGTTTTAGCCACAATCTATGTTGCAGTATCGGATCTTCTAATTTCAGAAGCTCTACGACAGGTAATTTGTCACATTTAGCGCGATTAACGGTTTCCTTATCAACTGATAGTTTCAAGACTGTTTGGCGCTTAGAAATGCCATTGTTATGTAGCCGGAGCATTTGTTTTACTTTACTCAGTCTTTAATCTTTCTAGCTAGCGATAAATTCAAAAAGAGCAATAAGCAGGAATAATTGTCGAAACTTTGTTATACTATTGTTTCTAAAAATTTAAAATATAGTTATGAAGCGTGTTGTTTTAATTACGGGAGCATCAGCGGGCATTGGAAAGGCTACAGCCGTGTTGTTGGCTGAAAGAGGGTACAAGGTTTACGGGGCTGCTCGCAGAATAGAAAGAATGGAAGAACTAAAGTCCCTTGGAATTGAAACTTTGTCGATGGATGTAAGCGACGATGAATCGATGGTTAAGGGAGTTAAGTATATAGTCGAAAAGGAAGGTCGTCTCGATATCCTTATTAATAATGCAGGTTTCGGGTTCTATGGTGCCATTGAAGATGTAGCTATAAGTTCTGCCAAATATCAGATGGAAGTGAATGTTTTTGGAGTGGCACGCTTAATTCAACTGGTGCTTCCATATATGAGAGAGCATAAGTGGGGAAAAATTGTAAATATATCATCTATTGGCGGGAAGGTAGCTTCTCCTTTTGGAGGCTGGTATCATGCCAGCAAATATGCAATTGAAGGACTCAGTGACAGTTTGCGCAATGAGGTAAAACTATTTGGTATCGATGTTATATTAATTGAGCCGGGTTTGATAAAATCTGAATGGGGAAGCATAGCCCGTGATAATTTGCTAAAGACTTCATCGGAGGGTGATTATCGAAGCATGGTAGAAAAGTTGACACGGATTTTTGGCGGCACTGACCATAAACACTCGGAGGCTACTGTTATTGCAGCATTAATTTACAATTCAATAAAGGTTAAGCGACCGAAAGCTCGTTATTCGGCAGGCTATCTTGCAAAGCCCATCCTTTTTTTGCGTTGGATTTTGCCTGATTGCCTTATAGACAGGGTTATAATAGGGCAATTGAAATAGGGAAGACTAAATCAACAATACTACTATGACGCTAGTTAATATACATCTTACATACTGGTAACATACAGTTAATATAACAGTGTTATTTTTACCCCTGAATTTACAAAGTGATTTGTGATGATGAAAAATCAAGAGGATGCATAAGAAAAACTCCCTTTGTGCACTTGGAGTAGTGATCGGCATAGTAATTTCGTTTGCTTTATCTGCATGTGTGGGCAAAGGCAGCGAATCGTCTGAGGAGAGGCTGAATATTATAGGAGCCGGGGCTTCATTTCCTGCCCCTCTTATTACTGCAATGGCTGATGAATACCGTACGCTTACCGACAAACGTATTACTGTAAACTATCAATCCATTGGTTCAGGTGGAGGAATTCGCCAGTTTGTTGAACAGACCATTATGTTTGGTATGTCGGAGGCTTTTCTTGATGACGAGGTTCTTGCCTTAATCGAAGAATCGACCGGTGGAAGAGCTTTTAATATGCCCGTTACACTTGCAGACGTTGTGCCTACCTATAATATTTCCGGAGTTGGGAAAGGAGTAGTATTCAATTCTGAGGTGCTTACTAATCTTTTTCTTGGAAAAATAACTAACTGGGATGATCCGGCAATAGCTGAGTTAAATCCGGGTATTAATTTCCGTTCAATGCCTGTAACCATAGTTCACAGATCGGACGGATCGGGGACAACCAATATTTGGACAAGCTATTTAAGTAGTGTTTCCCAAGAATGGAAAACTACTGTCGGCTCGGGTACAAGTGTTAAATGGCCGCTTGGCGTTGGCGGTAGCGGCAATGAGGGAGTTGCGGGAGCCGTTATGAATTCTCCGGGTGCAATTGGATATAATAGCCTTTCGTATGCGATTCTAAACGATATGCCCTACGGGTCGGTGATTAATTCTTCGGGTAATATAATTGAACCTAGTTTTGAGGCTACCACAGAGGCAGTCAATATTGAACTGCCTTCCGATACCAGGATCCTTTTTACTAATACTCCGGCAGCCTATGGTTACCCAATTGCAGGTTTTACATGGATAATGGTACATGAGAATCTAGATAAGAACAATGCTATTAAAAGCAGGAGTGAAGCAATTGAAGTCGTAAGATTTTTGGTTTGGGCTATTACCGAAGGACAGGAATTGTCAGAACTTCTTGGCTATGCGCGATTACCGCAAACTGCAGTAGAGAAAAATATAGCAATGATAGCGGAGATAAAATGGGAAGGAGAAAAAATCGGACAGAAGGTTTTGGATGAATTCCAGCTAGGGCGTGACAATGAAATCGCTAATGGTGATACTGCTGTTGCAAGTGTTGAATAATTGAACGAAATTTCTGCGTAAAAATTAAATAATGGATATAAAGCATATACCCAAGAAGCCCCTTCCTGCAATTTATAGCTGGTTGGGCGATAGAATTTTTTTAACTGTAATTATTATTCTTGGGCTAAGCATTATTTTGATGACTGCCGGATTGGCATTAGTTACCAGCCAGTTCACTAGACCCTATTTCGTCTATGAAGATAGAGGAGCTTATCTATCAGCTTAAGGAGCACTATGCTATTGTGATAGTAACCCACAATATGCAACAAGCCACACGCGTAAGTGATAATACCGCTTTTTTTTATTTGGGTGAACTGGTGGAGCATGACAACACTTCTAATATTTTCACAAATCCTTCCGATCAAAGGACGGAGAATTATATAAGTGGTAAATTTGGTTGATAATAAAGATTTAAACTTTGGATGATGAGTACAAATAAGGATATTGCCTTCAAGGATTTACAAAAAGAGTTTGAAGCCTATACAGCCCTGGTTTTAAAACAGCTTAGGCTTTTGGAGACTGTAATAGAAAACGAGTCTGAGTCCCAACTGGAGGGATATATTACGGAGATAAAGAAGAACGAAAAGACTATTAATGAGTATGAGATTAAGATAAGCGAGAGTGTAATTAATATAATAGTGTTATATACTCCGGTCGCAACCGAACTGAGAAATCTAATTTCAGTTTATAGGGTTTCGCTTAATGTTGAGAAGATAGGTGATATAGTCATCAATATAATCAATGAGATAAAAAGGATTCGTGACTATAAAACCTTTTACAGCTTTTCAGATACCATTCATGATGTTTTGATTATGAGCATTTCTATGGTTGAGAGGGCTTTGCAAGCCTTGGCCGGCAAGAATATGGACAATGCAATCTGGACGATTAAAAACGACGATATTGTTGATGAATTTCATCGCTCGTTTGTGAAAAAAATAGTTAAAAAGAAGCTGCCTCATGTTAAGACTCATGAAGAAATGAAGACCTTCCTGAATTTGATGTCTATCGCCTCAAATATTGAACGAATTGCCGACAACGCTACAAATATTGCTGAAGCCGCTATCTACCTGAGCGTGGGCAAGGATGTCAGACATAAGCATGTAGATCTGGATTCATTAAGTTAATCCACCTTATTATTTTGGTATTTTAGCCTCATAAATGTCAAAAAATATACTAATGAAAAGAGGGGCTGCTAATATTATATTTATGCTCGCAACCATAGTCTTGTGCGGGCAGAATTATCCTTATCGGAGCGATGTTTTGTGGACATGCACTCCGGATAGCCGTGATTGGCTTTACAAGATAAATGAGGACGCCGAGATCGAGGTTTTAGTATATCGGTATGGAATACTGCAAGATAGTATCGAGATAAGCTATAGTATAGGTCCTGAGCTGATGCCTGCGAATATAGAAGGCTCAGTTATAAGCAATAATGGTGTCGCAACTATTTTTCCGGGTACGATGACGGAACCCGGATTCCTCGATTGCCGCCTTAGCGTTAGCTTTGATGGGACTATCTATAAGCACCATATTAAGGTAGGCTTTGAGCCTGATAAACTTACGCCTTATACGCATCATCCTGATGATTTTACAGCTTTTTGGGAAGAAGCAAAGAAAGAGGCGGCTCTTTGCCCTATGCTAGTCGAGAGGGAATATGTTCCCAAGTATTCAAATGATAAGATTGACTGCTATTTAGTGAAATTGCAGGCATTCCAAAAAGGGCAGTATGTTTATGGATACCTCACTAAGCCCAAAGCCGGGGGGAAGTATCCAGTGGTTTTTTCTCCGCCCGGAGCAGGCATTAAACCAATGGATCCTTTGAAAGATATCTCTTATGCCGAAAATGGTTTTATCCGCTTTGATATGGAAATCCATGGAATTCGGCCGGATATTGATATTGAGGTGTATGATGAGGTAAGGCGTGCTTTTTTCAGCTAATAACAGTTACCTAGTCAACGGGCTTGACAATCGAGACAATTACTATATGAAGAAAGTGTATCTTTCCTGTGTTAGAGCTATAGAGTATTTGGATACTCCGGAAAAAATCAATACTATGGCTTATTTTGATGTGGTCAATTTTGCCCGACAAATTGAAGTACCGGTTTTTATGACCTGGGGCTTTAATGATGATGTATGCCCGCCAACCACCAGTTATATAGTCTATTACCTACTTAAGGAACCCAAGACAGCAATGATAACTCCGGTTAATGAGCACTGGATATCATCAGAAACACGTCATTATATAATGAAATGGATTAAGGCTCAGCTTAGGTAGAAGGACGGATTAGCGGCCTTGTGCATAGCGTGCATATCTCATATCTTCTCGTTTGATATGATTTACAATCCAGTCCATTATAAAATGAGTTACCTCATAAGATGCAGGCGCTTTCCCAGAATTGTAGCTGTTTATGAATTCCTTAACCTTGTCGGTAAAGGCACGATGCTCTTCTTTGTGCTTTGGAAGGTCAGAATAGCCTATTTCCAGCAAGTAACGTTCTTCGTTGTTGAAGTGTGTTACTACATAATCAGACAGGTTGGAGAGCAATGCCTGTAAACTTTCTTTGGATGCTCCGTTCTGAACTCCTTTGTAATACATGCCTAGTGCATCGAAAAGAGATTTATGCTCTGAATCAATTGTCTGATTATTTACCGAGAGCTTTTCTGTCCATTCAATATTCATAATTTTCAGTTTTTGTAGCGGCAAAAATAGAACATTTAAGTACTTATACAACACTTTAAGCATTAGGATAGTGTTAATAATTGCTTACAGATTTGCTTTCAAATGTCTCCGGCCGTTTTGTAAGGAATTTGAGTAATATACAGTATTAATCACTTTGCTGACATCTTTTTTTGCATCCCTATGCTTGCATATTTTTTTAAATTGTATTATATTTGTGTCGGGTTAGGGTTAAGGTTAAGGAAGGGCTTGTCATAATGATGGCAGCCCTTTCTTTTTTTGCATACAATGCCTTCCTTGCAACTCCCTTGTAGTCATTTGTTTTTCTTTAATTATTCTGATGCTTTATGGCTAAAATCCGAAGTAAACGATCTAAGTTCTCGTCTGTTTTTGTACCAATAGTTACGGTAGTTTTGTTGTTGGCTGCGCTTGAGGTTTTAAAGTATTTGGATGGGAGCAAGGTGTTGAAGATGTCGGACATGCTGAAAAAAGTTGTCGATGTTATCTCTTTAATGCTCGCGATATGGCTGTCTGTCAGCATATTTCTCAGACTGACAAAAAAGAGCCTATTCAAAATTTTCATTGAACCTGAAGAGCGGATTTTCTATTCTAAATTATACAGTTGGTCACTTTATACCATAGGTTTTTTATTTATACTTTCGAAATTAGGAGTATCGCTTGGTAACATAACTTTATTCGCGGGTTTACTTGCCACAGGTCTTGCATTTGCTATACGTGATGTGCTTCTGTCATTTTTTGGCTGGATGATTTTGCTTAGGAAAAAACCCTTCAGAATAGGCGATTATATTCGTATAGGTGATGACGAGGGAAAGGTTCTCCACATTGGGACCTTTTACGTGCGAATAGATAGAGCGGAGAACAGTGGTGATGATTTTACCCAGGTACCCAACCGCTATTTTATGGAAAAGAGTATTGAAGTAATTGGCAAAACGACCATTTTTGACAATATAAAATTTCCTCTTTCTGCCTTGCCTGAGAACTGCGCCGTGCTTATTGAAGACTTGAAAAAGCAAATAGCGCCTTTGACTGATCATGAAATGCTTATGCAGATATATACAGATGTCAGAGACGAGAAATTGTTACTTGTTGTGGAACTGGAGCTGGAGCTGGAGCGAAGGCAGACTTTTAGGTCAAAAGTTGTTGAAGCTGTCTACAACAAATTTAAGGAAGTGTTGGTTTTCGACAATTAATGGGCATAAGAGGACATATTAGCACGATTATTACCCAATAGTCCACCTTTATCTTAGCCCGGCTTGGTAACTTTGATGTTTAGAAACATTAAATAATCAGCTATGAAAATCTCAAAATTGTCAATTTTACCAATTTTTCTAATTTCGCTGTCCGGGCTTTTGGCTTCTTGCGGGCTTTCTAAGGGAGGAGGACAGGAGCTGGAAGGTATAAATTTTAACAATCCTATCGCTTTACAAAGAGCAGATCCATGGGTATATAAGGACTCAGACGATACTTACTATTTTATTGCAACAGTGCCTGAATACGACCGGATAGAAATTCGAAGTTCAAAAACCATTAAAGGCTTGACTGAAGCAGCACCTGTAGTTGTTTGGCGCAAGCACGAATCCGGCCCTATGGGCAATCATATCTGGGCGCCTGAGCTCCATCGTATTGATGGTAAGTGGTATATTTATTTTGCAGCCGGTTCTGCCGAAGACAAATGGAAAATTAGAATGTATGTCTTGTTTAATGCCTCAGATAATCCTACTGAAGGAGAGTGGGTCGAAGAAGGGCAGATTCAGACGCTAAGAGATGATTTTGCATTGGATGCGACTACTTTTGAGCTTGAGGGGCAGCGCTATCTCGTGTGGGCGGAGCGTGCAATACCTACCAACACAGGACTTATGATTGCAAAGTTAAAAAATCCTTATACTCTTGAAGGATCTGAAGTGGTTATTACTGAGCCTGAATATGAATGGGAAATGCAAAAATACAATGTGAATGAGGGGCCGGCAGTCTTGATAAGAAACAACAAAGTATTTATTTCCTATTCGGCCAGTGCTACAGATGCGAGTTATGCCATGGGTTTGTTGTGGGCCGAGATTGGTTCCGATCTCCTGAATCCCGCCTCCTGGAATAAATCCCCCGTACCGGTATTTTATACTAATGAGGCTTTTAATCGTTTTGGCCCCGGCCATAACAGTTTCACAATTGCTGAAGATGGTAAAACAGACGTGATGATTTACCATGCCCGCGATTATAAAGAGATAGATGGGGAATCTTTATACGACCCAAACCGTCATACCCGCGCCAGGGTCTTGCGATGGACCGAGGACGGAATGCCTGATTTCAGCCAGGAGATTGATGATTAATGCTCAGCAATCAAGGTTATTTGCTTTTTTAAATTTAGCTTTTAAACAGAGGATTCATTATAGACAAAGATGAATCCTTTGTTCTTTTGACTTGCATCAACATTTTTTTCTCTTGTATTTTCTACGATATAAAATATATCCGCTTATCACCACGGTAGTGGCTCCGAGACCTGCAAGAGGTACAATTAGGATGTAGAAATCGCCGAATATAACGGAAAAGAAGCGACCGGTATGAATTTCAAGGGCAACATTCCATAGGGAGAGTCCTGAATTATCAACTATGTCATTAGTCATTTGAGGGAAAGCGGAATGATGTCCCTGTGGAAGAGCTCCGGCATCGTAATCAATCATATATCGCTTATTATGGCCGTAATTTATTGCACCTGTGACTTTATAATCACCCGTAGGTCTTCCCCCCGTTTTATCCTGATAAGGCTCAGCGGTGACGTAATTTATTATTTCAGTCTTTGAGGGATGCCATAGGAAGAGTCCGCTAAACGAACCTATCAGGTAAGCACCATCTTGATATGGCTCAAAAACCGTTATTCCCATAACGCTTATGGGGGGCTGGATTTCAAACTTGTTTAGTGTATAATCATCTGTATTCATATAGAACATGCCGTCTAAGGTAGAAACCAGAAGCATGTTTTTTTCTTCATCATAAAGTAAGTCACGAAGCTTGTCATACCAGGGGTTGGGCTGATCCAGATATGTGTGTTTGATAGGAGGAACATCTGTATAAGCAATTGCAATCAGGAGGGGTGGTCTAAGGAAGATTCCTGAAAAATACAGAATAGTAAGAAACACAAAGCTCCATTCCCCTATTTTATTGTGCCATCTAAGCGACCATGTAGAAATCTTTTTTATAGTTTGTCGGGGTTTATCTTTCTTTCGCCGGCGCTTTATCCAATCGGGAAAGAAAAACCAGACTATACCGGTAAGCGATAGAAAAATAGTCAGCAATCCAAGCAAATCGACAAAGAGTTGACCGGGCAGTCCAAATATCTCTCCTGAGTGGATTTGCCAAATAGTTTTCATAAGGCTCACTCTTTGTTGGAAATCAGCCGGTGCTTTCAGCTCTATTTTTTCAAAATTCGTATTAATGCCTTCTGATTTCCCCTTGTAAAGATAGGAGCGGCTTAATGCGTAGATGGTGTCACCGATATTCTCAATACCCACAAAGCGCTTAATGTCCTCATCTATATTAAACCTAATCCAAAGCTTGGAATTTTTATCAAAGGCATACAATCCAAATTGAGTAGCGGCATATAAATGTCCATCCTCTGCCCGGTGCAAATCAAATATCCTTCTGTTGTCTGAACCTACGGGCAGGCCGGTATTGAAGCAATGGTAGTCAGTATAAGTAGAGTCAGTCATCCAGATTCCAACAGCTCCATAGATTAGAATCGAATCGCCTGAAATATTCAGGGCTTCCTTAAGAGCGGCGTTATTCCAGTTAATGTAATGATAGCTTTCGGGGAGATGCTTCCTGCCGATATCAATATGAGAAAATGTTTCCCGATGATTTAGGAATATTCCTGTTATGCCGAAATAGAGAAGGAAAAAGGAAATAACAAGTCCCGGCCAGCGGTGTAGTTTTTTGTAGAGAAGCCAGTTTTTCTTCATAATTCGCATTAAAGAAGGAGGTCTGAAATGTATGCCATGGGGCATTCCAGGCCTCCTTCAAAATGATAGTTCAAATAATTATTAGACTATTCTTTTTCAATACTCCATCCGGTCTTTAGACCAAAAACAAACCAGACCAGCGCCAGAGTACCAAGTGCGAACATGGTATCGCCAATTGTCCTCAGCCATTTGAAGACCGTCAAATAATCCTGTTGAAGGAATTCTGCAGAACGAGCATACCATAGGCCTTCCTGAACACTTGCGACTGTCTGAGCCAAACCAATGGGAAGTACGCTTAATAAGACCATAGCCATTAAGCCTATATTAATCATCCAGAAGGCAAACTTTATCCACCTGTCCTTCCAGACAACATTGGTTTCCAAATCACGAAGCACGAAAAGCATCAGGCCAATACCCAACATTCCGTAAACTCCGAAGAGTGCAGTGTGACCATGTACGGGAGTTGTGTTAAGTCCTTGCATATAATAAAGTGCAATAGGGGGATTTATCAAAAATCCGAATATTCCTGCTCCCACCAGGTTCCAGAAAGCTACAGCAATAAAGCAGTATATCGGCCATTTATAGGATTTGATCCAGTCTGCACTTCGATACATTTTAAGATTATCGTAGGCCTCATATCCAACCAGCACTAGGGGAACTACTTCAAGCGCGCTGAAGGAGGCGCCTATGGCCATAACGGCAGTTGGTGTGCCTGTAAAATAAAGGTGGTGAAAGGTTCCTAAAATCCCGCCTGACAAGAATATTATAGTGGTAAATATTACTGCGGTGGTAGCAACTGTGACTCTTATCAATTTAAGACGAACGAAAAGAAAAGACATCACAGCCACGGCAAAGACCTCGAAGAAACCCTCAACCCACAGGTGAACTACCCACCATCTCCAGTATTCTGCTATGGCCAGATTAGTTTGGCGTCCCCACATCAGTCCTGCGCCATAAAACAATGCAATGGCAACACAGGCTATCAGAACCATAATTAGCAGATGGCGATTTTCACCACGCATTTTTATTGCAGGCACAATGGCTCTTCCCATTAAAAACAACCATATTATCAGTCCGACAAAAAGGAACAATTGCCAGAATCGGCCCAGGTCAACGTATTCGTAGCCTTGATGGCCAAACCAGAAGTTTTCAACTAATCCCAGCTTCTGCATTACGCCCATCCACTGTCCTGCAAGTGAGCCGATAACAATAATTAGTAGCGCAAAAAAGAGCAAGTCAACACCCAGCTTTTGGTATTTTGGCTCTTTGCCTGCTATCGTAGGAGCGTAGTAAAGGCCGGTAGCAAGCCAGGAAGTGGCTATCCATAAAATTGCCAACTGCACGTGCCAGGTTCTGGAGATTGAATAAGGTAGCCAATCGGCGAGCGGAATACCATAAAATGCTTGTCCTTCAACGCCGTAGTGGGCAGTAATAACTCCCATAAGTACCTGAACCAAAATCAAAAGGGTAACAACCAGGAAGTATTTTATTGTAGCTTTTTGCGAGGGAGTATGAGTACTATCGGCGACAGGCGACTTCTGAGGCACCTCGGTTTCTTCTTCTTTACGCATTGAAGCATAGTACCAAACCATCAGGCCAATGCCTGCCAGCAGGATTATCACACTAAAGCCTGTCCACAATATCATTGCTCCGGTTGGAGTGTTTCCTACCAGTTCATCGGCAGGCCAGTTGTTAGTATAGCTGATGTCTTTTCCGGGACGCTCGGTTACACAGGCCCATGATGCCCAAAAAAAGAAGGCGTTTAACTGATGAACGCGCTCTTCAGTTTTGAGGGAGTTTTCGGGTATTGCATAAGCTTCACGAAGGTGAGCCAATTCGGGGTCGTTCGTAAAAAGACCTCCATAATGAAGTCCGTTGTTTGCAATTGCCTCTGCGCGGACAGAAGAGACCGTAATAGTGCCGCTAGCCTTGTCGTAAGTGTTGCTTCTTAAGTCTTTTTGCAACAAGGCTTTCAATGATGCACGCTGCTCTTCTTCAAGTTCGTCATAAACCTTTCCATAGCTATTCTTAGCCAGAATATCCAGAATGAAAACTGCTTCACGGTGAAGCCAGTCTGCTGTCCAATCGGGCGCCTGATAAGCCCCGTGACCCCAAATAGTGCCTAATTGATGCCCGCCAAGTGATTGCCAAACATTTTGACCATCTTTGATTTCTTGTCTGGTAAAAAGGACTGTTCCATCTTCTGCCACTACCTTTTCGGGTATTGGAGGAGCTTCATGATAAATTTCACGGCCGTAATATATTAGTACGGCAAACGAGATTGTAACAACGGCAATAAATCCAATCCAAAGTTTTCTTGTTTTCATCTGTCTAAAATTATTGGTTAATGGTCAGATGCAACTCCCATGCATAAGCTCAGACTAATACCGGAGAGTTGCTGCATGGTAGTTTCATACAAAAGAATTTACTTATACATGGGTTTTGAAAAATAAGTGGTTCTCATAAAAACGATCGGATAAAGAATAAATTTACGTCTTTTTATTTTTGTCTCCTATTTTAAAAGTAAAATTATAAAGAAAATTGCATAAAAAGATATTTATATCCACAAAAAACAAATTTCATAATAAATTTTTAGCTAATATGCTTTTGGATAAGGTTTAAGAGTAGAATGGTTTTTAAATAATACAATAATTTATTAGAGCTCAGATATTGATAGACGGTTTTAGTTGAAGAATATTCCTAATTTTAGAGAAAATTTAAAGCAGATAATTATGATAATCGACACTCTTGATAACGCATCACGTTATTATATGCTTCACCCGTCTTTGGAGCAGGCATTTGATTTTCTGGATTCACTTAGTCCGGAAGAGTTTCCTGAAGGAAGAAGTGAATTGATTGGTAATCACCTCTATGGTAATGGGATGGTTCGCGACACAAAAGATTTCGAAGACAGTATTTGGGAATCACATGATAAATACCTTGATATCCACTATTTGGTTGAGGGAGAAGAAAAGGTTTTTTATGCAGATGAGGATGATATGAAGGAAATTGAAGCTTACGATGCTGAAAAAGATTTCACCGTTTTTGATGGAACCGGGAAAGAAGTCTTTGTGCCAAAGGGTGGCTTTGTGATATTCTTTCCCGGTGAAATTCATAAAGCTTTAGTACACGGCGCTAAGCCCGGCCGCGTAAAAAAGGTGGTTATAAAGCTTGGGGGCGATTAGAAGCCGGAATCAATCCGCTTCTAATAAGTAGCGCATCAGCCGATGGTTCTGAACCTCTGAACTTGATGTACAGGTCCATCGGATGTTGCGTACCTCCTTTTGAAAGTATGTATTCACGATATTTTGCTGCAGTCTCTTTGTCAAAGATTCCATTTTCTTTAAAGGAGGTATAGGCATCCGCATCGAGTACTTCGGCCCACTTGTATCCGTAATATCCGGCAGCATAACCACCGTCGAAAATATGGCTGAAGGCAGTACTCATGCAGCTTCCTTCCACTGTCGGAAACAATTCAGTCTTTGCCATTGCCAGTTTTTCGAATTCAGCAGGCTTTATTGTTACAGGCTCTGTTATTGAGTGCCATCCCATATCGTTATAACCAAAACTTAATTGGCGCACGGTTAAATATCCACTTTGGAAATTATCTGCCTCTATGATTTTGTCAATCAGCTCATCAGGAATAGACTCCCCGGTTTGGTAATGAGAGGCAACCATGCCCAGCCATTCCTTTTCCAAAGCCCAATTTTCCATGATTTGCGAGGGCAACTCAACAAAATCCCTGTAAACACTCGTTCCGGCAAGACTTTCGTAGGTCACTTTGCTCAGCATCCCGTGCAGAGCATGCCCGAATTCATGCAGGAAGGTAGTTACTTCATTATAGGTAAGAAGTGAGGGACGTGATGCTGTAGCCTCAGTAAAGTTGCATACGATAGAAATATGAGGAATAATATTTTTGCCGTCAATCTTATGCTGATCGCGGAAGGAAGTCATCCATGCTCCGCCTTGCTTTGTTTTGCGCGGGTGGAAATCCAGATACAAGACAGCAAGAAGTGAACTGTCCTTGTCAAACACCTCATAAGCATAAACATCAGGATGATAAACTGCTATTTCCTTGTTTTCCTTATAAGTCAAGCCCCAAAGTTTATTACTCAAGTCAAAAATTCCCTTTTTAACAATTTCAAGCTGAAAATAAGGCTTGCTCATCTCCTCATCCAGGCTGAACTTCGAGCTTCGAAGTTTTTCAGAATAGTAAGCAAAGTCCCAGCGCTGCAATTCTTCGTTGAAGCCGCTCGCTTTAGCAAATTCTTTTACCTCTTCAACATCTCTTTGTGCGAAAGGAAATGATTTATCGTAGAGCTCATTGAGCAGTTTATTGACGTTGGAGGCATTTTGCGCCATACTCTCTTCCAGAACATAGTCGGCATGGGAGCTGTAACCCAGTAAATTTGCTTTTTCTAACCTTAAATTTGCCAAACGAACAACGATTTCATTATTGTCATATTCATTATTGTTATTGCCTCTTGAAGCAGAAGCTCTGAATAGTTGTTCGCGCAAGGCCCTGTTATCAGCATACTTTAAAAAGGGTTGCATACTGGGCGCATGTAGGGAGAAGAGCCAGCCTTCTTTGCCCTCGCTTTGTGCTAATTGATGTGCAGCTTCCTTTTCGGCTTCCGGAAGTCCGGCCAGATCCTCAGGATTTGTAATATGTAGCTTATATGAGTTTGTTTCGGCAAGCAGGTTTTCACCAAACTGTAATGATAATTGTGACAGTTCGGCGCTTAACTCCCTATAACTTTGTTTGGCTTCACCGCTGAGCAAGGCGCCTTTGCGCACAAATCCCTTGTATAAATCCTCCAGCAGTTTTGACTCTTCTACATTCAATCCACTAAGCTCTTTTGCCTCATAAACCGTTTTTACTCTTGCAAAAAGTTCTTCATTGAGCCACAAGTCATTGCTATATTCAGATAAGAGGGGAGAAAGCTCACGGGCAATCTTTTGAATATCATCGCTTGTCTCGGCTGAGTTTAAATTGAAGAAGATTGAGCTTATGCGGCTTAACAGCCTGCCCGACTTTTCCAGGGCTTCAACAGTGTTATGGAAATCAGGCGCTTCCTTGTTAGTGATAATAGAGTTGATTTCTTCACGACCTTGCTCCATCGCGATTTTAAAGGCCGGGAGGTAGTGCTCTACTTTAATTTTGTCAAAAGGAGCAGTCTGGTGTGGGGTGTTAAATTCTTCTAATAATGGATTTTGATCAGACATTGTATTATCGTTTTTACAATAAGTAAGCAAAGCTATGCAACCAAAACAGGCTAATAGCTGTTTTGTTTTTGTGAGTTTTGTTCTCAACATATTTTAAAATATAAATAAATAAGATTAAAATGATTATTAGCGCCTGCAATTTTACGCATTCAAATACTTTCGGCAAAGTTAGCACAGAAATTGATTATCTGATTTTTTCTGGCCAGGCAATAGCCGATTGTTTTATACGTTAATCTATATAGTTTTTTGAAATTAATATCTGATGATTATGAAAAAAATAAGCTTATTATTTACATCAGTCATGTTTCTTTACGGGACTGCAAGCGTGGCGCAAAAGAGCGTTACCGAGTTTCTGGATATGGGTAAAGGTGCGGCAGAAGTCATGTCTCGCTCATATTTGCAACCCTACGGTGAAATGCTTGGTAAATCTTTGAACGGAGGGTGGTATAACTCTGCTTCCATCCATAAAACAGGCGGTTTTGATATTGCAATTGGGGTAAATATGACAATAGCGCCTGCTTCCAGCGAAAGTTTTGATGTTTCTTCCTTACTTCCTCAGCTTCCTGGATCATGGTCGCTTAAGGATGAGAATATTTCATCCTCACCAACAATTGCCGGTAAACAGGCTATTCGCCCTGTTTTGGTTAATAACGACACTGATGCAGAGATTGAGATGCCTGATGGTACAGGTTTTAACATGCTTCCCATGCCCTTAGTTCAGCTATCCGTTGGCCTGCCGGCGCATTTGGAAGTATCTGCCCGTTTTGTACCCAACACCTCGCTTGGTGATGCAGGCAAGGTTAATCTCTATGGTTTTGGACTAACTCACAGTTTCAAGGAATACCTTCCTCTGCTTAAGCGCTTTCCCATTTGGCATGCATCAATAATGGCCGGCTATACACGCTTGGGAGCAGATTTGGGTGTTGACTCATATTCCGGTGGTTCAGATCAATCGCTTGATATCACTGCTGATGGCTTTACTAGTCGTCTTCTGGTTGGGATTAAGGTTCCTGTTTTGGATGTTTACACAGGCATTGGCTATGGTTCAAGCTCAAGCGACTTTGCTCTGAAAGGGGATTATGGCTCTTTAGGAAAGGATCCTATTGCCATTGGCTATACTAACAATGGATTTGACTTTAATGCAGGCCTCAGACTGAAGTTTGGATTCTTCGCGATATACGGGGATTACACCTTCGGTGACTATTCCATGCTTTCAGCAGGCATAGGATTCGGCTTTCGCTAATAGATAAGTGCATTTAACAAAATAAGGTATCGGAACGCTTAGTTCCAATACCTCATGTTAAACTAATATAAACCAAAAGCAGGGCAAAGATAGGAATTTATCCTCCATTGTTATATATTTGTCATCAATTAATTATACGAAAAGTGCGGATTATTCTGCTTTCAATAGTTTTGCTATTGTTTACTTCATGTGAACGAATCCTTAATTTTGAGATAATCGGGGATGGCAAATATTCCGAACCTGTTCTTCAAAAGCTGTCTTCTTTTAGCCGCATTGATTTCTATGATGATTTTGAGCTTGAAATAAGGCAAGCAGAGCAGCAGCAGGTATATGTGCAGGCTGAGAGTAATCTACTGCGATTTGTTACTACTAAAGTGAGCGACGAACAACTTCTGATTCAAAGACTTCCCAATTATACTTTAGTTCCAAGGCATCCAATAAAGATTGTTATAGAGACTCCCGACTTAAAGGAGATTAGCATCTATGGCAAGGGTAAGTTGTTGATTGATACCCTTGGGGTTCAAAGTCTTAGCCTTAATGTCTATTCACGGTCTAATGTCAAAATACAAGCTGTAAGGATTCAAGACTTCAAACTTCTGTCAAATAGTGGAGGGGAAATTGATATTGAAGGAGAGTTTAGTTCCTTGAATTTTAGGCAAGCAGGCTCCGGCTCTTCTCAGATTCGCGGCCTGGCAGAAGATGCCTTATTAGTTCAGGAGGGTTCCGGAATTATTAAAGCAAGAGATTTATACCCTGATTATCTCACTGTTAGCCTTTTCGGCTCGGGTCTGGTATATTGCCGTGCTTTGGATTATTTTTCTGTATTGATTGAGGATAACGGAAGAATCTTATACACCGGTTCAGAGCCCGATTCAAAAGACATCAAGGGAGAAGGCCGACTAATTCGCAATTAGCTTACTTTACACTCAGGAGGCAACAGCCTGAAATTCAAGCTTTAATTTATTAAGAGCAGCTTCTATTCATCTAAGATTTTAGCTTCTTCTTTTGTGCCTCTACTTTCGGCTGAGGATTAATTCCTTGTTTTTGCTTTTTGAACTTTTTTTGCATTGTTTTGCAATAGTTCGTAATAAAAAGCCGAAAAAAAACGTGAACTTGTAAGTATAGTTGCATATTATTACTATTTTTGCATCATAAAACATTGTTCGACAGCAATCAAACTTTTTATTGTATGAAAAATCAGGTATCCCGTTACGTAGATGATTTTATGGCCGGCGTTATTGCCCGCAATCCGTCAGAGCCGGAATTTTATCAGGCTGTTCATGAAGTAGTTGAGAGTTTAGCCCCTTTTATTATTGAGAATCCCGTTTTGATGAAGAACAAGATTCTTGAAAGAATGGTTGAACCAGAGCGTGTAATTATGTTTCGTGTGCCTTGGCTTGATGATAGAGGAGAAGTTCAGATTAACCGCGGTTTTAGGGTTCAGATGAGTAGCGCCCTGGGGCCTTATAAAGGGGGCATTCGCTTTCATGCCTCAGTAAATTTGGGTATTCTGAAATTTTTAGCTTTTGAACAAGTGCTAAAGAACAGTTTAACTTCCCTGCCTATGGGTGGAGGAAAAGGAGGCTCAGATTTTAACCCTAAGGGAAAGTCAGACAATGAAGTGATGAAGTTCTGTCAATCATTTATGACTGAGATGTATCGTCATATAGGTCCTAATGTTGATGTTCCTGCCGGGGATATTGGCGTAGGGGGGCGTGAGGTGGCTTTTATGTATGGTCAGTACAAGCGCTTGAAAAATGAGTTTACCGGCACCTTCACAGGCAAGGGGCTCGATTTTGGAGGCAGTCCGCTTCGCCCGGAGGCCACCGGCTATGGAGCCACCTATTTTGCAGCCGAGATGCTTAAAACCAGGGGTGATAGTTTTAAGGGCAAAACGGTAGCTATCAGTGGTTCAGGTAATGTAGCCCAGTATGCCGTTGAAAAGGTGCTTGAGATGGGAGGTAAGGTTCTTACTTTATCCGACAGTAATGGTACTATCTATGATCCTGAGGGTTTTAATACTGAAAAACTGGAATACGTAAAGATTCTAAAGAATGCTATTCGTGGCCGTATTAAGGAGTATGCCGAAAAGTATCCCGGTGCTGAATATTGGGCTAATGAGCGTCCGTGGCGCGTAAAAGCTGATATTGCCATGCCTTGTGCAACTCAGAATGAGCTAAATGGAGATGATGCCCTTAAATTGGTCAACAATGGATGTATCTGCGTCGCAGAAGGGGCCAATATGCCATCTACGCCTGAAGCAATTAAGGTATTCCTTGACCATAAGATACTCTATGGTCCCGGGAAGGCAGCTAATGCCGGTGGCGTGGCAGTTTCGGGTCTTGAGATGTCTCAGAATTCTATGCGTCTTCAATGGACCAAAGAAGAAGTTGATAAGAGGCTGAGATCTATAATGATAAATATACATGCCTCATGTGTAAAGAATGGAACTGAGCCGGATGGTTTTGTCAATTATGTAAATGGCGCTAATATCAGTGGTTTTATGAAGGTAGCCAATGCCATGCTGGCTCAGGGTTTAGTATAGAGATATTAGTTAATGAAATGTTCTAAAGTCACACCCTCAAAAACATCGTTTTTGAGGGTGTAATATTTTGTTTCAATTGATATTTAGAAAATTAAGGGATGGTTAGAGTTGTTCGGCCTCCTCTGAAATACTCTCATTTTCCAAATCGACAACCAGAGAATAGCCAATATGACTTATATTCAAATATAGTTTTTTATTTCCCTTAAGCCTGGTCACAGTGCCGCTTACCCCCTTTAAAGGACCCGAAGTTACAGTTACGGTCTGTCCCTTTTTTATTCGTCCCGGATGTACACTAAAACTAAGTTTATTTTCTACTGTTTTGCGCATTGCCTCTATCTCTCTATCAGGAATTACAACAGCTTTTCCCTTGTGCGATACATAGTTAACAACTCCGTTTACTTCAAACACACGCTTATAATCACTACGAGGAATATTTATAAAAATGTACGAACTGATTACAGGAGTCTCAACCCATTTTTTGCGGTCACTCCATTGTCTTAGTTCACGCTTGAGAGGAAGATAGGCCTCTATGCCCATTTCCGAAAACTGTTTCAGTACCTTTTTCTCTGCTCGTGATTTGGTATATAAGGCATACCACATTTTATCTTCTGCCTCGGTTTTCAAAATATATTCTATAGTTAATTAGCTTTCAAAAATATAAATTATTGGCTTGTTTAGGCTCTTTTCAGTACTCAAAATTTTTCTTTTTCTATTCATGGCAGCTTATAGCTGTTGGATATGTATTATTCAACTTATTCACAATTATTAAATCCTTCGAAAATATCATTATGTATCTTCCTGATATTTAACGTTATGCAAATTGTTTATTGTTGATAAAAATAGGAGCAAAGGGGCGGTAAAACGCCCGAATTTTACTATATTTGTAGCTCTTTGATAGATAAGAGAATAATTCAAAATACTAATCATGAGTGATAATTTAGAGCTTAGCCCTAAAAAGAATAATGGCGATTACAGGGCCAACAGTATTCAGGTTTTGGAAGGTCTTGAGGCTGTAAGGAAACGCCCTGCCATGTATATAGGAGATGTAAGCGTTAAAGGTCTGCATCATCTTGTTTATGAGGTTGTTGATAATTCAATCGATGAGGCCCTTGCCGGTCATTGTGACACCATAGAGGTTACTATTAACGAGGACAACTCTATTTTAGTTCTTGATAATGGTCGCGGTATTCCGGTTGATATGCACGAGAAGGAAGGCAAGTCAGCTCTTGAGGTTGTGATGACCGTTCTTCATGCCGGCGGAAAGTTTGATAAGGACAGCTATAAAGTTTCAGGGGGTTTGCATGGCGTAGGTGTTTCGTGCGTTAATGCCCTTTCTTCTCAGCTTATAGCGGAGGTTCACCGTGACGGGAAGGTGTATCGTCAGGAGTATGCCTTTGGCAAGCCCTTAGCCCCGGTAGCGGAGGTAGGGCAAACAGAAAAATCGGGAACCATTATTAAGTTTACTCCTGATGATAGTATTTTTATTACTACCGAGTATAAATACTCTATTCTTGCTGATCGGATGCGTGAGCTGGCCTATCTTAACAAAGGTATCAGGCTGATTTTGACCGATAGGCGAGAAATGGATGAGAAGGGTAACTTTGTTTCTGAAGAATTTTATTCTGAAGAAGGCCTGAAGGAGTTTGTCCAGTTTGTTGATTCTAACCGTGAGGCTCTTATTGAGAATATTATTTATATTAACACTGAAAAGAATGATGTTCCGGTTGAGATAGCCATACTTTACAATACTTCATTTACCGAGAACGTCTATTCCTATGTTAATAATATTAATACCATAGAGGGAGGGACCCATCTTACCGGTTTCCGAAGAGGTTTGACCCGTACATTGAAAGCTTATGCCGATAAATCGGGCATGATGTCTAAACTGAAATTTGATATTAATGGCGATGACTTCCGGGAGGGACTTACTGCCATTATTTCTGTAAAGGTTCAGGAACCCCAGTTTGAGGGACAAACCAAAACCAAGCTTGGAAATAATGACGTCACCGCTTCTGTAGATCAGGCCGTGAGTACTATGCTTCAGTACTATCTGGAGGAAAACCCAAAGGATGCAAAGGCTATTGTTAATAAGGTAATCCTTGCCGCTACGGCTCGTCATGCTGCCCGCAAAGCTCGTGAGTTGGTCCAGCGCAAGAGTGTCCTTTCAGGAGGAGGTCTTCCCGGGAAGCTGGCAGACTGTTCTGAAAAAGATCCGGCTCTGTGTGAAGTCTTTTTTGTTGAGGGTGACTCTGCGGGTGGAACTGCAAAGCAGGGCCGCGATCGAAGGTTTCAGGCTATTATGCCATTACGGGGTAAGATTCTTAATGTAGAAAAGGCTCTGGTACATAGGGTTTTTGACAGTGAAGAAATTAAGAATATTTTCACCGCATTGGGTGTAACTATTGGTACTGAGGAAGACAGTAAGGCCTTGAATCTTTCAAAATTAAGGTACCATAAGATTATTATTATGACGGATGCTGATGTGGATGGACGCCACATTAATACCTTGATGATGACTTTCTTCTTCAGATATATGAAAGACATAGTAAAGGCAGGGCATCTTTATATTGCCACTCCTCCCCTCTACCTAATGAAAAAGGGAAAAACTGAGGAATACTGCTGGGATGAAGCACAAAGAAGGGCATTTGTGGACAAGTATGGCGGTGGACGTGAGGACTCTATTCATATCCAGCGTTATAAAGGTCTGGGTGAGATGAACGCGGAGCAGTTGTGGACGACTACTATGGATCCGGAGCATCGTACCCTTCGCCAGATTAATATTGAAAGCGCTACCGAGGCCGATCGCGTTTTCAGTATGCTTATGGGCGATGATGTTCCACCAAGAAGGGAGTTTATTGAGCAGAATGCTACTTATGCCAACATTGATGCATAATCAAGCTTGTTGGTAATTTTTCAATATTTAGGCCTTTCTGACATAGCTCAGGAAGGCTTCTTTTATTTTTCTGATGGAAGGCAAAAGAATAATTATTACGGTATCTAATAATTTAGTCACAGACAATCGTGTGGCTAAAATATCCGGATATCTCGAAGCAATAGGCTGGAAGCCGGTCTTGCTTGGAAGAAGGTGGCCGGGAGGAAAAATTCCTGAAGGAAGAGCAGGGAAAATTAAGCGGTTTAATCTACTCTTCAACAAAGGCCCCCTTTTTTATTTAGAGCTTAATATCAGGCTGTTTTTCTATTTGTTATTGAATTCCTGCGACAGGATATGGGCTGTTGACCTGGATACTTTAGCTTCAGCTATTCTTATATCTAAAATCAGGAAAATCCCTGTAACCTTTGACAGCCACGAATATTTTACAGAAATGCCGGAGTTGCAAGCCAGACCGGCGGTAAAATGGATATGGTCACAATTAGAGAGATTCTTAATTACTAAAGCAGATAGATGTGTAACAGTTTCCGAGGGCATTAGGAAAATTTATAAAATTAAGTATGGAGTTGATGCCTTATTACTGAGAAATGTTCCCAACTATCCTAAGCAGCTTCACCGTTTAAGAGAGTTGAGCGACTCTCCAGTTGTATATTATCAGGGAGCCTTAAATGTGGGTCGCGGCCTGGTTGAATCCATTAAAGCTATGCTCTATTTACCTAACTATTTTATGCTTATTGTGGGGGCGGGAGATGAGCAAGAAGAGCTGCAAGAGTTGGTTAATCACTTGCAACTTACTGACAGGGTAATATTTACCGGAGCACTGCCATTTGAAGAGTTGGCCGTCGAAGCCCAAAAGGCTCATGTTGGACTATGTCTGCTAGAGAATATGGGGCTTAATTACTACCATTCTTTGCCTAACAGGCTGTTTGACTATCCGGCTTTAGGCTTGCCTATTATTGCAACTGCCTTTCCCGATATTTCCGAGATAGTAACAAATTATGAAATAGGTTTGTTACTGGATAATCTGGAACCTCAAAACATTGCAGCTGCTATTAAAACGGCCTGTGAAGATGAGAGCTTGAGAGAGAAGTGGGCTTTAAGCTTACCGGCTTGTGTAAAAGAGCTTAACTGGGAAAATGAATGCCGGGTTTTTGAAAAGTTACTATAAAAAATGGGCTGTCCTTTTGAGACAGCCCAAGTTGGTTAGTTTCTATTCTATTATCCTAAATACGACTTTAAAAGCTTGCTTCTTGAGGTATGTCTTAATCGCCTAATGGCCTTTTCTTTAATTTGTCTTACCCTCTCACGAGTTAGACCGAAGCGTTCGCCTATCTCCTCAAGGGTCATCTCCTGACTGCCTATACCAAAGAAAAACTTTATTATGTCGCTTTCCCTTTCGGTAAGAGTTGCAAGCGCACGCTCAATTTCTTTGGCTAAAGACTCATTAATCAGTGCACGGTCTGCATTAGGAGAATCACTGTTGATAAGGACATCCAGCAGACTGTTATCTTCTCCTTCAACAAAAGGAGCATCAACTGAAATATGACGACCGGCAACCCGGAGCGTGTCTGTCACCTTTTCAGCAGGCAATTCTAACTGCTCTGCCAATTCTTCAGGTGAAGGCTTGCGCTCATGTTCTTGCTCAAACTTTGAGTAGGCCTTATTTATCTTGTTAAGAGAGCCTACCTGGTTAAGAGGCAGACGAACTATCCGCGACTGCTCTGCAAGAGCCTGTAGAATAGATTGACGAATCCACCATACAGCGTAAGAAATAAACTTAAAACCTCTTGTTTCGTCAAATTTTTCGGCCGCTTTTATAAGGCCTAAATTTCCTTCATTAATTAAGTCAGGCAGACTAAGTCCTTGATTTTGATATTGCTTAGCTACAGATACCACGAAACGCAAATTGGCTCTGGTTAACTTCTCAAGGGCAGCCTGATCGCCTTTCTTGATTCGCTGTGCCAGTTCAACTTCTTCTTCGACGGTTATAAGCTCCTCACGACCAATTTCCTGAAGATACTTATCCAACGAAGCGCTTTCGCGATTGGTTATTGATTTTGTTATTTTTAATTGTCTCATGTTTCCTCCAAATACGGCGCAAAAGTACTACAATAAATTAAGTAAAGCAATATCTGTATAGGCCTTCCCTGCTATTTTATCAATCCTGAAGATTTATGGCATAATATGCCACCCGGCCGTTAGGATAAATCCC
The DNA here is from genome assembly GCA_002427105.1 of Marinilabiliaceae bacterium UBA5488. Classification (GTDB taxonomy): domain Bacteria; phylum Bacteroidota; class Bacteroidia; order Bacteroidales; family Marinilabiliaceae; genus Geofilum. The sequence goes on along the minus strand of DIPM01000033.1, from coordinate 132,770 downwards.
TGTAAGGAATAAACCTTCGTTCAGCACTTCAACTACTTTGTTTAGATCTTCTTCGCTATTGATAGGTACTCGGTTAGCCTGAGTAATTATGTAGCCCTCATTAATTCCGGAATCTCTGAATTTTCCTGAGGATACACTCTTGACTTTCAGTCCATTTCTGATTTTTAGTCTTTGTTTTTCTGAATCTGAAACTGCTTCAAAAGTGGCGCCTAACACAGATACTCTGCTTGCAGATTTAACCACATCAGTATTACCGTGAATGTTACGTAAGGTAACAGTAAAAGGTTTTCTTTTTCCGTCACGAATTATTTCTATTTGCAAATTATCGCCCGGACGATGTCTGCTGACTCTTTCCTGAAGCTGCGGAACGCTATTGACAGCATCACCGTTTACGGCAGTTATTATGTCTCCTGCTTTTATTCCGGCAGCTTCTGCGCCACCTCCTTCAATTACTTCTGCTACATAAACTCCATTTGCCCTATCCAGTTTTAGTTCCTGAACCAAAGCGTTATCTATTTCCCTGATGTTGACTCCAAGGAGGCCTCTTTGGACCTCCCCAAACTCCATTAGGTCGGCAACGACTTTTTCAACAATACTAACGGGAATGGCGAAGGAGTATCCGGCAAACGAGCCTGTTCTTGAGGCTATTGCTGTGTTGATGCCTATCAGTTCACCGCGAGTGTTAACAAGGGCTCCACCACTGTTCCCGGGGTTTACGGCTGCATCGGTCTGAAGGAAAGCTTCAATACTCATTTGGCCTAATATCTGTATGCTACGCGATTTTGCGCTTATAATACCTGCAGTTACAGTGGACGTCAGGTTAAAGGGATTGCCAACGGCAAGAGCCCATTCTCCAATCTTCAGAACATCGGAATTACCATAGCGCATATAGGGCAGGTCGGAACCGTCAATTTTGAGCAGGGCCAAATCTGTGCTGGGATCTGAACCAACCTTGACCGCCTTGAAAGTGCGCTTATCATTAAGCGTTACCTCTATTTCATTAGCGTTCTCAATCACGTGATTATTGGTCACGATAAAACCATCGTTCGAAATTATCACTCCCGATCCGGCTCCCATAACAGGCTGCGGCTGTTGAGGCTCCTGATAGAATCCCCGGGGTCCGAAAAAGAACTCAAATAGAGGATTACTGGGGTAGCTCTGACTTGAAGCGGTGCTTCTTCCTTTAGTCATAACGTGAACCACGGCATGAACAGAATTTTCGGCTGCAAATGTGAGGTCAGGTAAAGCTCCCTGAGATGCTGCCGGCAAAGATGCGTATCTTGCAGCTTGTTCAACATGTACGGGCACTTCAATTCTTTCGGCTTTTGGTTTAAAGAATTTGGAATACGCGAAAACGCCGATAAACGCGCTTATAATTGCTATTGCAAAAGTTGTAAATACATGTTTAGCATTCATATCTTTAAGTTTTTAATAATTTTCGTTGTAAAACTGCAAATTGTGTGCCCGGGAAGAAAGATTAACAGATTTTAACCGGCAGGTACAATAATCTAACAATTTTGATAATAATTTGTTTGTAGATAGTGAATAGAATAAAGAACTTAGCAGCCCGGTGAATTAAATAATATCTCATTAGTTTATGGACTCCTTTACTTTTAGCAAATTTCATGGTACCGGTAACGATTTTGTGATTATCGACAATCGTGGCGGTGAGTTTGATGGCACAAACAGTGACTTGATCAGGCGTATTTGTCACAGACGCTTCGGCATTGGCGCAGACGGCTTAATGCTGCTCGAGAACTCGGAAAGATACGCGTTTTCGATGCGATATTACAATAGCGACGGTAAGGAAAGCACTATGTGTGGCAACGGCGGACGCTGCATCGTTGCCTTTGCCAAGCGGGAAGGGATTGTTTCAGGAGATGAGCTGTTTGAATTTGAAGCTGTTGATGGTCTTCATCAGGCCAGATTCAGTGGTAATATTGTAATGATTAAGATGCTTGATGTAGAAGGGATAACTAAGATAGAAGGAGGATGTTTTCTGAATACCGGTTCACCTCATTATGTTGTTTTTACTGATAAGCTTGAGAATATAGATGTTTATACGAAAGGTAAAGAGCTTCGGGAGAGCGGACTCTTCGGTGAAGGAGGAAGTAATATTAACTTTGTGTCTTCTAAAGATGATGGAGAATTGACTGTTAGAACCTACGAACGCGGAGTTGAGGACGAGACATGGTCCTGCGGCACAGGCTGCGTAGCAGCTGTGCTTAGCGATTATCATCTTAAAGGAAAAACTTCTGATACCAGGGTTGGAGTAAAGGTTATAGTTAAAGGAGGATCTCTTAAGGTGAGCTTCAGTCCTGTGGGTAATGGAAGGTTTCGCGATATTTGGCTCGAGGGGGCTGCTACTTTCGTGTTTAAAGGAGTGACAGGAAATATTTGAATAAGGAAATTAAAATATGAGTTTCAAATTGGTGTCTGATTTCAGACCAACGGGTGATCAACCTGAAGCAATACGGCAATTAATTGAAGGCTTTAATTCAGGTGTATCTTATCAGACCCTGCTGGGAGTAACCGGTTCGGGTAAAACCTTTACGGTGGCGAATGTTGTTGAGATCCTGGATAGGCCTGTATTGGTGCTTAGCCATAATAAGACTTTGGCTGCGCAGCTTTACAGTGAATTCAAGCAATTCTTCCCTCACAACCTGGTTGAGTACTTCGTTTCTTATTATGATTATTACCAACCGGAGGCCTATCTACCTGTATCAGATTTGTATATTGAGAAAGACCTCTCGATTAATGATGAGATCGAAAAGATGCGGCTTAGCACAACATCCGCGTTGATGTCGGGTCGCAAGGACGTAATCGTTGTGTCTTCGGTGTCTTGTCTTTACGGCATAGGTAATCCTGAAGATTTTCATTCAACAGTAATCAGTTTGAAGAAAGGTGAAGCACTGGGGCGAAATCAGTTTCTTCGTAAACTGGTTGACAGTTTGTATTCACGCAACGAAGTGGAGTTTGAGAGGGGGCACTTCAGGGTTAAGGGCGATACGGTTGATATAAATTTGGCTTATGCGGATTATGCCTGCCGTGTTATCTTTTGGGGTGATGAGATTGAGAGTATTGAAACTTTTGATCCGATAAACAATATCCGACTTGATGTAGTTGATGAGTTCAACTTGTATCCTGCCAATATATTTGTTACCACCAAAGAGCGTATAAATCAAGCGATATATCTTATTCAGGATGACTTGACGAAGCACCTCGGGTTTTTGAAGGATGTAGGGAAGAATCTGGAAGCAAAGAGACTTGAGGAACGGGTAAATTATGATATGGAAATGATTCGCGAATTGGGCTACTGTCCGGGTATTGAAAACTATAGCCGCTATTTTGATGGTCGCTCCGCGGGCACTCGTCCTTTCTGCTTGCTTGATTTTTTTCCTAAAGAGTTTATTACTGTCATTGATGAGAGTCATGCCACCATCCCTCAGATTAGAGCAATGTACGGAGGTGATTTTAGCCGAAAGCAAAACCTGGTAGAATATGGTTTCAGGCTGCCGGCGGCGATGGATAATCGCCCACTGAAATTTGAAGAGTTTGAAGAACTGACAAAAAATGTAATATATGTTAGCGCTACGCCTGCCGATTATGAAATTGCCAAAAGCGAGGGAGTTATTGTAGAGCAGGTTATTAGGCCAACTGGACTTCCCGATCCTGTGATTGATATACGTCCAAGCCTTAATCAGATAGACGATTTATTGGAGGAGATAAGGATTCGTGCCGAGAAAGATGAGAGAGTACTGGTAACGACCCTTACAAAGAGAATGGCAGAAGAATTGACAGCTTATTTAAGCAGAATGGGGGTAAGCTGCGAATATATACACTCTGATGTAGAAACCTTAGAAAGGGTTAAACTTATGGATGGGCTTAGGGAAGGAGCCTTTGACGTATTGGTAGGGGTGAATCTTTTGCGTGAAGGTTTAGATTTACCCGAAGTGTCGCTGGTAGCCATACTTGATGCCGATAAGGAAGGATTTTTGCGCTCGGCAAGATCGCTTACCCAGACTGCCGGCAGGGCTGCACGTAATTTGAATGGACTGGTTATAATGTATGCTGACACAATTACCGGCTCTATGCGCGAGACCATAGAGGCGACAAACTATAGAAGGGAGAAGCAGTTGAAATACAATGAAAAGAACGGAATAATTCCGCGTCAGGTTATTAGGAAAAAGGGTTCTGCAATGCCGGGCAAAAAGAGTGAATCTTTACCGGGAGCCTATGTGGAGCCGGAAAATATTGATATTGCTGCCGATCCGGTCGTTGCTCTTATGAGTCCAAAGGCTCTTGAAAAAGCTATTGATAAAACCCGCAAAAGTATGGAGGCGGCAGCCAAAGAATTGGACTTTATTTCAGCAGCTCAATACAGGGATGAAATGTATCGTTTACAGGACTTGCTCAAACAACGAAAAAATCCGTAAAAACAAGCTCTGCCTTGTCTTTACGGATTTTTGTATATTCTTTATTTGACTTAATCAGGCCTTATCTGCGGCGCCTGTTGTTTGGTTGCCTATTTCTGCTCTTAGGTTGTAAGAATTTTCTGGTCTTAATGTAGCTGGCTCTGTTATACTTCGCATCGTTTCTGTACTGGCTTTCTCCTATCAAAAGAGTTACACCAACAGTTGCGGTATAATAAAAGTCGTAAGGGTCTGTCTCGTGAACATCCTGGCGCGGCTCCCAACTAGTGTACCAAACATCATGTCCATCCAACTTGTCGCTGAAGGGTAAATTTCCGCTTATTTCAATATTGGCACTTAACAAGGGAGTAATCCAGTAAGAAAGCCCTCCACCCATACCAACAACAGGAGTTAAGCCACTGATTTCCCGCCAAACTTCACCGGGAACAGAACCGGAGGTGCCTGCGCTGGCAGGACCCCAAAACTCTGTTGCAGAAAAATAAACTCCCCCTACCTGAGCCAGCAGATAAGGCTGAAAACTACGTTCTTTAAAATATCCTAAGAAGTGGTTGAGAGGTCTGTAAGTTACGCCGGCAGTAAATTCACCATAAAAATTCTCGAAGGAGGCATAAGGTGTATTAAGAGTCGGGGATATTTGTTCTCCTTTCATTTCGCCGCCCATAAAATTAAGGCGAACAGAGAGGACTCTGGATACTTCCCGGTTGGCATTTAGACCAAAGGAATAACTGGTTCTTGACTCATCAACAAGGTCTCCAAAAAACATATTAACTCCTGCTTTTGGGGTTACCGACATTCCTGCCCAAATGTCGAAGGGAAAAGTAGAATACCCTCGTCTCAACTGTCCATAGCCTATAAGGGATATTGACCAGAGCGCTAACAGGAGTGCTAATTTTTTATTATATCTGTACATCTATGAAACCATTGTAAAGTCAAATGTCACAATTTTGGCGTAAATTTGGTGAAAACTTTGCTAAATACAAAAGCTCACTACTAACTAAAGACGAAATATATAGCTTTTTGTTTCATTTTTTTACTAACGGTAAAAAAATAATGACTAATAGTAAGTACTTTAATGCTATCTGTCAAGTAAAGTAGTTTCTTATATTATCATTGTTAAGCTTACTATTTATGTCTTTGCCCCCGGGTTTATAGAGTTCATTAATTTCTTCCTTATATTTGTCTTCCACAGCCCTGCGTACAATTTTCAGCGAACTGTTAAGCATTCTGTTAGTTTCAGTAAAGGCTTCAGCTGCAATCAAGAGTGCAGAAGGGAGCCAGCGTTGAGGGAACATGTCTTGCAATTTACCACCTTTTTTGAACTCTGACAGCTCTTCCTGAATTTGATTAAGAATAAATTGTGCTTTTTCTTCTTCTGATTTGAACTGTCGGTGTCTCAAAAGCGAATTAACAGCTTCTTTGTTGGGTACGATTACAGCAACGGTAAAAGGGCTTTGGTTATTGTGCAGCACGATCTGTTCAATTAAGCTGCAATGATCTACTATAGCCTCTTCAATTCCTTCAGGGCTGTATTTTTCACCATCGTGCGAAATTAGCAGGCTCTTGTATCGCCCTAAAACATATAAATATCCTTCCCGGTCGAGGTATCCCAAATCACCGGTAAACAACCAGCCATCCTTCACGGTTTCTGACGATGCGGAAAGATTTTTCCAGTAGCCCATCATCACATTCTCGCCCTTAACCACAATTTCACCCGATGAGCCTGAAGGCAGTTCCTGACCTTCTTCATTGCAAATTTTTATCAGCAGATTGCGAACCACCTTGCCTGATGAGCCCATCTTGTGCTGGGCAGGTGTGTTGGCAGAAATGATGGGAGCGGCTTCGCTCAATCCGTAGCCCTGATACATTGGGATACCCAAAGCGTAGAAAAATTTCTGAAGTTCGATATCAAGCAAAGCTCCGCCACCGATAAAGAATTGAAGTTCGCCTCCCAAGCCAAGTCTTACATTTGAAAAGAGTATCTTATCAACTAAGAGTCCAAGCGGACTGGTAAGTTTCTTAAGGCCTTTGCCTCTATCATTGCCGCTTCCATTATACCAATAAGCATGCGTCATTGCAAGCTTAAAGAGAAACCATGCCATTTTACCCTTTGATTGCACTCCCTTTTCAATATTCTTACGAAAACTTTTGGCAAGAGCAGGAACGCTCATCAGAACATGAGGTTTAATCTCATGAATATTTGCGGCAAAGTTCTTTAGTGTCTCGCCGGGAGTTTTGCCTGCTTTCACCGCGGCTATAGAGGCACCGCGGTACATAAAAGCATAGAGAGCTGCTGTATGAGCAAAAGCGTGATCCCAGGGCAAAACCACAAGAGTGCGATAGTGTTCAGGAATATCAATAAAGCTGAATGCTTGTTCAACATTTGCTGTGTAGTTTCTATGCGAGAGCATAATGCCTTTGGGATCGGCAGTTGTCCCTGAAGTGTAAGAGATATTTGCCATATCTTCCGGCTTAACCAAATTACGCCTCTCCTTTAATTGTTCAGGCTTTTGTTTTATCAACTCTTCCCCTAGCTTGAAAAGTTCGCTCCAACTTATCTCGTCTTCATCACTATTGTCGCTATCATCAAAGACAATTATTTTTTCTAAGTCGGGAAGTTGATTTTTTATGCTCCTAATTTTATTTAGTTGAAAGGCCGAAACAACCACCAGCCTGCTTTCAGAATGTGCAATTCTGAATACCAAATCGTTGGCCTCTTCAAGTTTGACCGACAGAGGCACGTTGACTGCTCCAATATAGAGAATGGCGAGCTCACAAATTAACCAATCACGCCTTCCTTCCGATAGGAGTGAGATTCTATCGCCCTTATTTATCCCCAGCGAGAGAAGTCCTGCAGCATAAAATTTTACAAGTTTATGCGCCTCACTATATGAAGTGGCTTCGTATTTAGCGTCAGTTTTTTCCCAGACAAGCGGATTGTCAGGGTAGGAGCGAACCCTCTCTTCGAAGTAATCAATTATGCTTATCATTATAGCTCATCAAGAGTTAATTTTTAGTGCTGAACTTGAATACGGTTGTGTGATTAAATGGCTTGTCAGGACTTACGATGCAACTGGGAAAGTGTGGCTTATTGGGCGAATCCGGGAAATACTGCGTTTCAAAGCAGAAGCCTTCCAGACTCTCGAATTTCCGATTGCCGCGACCATGTGTGCCATCCAGAAAATATCCCGCGTAAAATTGCATCCCGGGCAAGGTAGTAAAGACTTCCAGGATTCTTCCCGAACTATTCTCTTTAGCAATGGCAGCAAGGGAGAGTTCGCCTTCTTTGTTATTAAGAACCATGTTGTGATCGTAAGTTTTTTCCGGAAGGAGATGCATGCGCTCGCCGATTTTGTGAAAGGTTTTAAAGTCAAAGGGCGTATTTTCCACACTTAAAATTTCGCCTGTGGGGATTGCATCTATAGCCGGAGTATAGTGGTCGGCCATAATCATTAGCTCATGATTCAGAATATTGCCCTTTTTACCCGAAAGATTAAAATAGCTGTGATTGGTCAGATTAACCGGAGTCGCTTTGTCGGTTGAGGCTTTGTAGTCTATTATCAGTTCGTTATCATCATTTAGTCGATAGCTCACTTTTACTTCAAGATTACCCGGGTAGCCTTCATCATTATCGGGGCTAAGAAGAGTCAGAACCAGAGTGTCAGCTTCTATCTTAGCATTCCAAAGTTTAAAGTGAAATCCTTCTGGACCGCCATGCAAATGGTTAGCTCCGTTATTTTGGGCGAGTTTATAATTTTTTCCGTTAAGCGAAAATTGTCCCCCTGCAATTCGGTTTGCGAAGCGTCCTGCAACAGCACCTAAATAGACACAATTGTTTTTGTACTCTTCTGACAAATAGCTCATAGGGTCGTCAAAGCCTAGGACAATTTCTTCAATGGTTCCGTTTTTGTCAGGAGTTGTAATGCTGGTAATTGTAGCTCCTATATTTGTGATTTTAACACTTGTCCCTCTCTTATTCTTTAAAGTATATAAAGAAACGCTGAGATTTTTTGAGTTTTCAATTTTACTCTCTTCAATATTCATTATTAAATTATTTAGTTTGCAAAAACAAAAATAGGAAAATTCGAAGAATACTTAGTATTAAATTTAAAAGAGCTGTATTCTGTCATCAATTGTTAAAGTCAAAAATGACAAGATGGAATGTATAAGTGCAAAGCTACTAAAGTTTTTAAACTCAAAAAGCCCCGCCTTTGGCAAGGCAGGGCTTCAATACCGGTGAGAAAGTCGCTTATTAATCAGTTACGCAGCCCTCGGAGGCTGAGCTGACGGAGCGGCGGAATTTCTTAAGAATACCGATAGGCTCATTACTTTCGGGGCGCTTCCATGCAGCGCGACGCTTCTGAATCTCTTCGCCGCTAATATCAACGTTAATACTGTTTTTGCTAATATCAATACTAATGATGTCGCCATTTTTGATTAGAGCGATTAATCCTCCTTCGTAAGCCTCGGGAGTGATATGCCCTACTACAAAGCCGTGTGAGCCACCCGAAAAGCGACCGTCTGTTATCAAAGCAACTGAAGAGCCCAAGCCTGCACCCATTAGGGCGCCGGTTGGCTTAAGCATTTCCGGCATTCCCGGACCTCCTTTGGGTCCGCTGTTTCGTATTACAACAACTTCGCCCGGCTGCACTTCATTTTTGATGCCTTCATTGGCAGATGACTCATTTTCATATACTCGTGCCGGGCCCTCAAAACGTTCACCTTCTTTACCGGTAATCTTAGCCACAGCTCCTTCGGGTGCCAGGTTGCCATACAAAATTTGTATATGCCCTGTCTTTTTCAGAGGATTGCTTAAGGAACGAATTATTTGCTGAGTGGCAGGGAAGTCAGGCACTTCTTCCAGATTTTCGCCCAGAGTCTTACCTGTTACTGTCATGCAGTTGCCGTTCAAGATACCATTCTTAAGCAAAAATTTCATAACGCCGGGAATGCCGCCTATTTCGTGCAAGTCTTCCATCAGGAATTTACCACTTGGTTTTAAGTCAGCTAAATAAGGCACACGATTACTAATATCTTGAAAATCGTCGATACTAAGGCTTACATTTATTGCCTTGGCCATAGCAATCAGGTGGATTACAGCGTTGGTGGATCCTCCCAGTGCCATAATCAAGCTAATAGCATTTTCAAAAGCTTCGCGGGTCATAATATCGTGCGGCTTCAAATCTTTTTCCATCACCACTTTAATAGCCGACGCAATTCGCCCGGCTTCATTTATCTTTTGGGGACTTACCGCCGGATTTGATGAAGAATATGGGAGACTCATACCCATACATTCGATGGCGGCAGCCATTGAATTAGCCGTGTACATGCCCCCGCATGCTCCTGCACCCGGAATGCTGTGCTTAATAATGCCCTTGTAATCGAATTCGGACATATTGCCCCTTAGCCTTTCGCCATAAGCTTCAAATGCCGAAACAATATTGAGATCTTTGCCCTTCCAGCTTCCCTTCTTTACGGTTCCTCCGTACATCAAAATGGCAGGGCGATTCAAACGGCCTAGCGCGATCATGGCTCCCGGCATATTTTTATCGCAGCCCACTATGGGAACCACAGCATCGTAAAACTGAGCAGCTACAACTGTTTCTATTGAGTCAGCAATAAGTTCCCGTGAGGGTAAGGAATACATCATACCGGTTGTTCCGTTGGTGATACCATCGCTAACACCTATGGTATGAAAAATAAGTCCGTATAAGTCCTGCTGTTTGTCAATTTCTTTTTTCACTTCAAGGGCCAGGTCGTTGAGGTGCATATTGCAGGGGTTGCCCTGAAAGCCGGTACTAACTATTCCTACCTGGGCTTTTTTCTGGTCATCCTCGTTCATGCCAATAGCATGCAGCATAGCCTGGGCCGCCGGCAGACTGTCGTCTTGTGTAATAATCCTGCTGAATTTATTATACTGCCTTGTCATCGTGTAAATCTTTAGTTTAAAATAGAGGAACAAGCGAATTATCCTTTTGTTGAGCTTGAAAAAATCTTTACTTTTGCCCTTCCTCATAGAAGTAAAATGTAAAGCAGTAATTATGGACATAGATGCATTAAAGAAAGAATTCAGCAGGCAGTATAACAAGGAAGCTGAAGCACTTTTTTTCTCACCCGGACGAGTGAATTTAATAGGTGAACACACCGATTATAATGGAGGCTATGTCTTCCCTTGCGCAATAAACTACGGAACCTACCTTCTGGCAGCTAAGAACAGTTCGGATATTGTTCGATTTGCAAGCACCAATATGGATTTGAAAATGGAAATTCCTCTTTCTGAGCTCCCAAAGAAGCAGCCCGATGGGGCTTGGGTAAACTATCCCTTAGGAGTGATTAATGAATTTGCAAAAAAGCAAATTTATATTGCTGGCCTTGACTTGTTGTATTGCGGAAATATTCCCAACGGAGCAGGTCTGTCATCCTCAGCCTCAATTGAACTCGTAACATCTGTATTGATAAATGATTTCTATAAAGCCGGATTGCCAATGATGGAGATGGTCAAGCTTTCACAGCGTGCCGAGAATCTATTTGTGGGAGTTAACAGCGGAATTATGGATCAGTTTGCTGTTGGAATGGGAAAAAAAGACCACGCTCTTGCCTTGAAGTGTGATACGCTTGCATACTCCGAAGTGCCTTTAAAACTTGATGGCTGTAAAATTGTAATTAGCAATACCAACAAACGCAGAGGCCTGGCAGATTCAAAATATAACGAACGCAGGGCTGAATGTGAAAAAGCCTTAGAAGAGATGAATGCTGAGGGCAAGTTCACCTTCCTTAGCGATATTGATTTTGAAATGTTTAACGATCTTTATAAGAGATTATCTGACAAGGTTTTGTTGAAACGTGCGCGCCACGTGATTACTGAGAATCAGCGTGTACTTGACGCTATGTCTGCCCTTGAAAGAGGCGATCTTTCAGAATTCGGGCAGTTGATGAATGCTTCTCATGTTTCGCTTAGAGATGATTATGAGGTTACCGGTTCAGAATTGGATGCCTTGGTTGAGGAAGCATGGAAGGTGGAAGGAGTTTATGGTTCCAGAATGACCGGAGCCGGATTTGGAGGATGTACAGTCTCCATTGTTAAGGATTCAGCCGTTGACAGTTTTATTGCAAAGGTTGGTCCAGCCTACGAAAAAAGGACGGGTTTGAAACCCTTGTTCTATATTGCTGAGGTTGGTGATGGCGCCCGGCGATTGGAGTAGTACTCTTTAGCTTAATTTGTATTGGTGTTGAAGAGCTATTTGCTTAAATTTGCAGCATAATTGAATATAAACGCTATTAATTATAGTTTCATGGTGCTATTTTTCGAGGGAAAGTCCTCTCAGGTTCTTGCAGTTCATTCTAAACATGAATTGGCGAAATCTGATATCAATAAATTGGAATGGCTCTTTGGTGATGCAAAGCTAATTGCTTCGCAGACTGTTGAAGGCTATTTTGTTGGTCCAAGACGTGAGATGATCACCCCCTGGAGCACCAACGCTGTTGAAATAAGCCAGAATATGGGAATTTCCGGCATTATTAGAATCGAAGAATTTTTCAAGGTTGCCGACAGCAAGGCCGGCTTCGATCCTATGTTGCAGCATTTGTACGAGGGCTTGAATCAGCATCTTTTCTTTATAGATAAGACCCCGGAGCCTATTATTCATATCAAGGATATTGCGGCATACAATAAACAGGAAGGATTAGCCCTGAGTGATGAAGAGGTTGATTATCTGAATAACTTGGCTGAAAGATTAGGACGCCCACTAACTGATAGTGAAGTCTTTGGTTTTTCACAGGTCAATTCAGAACATTGCCGCCACAAGATATTTAACGGCAGCTTCGTAATTGACGGGGTGGAGAGGGAAAGTTCTCTATTTCAGTTAATAAAACGTACTTCACGTGAAAATCACAACTATCTGGTTTCGGCTTATAAGGATAATGTAGCTTTTGTTCAGGGACCTTCTGCCATTCAGTTTGCACCTAAAACACAGGATAAGGCCGATTTTTTTGAAGAGAAACCCTTTGAGTCGGTTATTTCGCTTAAAGCAGAGACTCACAACTTTCCCACTACTGTAGAGCCATTTAATGGTGCCGCAACCGGTACAGGAGGAGAAATCAGAGACCGTTTGGCAGGTGGAAAGGCCTCGCTTCCCCTGGCCGGAACAGCTGTTTATATGACCTCTTATCCCCGACCTCAAGGAGGCAGAGAGTGGGAAGATGGAATGCCTGAGCGTCCATGGCTGTATCAGACACCTGAGCAGATTCTAATAAAAGCATCTAACGGAGCAAGTGACTTTGGCAATAAATTCGGGCAGCCTCTTATCACCGGTTCACTACTTACCTTTGAGCATTTTGAAAATGCTAAAAAGTTTGCCTTTGATAAGGTGATAATGTTAGCCGGGGGTATTGGTTACGCCAAGAAGCGTGACGCCCTTAAGGAGGAGCCCTCGGCAGGTGATGATGTAATTGTGATGGGTGGCGATAATTACCGTATTGGAATGGGTGGGGGAGCCGTTTCGTCGGTTGCTACCGGGGAGTATGATAATGCTATTGAACTGAATGCTGTTCAGCGATCAAATCCTGAGATGCAAAAGCGTGTTATGAATGCCATCAGGGCTATGGCCGAAAGTGATGATAACCCGGTTATTTCCATTCATGATCATGGAGCAGGAGGTCACTTGAACTGTTTGTCTGAATTAGTTGAAGCCACAGGTGGCACTATTTATTTGGACAAGCTTCCTGTTGGAGATCCGACGCTTTCGGCCCGTGAAATTGCCGGAAATGAGTCGCAGGAGCGAATGGGCTTGGTATTGCGCAAAAAAGATACTGAAAGATTAAAGCGTGTGGCTGACAGGGAGCGTTCGCCGATGTATGTGGTTGGTGAAACCACCGGAGATATGCATTTCAAATTTGTCGATGACAATGGTAAGGCCCCGATTGACTGGCAGCTGGCCGATATGTTTGGCAATCCTCCAAAGACTGTGATGAACGACAAAACGCTTGACGAGCGTTATGCACCTCTTAGTTACGATTCAAAGCTTATTAAAAAGTATATAGAAAGAGTATTGCAACTTGAGGCAGTGGCCTGCAAGGACTGGCTTACCAATAAGGTGGATCGTTCAGTTAGCGGTAAGGTTGCCAAGCAGCAGTGTGCCGGAGAACTGCAGTTGCCCTTGAATAATATGGGGGTTACAGCCATAGATTACCGGGGCAATGAAGGCGTAGCTACCTCAATTGGTCATGCACCGGGAGCAGCGCTTATCAATGCCGGTTCAGGCTCTATCCTGGCTGTGGCTGAAGCTTTGACCAACCTTGTTTGGGCACCCTTAACTCACGGTTTAAAGGGTGTAAGTCTTAGCGCCAATTGGATGTGGCCATGCAACAATCCCGGCGAAGACGCTCGTCTTTATGATGCTGTTGAGACCTTAAGTGATTTTGTGGTTGATTTAGGTATCAACGTTCCAACAGGGAAGGATTCTTTGTCTATGACCCAGAAGTACAAAGACGGCAATCAAGTTATGTCCCCCGGAACTGTAATTATCAGTACTGTAGGTGAGGTTTCAGATGTAAGGAAATGTATAGAGCCGGTTTTGGTCAAAGATTGCAATACCAGGATTCTTCACATCGACCTTTCATTTGACAGCTTTAAGCTTGGAGGCAGCAGTTTTGCGCAATCCATAAAGCAGTTGGGTGATGAAGCTCCCTCTGTTATGGATGTTGATTACTTCAAGGATGGCTTTAGTGCTATTCAGCAGTTGATTAACGAAGGACTTATATTGTCGGGTCACGATATTTCAGCCGGGGGTATGGTTACTGCGCTTCTGGAGCTTTGTTTTGCAAACAAAGACTATGGTATGAAGCTTGATCTTTCTGCCTTTGAGGAAGATGATTTAGTAAAGCTTCTTTTTAGTGAAAATCCGGGAGTTATAATTCAGGTCAGAGATTTGGATAAAGTCAATTCCATTCTTGATAAATACGAGTTGAGCTCTGTTGTTATTGGTGCGCCCGTTAAGGAGCGCAGTCTGACTATAAGTGGCAAGGGCGATGAGCTGGTTTTGGATATTGACAGCATGAGAGACTTGTGGTATAAGAGTTCTTATTTGCTCGACAGACATCAAAGCGGTGAGTATCTTGCAAGTGAACGTTATGCTAATTATAAGAATCAACCTCTTAGCTTCAGATTTCCAGAAAGTTTTAAAGGAAGTCTGGAATCCTTAGGGCTTGGCAAAGTTGCTTCGAAAATGAGAAAAGCTAAAGCGGCTATTATTCGTGAAAAGGGAGTTAACGGCGATCGCGAAATGGCATACTCTTTATATCTGGCAGGTTTTGATGTGAAGGATGTTCACATGACTGATTTGATTAGTGGCCGTGAGGATCTCAGCGAGATAGATTTTGTTGTTTATGTAGGTGGTTTTAGTAATTCTGATGTCTTGGGTTCTGCAAAAGGCTGGGCCGGAGCTTTTATGTACAACGAGCAGGCCAGGAAATCTCTTGATGCTTTCTATAAAAGAAAAGACACACTTAGCCTTGGAGTCTGCAACGGCTGCCAGTTAATGGTAGAATTAGGCTTGGTATATCCTGAGCATGATAAGAGGGTGTTTATGAGCCACAACGATTCGCATAAGTTTGAATCAACTTTCATCAATATGGAGATTGTGGATAATAACTCTGTAATGTTGAGTTCACTTGCCGGATCGCGTCTTGGAGTTTGGATAGCCCACGGAGAGGGCAAGTTTAATTTCCCCTTATCAAGAGAAAATTACAATATTCACGGCTATTATGGCTATCAGCAATATCCGGGTAATCCTAACGGCAGTGATTATAGTGCCGCAGCGATTTGTTCGCATGATGGTCGCCACCTGGCCATGATGCCGCATCCTGAAAGAGCAATTTTGCCATGGCAATGGGCTTATTATCCCGAAAACAGAAAGAATGATGAGGTGTCACCATGGCTTGGGGCTTTTGTTAATGCACGTAAATGGGTGGAGGCGAGGAAGTAATAGCTTTCCTTTTAGTAAATGAAATAATACTTGTTGACTATTGTCGAATCAGCTTTTTAGAAAGCTGATTCACATTGGTCAGCAGCTTTGGCAAAAGAGAGGCCTTGCTTGCCCTTGCCGGGCAAATATCTATTCCACCGCGCCGGGTGTATATAGTGCTAATCATCAGCTCAGTAGGAGAGAAGGTGTCCCATAAGCGTTTGTAAATCATCTCGCATATTTCTTCATGAAAATGGTTCTCATTTCTTATAGAGACTATATATTTCAGAAGAGAAGGTAATTCAGGCAGCTGATCACCTTTAAGGAGGATATAGGCACTTCCCCAGTCGGGTTGTCCGGTAATTCTGCACTTGCTGCGCAAAAGGTGCGTGCCGACCATGATTTGGCCTCCTTTATCGTCGGATATTTTAAGTAAGGACTGATTTTCCTTAAAGTCTGCAAAGCTAAGATTTTCAGATTCCGGTCGGGCCTCCAGAAGCTCATAAGATCCGAAGTCAAAGCCTGTTTCGCCGGCGGTGGCATCAAAAAAATGAAGCTCAACCTTAGTCTTCAGCAATTCTGAAAGGTCATCTTTAATTATTTCGCATATTTTTATAATGCCATCTTCACGATTTGCGCCATAGTAACTCATATTGAAGCCGTTAAGATAGAGTTTCAGCGATTTACTCTCCACGATACCAGGGCTATTGGCAGGATAGATAATTTTCAGAACCCCACTAACGGGAAGTCCTTTATCTGTAAGGAAGCCAAGCTCATAGGCATGCCAAACATCATAGCCTATGAAGGGAAGATTGTTGTCTTGAAGACCATAGATTTCACGGTTAGCCGAGCGAGGCACAGCCACTAATAGCTCAGGCGAATAGCCTTTGGGGTAAGCTACTTGTTTTCCCAGAACTTGAGCCTCAATTGGCTCAGATGATTTTTTCATACCAGTCAGTTTTTAAACCCCCGGTTTGCTGCCGAACAGGTCAATATGAATGCGCGGAGAATAGCGCCAACCGTTACGTACAGCCATTTCCATGGCCATGAGAGTAGTCTGCTTCAGCTCTTCAACTGTTGCTCCCAGGGGCATTAGCAATATGTCGGAAGCGCGCCATCCTGAAAGCTTCTGCAAGTAATCTTCTATAATCTCTTTTTCTTCTTCGGGACTGGCTACAACAAACTTAAGCTGAAGCTCCTTATCTCTGCTGTTGCATAAATCAAGAAAGGATTGCAGCGCTTTAAGATTAAGTCGGTTGCTGCCGTGATAATTCAAGGGGCCTGAAGGATTCAGGCCCAAAGCCTTCAGGTTGGAAGGGTCGGGTGTTGAGTTTCCCAGCTTTGGAGATATGCTGAAAAGGTCGATATACTCGCAGGCTTCCCGATTGAAGATAGTTCCGTTGGTCTCCAGGGTGATATGCAGGCCCAGTTCTGACTTTAGCCGCGCCGACAAGTCAATAAGAGCATCTTTTTGAAGCAGAGGCTCACCGCCGCTTATCACTATATGTCTGATTTGTCCTAAATTTTGTTTGACAAGCATCAGAAGTTCCTCGGAAGACAAGTGCTTTACACGATGATTATCAAATGAGGCATAGGGAGTATCGCATCTACTAAGCCCTCCGTCAGGCAACTTCCAAATACAGCGCAGATTGCAAGAGGAGAAGCGGATAAACAAGGATGGCACTCCGGCAAGTTTTCCTTCTCCCTGAATAGTCCCCGCAATTGAAAAGCCTGTTGCCGGAGCTTGCTCTATTGTATTCCCTTCAATGTCTTTCACAATAGGGAAGAGTGCTTCTTCAGCTAAGGATATTATATTCTTCATCATTGGCTATTTAGAGTGATTCATCAATGATGCCCGCCTCATTAAACGCTCTCGCACGGAGAAGACAGCTATCGCATTTTCCACAAGGCTTTTCGCCTCCCCGGTAGCAGCTCCAGGTTAGTCCAAAAGGAACTCCAAGTCTTGCCCCCAGCCTGATTTCCTCGCTTTTAGTTTTATTGATAAAGGGAGCGTGAATTTTGATAGGCTTCTTGTGTTCGGCTGCCATTACTGTTCCTTCATTGATAGTCTGCTCCATGGAGCTGATAAATGGCTCCCTGCAATCAACATAACCTGAATAATCAGCCTGACTTACGCCAATAAATATGCTCTGCGCAGCGATAGCCTCTGCATAGGAAGCTGCGATAGAAAGAAATATCATATTGCGGGCGGGCACATAGGTGACGGGAATATCAGTTCTGTCAATATCTCCGTCTTCCACCTTCATATCCTTGTCAGTCAATGAAGAGCCTCCCCATTGGTCAATATTTATAGAGACAACACGATGCTTTTTGACACCAGCAGCCAAAGCAAGCGCTTCAGCTGCTTTGAGTTCTTTGTCGTGTTTCTGACCGTAGAAAAAGCTTAGTGAATAAACTTCGTAGCCCTCACTCTTTGCAAGCCACAAGGCCACAGCAGAGTCTAATCCTCCTGATAATAAAATAACTGCACGTTTCATTGAACATTATTAATGCAGTATCGAACATCCATAGTTTTTTTTACAGACAGGATGGTTTCGAACTGTCTAGTTTTGTGCCGTAAAGATAGTGCTTTTATTAATAATCTGCGTCGGGATTCTCATTAGTATCCGGATCATAGTTTTCCTCAGGGCTATCGAATAGCCTTATAAAGCGGTTTAGGCGACTTTCGGGAGCAAGAATAAAGGAGTATGGTTTTTCGCCAAGTCTGGTCTTTAGCTTTCTTTCATCATTGCTCAGTGCCTGCACGTGGGTGTTATATTGCTGGTCGGATGAGCGTGTCTGCATAATCCCATTGCGGTAACTAAAGAAATAAAAGCGACCTTGATCCAATTCGATATATAGGTCAAGCGAGTTGCCGGCACGACTAAATGCAATTTGCGACTTTACTTTAGCCTTCTTATTAATCGGCATATTTTTCACCCATCCGATATAAGCTTCGCCATTCGACAGATAGCTTCTTAATCCGGAATCCCAGGTCCAGACCATGCTGTCGAAAGTCAGGGTGTTCAGACTTTCGACAGGTAGAGATTTTATAGGCTCATAGGCTTGTAACTCGCGGGCAAGCATAAGCGCTCGTTCTTTTCCCATTAGCTCGGCCATTCTCGCTATCGTTTCAGGCCGTTCGAAGGGAGAAGAATTTAATACCGGCGCACTTACAAGTCCGTTTACCAGATATCCGATTGTGGCCTCATCAAGGAAAAAATCAAGAGAAAAGGTAGAGGTGATTGCAAGGGAATCCTCAGTTCTGAGATGCTTAACTGAGCCTGCAGCGCTGGTTTTAACTTGTTCTAAATCAAGTCCCATATTAATTTTGCCGAAACCTGAAACATAGCATCCGGAGTTGTGAAATCTCATAATGTTTCCTGTTGTATCAGGGTTGGCAATTTTGTTTGCCTCTGCTATTGTGAAGGCCTCGTGATCTTTGTCAAAATAGAGGTAACCGGCCGCTGAAAGCAGCGGAATATCGCTATGGAAAATGCGCCCTTCAAGGAAGGAACTATATATGATGTTGGAATCCCTGTTGAGGAAAAACCCGGTATAAATATTCTCAAAATCAAAATTGACAGCCTGCCCCTTGATGGGAATCATAATACTGTCGGGCTTAATCTCTGCATCAAATCTGAGGTAATTTTGAGGCCCGCTCCCATAACAATCATGCAGCATTTGAACGCCGCCCTTAAAGCGAAGAAGCGGGTTGCCTGCTGTTAGGCTAACTTCACCTTTGAAAGCAAAATGCTTGTCGAAGGAGAATATTTCTTGTTCAGAAATAGTTCCTTCGGCTGTGGTTTTGTTCTCTTTAGATGGAGCTATTGAGCTGAAATTAATAGTTTTGTAGTCTTTGTTGCCATTGAGATAGTCGTATTTGCCCTCTGCCTGGTATTGATTTTTTCCTTCTATGTTGACTCGTGTATGATAAAAGCGATGAATGGAAT
This sequence comes from Marinilabiliaceae bacterium UBA5488, assembly GCA_002427105.1. Taxonomy (GTDB): domain Bacteria; phylum Bacteroidota; class Bacteroidia; order Bacteroidales; family Marinilabiliaceae; genus Geofilum. The sequence goes on along the minus strand of DIPM01000033.1, from coordinate 113,426 downwards.
CATTTAGCACAATAGTAACCGAATCCAGCACATCCAAAACTGCGTCCTTGTTAATTATAATCTTTCCGTCGTTGAGAAGCATTTTTGTATCGGCAACCATAATTTCTTTCACTTCCTGAGCGAAAATTTTTTCTTCTTCAACATCATAAAGAGCAAGGGGCACGATAAAATCAAGAGAATCCTGGCGTCTGTGAGTCGAGACAAAGCGATTACCGCTTGAACCGGAAGCGCCAAGGTAAATATCGTTTTTATCCATATCCCATGAGAACTCACTTATATAGGCTAAATAGCGGTTATTGGTAAACTCGACTTTACTGCCGGCATCTCTTGCTGTAAAAGTACCATTTCGGGTTTTGAAGTTGATGGTAGATAAGAGATTTTCAGTACGGAAATTTACACTATTTGCCGATGCCTCCTGACTTAGCATAAAGTCTGATGAATCTGCCATAACAGTATGATGCCCCAATTGCATACGTGCAGCGCTGAGTGCTGCCTTAGGCATAATCAAACGACCCTGGCCTTCCAATCCATCCGGCGATACAGTCAACTTGCCTTCCAGGCTGGTTTCTTTTGAAAACAGGCTGAATGGCTCCTCCTGCATTTCGGCAATTAGTAGATTCTCATGTGGCTTATAATCAACAGCAACATAAAGACCCTGAACATCAGGATACTCAATGCCTTCCTCGACAGGTCTTATTTCGAAGCTGTGAGCAAGTCCTACAGTCTTATTGGGCAGGAAGGTGAAGTCATCTGAGCTTGCAGATGTGGTAAGCCATTCCAATGTGCCACTTCCTTTGAGTCCTTCGTTGCTTAAATCAATTGTGGTAGAAAACCTGGCTTTATTGTCGTATATGGGATAACCATTTTCAGGGCTTTGTTTTTTAAATCCAAGGGAGTAGTCGGGCCGCACTACCAAAGTCTCTTCAAGTTCCGGAAAAATTCCCGAGTGCAATACCCCTCTAAAGTTGATATTATCTTTTGTTAATTGGTTAATACTATCAATTTTAAATGGATCCAACATAAAATAGAATAGCTCACGTTCATAGGCTCCGTTTTGAGTATTGGGATGGTCATAATAAACATAGGAGTTTGTATTACTTGTAAGACGCGGATAATCAGGGTATAATTGCTTTCCTGATTTATTGTTGGCGCTGTCAATTTCAAGAAAGCCGGAGAGTTGAGATACGGTATTATTGATTTTTCTTTGCGACGGGCGACCGTAATAGTCAAATCCATCGGTTTCAACACGCATAGACAGTGAGTCTATTACATTCAAATCAATCCTGAAGTCCTGATAGTTGAATATAAAGCCGTTACCAAAAAGATTGACCATACCGGAAGCTATGGAACCATCAAAGCTGAAGTTTCTGTCTCTTTTCATGCTTAGCTTTTCTTCGCGTGGGAAGAAAACTACATTTTGCCTGTCGCTTATTGAGATGGCCGAGACCCCGTTAAGACTCATATCGTAGTTATTAAGGTCAAAAACAGCATTGGGTTGCGAACCTGGAGTTTCCGACTTAAAACGTATCACGTCGTAATCTTTTTCACCGGTGCGAAACTGCAAATAGTCACGCAAGCGATCACGTATCACAAGCGTATCATTATTAACATTGTAGCCCACAAAACCATGAAAGGACAGGCCTAGTATCTGCTGGCGCACCTGATTTTCGGGCATGCGCAGAAAATTCGCGTAATCCCTGGCGGTAAATTTATCTGTTTTGTAGGCTCTTGAGCAATTCAGTAAGCCCTGAAGAGGGTGAATTGCATCCATGCCCTGGAGCTGGTTAAAAAACTCTTCCCTAAAATAGCTAATAGATTCAAAGAATGCATGATTTGTTGCAGCACCGGTAATCATCCTAAGCTCTATATTCGGGTTATCAATTTGCCATTTGATAACTTCGGTATCCATGCTGATATTGTGGTAGGTGTTGAAGAAGGGGCTGCGCGACAAGCCTTCTCCGTCTCTAATCAAATGCAGTTCTTTGATTTCCGCCATATATTTGAAAAGTAGTCCGGGATGATATATATAGCCCGAATCAAGGTACATCGTAATTTCAGTGTTAGTTCCTACTATCTGATCCTGGCGCAGTGCGAAGGCAATAGATTTAGCTTTTACAAAGAGTGTATCATTTTTAAATATCGTGATAACAGCAGGGTTTTGAGTCGTGCCTGAACCAAGGAATTTTGCTCCATGTTGGGAAAAGCCTCCTTCAAAGTTAAAGCCCGGTTGAATATCATCAATACGATAACGCTGTTCGTAGGACTCAAATTTTGGGTAGGTAGAATTCTCGGGATTCCTAATATTTATCAGCCGGTGATGAACTGAGCCACTAAGCGGATATGAAAAATATTCCCGGTTATTAAACTCCGTATTTTCTATTGTAAACTGATTGCGCGACATATCAATAGAGTATTCGCCAATTGTGGCATAAACCCTCTCGGGCGAAAGTCCGCTTTGCTCCCAGGTAATCTTTCCTCCTTTCCCTTTCCATATACCGCTCATCATATTGACTTCACCACTTGTGTTAAGAACGAAAATACTGTCATTCTGGGCTCTACACGTTATGGTAGTATTATTCACGAAAATATATAGTGAGTCTGTAAATAAAAAACTAAAAGAAGGAGAGGAAGAGGTCCAATTTACAGCTGCGGTGGAGTAAAGGCTCTGGCTTTCAAGAAGCTTTTGAGTCAGCTCAAATAGCCGGTTTGCATGCCGCAAGGGATAGCGTCCATCCTGCAAAAGCGTATATATTCCTTTATGCCAGGTGTTAAAGCTTTCTTGTGGATGATTGCTCCCTGAGAAAACAAGTAATGTTGACAGGTATTGATGGTAATCGGGGTAAGCTTTTCCTTTCTTCTGGTGAATAAGGTCGCTGAATAATAATATCTTATCCTTCAGTTCGGCGGATGTTTCAGGCCTCATCCAATAAAGCTCAAACTCTTTAACGAAATCGCGGGCAGTTCTTTTGTCGGCCGAAACAGCAAAAATTTCATCGAGGGCTGCCGTAAAGCCATCATGGCCGGCCTTGCTGAAGTGACCATCCTGAGCCAACAGCTGAGTATCGAAGTGTAATATATACAGTATAAGCGTTGTTAATAGTATAGGTCTTTTCATATTCGCTCAGCCTCTTATTCTCAATTCAACTCATACGAAAGCGCTGTCCAATTGTTTTTCTCCTTTTTACTTTTTAGTTTTAAGCCAACTTGCTCTGCTTCTGCATTAATATCGGCTATGTCGGACTTGTAAAAGCCGCTTAAGAAAATGAGCCCGCCGGGTTCCAGTTTCTTTACATATTTTCGCAGGTCGACCAATAGAATGTTTTTGTTGATATTGGCTAAAATTATGTCGAACATGCCCTCTTTGTCAAGGATTGATGCATCACCAAGCTTTAGTGTAATATTGCTGGTATGGTTCAGGTGGCAGTTTTCTTCACTGTTGCGGATGCACCAGTCATCAATGTCTATGCCTGTAATTTCGGCTGCTCCACGCAAAGACGCCAGTATGGCAAGTATTCCTGTGCCACATCCCATATCCAGGACATTTTTTGCGCTAAAGTCATGCTCGAGTATGCCCTCAATCATCATTGAAGTTGTTTCATGATGGCCGGTGCCGAACGACATTTTAGGCTCGATAATAATCTCGATTGGGATATCCGGCTGTGCTTCATGGAAAGGGCTGCGAACGATGCACTGATTGTTAATAATAATTGGCTTGAAATAATTCTTCTCCCATTCTTCATTCCAATTATGTTCTGCTATCTCAGTCCAGCTGTATATAACCTTGGTTTGCTCGAAAGGCAGTCTTATTTCATCGAGCATTTCGCTCTTAAATTGCGGCAGTGGTATGAATGCTTCAATTCCGCCCTCTGTCTCCACAAAACTCTCATAGCCGGCATCGCCCATTAAAGCCATTAAAACGTCGCATTTTTCTGCAGCGGGGGGTGTGATTTGGGCAGTCACTTTTATATATCGCATCAATGATAAGGATAAAATGTTAGTGAAGGGGAGAGGCTGTTTAAGCCGGATAAGACAAAGCCTTATCCGGCATTATGCTCAGTTTAGAATGAAGAAATAATTGCAAGGAAGTCTTCTGCCTTTAGTGCAGCTCCTCCGATTAATCCGCCATCAACATCCGGATTGGAAAACAGCTCTTTAGCATTAGCTGCATTGCAGCTTCCGCCATAAAGGATAGAGGTGTTTTCGGCAACATCCTTGCCATATTTTTCAACTAAGAGTTTGCGAATATATGCGTGTATTTCCTGAGCCTGAGCAGGACTGGCAGTTTTTCCGGTACCAATAGCCCAAACAGGTTCATAAGCCAAAACTATCTTGCCAAATTCTTCGGCCGACAGGTGAAAGAGCGATTCTGATATTTGTTTCTTTACCACATCAAAATGCTTGTTGGATTCACGCTCCTCAAGTACTTCGCCAATACAGAATATGGGCGACAAACCGTTGGCAAGAGCAAGGTCGGTCTTTTCTTTAAGAATGGCGGTAGTTTCGCCGTAGTAAGCACGACGCTCTGAGTGACCCAAAATAACGTAAGTGGCACCTGTCGATTTAACCATGGCTGCGGATACTTCACCTGTAAATGCTCCTGAGGCCTTATTGGCACAATTCTGAGCTGCTATGTCAATTTTAGATGCGTCAACAGTCTTAACGACCTCTGTGATATGGATAAATGGAGTACCTAATATAATCCGGCATTTTGGTGAAATTGCTGCAACGCGGCTGTTTACATCCTTAGCCAGTTCTATTCCCTGCTGAAGGGTAAGATTCATCTTCCAGTTTCCTGCGACAATGTTCTTTCTCATTTTTTATTATTTAGTTGTTTTACTTCTGAAAATTAACGATGGAATTAACAATAAGCCTGCAATACTTAGCCATCTCACCAGATTGTTACGCTTATGTCTTTGCTGCTCAAGCGCATTAGCCAATGGATTGTTCATAATAGAGGCTTCAGGCATATCGTTGTAATGCCATTTGCCGGCTATGGTACCATCCTGTAACAGCAAAAGACCCGGGTTGGACCTGATTATAGTTTTAAGTGTGGTCTTATCTGATTGTAAATAGTTAAACATGGTTGCATGTTCATTATCGAAAGCTTTTATCTCCTCCGTTCCTGAAGATGTTACCACGTAAAAAGGAAGGTCTTTTTGTCTGGCGGTCTCTGATAGTTCTGCCAAAGGCAAAATAACTTTATGGGGCATCTTTTCAAGCAGGGGCGCTATTAGCAAAAAAGTAGGGCCGGGACGATTAAGTACTTCGCTATGCACTTCGTCATCATGCTCAGGCGAATATAGAGAAAAGGCTTGCAGGGGCGGAACAAAACCTTCTTTGACTATTTTTGTCCGGCTTTCTACAAATACCCAGCTTGTATCATCATAAGGGTAATCATCCACCGAGAAAGTATGTTGAGCGCCTTCCTTTTCGAGTACAAAAACAGTTTCGAATTCGGGCATCTCGGCACCTTCAGGCACCCTCATATTGTCAGGAATATTTGTTCCGATTTTGTAGGGGCGGAAATCAATAACCGGCAGGTGCCGATAATTGTGAATATTGAAGCCTATTATAAACAAAATAGATAGAGCAGCTGCCGTCAAATTATTAATGAAGTGATAATTGTTACGATAACTGCCTCTATATTTAAACAGCACTATTGTAAATAGTAAGAGCACAATATTTTTGCCGAAAGTCTCCCAGTTTGTAAGCTTAATGGCATCTCCAAAGCAGCCGCAATCGCTTACCGGATTGAAAATTGCTAAAAAGAAGGTAAGAACGGTAAAAAACGCTGTTATTATTAAAACTATGCTTGAACTAAAGCGCATATAGAGTTTGCACAAAAGAAAGAATCCAATCACAAATTCCAGCGATGCAAGAGCCATTGACAGAGGCAAAGCCAGAGGCGAGAGGCCTTCCATCCCGAAAGCCGTGAAATAGTCCTCAAACTTAACAGCGCCGCCTACCGGGTCAATGGCCTTAACGAATCCGGAAAAAATAAAAACCAGGGCGGGTATTATTCGACATATAAACAAAAGAAGTGATTTCATAACTAAACTCCGTTGTTAATGGTTAAAAACTCGCGGCTTCTTCAAATTCCAATTTTATAAGGGCAAATATGGCATAGTTAATTATATCCATATAATTGGCATCAACACCTTCAGATATAAGGGTTGCACCTTTATTATCCTCAATCTGCTTGATGCGATGCAGCTTCATCAGGATAAGGTCGGTTATCGAACTTACGCGCATACTTCTCCATGCCTCATCATAATCGTGATTCTTGTTTTGCATCAAGGCTTGCGAGCTGCGAAGCTGCTTAATAAACAAGTCAAGTGCCTTATCATGGGGCATTTCCGGATCATCCGTAGCTCCCAGTTGCAACTGAATCATAGCCATGGCGGAATAGTTCACTATACCGATAAACTCCGGCTTGATATCTTCATCTATCTTAGAAACACCCTTGATTTGGAGACTTCTGATACGCCGTGCTTTAATTAATATTTGATCGGTTACTGATTCGCTTCTCAAAATTCGCCATGCGGTACTATAATCGTGCATCTTTTTTTCAAAAATGTCGCTGCACAACTTAATGATATGTTCAAATTGCTGATCGGTGGTCTGAGGCATCTCTTTCAATAAATAATGTTATAAATATTAAGAGTTGATTAGGCGTCGTAAAAGTACCAAAAAATGTGTAAGTATAAAAGTTTAGTGCATTTTCATGTATATTTGCTAATCTTGTTTTAAAGAAAAATATTTTTGAATGAGTGCTGAACAACCGCTATTTTTAAACCGCAGATCTACAATTAATTGTAGGGGACATTTGATAGATACTTCTATCCCTAAGGTTATGGGGATTATCAATATCACACCTGACTCCTTTTACAGTGGCAGCCGTTTTCGGGTAGATAGGGATATTATTAAACGCGTTGAAGATATTATTGAGGAGGGAGGGGACATGGTGGATGTGGGAGCCTATTCCACACGCCCCGGGGCTGATGAGCTCCCTGAACAGGAGGAATTAGACAGGATTTTGCCCGCCCTTACACTTATAAGGAAGAAATATCCTGATTTGATTGTGTCGGTTGACACCTTTCGTTCAAATAATGCCCGAAGCCTGGTTAAGGAGGGTCTGACTGATATTATCAATGATGTTTCGGGAGGCGATATTGATTCAGCTATGTTTGAAACCATAGCTGAACTCAATGTTCCCTATATCATTATGCACAACAAAGGTATCCCGCAAAATATGCAGCAAAGACCGGAGTATCGCGATGTTGTTGCCGAGGTATCATTGTGGATGGCTCGAAAAGTTGATATTCTCCGCGGTTTAGGAGTAAATGATATAATAATAGATCCCGGTTTTGGTTTTAGTAAAACACTGGAACACAACTTTACACTTTTTAGTCATATCGAAGAGTTTGATTTGTTTCAGCTGCCCATCCTGATTGGTATTTCACGCAAGTCTATGATATATAAGCTGCTGGAGACTGATGCCGAAGGGGCATTAAACGGATCTTCCGTACTAAATACTGTGGCATTAATGAAGGGTGCCAATATTTTAAGGGTTCATGACGTTAAAGAAGCGGTAGAATGTGTTAAATTGGTAAGCAAAATAAAAAGTGCTTCCAAATATTAGTAGTAAGAAGATATAACCTTTTAAGTAACGAGGATGACATTTCTTGATATAAGGCTGATAGACGTAATTGATATTGTGTTGGTCGCTTACCTGATGTATCGGCTTTACAAGTTAATCAGGGGCACCGTGGCGCTTAATATTTTCCTGGGTATTTTTGCCTTTATTATTTTTTGGTTAATGATTAAGGCGCTTAATATGCAATTGTCAGCCACTATCCTGGATAATGTTGTTGGCGTTGGGATGATTGCAATAATAATAGTGTTTCAGCCCGAAATACGTCGTTTCCTTTTGATGCTTGGAACCCGCTACAATATTAGGAATCACTTTTCATTCGACTCTATTTTTATGAGCAAATCGCCCGGCATGATGAGCTTTTATGTTAAGCCCTTGGTAAGGGCTTGTGAGGATTTCTCCAAAAGCAAAACAGGAGCTTTAATTGTTATCACGCGTCAGTCTGAACTGCTTGATTACGTTGAAACCGGCGAGTTAATTAATGCTGTTATTTCAAAACCCTTGCTGAAATCCATATTTTTTAAAAATAGTCCGCTGCACGATGGCGCAGTTATTATTAGTCAGAGTAAGATAAAGGCAGCCGGTTGTATTCTGCCTGTATCGCAAAACATGGAGCTTCCCAAGCATGTCGGACTTAGGCATAGAGCGGCTTTAGGCATTACGGAGGCGACAGATGCCATTGCTGTCGTGGTATCAGAAGAAACAGGAAGGCTATCCTTTTGTAACGGAGGGAAGGGAGTGTTTAGCATAACATCGGAGGAACTTGAAAAAAGAATACAAGAAAGTGTTGAAAAACAATGATAATATACTGTTGCAATGAAAGTAGCTATTTGCGGAATTAGCGGATTTATTGGCAGCTCGCTCAAAGAAGCTTTTGAAGCCGAAGGATATATAGTGGTGGGAATATCGCGTGTAGATCTGTCATCCGGCCTTGAGCATTTGCGGGAGCTTTTGCGTGACGCAAATGCCCTTGTTAATATTGCCGGGGCCCCAATTGCTGGTCGATGGACTAAAGCACGTAAAGAAGAAATCTATAACAGCAGAATTGAGACTACCCGAAAACTGGTAGAAGCCATGAATGGAATGGCTTCCCCTCCGCAAGATTTTATATCGGCATCGGCGGTAGGTATTTATGATGAAATAAATGTGCATGATGAGTTTTCGCTTAACTATGCTTCGGGCTTCCTGGCCCGGATTTGCCGTGACTGGGAGCGTGAAGCTTTAAAGGTTAATCCGACGCAAACCCGACTGTCAATCTTCAGATTGGGAGTTGTGCTTTCAGGCAGGGGCGGGGCACTGAAGAAAATGATAATGCCATTCAAATTTGGCTTTGGAGCAAAGATTGGGTCAGGAGAGGCTTTTATGCCATGGATTCATATTGATGATGTGGTTAAAGCAATTGTTGAAGGGGTGTCAAGTCCCAGAGCATCCGGGGTATATAACTTGGTGGCACCGGAAATATTAACAAATCGTGAGTTTACTGCTGTTTTGGCAAAATCGCTTGGAAGACCCGCGATATTTACTCTTCCATCAAAACTAATCAGGTTACTATTTGGTGAAGGAGCCGGGCTAATATTAGACGGGCAGCAGGTAATTCCTCAGCGCTTATTGGCAGACGGATTTGAGTTTACTTATCCTACCTTGGTTCTGGCACTGGAAAAGGAGTTTGGCTCTGCAAAATCACGATGATAGCTTTATTTAGGTTAAAATTGAAAGTTTAGGATAATGAATTGGAAGAAAAGGTGGAAAAAGATTAGAAGGGGAATTAAATATCCGATTCTTGTGTTTTTGATTAAGGTATTTATCAAAGTAATACGTTTATTTCCCAGAAAAACTGTGCTTAACGCATGTGCCGCCCTTGGCAGGACGGCCTTTACTTTGGTCAGGAAAGAGCGTCAAAAAACCATTGATAACCTCAGTCATATTTATGGCGGGCAGAAGAGCAAGGAGGAGATATACAAAATGGCAAAGTCGGTATTTGAACACCAGGCTTTGAATTTTGGTGACTATGTTCATACCCTGCATTATATGACCAGGGAGGACTTCTCGAAAATCATGGATATTGAGGGGGAAGAGCAGCTTGAGGCTGCATATAAAAAGGGGAAAGGGGTACTATGCCTGATGAGCCATTCGGGCTCATGGGAATTTTCTGCTATTATTTTGCCGGTATTGGGCTATCAGACTACGGCCTTGAGCCGCCCTCTGCCAAACCCCCGGATTGATAAACTAATTGTTGAGGCAAGACAGCGACGTGGAATGAAGAATGTTGGAAGAGCTCATACCAAGGTTTATCCTAATCTGATTGAGGCTGTTAATAATGGAGATTGCCTGATTATTATGGTTGATCAGGATACTACTGTTCCGGGTGTTTTTGTAGATTTTCTCGGAAAAGAGGCTTTTACCCCTATTGGAGCCGCCCGACTTGCATTGGACACCAAGGCACCGGTCTTGCCGATGTTTATGATCAGACAGCCCAATAATCGTCACCTATTTAAGATTCTGCCTCCTGTTGAGCTAATTGACACAGGCAATCGTGAAGCCGATTTGCTTGAAAATACCAGGATATATTCGGAGATAATAAGCAATTTTATAAGTGAATATCCCGAACAGTGGGTGTGGATGCATGAGCGATGGAAGACAACACCCGAAGCTTATCAGCTTTTCCTTGAAAAAAAGAAAAGAAAGAAAGAAGCTGAGGCTGCTAATAGCCAAATTCATTAACAGACAGAAAGCAAAAGAGGTCCTTCCAAACAGGAAGAACCTCTTGCAGTATTAAACTGAAAAAGTGTTGCAGTTTATAGTTTTGGTCCGGCAGGAACTAAAGCCTTTCCATCAGCGTTTCCAGTAAACTTCTCAAAGTTCTTGATAAAGCGCCCTGCCAAATCAACAGCCTTCTCATTCCATTGCTTGGCATCGCTGTAAGTATCTCGTGGATCTAAGATCTTAGGATCAACAGCGGGCAATGATGTTGGAACAGAGAAGTTGAAGTAAGGGATGGTTTTAGTAGCAGCTTTGTCAATTGAACCGTCAAGAATAGCGTCAATAATGCCGCGTGTATCTTTAATTGATATACGCTTGCCTGTACCATTCCATCCTGTATTTACCAGGTAAGCTGTTGCACCCGACTTCTCCATCTTTTTTACCAGTTCTTCAGCATATTTTGTTGGATGCAGTGATAAAAACGCGGCACCAAAACATGAGGAGAAAGTAGGAGTGGGCTCGGTAATTCCGCGCTCAGTACCTGCTAATTTAGCTGTGAAACCCGACAAGAAATAATACTTGGTCTGCTCAGGAGTGAGGATAGATACCGGAGGCAATACACCGAAAGCATCAGCTGAAAGAAAAATTACTTTCTTCGCGTGACCTGCTTTGGATACCGGCTTAACAATGTTTTTAATGTGATCGATGGGATAAGATACACGAGTGTTTTCGGTAACTGATTTATCATCGAAATCTATCTTGCCATCGGCAGAAACGGTAACGTTTTCAAGCAGTGCGTCACGTTTGATCGCATTGTAAATATCGGGCTCCTGCTCCTTGCTAAGATTGATAACTTTGGCATAACAGCCGCCTTCAAAGTTAAATACTCCGTCATCGTCCCAACCATGTTCGTCGTCACCTATAAGCTGACGTTTAGGATCAGTTGAAAGAGTAGTCTTTCCTGTTCCTGACAGACCGAAGAAAATTGCTGTTTCATCTTTTTCATTGGTATTGGCCGAGCAGTGCATAGATGCGATTCCTTGAAGAGGAAGCAAATAGTTCATATATGAGAACATACCTTTCTTCATTTCACCACCATACCAAGAATTAAGAATAACCTGAATTTTTTCTTTCAGATTAAAAACAATTGCGGTTTCTGAGTTTAAGCCCAACTCTTTGAAGTTTTCTACTTTAGCCTTTGAAGCATTGATAATTACAAAATCAGGTTCTCCAAAATTTGCAAGTTCCGCATCAGAAGGACGGATAAACATATTCTTAACAAAGTGAGCCTGCCATGCTACCTCCATAATAAAGCGAAGCTTCAGGCGTGAGTTTTCATTGGCACCGCAAAAGGCATCAACTACAAAAAGTCGTTTGTCAGAAAGACAATCTACGGCAATTTTTTTGATTTCTTTCCAGGCTGTTTCTGATACCGGTTTGTTATCGTTCTTATATTCATCAGAAGTCCACCAAATAGTATCTCTTGATACATCATCCATCACAAAGAACTTGTCTTTTGGTGAGCGACCGGTATAAACCCCTGTCATTACGTTAACCGCACCGAGTTCAGTCTCTTGACCTCTCTCAAACCCTTTTAGTTCGGGCTTTGTTTCTTCTGCGAATAACTGATCGTATGAGGGATTGTGTACAATCTCTTTTACTCCTGAAATCCCATACTTAGTTAAATCTAATTTAGCCATAGTTTTTCGTTTTTATTTAATTAACAATTATTTAGTTCCGATTCGTAACAGTTTGTGCGAAATAAACGACAAATATATAAAAGAATAACATTAAGGAAATATTTCTTTAATATTATTTGGATTATTGGGTGTGATTTAACATTTATTTAAGTTTGGAGGCTCAAGCAAGCAGTATTTCACGAGAAAATATTCAAAAAAAAACCTTGATAACTTATCTGTTACCAAGGCTATAACTTGAGCGGTTTGGACGGGACTCGAACCCGCGACCCTCGGCGTGACAGGCCGATATTCTAACCAACTGAACTACCAAACCATTAAAACAAACTCTTCAATAAAAATTTTGGCGGTCTGGACGGGACTCGAACCCGCGACCCTCGGCGTGACAGGCCGATATTCTAACCAACTGAACTACCAGACCAAAAAATCATTAATAAATGTCTTTCTTAAAAGACGCTGCAAAGATAGAGTATCTTTTGATTTTTCCAATATCTGCCGCTGCTTTTTGCAGTCTTTTTTTAATATTTTTTTAAGGAAAAGCTATCATTATGGTTCTCAGAAAACAAAGCCCGCCAGGATATGGCGGGCTTTGAATAGTATGGCAATAGTTTTAGGCTCTTAGTCAACATAGCGATCAATCTTATTGATTAAGCCATCAACAGTAATAATCTCAAGGTAGGTAGTGCCCCCTCCAATGCCAAAAGAACCACCAAGATAGGCAACCAGGTCATTGTCATCCAATATTCCTTTCTTCTTTAGCTTTGCTACTGTCTTGTGCATAATATCGCTTTTTGAGCTGCCGGGCTCCGTTAATCTTGGATAAACTCCATAGGAGAGCGATAATTCGCGACCTACACGCTTGTTATAACATAGAGCCACAACAGGCTGAGCCCCTCTAAAAGCAGCTAAGTAGCGCGCTGTTTTACCCGTCAAGCTGTCTGTTAACACGGCCTTAATTGGCAATTCTTTTGATGCTTCAACAGCTGTATCGGCAAGGTAGGCTGTTATGTCGTTTCTAACCAGGTCAACGGGAATGTCGTTGCGTGAATCTTTGGCATCTTCTACCTCTCTTGCAATCCTAGACATGGTTTCTACAGCTTCAACCGGGTATGCTCCATAGGCGGTCTCGCCACTAAGCATTATAGCATCAGTACGGTAGTATATGGCGTTGGCTACGTCGGTTACCTCAGCACGCGTCGGGCGTGGATTTTTAATCATACTGTGCAGCATCTGAGTAGCCACTATTACAGGCTTTTTGGCCTCAACGCATTTGCGAATTAACTGACGCTGAACAAGAGGAATTTTTTCTTGGGGTATTTCTATACCCAAGTCGCCACGGGCAACCATAACACCATGCACAACTTCCAAAATTTCATCTATATTCTCAACTCCTTCCTGGTTTTCTATTTTTGCAATTATCTTAATGGGACTGTCGCGCTCGTCTAGAATAGTCTGTATTGCTTTTACATCATCGGCATTGCGAACAAAAGAGTGAGCTATAAAATCGATATCTTTTTCAATGGCATAATCGATGAATTCGATGTCCCGCTCGGTCAAAGAAGGCAGATTAATGCGTACTCCCGGTACATTTACACTTTTCTTGCTTCCCAAAATTCCGTTGTTAAGAACTTCGCAATGCAATATGCCATCTTCAACAGATCTTACTATAAGGTCAATTTCTCCGTCATCAAATAATATATGGACGCCCTCACCTACATCGTTAGCGATATTAGCATAGGAAACATAAATCAATTCTTTAGTTGTTTTTCCACTCGGGTCGCCCTTGAGTCTTACTATTTCACCCATTTTCAGGGATATGTCACTTTCACTCTTTGTTGTCCTGATTTCAGGACCTTTCGTGTCCATTAGCAAAGCAATTTTCTCAGATACCTGGCGCACATTTGAAATAAGGCGATCCAAACCCTCAAAGTCAACATGGGCAGTGTTCATGCGAACCACATTCATGCCGGCTTTATACAGCTTTTTTACAAAATCCACATCACATCTTAAATCTGATACTGTGGCCACAATCTTGGTGTGTTTCTTCATCGGAAAAATAATTATTGTCTGAATAATTGAAGATAATACTATTTATAACTTGTTATCAATAAGTGAGTGTAGTGCCAATTTATATGATTCCATGCCAAAACCACATATAACGCCTTCTACAACCGGTGATAAATATGAATGCTGACGAAATCCTTCCCGTTTAAAGACATTTGAAATATGCACTTCTATAGCTTTGGCAGGCACTGCCGACAAAGCATCGGCTATAGCTGGCGAACTGTGGGTGTAAGCGCCGGCATTAATGATGATGCCGTCTGCAAGGAAACCTTCGCGATGGATGCAGTCAATTATAGCACCCTCACTATTCGATTGGAAATATGATAACTCACAATTTGGTAAATGCTCTTTTAGTAGCTCAAGGTAGGTTTCAAAAGATTGATTCCCGTAAATCTCGGGTTCCCGAACCCCAAGGAGGTTCAAATTGGGACCATTTATTATTATTACTCTCATAGCAAACTCTACTAATGATGCCGTGCAAAAATAGGACAACTGTTTGAAATAAAAAACAGAGTGTAAGTTAAACTTTTACGAATAAATATGTATTTACATAAAAATTATTCGCTATTTTAACAGCTTGTTATCATTTGATATTTTATATTCACTTTGTTTTTGCAAAAGGGTACTTAAATAAACCATTATTCTATGAACTGGGAAACGGAAATTGACGAATTTAGAAGCTACCTTAAGCTGGAAAAAGGCTTGTCGGATAATTCTATTAATGCATATATTACTGATTTAAATAAGCTTGTTAGGTATTTGCAGGATCGCGGCCTTGAAATGGAGCCTGATAAAGTCACACTTACTGAATTAAAGGGTTTGATGGAGTGGGTCAGTAGTCGTGGCATTAGCCCCAGAACGCAGGCAAGAATTATAAGCGGAATAAAATCTTTTTATAAGTTTCTGCTTATTGAAGAGATAATAGAGAAAGACCCCACAGCCTTGCTGGAAGCGCCTCGTATTGGCCGTAAACTGCCGGAAGTGATGACTGTTGAGGAAATTGACACGATAATTAACGCAGTTGACACCAAAAAACCCGAAGGACAAAGAAATAAAGCCATCCTTGAAACCCTTTACAGCTGTGGATTGAGAGTTTCAGAGCTGATAGACATGAAGATTTCAAATTTGTATTTTGAGTCTGGTTTTATTAAGATTGAAGGGAAGGGAAATAAGGAAAGACTCGTTCCGGTTAGTACCAAGGCTATTAAGGAAATAAACCTCTACCTTAGCGAATATCGACGCTTGTTAAAAATCCACCCTGAGCATGAAGATATACTGTTTCTTAATCGAAGAGGAAAAAAATTATCTCGGGTAATGATATTTACCATAATAAAAAATATTGCAAACTCGCTTAACATATCAAAAAATATTAGTCCGCACACCTTTCGTCATTCTTTTGCCACTCATTTGGTTGATGGTGGTGCAAACTTACGGGCAGTACAGGAAATGCTAGGCCATGAATCTATTATTACGACTGAGATATATACCCACCTCGATAAAGACTATTTAAAGGAAACCGTTTCTCAATTTCATCCCAGGCAATAGGGACTCTTACATTGTTCCAAAAAAACTGAAGTGCACCTTCCCATATTTCCTCAGAGAAATAAACTTGTGATGTCCGGAGAAGTCATTCTTTGAGCTATGCTCGATGATTAGTAATCCATCAGGCAACAATAAGCCGCTGTCTAAAATGGCAGGTAGTATTGCCTCAAAAGAGGGCATATCAAATGGAGGATCAGCGAAAATCAGAGATGCCGGCGCCACACCCTTGTGCTTAAGGAAGTTGAAAACATCTGATTTAACAATGCTTATGGTTTCCTCAAGCCCAAGTTCGGCCACGCACTTCCTGATAAAGCTAAAATGGTGAAAATCTTTCTCGACGCTGGTGATTTGTCGCACGCCTCTTGATGCAAATTCGAGGCTGATAGCTCCGGTTCCGGCAAACAAATCTATAACGCTGCTTTCCTCAAAATCAATGTGATTTGTTAGAATGTTAAACAAGGCTTCACGCGCGGTATCGGTTGTCGGTCGAGCCCTGAACTGCTTAGGAGGAGAAAAACGCCTTCCCTTTAAACTTCCTCCAACTATACGCATACCGGAAGAGTTAACATGTTATAGAATGCCGTACTGCTGAGTGTTCTGAACTGATGACTATATTGAAAATGATGCGGCATATAATTCTGCTTTACTTTCTTGATATATTTCGATAGAGTTTCGCTAAGCTGCTGAAAGTGCGGATGACGACCGTACATAATAATTTCAGTGCTAAGAGGATTTAGTTTAAGTTGTTCGTAGGTAAACAAAGTGAAATAGATAAAATCGTTATCACTCTTGATAGGGAAAGAATTGCACAATTTCAGGTTATTGTTCTGAAAGGCCATCAAGTCAAAATAGTCGTTTTCAAAATTAATAGCTATGACTGTCTGGCCGGAGTTTATCATGTTAGTTGTAAGATTTCCTTCAATAATGGGGGTGTGTTGCTGGAAGATTAATGGATCGGGGAATTGTCGCTTCAGCAATTTCTCTAAGCCCTCATCAAGCACAAAAACATTAATTGCATCAGCCAACTTGATTTTATTGGCTCTTACGCTTGCATTTTCGGGTAAGTGGTGACAAAATGAAAGCCATTGAAGCTTATCATCAGGATTGTATAATGGAGTTGGCACCAAAGTAGATATATGGGTTGGTATCAAAACCATACTTTTCTTATAAGGAAGGTTTAGTTTCTCAATGGTATTGAAGCATTCCTCAACCTGGGGAACAAGTGGCAGCTTGCTGTCAAGGCGGATATGCTGCATTTGGATATACTTGTTTTTTACCGGATCGAGCGTACAAAAAGAAAATCCATCCAGAGTAATCTGGATGGATAAAAAATAAGATAAGCTAATGCCAGGATCAAAACTCTCGTCAACAATAGAAAAAGCCTTCATTTCGTTGTGCTTATTCCCAGTTTCCGGCGTTATTGTTAGCTTCTGTAAGAGAACCAACCTTCAAGCCCGGATATCTGCCAAGTTTATTAGCTACATCATTCTGATTAATAATCTCTTGTCTCTCCATGCCTTTCATATAGACATCATTGTGAACCCTTGCTTCGAACACTTCAACGTTTACTCCCGAAGCGGTTGGAAGAACAGCTACGCCCATCTCAAAAACGGCGCCATCTGTTAAGGGCACATATCGAAGTGAATCTGCAATCCAGGGCTTAGTTGAAAAAAGCGAATCCATAACGCTAATCCGGGTAGTATCCCTTTTAATTATACCTAATTCAAGTGCTTTTAATTCAGTCATACCTGCCATAAGCATACTGTCACTTAGAGATCCTTCCATCCTTACCATAGGAAGTGAATCATTGGCTACAAAAGATGAGAGGCTGTCAAAATCTGCAGTGTAGCGACCGTTAACTGCTTTGAAGGCAACTTGAGCGCTTCTGATTTCTTTAAGTCTTTCAATAACCTTATTTTTCCTTATGGTTTGTTCTCTGTCGAATCTGACAGGGCGCTGTATGCTCTCGTAAACTAAAAAGCCTACAAACAAAATTGCAATAATCAATAGAATTTGGATTGTTGTTTTCATACGTTAATAGTTTGTTTTTGTTGTCGTATGGAATTTGCCAGGGGAATTATCCTGTGTTTTTGCGAGATGTATTCCCGAGCTCATTTCACCTGTTTATGTTATTGTTTTTAATGCTTAATTGTAAGTACTGAGAACATAAAAATCCTAACTTGCTAGCTAGATTATTTTCATAGTACTTTCATTGTAAAATTATTTAATCCAATCTTTGCACAAATTTATAAAAATATATCATTCAACTTTTCTTTGTTGAATTATTTACTCAAAAAAATGCAGAAGGAAGTCTTTTTTAACAGCTTTAAGTCTAATTTCACTTTTAATCCTACAAATTCCCAAGAGGATGCTCTTGCTAATATATCCGCTTTCATGGCGTTTAATGGCAATATGCCTCTATTCATTTTAAGGGGTTACGCAGGTACCGGCAAAACTACATTAATGCGGGCATTTGTGCAAACTCTTTCTGAATATAATATTAAAGCTGTGCTAATGGCACCTACAGGGCGTGCTGCCAAGGTCTTAAGTGCCTATGTAGGGCTTCCGGCCTATACTATTCATAAAAAAATCTATCGCCGCCACTCTTCTAAAGATGGTTTTGGAAGCTTTAATCTGAATGATAATCTTCATAAAAACACTCTTTTTATTGTGGATGAATCATCTATGATTGCAAATGAAAGTTTGGGAGACTCTTCTTTTGGCTCGGGTCGCCTACTGGATGATTTGATGGCCTATGTTTATGGTGCTGAGAATTGCAGACTCCTTTTGATAGGGGATACAGCCCAGCTTCCTCCTGTTGGCATTGCACTTAGTCCCGCACTTGACAAGGCTTACATGGAAGCCTTCGGGGCAGAGGTATGGGAGTCGGTTTTGACGGATGTCGTAAGGCAGCAGAAGAATAGTGGTGTGCTTTATAATGCAACTGCCCTAAGGGCAATGCTAAATGGCTATAATGACATTAATAATTACCCTCAAATTGTTACTAATGGCTATCCTGACCTTTTTAGGATTTCGGGAGCTGAATTTATGGAAGAGCTAAATTATTGTTACAGTAATTTTGGTTTGGAAGAGACTCTAATAGTGACGCGAACCAACAAAAGAGCCAATCTGTACAATCAGGGAGTCAGAAACACTGTGCTGTACAGAGAAGAAGAGCTTTCAACGGGTGATTATCTTCTGGTTATGAAAAATAACTATCACTGGTTAAAAGAACATGAAGATATTAGTTTTATTGCCAACGGAGATATTGCCCGCATCTTGAGGATTAAGAAATATTATGAGCTCTACGGACTCAGATTTGCCGATATTAGCTGTGAATTAATAGATTATAAAAATATTGAAATTGATACCCGAATAATCTTAGATTCCATACAAAGCCAGGGAGCCGGACTATCACATGAGCAGCATGAACTATTCTTTAATTCTGTTATGGAAGATTATGCGGATATAACAGTTAGCAGAAAGCGCTATGAGGCAATTCGCAGCAATGAATTTTACAACGCTTTGCAGGTTAAATTTGCCTACGCTATGACCTGTCATAAAGCGCAGGGCGGACAGTGGAAAGCTGTTTTTATTGATCTGGGATACTTTACTCAAGACTACCTTTCACGCGAGTTTATCCGCTGGCTATACACAGCCTTCACCAGAGCAACAGAAAGGCTGTATCTGGTAAACTTTCCAAAAGAATTCTTCAGCGAATAAAAAAAATAAGCCGCGATTTAAAATCACGGCTTATGTTAGCTCTTAATTTAAGCTGTGGCAGCTAAGAGACTTTGTTTTGTCAGCTAAGCTTTAAATCAGCTACAATCTTATCAATTTTTTCATTACCCTTTTGCGTTGCAGCATTGTAACCTGCACGATTTTTAAGTTCAACCTGAACCTCAAAATAGAACTTTATTTTGGGCTCAGTCCCTGAGGGGCGAACTGATACCTTGGAGCCGTCTTCGGTGAAAAACTGCAAAACATCAGAATAAGCAGGCAAGTCAATTGGGCTTGATTTGCCATTAATCGGATTCTTTGCCGTAAGAACAGAGTAGTCCTTAATCAAGTTAAGCTTTGAGCCTCCAAGGCTAACAGGAGGCGTTGTCCTGAATTGCTTCATGATAGCAGCAATTTCATCAGCGCCTGATTTTCCTTTACGTACTATCGAGATTAATCGTTCTTGTGAGAACCCGTATTCTATGTAAATATCTTTCAGAAGTTCATAGAGACTCTTTCCCTTATCACGCGCCCATGCCGCGATTTCGGCAATCATACATATCGCGCCCACCGAGTCTTTATCTCTGACATAATCCCCGGGAAGAAATCCGTAACTCTCTTCTCCGCCGCAGATATACTTTTTCTTGCCCTCAAGCTCCCTAATAATTGAGGCTATCCATTTAAACCCGGTAAAAGTATCATAAATTTCCACTCCATTTTTATCTGCAATGGCCTTCATTAGCTCGGTTGTTACTATGGTCTTTACAATAAACTCCTTGCCGGTCAATAGTCCGCGCTCTTTCCATTGGGTAACCATATACCAGGTTATTAGAAGAGCTGTTTGATTACCGTTTACCAAAATAAATTCTCCTTCATCATTTCTAATTGCTATGCCGAGCCTGTCACCGTCGGGGTCGGATGCTGCGACAAGCTCTGCACCGGTAGCGATGGCCTTGTCGATAGCCATTTTCAAAGCCTTGGGTTCTTCCGGATTGGGAGATTCAACAGTAGGAAAGTTTCCGCTTACTACATCCTGCTCGGGCACATTAATAATATTGCTGAAGCCAAATTGTCTCAAAGCCTCCGGCACAATTTTATAGGTGGTTCCATGAATAGGAGAGAAGACAATTTTCAAATCCTTTTGACGCGCAATTGCTTCGGGATTCAGTGAGATAGCCTTAACGGCATCCAAAAAGAGCTGATCCATCTCTCTTCCAAGAATTTTTATAAGATCCTTGTTTCCTTCAAATTTTATATCATCGACAGAAGCAATTTTGTTTACTTCATCAATAATATTTGTGTCGTGAGGAGCAATTATCTGGGCACCATCATTCCAATAAGCCTTATATCCGTTGTATTCTTTCGGATTATGCGACGCAGTAATCATTACACCACTCTGGCAGGATAGTTTTCTAATCGCGAAAGATATTTCGGGAGTGGGTCTTAAATCTTCAAATAAATAAGCTGTGATGCCGTTAGCAGCAAATATGGCCGCAGCTTTTTCGGCAAAGAGTCTGGAATTATTTCTACAATCGTGCCCTATCACTACTTTTCTTTCAGGCAGATGAGCAAATTCTTTGTTGATATAGTTGGCTAATCCCTGAGTTGCCGAACCCATCGTGTAAATATTCATGCGGTTTGAACCTACACCCATAATGCCTCGCAAACCGCCGGTTCCAAACTCCAAATCCTTATAGAAGGAATCAACCAGCTCGGTGGTATCCTGATTGTTAAGCATTCTTCTTACTTCGGCCTTGGTTGACTCATCGTATGCGCCGTCAAGCCATCGTTGTGCCTTCTCTCTGACCTTATCTATAATACTTTCCATAATCAATTTAATTAGAAATTAGTGATGGGGATTTTTGTATTTTTCTTACTAATTCATTCTTTAATTAAGTTCTGAGATACATTTTTCAAGGCTATCAGTCCAGTAGGGAATTTGGACGCCAAACGTTTTTCTGATTTTTGAGCTGTCCATAACAGAATAAGCAGGTCGCTCAGCAGCTGTTTTGTATTCATCCGACAAAACCGGACTTACTTTAACTTTTCGCTTGCTCAACTTAAAAATCATAAGGGCAAAGTCATACCAGCTGCAAACTCCAAGGTTAGAATAGTGGTATATACCCGGGACAAAAGAACTTTTATCTTTAGCGCTGAGTTCCAGAAGTTTTAATATGGCAGCTGCCAAATCGTCGGCATAAGTTGGGGCTCCGACCTGATCATAAACAACCGAAAGTTCTGATTTTTCTTCAGATAACCGCAGCATGGTCTTTACAAAATTGGCTCCGTAGCGTGAGTAAAGCCAGGCTGTGCGGATAATAATATGATTCGGGTTCTCTTTGGCCACTAACTCTTCGCCTTTTAGCTTTGTTTCTCCGTAAACTGAAGTTGGATACTTTGGAGATTCCGGACTAAAGGGACGGTTGCCCGAGCCCCCAAACACATAATCAGTAGAAATATGAATTATACCTGCTCCTTTCTGGTGAGCATATTTGGCCATCCATTCAGGAGCCTGAGCGTTAATAAGCATCGCTGTTTCACGCTCACTTTCGGCCCGGTCAACTGCAGTATAAGCAGCACAATTAACAAGGTAGTCAAACTCTTCCTTCTCAAAACAGCTCTTCACGTTTTCTTCCTTGCTTAAATCGAGGCTTTCCATGGTCGTGGCCTTGAAACTCGCGAAACCTGCAGTTTTTGATAACTCCGTAAGTGTTAAACCCAACTGACCTTCACCGCCTACTATCAATACTCGCATTTTGCTTTATATAATTTTATAAATCACTTGTAATATTTGCTTCTTATACACGAAACGAGAAGTTTTTCTCTGCCTTATCAAAAGAAGGAAGCTCTTTGTCTTTGGGTGAAACAATGGCATCTTGAAGCTTAATTCCCCAATCAATCCCAAGCTTTGGATCATTGAAATTTATCCCGCGCTCCGAATCACGATGATAGACATTATCACACTTATAATAGAATACAACTTCATCACTCAGTGCAACGAATCCATGGGCAAATCCTTGGGGAATAAAGAATTGGAGCTTGTTTTCATCAGAAAGCTCAATTGAATAATGTTGCCCGAAAGTATCTGAGTATTCTCTTAAATCAACTGCGACATCAAGAACGCGTCCTCTTAAAACCTGTACTAGTTTCGACTGGCCGTGAGGAGCCAACTGATAGTGCAAGCCTCTTATTGTGTTTTTTATTGAATATGATACATTATCCTGAATAAAACTTGCTTCAATACCTTGTGACTTAAATCCGGGCCGGTTATAAAGCTCAAAAAAATAGCCTCTGGAGTCATTATAAACCTGAGGTTCAATAATTAAAAGTCCGTCAATATTGGTCTCTTCAATTCTCATTTTCTTCCTTTCTTTTTCTATTTGAAAGCAGCTTAGCGCAGACAAAATTATAATTCATTCCGTATTTCGCTAATATCAAAACCTGCAATTTTTTTAAGATACTGACCATATTCGTTCTTTTCTAAGGGCTTGGCTAGGGTCAACAACTGCTTCTTGTCAATCCACCCTTTTTTATATGCTATTTCTTCAATGCAAGCAATTTTTAGTCCCTGGCGCTTTTCGATAGTTGAAATAAAGTTAGAGGCCTGAAGCAAACTGTCATGAGTCCCTGTATCAAGCCAGGCCATCCCCCGTCCAAGCAACTTTACCTGCAAATTTTCTTCATTCAGGTAAAGACGGTTTAAATCCGTTATTTCTAACTCACCGCGAGGGCTTGGTTTCAATGATTTAGCCTTTTTCGCCGCATCATTGCCATAGAAGTAAAGACCGGTAACTGCATAGTTAGATTTTGGATGACTTGGCTTCTCTTCCAGACTTAGTACCTTGCCGGCTTTGTCAAACTCAACAACCCCGTACCTTTCGGGATCATTTACATAGTAGCCGAACACCATAGCTCCCGAGGTGAGGCTATGAGCTTCGCGCAGTATTTTGCTGAAATCAAAGCCATAGAAAATATTGTCGCCTAAAATCAAGCAAACCGCGCTGTCGCCAATAAACTCCTCACCAATAATAAAGGCTTGTGCCAAACCATCGGGTGAAGCTTGTTCGGCATAGCTGAAGGATAGTCCCAATTCGCTTCCATCTCCGAATAGTCGCTTGTATAATGGCAAATCGTAGGGTGTGGATATTATTAATATTTCCCTGATACCGGCCAGCATTAATACTGACAGTGGGTAGTAAATCATTGGTTTATCATACACCGGAATAATCTGTTTGGATATACTTTTGGTTGCCGGATATAAACGTGTACCTGAACCTCCGGCCAATATAATTCCTTTCATTTCTTTAATGTTTTGTTTTCAATTTGTTTATTTGCAATGCTTTATACCTCAAAATCTTTCACTTTGCATTCAGCAATTGATCAAAGTACTCTATCGTGGCAGAGAGCCCCTGACGGAGCTGAATTTTTGGCTCCCAGTTGTTAAGATTTTCTTTTGCCAGTGTGATATCAGGTCTTCTTTGCGTCGGGTCATCTTCAGGCAGGGGAAGATGAATGATTTCTGAGGATGAGCCGGTAATATCCAAAACCTCCTTAGCTAGTTCAAGCATCGAAAATTCATTGGGGTTGCCAATGTTTACCGGTCCCGTGAAATCGTCTGCGGTATTCATCATCCTGATCATTCCTTCAAGCAGGTCGTCCACATATTGGAAACTTCTGGTTTGTGTTCCGTCTCCGAAAATAGTTATAGGCTGATTCTTAAGTGCCTGCACAATAAAATTTGACACGACCCGTCCGTCATTGGGATGCATGCGGGGGCCGTAGGTATTAAATATTCTAATAAGCTTGATTTTGACCCCATTTTGGCGGTGATAGTTCATAAAAAGGCTTTCTGCGCAACGCTTGCCTTCGTCATAACAGGAACGGATTCCGATTGGGTTCACGTTACCCCAATAAGCCTCCGGCTGAGGATGTTCCAGCGGGTCACCATAGACCTCGCTTGTAGATGCTTGCAGAACTTTTGCCTTAATACGTTTTGCTAATCCCAGCATATTAATGGCGCCCATTACTGATGTTTTAATCGTTTTAATGGGATTATACTGATAATGAACCGGAGAGGCGGGGCAGGCCAGGTTGTAGATTTCATCCACTTCCACAAAGTATGGGTGGGTCACGTCGTGACGAACCAACTCAAAATAGGGATTGCTTAACAGGTGGACAATATTGCTCTTGCTGCCGGTAAAATAATTATCCATACAAATAACTTCATTGCCTTCACCTATAAGTCGGTCGCAAAGATGAGACCCTATAAAGCCGGCGCCCCCGGTTACCAAAATTCGTTTCATCTGTTTATATTTTGTTCCCCAAAAATAAGGCTTTATAGTTATTATTCAACCACACTTTTGTTAATATAAAATATTTGATAGTAAGATAAAGCCGGTTTCTTTGGCAAAGGATGCAAAATATTAAAGATTTTATGTGGCTAAATAATAGAAATTCAAACAAAAGTGGTACTTTTGCAGCGTTTTTATTAAGATAAAGTCTAACCAATTAATTTAGAAATTCAGTATTAATGGCAGAATTTGAAGAAGAAAGCCAAGAGCTTAAAGCTCCGGTTTTAGAAGAAAAGAAAGCAACAAGCAAGAGTGTTGCCGCTCCTATTGACAATTTTGACTGGGACAGTTTTGAAGCTGATGAAATTGTAATTGAAGGAAAAAACAAAGCAGATCTTGAAAAAATGTATGACGAAACCCTTTCGACCATCTCTGAAAAAGAGGTGATTGATGGTACCGTTATCGCGATGAACAAACGTGAAGTGGTTATCAATATTGGGTTTAAGTCTGATGGCATCGTTAGCAGAAATGAATTTCGCTACAATCCCGATTTAAAAGTAGGCGATCAGGTAGAAATTTATGTAGAAAGTCAGGAAGACAAAAAAGGCCAGTTGGTTCTTTCGCACAAAAAAGCCAGAGCTCTCCGCTCATGGGATCGTGTGAATGAAGCCCTGGAAAAAGATGAAGTTATTAAAGGATACATCAAATGCCGCACTAAAGGTGGTATGATTGTAGATGTATTTGGCATTGAGGCTTTCCTTCCCGGTTCGCAGATTGATGTGAAGCCAATACGCGACTATGACGTGTTTGTAGGTAAAACAATGGAGTTCAAAGTTGTAAAGATTAACCCCGAATTTAAGAACGTGGTTGTATCTCACAAGGCTCTTATTGAAGCTGAGCTTGAACAACAAAAGAAGGAGATTATCTCTAAGCTGGAAAAAGGACAAGTCCTTGAAGGAACAGTTAAGAATATCACTTCATACGGTGTATTTATTGACCTAGGTGGAGTAGATGGTTTGATTCACATAACTGACCTTTCATGGGGTCGTGTTTCTCATCCCGAGGAGATTGTTCAGTTAGATCAGAAGCTGAATGTTGTTATCCTTGATTTTGATGATGAGAAAAAACGTATTGCTCTAGGTCTGAAGCAACTTACAGCTCATCCATGGGATGCTCTTAATCAGGAGCTTAAAGTTGGAGACATAGTTAAGGGTAAAGTCGTTGTTATGGCCGATTACGGTGCATTTGTTGAAATAGCACCGGGCGTGGAAGGCTTGATTCACGTTTCGGAAATGTCATGGTCGCAGCACTTGCGCAGCGCACAGGACTTCCTTAAGGTTGGCGATGAAGTTGAAGCTACTGTTTTAACTCTTGATCGCGACGAAAGAAAGATGTCACTTGGAATTAAGCAGCTTAAACCTGATCCATGGGATAATATCGAAGAGAAATATCCGCTTAACAGCAAGCACACTGCCAAGGTTCGTAATTTTACCAACTTCGGTGTATTTGTTGAAATAGAAGAGGGTATTGACGGATTAATTCATATTTCTGACCTTTCATGGACTAAGAAAGTGAAACATCCTGCCGAGTTTACTACCATCGGTGAAAATATTGATGTTTTAGTTCTTGAAATTGATAAAGAGAACCGTCGTTTAAGCCTGGGTCATAAACAATTGGAAGAAAATCCCTGGGATGTATTCGAAACAATCTTTGTTGTTGATTCAATTCACGAAGGTACTATTGTTGACATTTTCGATAAAGGTGCCGTTATTGCATTACAATACGGAGTTGAAGGCTTCGCAACGCCACGCCATCTTGTAAAAGAGGATGGGAGTCAGGCTAAGGCAGAAGAAAAACTTCAGTTTAAAGTAATTGAGTTCAACAAGGGTGCAAAACGCATAATCCTGTCTCACTCTCGTATTTTCGAGGATGAAAAGAAGGGCGAAGAGCAGGCTGCTAAAACCGAACAGGCTAAAGCTGCTGCAAGCACCAAGAAGAGTGTTAAGAAACTGAAGGATAATCTGGAGAAAACTACTCTGGGTGACATTTCTGAGTTGGCTGCCCTGAAAGATCAGATGGAAGCCGACGAAAAGTAATGCTTGAAGGATTAGAAATTTAACTGATTGTTATAATGGATTTTAAAATTGACAAGCTGGATGATTTTATCCTTGTGCAGGTTCTGAAAGAGAAGCTTGACACTACCATAGCCCCCGGTTTAAAGTCTGAACTGGTTCTTTTGGCAGGTAACAACGAAAGGAATATCTTATTGGACCTAAGCAAATGTAATTATTGCGATTCATCCGGTTTAAGTGCCATATTAGTCGCCAATCGTTTATGCAAAAATAGCGATGGAATCTTTGTTTTAGCAGGTTTGCAAACTGCTGTAGAGAGATTAATTTCTGTTAGTCAGCTGGATACTGTTATCACAATAGCTCCAACGGCCGACGACGGTATTGAGATGATGCGTAAGGCGCTTAAGTCAAAATAATCTGGGTTAATGCAATTTTCTGTTACAGTATTAGGAAGTAACTCTGCACTGCCAACATCAGAAAGAAATCCAACCGCTCAGGTGCTCAATGTATCTGAGCGGTTTTTTTTGATTGATTGTGGTGAAGGTACCCAAATGCAGATGCGGAAAAACCATATACGGTTTACGCGGATTAATCATGTTTTTATATCTCATCTCCATGGCGACCATTGCTTTGGATTAATGGGTTTTATTTCCACACTTGGCTTATTAGGCCGCACTAATGATTTGCATATTTATGGTCATGTCGATCTTGAAATGGTTTATAGGCCACAGCTTAATTATTTCTCCAAAGATTTGAAGTTTAATGTGAAGTTTCATATTGTTAATACTGAAGTCTCGGAAACGGTATATGAGGATAATAAGATCATTGTAAGCTCTATTCCCCTTAAGCATCGCGTCCCAACCTGCGGTTACCTTTTCAAAGAGAAGAACCCTGAACTGCATATTAATAAATCAAGTGTTGACTATTATAATATTCCCATAAAAAGCATTCCCTTAATTAAGAAAGGAAGTGATTATATAGGGGAGGATGGAAGCCTTGTTCCTAATCATTTGTTGACAAAGCCGGCCAGAGCAGCGCGTTCTTATGCTTTTTGTTCGGACACTAAATATAGCGAAGAAATTATTCCTTTAATCAAAGATGTTGATTTGCTTTATCACGAAGCTACATTCCTGTCTGATAATGAGAACTTAGCCGAAAAAACGCATCACAGCACGGCGCGTCAGGCTGCTCAGATTGCAGCTAAGGCAAAGGTGAAGCTATTAATTATTGGCCATTTTAGTACCAGATATAAGGATATGACCTTGTTTGAAAAGGAGGCAAGAGAGGTGTTCCCGGCTACTTATCTGGCCAGGGAAGGAGCTACATTCGATATTCCTTACCTTAAAGATTGAATTTGAAACCGGGCTTTAATTTATTTAATGCTTTCTCACTATATTTGCACTTCCAGTTTTAACAGAGAAATTAACCACAAACAGATGCAGAATAAAATAATTGTTCTTGACTTTGGCTCTCAATACACGCAACTTATCGGCCGCAGGGTTAGGGAGCTTAATGTATATTGTGAAATTCATCCCTTCTACAATATTCCGGAAATTGATGCCGGAGTGAAGGGAGTAATTCTTTCAGGGAGTCCATCCAGTGTGATGGATGAAAAAGCTCCAGCACCTGATTTGAGTAAAATACCGCCGCAAATACCAATTTTGGGAGTTTGCTACGGGGCACAATATATTGCAAAGTTATCGGGTGGTGTGGTTGAAGCATCTGAAACGCGTGAGTATGGTCGCGCCATGCTCGAGATGCTTGATAATGAAAACCCGCTTTTTGCAGAGCTGGGAAAAGGATCTCAGGTATGGATGTCGCATGGAGATACTATAGTAAGCTTGCCTGATGATTTCAAGATTATTGCCGGGACGCGTGATGTGAAGATAGCCGGGTACTTCCTTGCATCTAAAAATATTTATGGAATCCAGTTTCATCCCGAGGTTTATCATACGAGCCAAGGTGCGCAAATATTAAGGAATTTTGTGGTGGATATTTGCGGCTGTGTTCAGGATTGGAGTCCCGCTTCGTTTATTGCCTCTACCGTGGAAGACCTGCGCGCTCAAATTGGCGACGACAAGGTGGTCCTGGGCTTATCAGGAGGAGTCGATAGCTCTGTTGCGGCTATGTTGTTGCATAAAGCCATTGGTAAGAATCTTAGCTGTATTTTTGTTGATAATGGTCTCTTGCGAAAAAACGAGTTCGCGAGTGTTTTGGAGTCATATAAGCACATGGGGCTGAACGTAACGGGAGTTAATGCCGGATCTTTGTTTTTAAAGGAGTTGGCAGGTGTAAGTGATCCCGAGACTAAGCGAAAAATAATTGGAAGAGTCTTTATTGAAGTGTTTGATGCTGAAGCTCACAAGATTCAGAATGTGAAATGGTTGGCTCAAGGCACTATTTACCCCGATGTTATAGAGTCGGTTTCGGTCAATGGTCCATCAGCAACTATCAAATCTCATCATAACGTTGGGGGCCTACCCGAAACGATGAAGCTGAAGGTTATTGAGCCTTTAAAACTTCTGTTCAAAGATGAAGTGCGACGTGTAGGGCATGAGCTCAAAATTTCTCTTAATATACTTGGGCGACATCCCTTCCCTGGGCCCGGACTTGCTATCCGCATACTAGGTGATATTACTCCACAAAAAGTTGCTTTATTGCAGGAGGTGGATAGCGTTTTTATTGAAGGCCTAAGAAGAAACGGGCTTTACGACAAGGTGTGGCAAGCCGGTGCAATCTTGCTTCCTATCCAGTCTGTTGGCGTAATGGGCGATGAGAGGACTTACGAGAGCGTAGTAGCGCTCAGAGCTGTACAATCAACTGACGGGATGACGGCTGACTGGGTTCATCTTCCTTATGAGTTCCTTGCAAATATTTCAAATGAAATTATCAATAAAGTCAGGGGCGTAAACCGCGTGGTTTATGATATTAGCTCTAAGCCGCCGGCAACTATCGAGTGGGAATAACTCGTTCTGTCATAACCTAATTAGCAATTTCACGTAAACTGATTCAGTTTTTTGTGGCACAAGAGTTGATGTTTTTTCTGTGATTATTTATTGTGTGCCGCAGTTGCAATAGTGTTAGTGGAATGATTAGTTATGGTGTGAAAGGAGTTCTTATGAGAAATATGCTTGAGTCCCTAAAGTTTTGGTTTATATTTTTGTTTTTGTTGCCTTCTTTTGTTTTATCGGGTCAGCGCACTGATTCCGGCTTAGACAATATTCAGATAGCATGGCAGCTAATAACAAATTTTTATGTCGATACCATAGACAACGATGAGCTTGCGCGCGAGGCTATAGAAGCCATGTTGCGTAAGCTTGACCCGCATTCGGTGTATATTCCCGCTGAGGAAGTTTCGGCCATGAATGAGCCCTTAGATGGCAATTTTGAAGGGGTCGGCATCGAGTTTGTGATAATGGATGACACCTTAACAGTAGTTTCAGCCATTACAGGAGGTCCTTCGCAAAAGGTTGGACTAAGAGCAGGCGACAGAATAATAGCTGTTGACGGTAAAAGCATTACTTCGATAGGCTTGAAAAATTCAGATGTCTTTAAATTGTTACGGGGAAAGAAAGGATCTGTCGTTGAGTTGATGGTTAAGCGCAGGGGCATTGATAATCAAATACCTTTTCGAATAACCCGTGATAAGATTCCTATTTACAGCCTGGTTGCTGCTTATATGGCCACTCCCGAGACAGGATATATAAAAATCAGTCGTTTTGCCGCTACAACCCATAACGAATTTGTTGATGCTGTTAAGCGCCTGGATTCTGAAGGGATGAAGAATATGATTCTTGATTTGCGCGGAAACGGAGGAGGTTATCTAAAGGCTGCTTTGGATATTGCCGATGAGTTTTTGGGCGACAATAAGTTGATGCTATACACCGAAGGGAACTCGGTGTCGCGTCGCAACCATTTCTCAACACGTAATGGATTATGGCAAAAGGGAGATTTGGTTATACTGCTTGATGAGGGCTCGGCTTCTGCATCTGAAATAGTGGCCGGGGCAATTCAAGATTGGGACAGAGGTGTAGTAGTTGGAAGAAGGAGTTTTGGCAAAGGCTTGGTTCAAAGGCCATTTTCTATGCCTGACGGCTCCGAAATACGTCTGACAATAGCCAATTATTTTACTCCTTCCGGACGAAGTATTCAAAAGCCATACGGCAAAGGTATATCTGAGTACCGGTCTGAAATTGGGACAAGACTGGCTAAGGGGGAATTGACTTCCAGAGATAGTATCCATCTTGAAGATGCAGCATACTACGAGACCTTGGTAAAGAAAAGGGCAGTTTACGGAGGAGGAGGTATTATACCTGATGTTTTTGTGCCCATAGATACCACATCCTACACTGAGTATTTCCGAAGATTGTCGGCTACAGGGGCTTTGAACCAAAGCGTTATTCAGTACCTTGACTTGCATAGGGATGATTTGAAAAGAACCTTTACTGATTTTGAAGAGTTTAAATCTGCTTTTGTTGTAGATGAGCAGCTTATCGAAATGCTTGTTGATGAAGGCGTGGGTTTGGGAGTGGAGCCGGTCCCGGCTGAATTGGAGCTTTCTTCTGAAATGATTAATAATCATTTAAAAGCCCTTATTGCAAAGGATTTGTGGGATATGAGTGCCTACTACGAAATTATTAACCCTACTCTTTCTGTATATAATAAGGCGATAGAACTCCTTGAAAAGCGCGATCTCTTCTCTGAAATAGATAAGAGGTAAGCTCTAATTTTGTAACTTTGTACACCCGTTTGGTTTATATATCCGAACGGGTGTTTTTTTGTTTGTAACAATAACTGTTTCTAATTGCTAATAATGCCATGATAATGAACTGGCTGCTGGACAACTGGATAGAATTGGCGGGCAATGTGTTTGCCTTGTGCTATCTTTTTTTCTCAATTCGCGAAAATAGATGGCTTTGGGTACTGGGCTTTATGATGTCCTTTTTTTATATGATACTTTTCTTTAAGAGTCGTCTTTATGCTGATATGAGCTTGCAGGTGTATTACCTCTTTGTCAGTGTTTACGGTTGGTTTCATTGGATGAGTACCGCAAAAAAGGAGGATATAAGCGAGGCTAAAGTTATTCCTACCATAAGCATTAATGCTAAGCAATGGCTGAAGTATGGACTTGTTACTTGCTTGCTTACCCTGGTCATATTCGTTTTGTTAAAGAAAGTGCCCGATTTGCTTGAAATGCCGCCTTCTGATTTGCCATTTGCCGATGCATTCAAAACCGCCGGGAGCATTGTGGCCACCTGGATGCTTGCCAGGAAAATATTGGAAAATTGGCTTATATGGATAGTAATTGACCTGTTCTCCCTTGGAATCTATCTCTATAAAGGCCTTTATTTAACCTCAGTGATTTTTGTTATTTACAGCGTTATGGCTGTTGTCGGCTATTATAGATGGAAACATAATATGCAGCCGCAGGTATCAAAGCTTTGGTCAGAATAATAAAATAATGAAAAGAATTGTAATAAGCGGGCCGGAAGCATCGGGCAAAACAACCCTGACAAGTCAGTTGGCTCTGCATTATGATGGAGTACCCATTTTTGAGTATGCAAGAGATTATGTGAGCGGCCTGGGCAGAGCGTATAACTTTGAAGATGTTGAGATTATAGCACGAAGGCAATTGTTGGATTTTCAAAGTGCAAAAACAAAACATAAATATAACAGTAAAATCGTTTTTTTTGATACCTTTCTGATTATTACAAAAGTGTGGTTTCAGGAGGTCTATGGATCTTGTCCTATATGGATAAACTCTGCTATAAAGAATAATATTCCCGACCTGACACTTCTGTGTGAACCCGATTTGACCTGGACTGAGGATGGAGTCAGAGAGAATGGCGACAGGCGTGACTATCTGTTCAATTGCTATGTGGAGGAGTTGGAGTATTACAAAATTAAGTATCAGAGGGTGAAGGGAATAGGAGAGGCTCGCTTGCGTTGTGCAAAAAAGTATGTTGATGAACTAAATTTATTAACAAATGAGTAACTACGAATACCCAAAGGCAATAAAGAAAACCATAGATGCCTTGTCTAAGTCCGAATCCTTTAAGTCTGTTTGGCATAGGCACAACCCTGAGCAGCCAATGCCATCAGTCTTTGTTATGAAGGAAATTGTAAGCCTGATTCGGGAGATCATTTTTCCCGGCTATTTTGGCAGTTCATCTACCCGCCCCTCAAGCGTTCAGTATTATATTGGCGTGAATGTGGAGCTCTTATATGAAAAATTGCGTCAACAGATTTTTGCCGGATTATGCTTTGAATGTGGCGACCCAGCTTCCTTTGAGGTCAATCAGGCCAAGCAAATTAGTTCTACCTTAGCCGTGGAGTTTATCGAACAGCTGCCCGAAATCAGACATTTGTTATCTACTGATGTCGATGCCGCGTATTTGGGTGATCCGGCTGCTCAAAGCAAGGCTGAAGTAATATTTTGTTATCCCGCTATTAAGGCAATTACTAATTATAGAATTGCCCATGCCCTATTAGAGTTAAAAGTTCCCTTGATACCGCGTATTATAACCGAGATGGCTCATTCGGAAACAGGTATAGACATACATCCACGTGCAAAGATTGGGCACAGCTTTACAATAGACCACGGTACCGGGGTAGTGATAGGTGCTACTTCAATTATTGGTAATAATGTGAAGATTTATCAAGGCGTGACTCTGGGAGCTAAGAGTTTTCCCCTGGACGAGCAAGGAAACCCCATCAAGGGCATTGATCGTCACCCCATAGTTGAGGATAACGTGATAATATATGCCCAGGCCACTATCCTTGGTCGTATTACTATAGGGGCGAATTCGGTAATTGGAGGTAATGTGTGGATAACATCCAATGTGGCACCAAATAGCAAGGTGATTCAGGAGAAATATCGTTTTGGAGGATTTATTGGAGGAGATGGCATTTAGTTTAGTGTTATGATTTAGTATGTTTGTCTAATATGATTATTCATTAGCCAAATTAAGCTATCCTTTTAAGTATGATTTAAAGTTTAAATACGATATTCACAAACTCTTGTGATTGAGCTTGCATAAAATTTTTATCTTTGCTTATTGTTTTGATTAATTGAACAGATGGGATTTGATATCGACAAGTGGTATTTGCAAAAAATGCAGGGAGAGGTGATAGTCAGGTATATGGGGGAAATATGCTCTGAAAAAATCACCGAAACACTTAATGCTATTGAGTCGAGCCTAAATCTTAAGAACGAGAAAAATCAGACAAGGAAGAAGGTATATAATGTGTTTGTTGAGTGCATACAGAACCTTTTTCATCATGTTGATACACCACCGGCAACGGCTAATGTGGAGGCTAGTCCAAGGTTTGGAGTAATTATTTTGGCCAAGGACAGCTACTTTTATAGAATATCTACCGGTAACTATGTAAATCTGTCGAAAGTGAACCTTATTCGCGATAGGATTGATCAGATTAACTCTCTCTCGGATGAGGAATTAAAGAGTTTGTACCGTGATATCCTTGGAAATGAAGTGATTTCATATAAGGGTGGTGCAGGCTTAGGAATGTTGGATATAGTGCGCAAGACCGGCAATAAACTTGAGTATTCAATATATCCTCATGATGATGATTTTGTATTTTTCGCTATGGATGTCTATATTAGTTAAATAAATTGGTTAAATACCCCTATGGAAACAATAATTCGTGAAGGAAGCCCCAAAACTCCTTATGTCAGATTAGACAGTGAAAAGGGATTGATTGAAATTAAAGGTCGTTCAATTCCTGAAAATTCTGTTGAATTTTATAAGCCTTTAATCGATTGGTTGGACAAGTATGGAACAGGGCCTTTGGAAGTTACTAATGTAAATGTTCAACTTGAATATTTCAATACGAGTTCGTCAAAATGTATTCTTGATATTTTTAAGAAGCTGGAATTGATTTATAAAAAGGGAAGCAAAGTACAGATTAACTGGTATTATGAAGAAGATGACGAGGATATGTTTGAAGCTGGAGAAGACTATCAGTCTATCATCAATATTCCGTTTACTATGATCGAAATGGAGGAGTAGGAAGTCCTGCACTTCCTACTGTTTGGCTGCTCCTGGAAGCCTGCCTGAATATTGCTTGGTTTTTAAGCACAACAAGATAATTGTGCTATTGTTAGTTGGATGAGCGTTCCGGAATTTCCCTCTCTTTCCTTATCTTATGCCCGTAATTTAGGAGTCTTCTGAGAGCTCCACGGTAGAGGAGAAGGAATAGGATAATATTATATATCCAGATAACAGTCAGATTTACTTTATAGGTGCTAAAGCTCCTCCGGTTAATCTTCTTAACCGGAGCTAAAAAATGAGCCTTGATAAAGGGGTGTTGAGGCTCCGTGTAAATAGGATCAAACTTTTTGACAAGCTCATCGTCAAGGACTAACAACCTGTTAAGAAAAATATTATCGCTTCTTCTTACAAAACGCTCCAGATTATCATTATGATAGTCTTCTCTTAGCTTTGTCAGGTAGTCTTCTCCTTTGTCGGCAATTATTGCTTTTTTATGTGACTCCATCGAATCATCAGCAAGGTTATAAAGCCTTATATAGAAAGTCTTATACTGCTCCAATTTTTCTTTGATAAGACCAAGAGCTGCACTATCCAAGGGTGTTTTTGCTAATTCTATTGCCGAAATACTTGCCTGCAATGGTTTAATTATCTCATTGTGTTTCTCTAATTCATTTCTTAGTAAAACCTCTATTTGAGCCTTCTCATCATTATCAGATGACTTTGCCCACCTGCCAATTTGATTTTGAAGCTCAGGAATCCAATAATCTTTACGGTAAGTTGCTTCACTTTTAAGGCGTTCGTAAACTGCAAATTCACGATGGTAAAGATTATTATTGTACTGGTGTACAGCCAAAGCCTCAAAAGCCCATCGTGCAGTAATCAGCTCCCCATACCATGGAATGTCTTTTTGTGAAGATAGTCGTGGGTTTAGCTGGTCGTAGTTGACAAATACTCCACTAATTATTAACTGGGGAATGATTAAAAAAGGGATAGTAATATAGACATTCACCGATTTTTTTAATCCATCTGAAATATTCAGACCCAAAAGATTGGCAAATACTGCGGATGAAAATAATATCATCCAGTAGGACCAGGCCATTCCTTTAATTTCCATTATTGAATTGCCGACCAGAACAAAAAGCCCGGCCTGAATGGCCGAAATGGCAGATAAAATAAAAAATTTAGAACTAAGATAGCTTAAACGACTCAGGTTTAAGAATGATTCTCGCTTCAGCAACTTCCTGTCCGAAATAATCTCTTCCGCACTAACCGATAATCCTATAAAAATCGAGATTATTACAGCCATTATTATATAAACCGTAAGATTTGGATTGTTGCTGAAAATATAGCCTCTATTGTTGGCAGGGTTTTGCTCGAAATATAAAATAAGGGATGAAAGAATTAGGGCCAAAAGCGGTGTCTCTAATATATTAATAATAAGATACTGCTTGTTTGAAAGTTTGGCAAGGAGGTCTCGCCTGATAAAGATATCCAACTGTTTTAAGCGGTTTGGAATCTTGAAGTTTACTTCAGGAACCCTCGAGGGCCTATCGGCAACTTGTGGCTTAGTTGACGCGGGGCTCTGTCTAAAAAGCCTGAACCACTCCTCGGCATCTACTTTGCGCTCACCTGTCGGATTGCCGTATTCGTCAAGTACATTACTGTTAACGATGGTTAGGATCTGTTCTGGACTTACATTTCCGCAGACCGGACATTCATTCTCTTCACGGTTGACATGATTAATGCAGCTTTTAAAGTGGTTAATTGCCTCCACCGCTTCCCCGTCGTAGATAAGGTAGCCACCCCGGTCGAGCACAAGCAACTGATCAAACATCTTGAAAATCTCAGACGAAGGCTGGTGTATTACCACAAAGATTAGCTTTCCCTTGAGAGTTAAATCTTTGAGTAAATCCATTATGTTCTCAGAGTCTCGCGATGAGAGACCCGAAGTAGGTTCATCCAAAAACATTACAGCAGGCTCCCGTATAAGCTCTAAGGCGATGTTAAGACGCTTGCGTTGTCCACCACTGATTTTTTTGTTGAGAGGATTCCCTACTTTCATATCTCTTATTTCATAAAGCCCAAGTGCTTTTAATAAGAGATCAACTTTTCTCTTTATATTGTGCAAGGAGATATGGTCAAAACATAATTTAGCGTTATAGTATAAATTTTGATAAACCGTAAGATCTTCAATCAGAAGGTCGTCCTGCGACACATAGCCTATCAGGCCTTTTACTTTCTCGGCACTTTTATGAATATCAACTCCGTTAATTGTAACTGAACCTGTTTCAGGCTCCAACATGCCGGTAAGGAGGCTGATTAAAGTGGTCTTTCCTGACCCCGAATCACCCATTATTCCAACCAAACTTCCGGAGTTGGACATGAAATCCATAGCTCTAATGCCTGCATCACTCCGATAATACTTAAAAGATATATTTTTTGCCTCGAATAGAATAGGATCCTTTTGTTTATTCTTGTAAAACAGGTTTGAAATAAAGGTAAAAGTTAGAGGTGCAGACCTACGATGGCGAAGCGAACTACCTGGTCTCATAAAGTAAACCTTCCCGGCTTGAATAATTTGACCGTTAACGGTCAAATTGCTGGATTGCTTTGATTTAATCAACAGGAGATTACCTGAATGCACGTTTAATATACGTAACTCATTCTGTAAATGCTCCTGATAAAGATAGCCGCTTTTATCCTTGTGCCGCTTTTCTCCACTAATAACGAGAAGGTTATTCCCCGGTGCCTGATTTCTAAAATTATCGGTTATAAAGGCATAAATCTCAAAATATTCACTACTATTTATATTGAAGGTTTCTGAGATGGTATTGGCAAATTCAGTCTCCATAACTGAAATGGCCTTTTGTCCGCTACTGATAAATTCAAGTAGCTGGATAATAACAATCAGCTTCTGATAGTGGGTTAGCTCTTCATTGATTGAGGTGGCAATCTTAAGAACCTTTACAGAGCTTGCCGAATAACGCTTTCTAAGTTTTGAGGGCTCACTAAGTCGCAACTCTTGCTCATGAACAAATAAATCATACATCGAAAGATACTCGTCAACCCGCTGACTATTTAGCTGTTGCGAAAGATAATTTCGCACAACTTCGCGTCGATGATCTTCATTCTGATTAGGTGAGGAAACCAGAGCGAATAGCTGCATCAGCGCTTTTAGTATCTCTTCGTTCATACCTTATTAATTCTTTAACTCTGTCAAACGGAATTCGCCCAAGGATTCATTAAGCGCTTTGGCGACTTGCTTTCTTATGGCTCATTTTATCTTACCTTGAACCCAAGAAGCATTATGGCCATACCTGATTCGGCAATTTCGTTGTTTAAGCGAGCCTCTATTATGCACTCCATCGAGCCTTCCATCTTAAAATCCCAGCTGCAGGTGTTTCCAAAATCACGGTTTGAAAATAGCAGGTTGCGATTTGTGTCATACAATGAAAACTCAATTAGCCCCGGAAGGTGGCTACACATTACTAATCGGTAAGTATTCCCGTCGAACAGGGTTGTCCTGAATTCAGCAACTTCTTCGCCAACCAGCAAGGCCTTGGAGGAACTATCGCCGGCAACAAAGGGCGATTCAATGGATGAGAGACAGTCGTCTATCAAGCTGTCTTCCTGTGAGTTTATTCCAACAGGGTGCATAAAGACAAGCAATGAAAGCGCAGCTATAATGATATGTTTTTTGTTCATTCGTGTGTGATTTATATAATTCGTCGCTATGCTGTAAAGCAGTTTGATCAAAGTTATTCAAATACCTTCACAATATAAAATTCTTATTTCGTTTTTTCGTAAAATATCTTGCGTTTTAAAGGATATTGCTGCAAATTTTGTCTGCTTTACTAAAGAGTCATGTCATTATCTTAGTTCGCTTTGATTTAAAGTTTTCTGCAGTCTGCCAAATTGGCTCATAAGTAGATTTTAGTGTGCCGTTTTGGCGCTGATTTACCTCTGGCAGCTCATTTGCTATTAATAAGCAAAAAAGCATTGAAATTATGAATCTAAATCAGTTTACAATAAAATCGCAGGAAGCAATTCAAGAAGCATTTCAAATTGCTTCAGCTTCGGGTCGTCAGGCTGTCGAACCGGGTCACTTATTAAAAGGAGTGATTCAGATTGACGAAAGCCTTACGGATTTCTTGTTTCGCAAATCAGGCATTGGAAAGATTTCTCCTATCCTCGACAAAATTATCGAATCATATCCTCGCGTGAGTGGTGCCGAGCCTTATCTGAGTCGGGAATCAGCAGATGCCCTGCAAAAGGCTGTTAATAAGTCTAAGAACATTGGAGATAGCTTTGCTTCTATAGAGCATATCCTGCTTGGAATATTAGCCGGCAAAGATGAAGTTGCCAAGATGCTGAAAGATGCCGGCGCTTCTGAATCGTCTATGGAGAAGGCCATTGCCGAACTTCGCAAAGGAAGTAAGGCCGATACTCCTTCGGCGGAGGAAAGCTATAATGCCCTCAACAGATTTGCTATCAACCTTAACGACCGTGCGCGCTCGGGTAAGCTTGATCCTGTTATAGGAAGAGATGATGAGATTCGTAGAATTCTTCAGATATTATCGCGACGAACAAAAAACAATCCTATACTACTGGGTGAGCCGGGAGTAGGGAAGACGGCCATTGCTGAAGGCCTGGCACAGCGCATAATCGATGGCGATGTTCCTGAGAACCTTAAGAGCAAGCAGGTATTTTCACTTGATATGGGAGCGCTTGTGGCCGGAGCAAAGTATAAGGGTGAGTTTGAAGAACGTCTTAAGGCTGTCGTCAAAGAGGTGATAAGCAGCGAAGGTGAAATTGTACTATTTATCGATGAAATCCACACCCTGGTAGGTGCCGGGAAAGGTGAGGGCGCCATGGATGCGGCCAATATCCTGAAGCCTGCATTGGCAAGAGGAGAACTTAGGGCAATAGGGGCAAGCACGCTTAGTGAATACCAGAAATATTTTGAAAAGGATAAGGCTTTGGAACGGAGGTTCCAAATCGTTATGGTTGACGAGCCCGATGTTGTGTCTTCCATTTCAATATTGCGCGGACTAAAGGAGAGGTATGAGTCTCACCACAAAGTAAGAATCCGCGACGAGGCTATTATAGCGGCTGTTGAACTGTCTAAGAGATATATTTCTGATCGCTTCTTGCCCGACAAAGCCATTGACCTTGTTGACGAGGCTGCAGCACGCCTAAGATTGGAGATGAACTCCGTGCCCGAAGAGATAGATGAAATAGAAAGACGCATCAAGCAGCTCGAGATAGAGAGAGAAGCAATTAAACGTGAGGGCAACACCCAAAAGTTGGATTCGCTGTCGCAAGAGATAACAACCCTTAAAGATGAGCGCACCGGAATGCGCTCAAAATGGGAAGAAGAAAAGGCAGTTATTGACTCAATACAAAAACTGAAATCGGATATTGAATCATATAAATTTGAAGCCTCTAAAGCTGAACGTGAAGGACATTATGATAAAGTAGCCGAACTTCGATATGGAAAAATTAAGAATGCTGAACAATCAATCGAGATATTAAAAGAAAGTTTGAAAAGTAAACAGTCGGATAAGCCTATGGTCAAGGAGGAAGTTGACTCGGAGGATATAGCTCAGGTGGTTAGCCGATGGACGGGTATTCCTGTTAGCCGTATGCTGCGTAGTGAGCGCCAAAAGTTGTTGACCATAGAAGACGACTTGCACAAAAGGGTGATTGGACAGGATGAAGCCGTCTCGGCTGTTGCTAACGCAGTAAGAAGAAGTAGGGCAGGCTTACAGGATGCACGTCGGCCGGTTGGCTCCTTTATTTTTTTGGGAACAACCGGTGTCGGAAAGAGCGAACTGGCTAAGGCATTGGCAGGTCTTCTCTTTGATGATGATAACCTGTTGACACGTATTGATATGTCTGAATATCAGGAGCGCCATTCCGTGTCGCGTCTGGTAGGAGCTCCTCCGGGCTATGTGGGTTATGATGAGGGAGGACAGCTTACCGAGGCTGTCAGACACAAGCCTTACTCGGTAGTTTTATTAGATGAAATAGAAAAAGCTCATCCCGATGTGTTCAATATTTTGTTGCAGGTACTTGATGATGGAAGGTTGACGGATAACAAGGGTCGTGTTGTTGATTTCAAAAACACGATAATCATAATGACCTCCAATCTTGGATCAGCCATTTTGCAGAATAGCATTGAGAATAACGGGAAAGATGGAGTTAGAGTGAGCGAGTCGGCACGCAACGAAGTTACGGAACTGCTGAAAAAATCTATAACTCCTGAGTTTTTAAACCGGATTGATGAAATAATCATTTTCACCCCCTTAGGGAAGTCGGAAATCACTGAAGTGACTCGACTGCAGCTAAAGAGGGTTGAGGAGATGCTTAACTCACAAGGGTTTGAACTGCAAATTTCTGAAAAGGCTGTTGAATGGCTTGCACAAACAGGATTTGACCCAATTTACGGAGCTCGTCCAATCAAGCGAACGATTCAAAAATATTTGGTAAACAAATTGTCGGAATTAATAATATCCGAGGAGCTAACACAAGAACGTCCGCTAAGCGTAGATGCGAACCAGGAAGGTTTGACATTTTCAAACAAATAGCTCTATAATACTTGCAAATAAAGCAAAGGGAGTGCTCGCTTATTAACGGCCACTCCCTTTGTTCTATAAATAACTTAAAAATTTCCTAATTGCTGAAATCAAATACCTTATCTAATTTCATAAGGCTTAAGAGGCTATACACATCCTTATCAACATTGCGTAGCATAAAAGTGCCGTTATTTTCGCGAGCTGCCTTAAGGGCTGAAATTAATACCCCGATTCCGGTACTGTCAATAAAACGTATG
Organism: Marinilabiliaceae bacterium UBA5488; assembly: GCA_002427105.1. GTDB lineage: Bacteria > Bacteroidota > Bacteroidia > Bacteroidales > Marinilabiliaceae > Geofilum. The sequence continues at coordinate 71,839 of DIPM01000033.1, read as the reverse complement.
TTCTGAAGATTCAGTGTTAAGTTATAGCCGCTCTGCACTAAGAGATTAGACAGTTGGTCTTTTACCAACGGCGCAATAGTAGCATTTAGCCTATCAGTCCCTTCAATTGTCGATAAATATCGATTGTTCTCAATTTTTTCAGTCTTCAACATGGCAATTATTTTACTAATACACTCCTTAGTTCGTTACACGCAATATCGCATTTTGATTTAAAATTGTTGATTATGGAACGCATAATCTCTTCATTGCTGTTTTCTCTTATCCACTTTTGCTTTTCAGGTGGGTAGCTGCCTAAGCTATGAAGTGTTCTTCTTAATTCTTCCTGCTCTTTCTCGTTAAGAGCAGGATTGTTTTGTAATTCATTAACCCGCAGACTCTTCGCGATTAACTCCAGGTTCTTTAAGTCTATATTACCAAGGGTGTTCATACCCATAGAAATAACTGATGATTTTGCCTTATGAGCAATTGCAGCCAAAATCCGCCAATCCCTGTTGTTTAATCCATGGTCCAAGCCTTCGGAGAATTCGGGAATTTGATCTAAAAAGATTGTAATCAACTCATTTATAATCTCTCTGTCTCCATCGGCGATGCTTTCCAGATAAGAGAGGTCTATCTCTTTGTAAACCGCTGACATGGTTCTGACTCTTTTTTTATGCAAAAGTACTACAAATCTACTACTTTAAAATATTATCTTCAAAAAGCAGGGTCTAATTCTTATTTTTGACAAACAAAAATAATACATTCGCTGAATAATTGTTGAGATAAATTGAAAAATGCAATAATTATTTAATTTTTGCTGAGTTTCTCAATTTTTGGCAAATTTTATAAAGCAATATTTCTATGAAAAAGACTGTCCTGTTTGAGCGTCATATTCAGCTGGGCGCAAAAATGGTGCCTTTTGCCGGTTTTCAAATGCCCGTCGAATACAGCGGCATTAATGTTGAACACATGGCAGTAAGGGAGGCGGCTGCTGTTTTTGATGTGTCGCACATGGGTGAATTTTGGATTACGGGTAAAAGCGCCTTCGACCTTCTCACGAGAATATGCAGTAACGATGTATCCAGATTGGAGACCGGTAAAGCGCAATACACCTGCCTCCCTAACGGACAAGGTGGAATTGTTGACGATTTGCTGATTTATAAGTTTGGCGATGAAAAATACCTTGCTGTGGTTAACGCCGGCAATATAGAAAAAGACTGGTCCTGGTTTGTCAAGAATAACAGTATGGATGCCGCTCTGGTCAATGCCAGCAGCGATTTCGCATTGTTAGCGGTTCAGGGGCCTAAAGCTGCAGCAATTTTGCAAAAAATATGTGACCTTAATCTTGCTTCAATAGCATCTTACTCCTTTGCTATTGGGACAGTAGCCGGTGTTAAGGATGTTATTGTTTCAAATACAGGTTATACCGGTGCAGGAGGTTTTGAGCTTTATGTTAATACTGATAATGCTGTCCAGGTGTGGGATAAAATTCTTGAGATAGGTAAAGGTGAAGGATTGATTCCGGCGGGTCTGGGTGCTCGTGATACTTTACGTCTCGAAATGGGATTTTGTCTTTATGGTAACGATATAGATGATACTACCTCGCCTTTAGAAGCTGGTTTGGGATGGATTACCAGCTTTGTTGACAATAAAGATTTTATTGACAGAGAGAGGCTTCAAAACCAAAAAACAGCCGGCATTAAAAGGGCCTTAAAAGGCTTTGTTTTACAGGAAAGAGGCATTCCGCGCCATGGATATGAGATTGTTAATGCAAATGGTGAGCTAATTGGCAAGGTAACATCGGGAACTATGTCGCCAGTTTTAAAGCAGGGCATAGGACTGGGGTACATCAGCAGGGAATATTGGAAACCCGGTACAGAAATATTTATAAGAATCAGAAACAAAGATTTGAAGGCCCTTGTTACAAAGCCGCCATTTATATAGTAAGTATTATCTGAGTTGTGCTTTAGGCTGCTATATGTTATGAGTTTTGATTTGCCTGAACCGCAACTTTTATGCTTTTTATTCTAAAAACTATGTATTTTATTCCGATTTGTAATTAAGATATACATTTTTCTTTTAATTTTGTGCCTTCATTTCAGCAAAGTAAGACAACCTAATACATTATTTTCTCATGAAGAAGCATAATTTTTCTGCCGGACCATCAATTCTACCCGAGTTTACCATTCAAAAGACTGCTGAGGCAGTGATGAATTTTGCCGGAACCGGATTGTCAGTTATGGAGGTTTCCCACCGCGACAAAGAGTTTATGGCGGTAATGGATCAAACAACAGCTCTTTTTAAAGAGCTTCTTGACGTACCATCTGGATATAAGGTTATATTTTTAGGAGGAGGTGCAAGTTTGCAGTTTTGTATGGTGCCCTATAATTTACTTAACAAGAAGGCAGCATACCTTAATACCGGAACATGGGCTTCCAAAGCTTTGAAAGAGGCTAAATTGTTTGGAGAGGTAGTTGAAGTAGCTTCATCGAAAGACGAAAATTTCTCTTATATACCAAAGAATTATGAAGTACCTGCCGACGCAGATTATTTCCATATAACAACTAACAATACTATTTTCGGGACTGAAATTCGCAAAGACCTGGATGTTAGTATTCCTGTAGTTGCTGATATGTCTTCTGATATATTTTCCCGCCCCCTTGACGTGTCTAAATATGGCATTATTTACGGAGGTGCCCAGAAGAATCTTGCCCCGGCGGGCCTTGCCTTTGTTGTTGTAAAAGAAGATTTGTTGGGGAAAGTGGATCGTCCTATTCCTTCCATGCTTAATTACAAGACTCATATTGATAATGACTCTATGTTTAACACACCACCGGTGTTGCCTGTTTTTGCAGCATTGCAAACCCTGCTTTGGCTGAAGGAGCAAGGTGGCGTTGTTGCTATGGAAAAGAGAAATATCAGGAAAGCTAATATGTTATATTCAGAAATTGAACGTAATAAACTCTTCAAGTCAACTGTAAAACATGAGGAAGATCGTTCTATTATGAATATATGTTTTGTGATGAATGAAAACTATAAGGAACTGGAAACTGAATTCAGGGAATTTAGTGCTGCCCGTGGTATTGTTGGAATTAAGGGGCACCGTTCTGTTGGTGGTTTCAGAGCTTCATGTTATAATGCTATGCCTGAATCTAGTGTCAAGGCTTTAATTGATACTATGCAGGAGTTTGAGAAAAAGCACTAAGACGACTTTATAAGAAGCATTGGAAAGGGAGGGTGAGAAAAGTAGGTCACTACCTCCCTTTTCTTTTAGGAATTTGGTAAATTAGCCCCGCGATTAATTGACAAAATAACTGTATATAGATGAAAAAGATATTAGTTGCTACTGAAAAGCCCTTTTCTAAGCTTGCGGTAGATAAAATCAGAAATGTAGTTGAAGAAGCAGGTTACGCTCTTCAACTCTTGGAAAAATACAGCTCTGAAGCTGAGCTTTTGGCGGCGGTGTCGGATGCTGACGCATTAATTGTCAGGTCTGATATTGTTAGTGCAAAGGTAGTGGAGGCAGCGAAAAAAATGAAGATTGTCGTTAGAGCCGGTGCCGGCTACGATAACCTCGATTTGGCTGCATGTTCTGCCGCCGGTGTGGTTGCCATGAATACGCCGGGTCAGAATTCTAATGCCGTTGCCGAGCTTGTTTTTGGCCTGCTTGTTTTCGGCCTCCGCAAACAATATAGCGGTGCATCCGGAAGCGAACTGCGCGGAAGCAGTATTGGTATTCATGCCTATGGCAATGTTGGGCGCTATGTTGCGAAGATTGCCGCCGGTTTTGGCATGACCATTTATGCCTTCGACCCCTTTGTCTCAGCTGATAAAATAAAGGCCGACGGTGTTATTCCTGTTGCCACTGTTGAAGAACTTTACCGCAAGAGTCGTATTGTCTCATTACATATTCCTGCTACGGATGCTACAAAGAAATCTATTAATAAGTCCCTCTTATCTTTGATGCCCGAAGGCGCTGTATTGGTTAATACTGCCCGTAAGGAAGTAATTGACGAAGAAGAGCTTTTTAAGCTAATGGAAGAACGTTCTGATTTTATCTATCTATCAGATATAGAGCCTTCTAATGCAGCCTTATTTAAGGAGAAATGTCAAGGTCGCTGTTTCTTTACACCCAAGAAAATGGGAGCGCAAACTGAAGAGGCCAATATTAATGCCGGTGTAGCTGCCGCACAACAAATCATAGCATTCTTCGCTAATGGCGATGAAACTTTCAGAGTAAATCGCTAAGCTTTGCTATCTTATTGAATTTTTATTAATCAAAACAACTAATAGCTATGGCTACTGTTAAGCCTTTTAAAGGGCTACGTCCACCCAAAGATATAGCGAAGGAACTATCCTGTTTGCCTTATGATGTAATGAATAGCGAAGAGGCTGCCCAAATTGCTGCCGGCAATCCCTATTCTCTATTACATATTACCAAGTCGGAGATAGACTGTAAAAAAGGTATTGATATACATTCTAAAGAGGTGTACGATACATCAGTTGCCAATTTCAGGAAGTTTATCGAAAAGGGCTGGTTGGTTCAGGATAGTGAAGAGCACTTTTATATCTACGCCCAGACGATGAATGGCCGAACTCAATATGGCATTGTTGGCTGTGCTGCATGTCAGGATTATTTTGACGGACTTATTAAGCAACATGAGCTTACCCGTCCCGATAAGGAGGATGACAGGATGATTCATATCCGTGTTAATAATGCCAACCTGGAGCCCGTTTTCTTTAGCTACAAGGCTGTTCCGGAGATTGATAAGATTGTCGGGAAGATTGTGTATAATCAGGAACCGGAATATGATTTCGTTAGCGATGATGGCTTTGGTCATCATTTTTGGATTGTAAGAGATAAGCAGTACAACTTAAAGATAGAAAAACTCTTTGCAGAAAAGGTTCCTTTCACTTATGTTGCTGATGGTCACCATCGAACTGCCGCTGCTTCGCGCATAGGTAAGGAGAGGATGGCCGCCAACCCGAACCATACCGGCAATGAAGATTATAATTTTTTTATGGCCGTGCATTTCCCTGATAATCAGCTTGCTATTATTGATTATAACCGCCTGGTTAAAGACCTGAATGACTTGAGCGAAAGTGACTTTATGCTTGCCTTAGGTCGCAGTTTTGAAGTCTATCTGATGGGAACGGAGATTTACAAACCTACTGCATTGCACGAGTTTAGCATGTATTTGTCGGGTAAATGGTACAAACTTGTTGCACGTAAGGGCACTTATGATGATAAGGATCCTATTGGCGTACTTGATGTTACCATCCTGTCAAAGCACTTGTTTGAAAGAATTTTAAATGTAACAGATCTTAGAACTACGCAACGTGTTGATTTTGTTGGTGGTATCAGAGGACCGGAAGAATTGAAAAGGCGTGTTGACTCTGGAGAGATGAAAGCTGCTTTTGCGCTTTACCCGGTCTCTATGCAGCAATTGATTAATATTGCCGATAGTGGTAATATTATGCCTCCCAAAACGACCTGGTTTGAACCTAAATTAAGGTCAGGACTTGTGATACATCAATTGTAGTAGTTTGGATTATTGTCCATAGTACTTAATGATTACTATGGTTTGAAAGGCGATAAAATTATGTTAGCTGAAAGATTTAATACCATTAAGAATGAGATTCCCGGTAATGTTAAGCTTATAGCGGTGTCGAAAACACACCCGGCTGAACTTATCAGGGAAGCCTACGACTTAGGGCAAAGGACTTTTGGCGAAAGTAAGGTTCAGGAATTGTCAGAAAAAGTTGAAGCACTGCCGGGCGACATTGAGTGGCATATGATAGGTCATTTACAATCAAACAAGGTTAAATATATTGCTCCCTTTGTTGCTCTGATTCATGCAGTGGATTCTCTTAAACTTTTGCTAACAATCGACCGTGAAGCAAAAAAGGCAGCTCGTGTAATTCCCTGTCTGATGCAGGTTCATATTGCCCGCGAGAGTACTAAATTTGGATTTACAGCAGAAGAAGTATTGGCTATTTTTACAGGTGGCGAGCTAAAGGAACTCCGGAATGTGGAGATTGCCGGTCTTATGGGGATGGCAACATTCACGCAGGATACAGATCAGATTAGGAGAGAATTCAGTGCCCTGAAAGCTCTCTTTGATGATATTAGGAAAAAGTGCTTCCCCGATAATGAAAAGTTTAAAGAGCTAAGCATGGGAATGTCGGATGATTACAAAATTGCTATAGAGGAGGGGAGTACTATGGTGCGGGTTGGAAGTGCTCTGTTTGGAGATCGTGATTATTCGAAGTAAATTGCATCTTATATTGCAAAAAAGATGCCTTTGATGCAGGAGTAGTTATTTTGATGAAATTTTATAGTTATGACTAAACTGGATACTAATTATTTGGGATTAAAGCTCAAGAATCCAATTATTGTAGGAAGTTCAGGGCTTACAAATAGTGTTGATAAGCTTACAAAACTGCACAAGGCAGGAGCAGGCGCAGTTGTCTTGAAGTCTCTGTTTGAAGAACAGATTACCCATGAGGTAGATCGGGCTATTTATAAAGGAGTGGGCATGGACTATCCGGAGGCTATGGATTATATAAAAAACTACTCCCGTAATAACAATGTATCTGAATACTTAAAGTTAATCAAAGATGCCAAGGCGGCGATTGATATTCCTGTTATAGCAAGTATAAATTGCTATTCATCAGACGAGTGGATAGATTTTGCCCAGCAAATAGAGGCTGCCGGGGCGGATGCGATTGAATTAAACCTGTTTATAGTAAATACTGATAAAAACAGTGATTCATCCGCTTATGAAGAGCTGTATTTCAGGGTCGCTAAAGCAGTTAGCGAGGTGGTTTCCATCCCCGTTGTTATGAAGTTGGGCTTTTATTTTTCAAATCTCGTTGCTGTTGTTGACAAACTATCAGTAAGCGGTGCCAAAGGCGTGGTATTGTTTAACCGCTTTTATGAGCCTGATATAGATATAAATAACTTAAGCCTTACTTCGTCGGAAATTTTTAGCTCGCCTTCGGATATTAGCCGTTCACTTCGTTGGGTAGCTATTGTTAGCGATAAAGTCAGGAATATTGATATTTCTGCTTCAACCGGTGTTCATAACGGTGAGGCGCTTATAAAACAGTTGCTTGCGGGAGCTAAAACAGTGCAGGTATGCTCTTCAGTTTATAAGAATGGCCCGGAAGTGATAAGCATAATGTTGAAACAGGTGGAGACCTGGATGAGAGAAAAGGGATTTACTTCTGTGGATGAATTCAGAGGATTAATGTCTTATAGCAAGATGGCGAACCCTGCTGTGTACGAAAGAGCCCAGTTTATGAGGTATTTTTCAAAGTTTGAATAAGAGGCAGGATCTTAGTGTTTGATTTTTATTGTTATTATTTTGAATAATCATATAAATCATTTCATCATATATATTTATCTTTGGTTGGAATGCCTTTTTAAATTTAGCATATTATGAAAAAAGTTGCCCGCTATTCCCTTTTCGTTATTTCCGCTTTCTTGTTAGTTGGCCTATCATTTGCTTGCACTTGTCAACAGCAGAAGAGGCAGGGGACAGAAGAGAAAGAGATAATTAGTTCGGTCACTATTGATGAACGATTATTAGAAGATTTCAATAAATCTAAACTTATCTTTTATTCCTTACCATCACCTTTGGAAACAGCAATGCTCATTAAGAGATCAGGGGCAGGCTACAATCCGGACTTGTTGAATGATCTGAGCAATACTTCACGATATAACACCAACTTAAAGATGGCTCTTAACCTTGGTGTATATAGCACTGATATGAGTTATTCCAGCCTTTTTGACCAGACTCAGAGCACTATCAACTACATGGGTGGAGCACGACAATTGGCGGGCAAACTGGGGGTATTAGAAGCTATTGACGAGGAAGCCATTCGCCGCTTGGAGGAAAATATGAATAACCGCGAGGTTGTCATGGATATTATTTCAGAGACTTTTATGAATTCCAACGCCTATCTGGTTGAGCAAGACAGACCTGCAATAGCCGTGATGGTGCTTGTTGGTGCTTGGGTAGAAGGCTTATATATTGCCACTCAGCTAACTAATGGCTCTTTGGAAGCTAATCCGGAACTTATTGATAGAATTGTATATCAAAAACTTTCTCTCACTACGGTTATCAATCTGCTTGAGTCACACAGGAGTAATCCGGACATTAGTTTTCTTATAGAAAGAATGAATGAGCTTAAGATGATTTTTGACGAAATTAAGATAGTTACTGTTTCAGATGTAGAAGCTGAAACTCACGCGGAGCAAAAGATTACTATTCTGCGCTCCGAAGCTGAAACTTTTATTACTAATGATACTTTTAACAGATTACTGGAAAAAATAAGGGAAATCAGAACTGAGTTTGTATCCTGAGATTTAATAATTGTGCATAAATGAAGTTAGTTGTTCCTGTTCGTTTGTTGTCCATTGTTTTTCTTGTGCTTCTTACTGCCTTTGGGCATACTCAGGCGCAATGCTTAAGTTTTGCACGTAATATTGCCAAGCCGCTTCTTGACCCCTATATTCATGATGGTAATTATAACGCAACTTACATGGAGGAAGGGGAGAGTGCTGAGTTATACAAGACTTTCTTCAAAGGTGAGAATTATAGGTTAGTAGTCTCGGGTGTGGATGAGCTGCCACAGATTCATATTCGATTACTCGACGACCAAAGAAATGTCATGTTCGACAATCTAAACCATAATTTTGTAAATGTTTGGAATTTTACTGCCGAAAACACAGGGACTATGATAGTTCATATTAAAATACCTGATGCCGGAGAAAACAAAAAGATTATCGGCGGTTGCATAGCAATTCTGTTTGGTGTAGAAGCTGAAGGCAAGCGTAGATAGCTCTTAATTTCTCAGCTTTTCAGGTAAGAAGCCAAATATTTTCCGGTATAGGACTTGGCTACCTTTATCAGCTCTTCGGGACTTCCTTCAAACAGCAGATAACCACCTTCTTCTCCTCCTTCCGGACCGAGGTCTATAATATGATCAGCTGATTTTATGACTTCCATATTGTGTTCTACAACTATTATTGAATGACCCAGTTCTATCAGGTCATTAAATGCCTTTAAAAGTTTGGCAATATCATGAAAATGTAGGCCTGTGGTCGGTTCATCGAAGATGAACAGAGTAGGGGCGCTCTTTTCCATGGCAAGGAATGAGGCGAGTTTTACACGCTGGCTTTCGCCGCCACTCAAGGTGCTTGATGACTGGCCCATGCGGATATAACCCAGTCCTACATCAACCAGGGCTTGTAGCCTGCCAACTATTCTTTTGGCAGCTGAGCCCTCGCTATTACTGAAAAAGCCAATAGCTTCCTCAATTGTCATCTCCAATATATCGTAAACATTTTTTCCCCGGTGCTTAATATCAAGAATTTCATTCTTAAAGCGTCGTCCTTTACAACTTTCGCAGATTAAAACTAAATCTGCCATAAACTGCATTTCAACCTTAATTGTGCCTTCACCCAAACATTCCTCGCAGCGACCGCCTTCAACGTTGAAAGAGAAATGTGATGGTTTAAGCCCTTCTATTTTAGCCTGCTTCTCGTCGGCTAATAGTTTGCGAATCTCGTCCCAAGCTTTTAGATAGGTGGCCGGGTTTGAACGACTCGATTTGCCGATAGGATTTTGGTCAACAAATTCTACCTCACTGATAGCCTCCAGATTTCCGCCCAGACGCTCCAACATACCCGTCTTATCTGCAAAACCACCCTTTAACTTTCTTAGGGAGGGGAATAATACTTTTTTTACTAAAGATGACTTCCCTGATCCGCTAACACCGGTGACAACTGTTAAAACGTTGAGGGGAAATTTAACTGAAATATTCTTCAGGTTGTTCTCGCGCACTCCTATTGTCTCTATGTAAGCCGAATGGGAACGTCGAACTTTAGGTACTTCTATTTTGGTTGTCCCGGTCAAATATTGAGTTGTGAGACTCTCAGGCACAGATTTTAATTTTGAAAAATCACCCTGATACACCACATTACCTCCATGTTGACCGGCTCCCGGACCTATATCTATTATTTCATCACAGGCTCTGATAATTTCTTCATCGTGCTCAACCACCACAACGGTATTTCCCAATCTCTGCAGATCCCTAAGCACTTTGATTAGTAATCCGGTGTCACGTGAGTGAAGACCTATACTTGGTTCATCCAGAATGTATAAAGATCCGACCAGACTACTTCCTAAGGATGTTGCAAGGTTGATTCGCTGGCTCTCACCTCCCGAAAGAGTGGAGCTTAAGCGATTCAGAGTGAGGTATCCAAGTCCTACACGATTTAGAAATTCCAGACGATTGCATATTTCAAGCAAAATACGTTCGGCAACGGCTTTCTCGTGGGACTTGAGCTTGATAGTTTTGAAATGCTCATATAGTTTCGAAACGGGCATTACAACGATTTGATGAATGCTCATATCTCCAACTTTTACCCACGAGGCCTCCTTGCGAAGTCGTGTGCCATTACATTCCGGACATTTAGTCTTACCGCGGTATCTGGACAACATTACCCGATTCTGAATTTTATAAAGCTTCTCTTCCAGATGTTGGAAAAATTCATTTAGACCGTGGAAATATTCATTGCCCGACCACAGCAATTGCTTCTGCTCTTCGCTAAGCTCGTGATAAGGCTTGTGTACCGGAAAGTCAAACTTGTGCGCATTACGCACAAGTAACTTCCTCCATTCACTGAGTTTTTCACCGCGCCAACAAGAAATGGCTTCTTCGTATATGGAAAGATTCTTATTGGGGATTACCAAATCCTCGTCAATTCCGATAATGCTGCCAAAACCTTCACATTTTGGACAGGCACCGACTGGATTGTTGAATGCAAAAAGATGCTCGGAAGGCTCCTCAAACACTATTCCGTCAGCCTCAAACCTGTTGGAAAATATCTGCTCTGATGTCGTGTCGCCGTTAAATACTTTAATAATAGCTTCACCAAAACCTTCATAAAAAGCAGTTTGTATTGAATCTGCCGTACGCGATACATTGTCCCGGTCATCAGTGTTGACTGCTACCCTGTCTATCAATAGTCTGAAATTTGCGGGCTGAGCTAATTGTAAATCTTCTTTAGCAATATACTCTGATATAGGAACAAATTCACCGCCCAGCTCTATGCGACTAAAACCTTGCTTGGAAAGCAATTCCAGATGCTCCTTCGTGCTTCTTCCTTCGGGCACCTGAAGAGGTGCCATAATTGCTACACGCGTCCCTGCGGGCTGAGCATTTATAAAATCAACAACATCGCTAACACTATGACGCTTAACTTCTTTGCCGGAGACGGGGGAGTATGTTTTCCCGATTCTTGCAAAAAGAAGTTTCAAATAATCATAAATCTCAGTGGAAGTACCTACGGTTGATCTTGGATTACGGGTATTTACCTTCTGCTCAATTGCAATTGCCGGTGGTATTCCCTTTATAAAGTCTGCCTCCGGTTTGTCAATACGACCCAGAAACTGCCGTGCATAGGAGCTGAGACTCTCCACGTAACGTCGCTGTCCTTCAGCATATAGGGTGTCAAAAGCAAGAGAGCTTTTGCCCGAGCCTGATACTCCGGTAATAACGGTAAATCTATTGCGGGGAATGTTCAGTGAAATATTCTTCAGATTGTGAACCCTTACACCTTTCAATAAAATATGCGTTTGAGCGCTAACTTTCTGCGGGATCATAAATATATACTGAGGTTTCATTTTTATTGACCTGCAAAGATACCAAACAATAGTTTTTCTTTAAGGGTATTTTTTCTCATTATTGTGTGGGCTGTGTTAAAAATGTGAAATTATATTTGTTTTTGTTGACATTTTTTTATTTATTCGTGCTTTCAAACTAATAACAAAGCCTATCGAAATATTTTTACAAGTGTTATAAAAACTATTTGTTATGACAGATTTAAACAAACTGTCGGACGAAGAGCTTGTAAAAAGTTTCGTATCCGGTGATAAGAAATGCTTCGACGTACTGTTAGAACGGCATAAGCAGAGAATCTTTTCCTATATTTTTATGATGGTTCGCAAGCAAGAGCTTGCCGAGGATATCTTTCAAGACGCTTTCCTTAAGGTGCACTATACACTTACTAAAGGAAGATATTCAGAATCAGGTCGCTTTGCCTCATGGGTGATGCGCATTGCTCATAATTTAATTATTGATCACTTCAGGCGTCAAAAGCATTTTCAGGTGGTTTATAATGGTGATTATCCGAAAGATCTTTTTAATAATCCCAGATACTCCGACTTAAACATCGAAGAGACGATAGTTTTTGAGGAAAAGTTGAGAGATGTCAGCGCTTTGATTGAATTGCTGCCTGATAATCAGAGGGAAGTCGTTGTTATGCGCCATTATCTTGGTTTAAGTTTCAAAGAAATTGCAGAAGAGACTGATGTTAGTATTAATACTGCTCTTGGAAGGATGCGTTATGCATTAATCAACCTCAGACGCATGATGGAAGAGCGCAGCGTCAGGGTAACAGCGTCTTAATAATATTAAGTATTTGTTATTAGTTTTTTATCAAAAAACAATGCGATAAATACTATTTGTTGTAGAATGGCGTTTAATTTTTATTATTGCCATGCTACATGAGAAATTTTACAAAAAAAGTAAGGGTTTCCTACTTAAACAGGAAGGGAAGAAAGCTTAGGACTATGATTTTAAATTTATCTGATGAGGAACTTAAGGATCTAACGCCAACTCCCTCAGAAAGAGTTTTGATTGAAATCAGAAATAAAACAAGGGCTTACGACAAATTTCGTATTGCCAGAAATTAATTATTTATAAAAGTTTTTTCCAAAGGCATGAAATTCTTCCTCCTTTAATATTTTACGTGAGATAAAAGCTTCCAGAAAACCCAGGCCATATCCAAAACTCTGAGTGAAGGCGGCGGGTATAGCCCATAAAGCTGTCTTTAGCTCCTTTGTCTCGTATAAGGCGTGAAAAAACAGTATGCCTGGTACTACTAAGAGTAATAATAGGAAAAGTGGATTGTAAAAAGCTAAGGCAAGTATTGCTACATGCCCAATTACGAATAGGGATGGCAACCAATGAACGGCTTTTAGACTCCCTTTATGTCTGATTTCAAGATTGATACGTGCTATTCCTGAATTATAAACCTGCTTGAAGAATGAATGGAAATTATTACGACGCTTGTGAAAAACGAAGGCTTCCCTAATAAGCTCAGTGGAATAGCCTTTTTTAAGCAAGCGCATGCTGAAATCCAAATCTTCACCAAAGCGCATCGTCGAGAATCCCCCAAGTGAAAAGAATACACTATTGCGAACCCCCAGATTGTAGCTTCGGGGATAAAACCTGTCCAGGCTTTCTATTGCACCCCTTATTCCCCCGGTTGTGAGCACGCTGCTCATCGCGTAACCTATAGCTTTTTGAATAGTGTTAAATTGAGGGTGGGGCTTGTCTGGGCCTCCAAAACAATCGAAGTCTTCGCTGCTTGTTTCACGATTTACAATAGCCATATAATCTTCAGGAAGAATGCAGTCTGAATCAAGAAAGATGAGCCACCTTCCGTTAGCCTCTTTCGAACCGGTATTACGTGCAGGTCCGGGACCGCTATTTTCCTGATAAATATATCTAATGGGAAAGCGGCTTGAATACTCTGCTGCCAAATTATCACTTTTGGTTTCAGAACCATCTTCCACAATAATAACCTCAAAATCCCTGTATGTTTGGACTGCGATACTCTCCAACAACTCACTCAGTTCGTCAGGTCTGTTATATACAGGTATAATAATTGAAAAAGAGGGCATATTATTCTTACATTAATATTTGTCAAAGATACAAAAAAGTAGGATACGACAGCTTGTCAAAACTAATACTAATATTTGAGATGTCTAAGTTCGGCGTTTCAGCTATGGAGCTTATTATTTAAAGTTAAGCTTTCAAACTTCTGCCTTTTTACTGTTTATTATGTTTGAACGCTGAGAATTATTATCGTTTAGGTGATAATTGATATCAATTTGTAATTATTAAGCCTTCAATTTTTTAACTATCGAAAAATATTCACAAATTTGCATGTCTTTGTAAAATGTGGAAACTGATTTGTTTTTACAATCGGGCACAATAATTATGTACAAATATATAAATTTAAAAAGGCGATAAATGTTGAAAAGTCCACTCCAGGTAGCAAGGGGAAGTTACAACCCCAAAATGCCAAAATCATTAAAAGGAAAAGTTAAGATTGTTGAAGGAAATAAAACTCAATCAGTAGCTGACCAGGCTGATATTGAGAAAATATTCCCCAATACCTACGGAATGCCTGTTATCTCTTTTGAGGAAGGAACGGAGCAAAAAAAATACCCTGCTTATAATGTAGGAGTGATACTTTCAGGTGGACAAGCACCGGGGGGGCACAATGTAATTTCCGGTATGTTTGACGGACTAAAATCATGCAACAAGGAAAACAGCTTGTACGGCTTTTTAGGCGGCCCCAGCGGTATGGTTGATAATCAATATATTGAGCTGACTAGCGAGATTGTTGACGAATATCGTAATACCGGAGGATTTGATATAATTGGCTCGGGACGTACTAAGCTGGAAGAGACTGAGCAGTTTGATAAGGTTATTGAGAATTGTAAAGCTTTAGGAATTAAAGCCATTGTGATTATCGGGGGCGATGACTCCAATACTAATGCCTGCGTTTTGGCTGAGTATTTTGCATCTAAGAAAGCAGGAATTCAAGTTATTGGTGTTCCCAAAACTATTGATGGCGACTTGAAAAATGAGGTAGTTGAAACTTCATTTGGTTTCGATACAGCCTGCAAAACTTATAGCGAGTTGATTGGTAACATCCAGAGAGATGCCAATTCTGCTAAGAAGTACTATCACTTTATTAAATTGATGGGGCGCTCTGCTTCTCATATTGGCTTGGAATGTGCGCTGCAAACTCAACCAAATATTACTATTATTTCGGAAGAGGTGGAGAAAAAAGGTATGACTCTGGATGAGATTGTTTCTGATATAGCTGATGTTGTTGTGAGGCGGGCTGAAAAGGGACTCAATTTCGGAACCGTTTTGATACCTGAAGGTCTTGTAGAGTTTATTCCCGCGATGAAGAAGCTGATATCTGAGTTGAACGATATCCTTGCTAAGTACGAATCGGAAGTTGCTGTTCTTGAATCTAACCGTGACCGTCGTGATTTTGTGGCCTCAAAATTGGCCGGCGAATCGGCTGAAGTGTTTACCAGTCTTCCCAATAATTTTGCGAATCAGTTAATGCTTGATAGAGATCCTCACGGAAACGTCCAGGTGTCGGCTATAGAGACTGAAAAACTTCTTGTGGACATGGTTAAGGCTAAGCTAAAGAAGATGAAGAAGAATGGTGAATTTGAAGGTGCTTTTGCCGGTCAGGGACATTTCTTCGGCTACGAAGGACGCTGCGCTATTCCTTCAAATTTTGATGCAGATTATTGCTATACTCTTGGTTACACGGCATCTTTGCTTATCTCAGAAGGTAAAACGGGATATATGGCTTCTGTTAAGAATCTTACCAAACCTGCCGATGAATGGCTGCCAGGTGGAGCTCCGATTACTATGATGATGAACTTGGAAAAACGTCATGGTGTTATGAAACCGGTTATTCAGAAGGCCTTGGTTGACCTTGAAGGCAAACCTTACAAGACATTGCTTGAAAACCGTGAGAAATGGGCTCTGAACTCTTGCTACTTATATCCGGGTCCGATTCAGTATTTCGGCCCTTCTTCTGTTAGCGATCTTACTACTCATACTCTTCAGCTGGAACAGTCAAAATAAACCCGGTATAGAGATACTTATATGCGAGGCTGCTTTCATCGGCAGCCTCGCCTTTTAACCTAACCAAATTAATTAAAGTATGTCAAATATAGTTGCGTTATCAGAAGCAGCCTCAATAGGGCTACATAGCATGGTTCTAATTGTTAGAACTGAAGAAACTATGAATGTCGGACAAATTGCAGAAAAAATTTACAGCTCCAGACATCATGTTGCCAAAATTCTTCAGAGGCTTGCCAAGAGTGGCTTTATTACTTCTAGTCGAGGCCCTTCCGGTGGCTTCAGTCTAAAAAAGGATCCCTCTGAGATTACATTACTTGATATTTATGAGACTATAGAAGGAAAGTTGGATGTACAAAGTTGCCCGGGTGATAAGGAGCTCTGTCCTTTCGACCGCAAATGCCTTTTGGGCGATTTGTCGCACAAGGTATCTTCGGAAGTTCGTAAATACATGGCTGAAAAGAAACTATCTGATTTTATTTAGTTAGCTGTTTACTGATTCTCTAGTCTGATAATGTGGCAGGCTGCAAGCGCGGCAGTTTCTGTTCTTAGGCGTTTTGGCCCTAATGATATGGCTTTGAAGCCCATAGCTTCTGCACGTTTCACTTCCTCGATTGTGAAGTCGCCTTCGGGTCCGATTAGTACCAGGGTATTATTTCCTCTCTCAACAAGGTCTTTAAGATGTGGCTCATTGCCACTGTGGCAATGAGCTATAAACTTGTCACCCTCAAATTGTTGCTCAATGAAGCTGTCAAAGTCGCTCAGCTCATTTATTAAGGGTCGCCATAGGCTTCCGGATTGTTTTATTGCAGAAATTACCACCTTTCCTAAACGCTCGGCTTTTATGGTCTTACGTTCAGAATTTCTGCAAACTATTGGTGTTATCGTTTCAATTCCCAATTCTGTACTCTTTTCAACAAACCATTCTGTTCGTTCCATATTCTTAGTCGGAGCAATCGCAATATGACATTCAACAGAGGATGGGGACTGAGTCTCTTGTGATACTATTTCTACCCTGCATTTTTTTGGATTAGCATCTTTAATAAGGGCCTTGAATATTTGCCCCTTACCGTTAATTATCAGAATTTCATCACCGGCCTTATGGCGCAAGGCTTTTGTGCAATGAATTGATTCAGTGGGGTCTAAATAGCCTCCGTTAGTGGTAATTTCCTCTTCATAAAAAAGTTGCATAAGCAGAAATTCTAGGTTTTTTATTTATTGCAAGATATTTGTCAAAAATAGCAGTTTAAAACATAATCAAATCAAAAAAAGTTGTTCTTTTGAGGCTGTTTATTAAACGGAAAACATTAACTGATTTTTTAAAAAACAGAGCTAACATTGCTTGGATTTAGATGAAAAAACTTGTTGTTATTAACTACCCCCAACGATGGGTGTTGGATGTTCCCGGAGTTGAAGTAATATCACCCAAAGAGTATCTCGAACTTGAAAAGTATGCTAAGATGAAGAACGCAAGGGTGTTTAACCTTTGCTACGACTATGCATATCAGACCAGGGGCTACTATGTTTCACTTCTGGCAGAGGCTCGCGGCCAAAAGGTTATTCCTTCGGTGAAGAATATTTTGGACTTAAAGGCGCATGCTATTGTGAAATCAATTTCAGAGGCGCAGGATGTGCTGATTCAGAAAACTATGAAGCATATTCGTTCTTCTGAGTTTATTATGAGTATTTATTTCGGGCGTAATCTCTCGCCACAATATGACAAACTGGCCCGGGAGCTGTATAAGCTGTTTCAGGCTCCCTTGCTTAGAGCGCGTTTTGTCCGAAATGCTGACAAGTGGGAACTGTCTTCAGTAAGGACTATTCCCTTCAAAGAAATACCGGATCACCATATTCCCTTTCTTTACCAGTTTGCAGAAGAGTATTTTATGCTGAAACGCTACGATAAGGCGCGTATCGACAAATATAAATATGACCTTGCAATATTAGTTAACCCTCAGGAAAAAGCTGCTCCCTCAAATAAAAAGGCTATTGCAAATTTCGTCGAGGCGGCAGAGAAGCAGGGTTGCTATGTCGAATTGATTACTAAAGACGATTATAGCCGTATTGGTGAGTTTGATGCCCTTTTTATAAGAGAAACTACGGCCGTGAATCATCATACCTATCGCATGGCCAGACGGGCCCAGAGGGATGGACTCGCGGTAATTGATTCGCCTGAATCTATCCTGAAATGTGCCAATAAGGTTTACCTGGCAGAGTTGTTAACTCTATCTAAAGTTCCCACTCCCAAAACGATTACTATCCATTCTGAGAATATTAAGGGCGTAGAGAAAAAACTTGGCTTTCCCTGTGTTTTAAAGCTCCCTGATTCCTCATTTTCACAAGGGGTGGTTAAGGTATCATCGGCAGAAGAGATGAAAGTCAAACTGCGCGAGATGATGAAAATATCAGATTTAATTATTGCACAGGAGTTTTTGCCGACCTCTTACGACTGGAGGGTGGGGGTTTTGAATAATGAAGTGCTCTTTGTATGTAAATACTACATGGCAAAGAATCACTGGCAAATAATTAACTGGGGCACTAAGGTAAAGAATGATATGACAGGAAACTTTGATATTTTTAAAATCGAAGATGTTCCTCAATATGTCGTAGATATTGCGCTTAAAGCTACTAAGCTAATAGGAAACGGGCTATATGGTGTGGATGTTAAAGAGGTGGACGGAAAGGCATTTGTGATTGAAATCAACGATAATCCCAATATTGATGCCGGTGTTGAAGATTCCTTGTTGGGAGAGCAGTTATATGCTACCATTATTGGCCATTTGCTTGACAATGTTAAGCGATAAGCTTTTGGCCATGAGCGTATCTATGCTTTTTGTGGAAAGCAAAGAGTGCGTATTTACTGTTTTGTGCCGATGAATATATGCTAGTATGAAAAATGAGGATATCAAGCAACGCTTTTCATTATTTGATGTTACCGGCGTTGAACTTGAATATATGATTGTTGACAAGGATACGCTTGATATTATGCCGATATCCGAAAGTTTGTTGCACGATGCCAGCGGCGACAATTCCGGGTATTTCGAAAATGGAAGGGTGGCATGGTCTAATGAACTGGTTACTCATGTAATTGAGCTCAAAACAGCTTTCCCGGCGGTCTCATTAGGGGGACTGGATAATGATTTTCCGGATAATATCAAGAGAGTTAATCAACTGCTTGAAAAATACAATGGAAAGCTTATGCCGGGGGGAGCTCACCCCTGGATGAATCCCAAACATGAAACGCGGCTGTGGGAGTCCGGAAAATCTAATGTCTATTCCTTGTACAATTCAATTTTCGATTGTATGCGCCATGGATGGAGCAATCTACAAAGCACGCATATAAATTTGCCTTTTGCTGATGATGAGGAATTTGGTCGTTTGCATGCGGCTATCAGATTAATTTTGCCTCTTTTGCCCGCTATTGCAGCAAGTTCGCCGGTGCTTGACGGTGAGTTAAGCGGATTTATGGACTCTCGCTTAGAGTGTTATCGAAATAATCAAAGCAGAATTCCTTCAATAGTAGGTTCTGTGATTCCGGAAGCTGTTTTTTCTGAGGCTGACTATTATTCCGGCATCTATAAAAGAATCCTTTCTGATATTAAACCTTTTGATAAAGATGGTGTGTTAAAGCACCATTTCCTCAATTCTCGCGGTGCCATTGCTCGCTTTGACAGAGGGGCTATTGAAATTAGGCTGCTGGATATACAGGAGTGTCCTTCGGCTGATTTGGCAATAATTGAACTAATAATATCTTTGTTGAAGCGCTTAATTGATGAGGAGTTTATTAGCTATAGTGAGCAGAAAAAATGGCATGAATCTGATTTGTCCTGCATTTTGCTGAATTGCATTAATGATGCGGAAAATGCTTTAATTGAATCACCCAAATATTTGTCTGTGTGGGGCATAGAGGAAAGTTTGGCGAGCTCCTCAGCCGTATGGAAGCATCTTTTTGACATACTCAAAGACGATATTTCTGAGCCCTCGGCCGCTGTAATTAAGCATATAATTGATAAAGGAACTTTAAGCACAAGAATTATAAGAGCCTTGAATGGTGATTATTCAAGAATAAATATGCAAAAGGTTTATAATAAGTTGTGCACCGCACTTGAAAGTAACCAACTGTTTGGATGATGGCTGAGAAGATGAATTTTGCATGGGGACACAAAAGGCGTTATAATGATTTCGGGACATATATGCGAAGCCATTTCAAGGGCACTGTGCAAAAGGTTTCTGTAAATGCCGGACTAACTTGTCCTAACCGGGATGGAAATAAGGGGTATGGTGGTTGTACTTTTTGTAACAATGATACGTTTAAACCGACTTACTGTCAGCCTGATATAAGGGTTAAGGAACAGTTAAGCAGAGGAATCGATTTATTCAAAGCCAAGCACCCGGATACTAAGTATCTTGCATATTTTCAAGCCTATACCAATACTTACGGTGATATTTCACAACTTATTGATTTGTACGAGGAAGCCCTTTCTACACCTGAGGTAATTGGTTTGATAGTTGGGACGCGTCCCGATTGCCTGCCTGATAGTCTGCTCGACTATTTTCAGGATTTAAGTAAACGACAATATTTAACTGTTGAGTTGGGCATAGAATCAACAAGTGACCTGACACTGCTGCGTGTTAGGCGCGGCCATGATTACAAATGTACGATTGATGCCGTTGAGAACTTGGTTTCGCGGGGCATTTTGACAGGGGCGCATTTAATCTTAGGTTTACCCGGTGAAAGCAGGCAGGAGATGCTTAATCATGCTGATGTGATCTCGCAACTTCCTATAAATTTTCTGAAAGTTCACCAGTTGCAATATGTAAAGGGCTCGATACTTGGCGCGGATTTCATGAAAAACCCTGAAAAATACGAGGTGTTTGAGCTTGATGAATATATTGAGCTTGTGGTTGAGTTTATCACGCGTGTGAGACCCAATATCGTGATGGAAAGATTTGCCAGTCAGGCGCCATACAATATGTTGCTGGCGCCCAACTGGAAATTGAAGAATTTTGAAATGGCGCGTATGGTCGAAAAGCGCCTTGAAGAATTGGATGTCTGGCAAGGAAAGTATTGGAAGGGCTCCAATGCTTAACTGCCGGTCAATCTATTGCTTGCCAAATACTCTGCGCAAAATGTCTGTTACTCTTGCCATAGGATCCGTGCGGATTTTGGCTTCCTCCTGGGCAAGCTTTAAAAACAAGCCGTCAAGTGCCTTGTTGGTAAGATAACTGTCTAATTCAACTTCTACTTTGTTGAAACCTGCTATCTGGCCTGCCAAACTACCGGCTAACTTGTTCCACTGGCTTGTAAGTGTTTCCCACGACTCGTTTGTGGAAATGCCGGCTATCAGCTTTTTGTCAAGTGATGTCTGAAGTTTTGGCTGATATAATCGGTATAGCTGCTGATAGGTATTGGTTTTCAGGTATTGCGTGGCTGCATTGTTTTCGCCCTTGAGAATGGTGAATCCGTCCTGAATCGTCATTTGAGTTATGGCATTCCAGAATATTGATCCTGCCTCTTTAGCAGCATCTTCAGCCGAGCGGTTAATGCGTATTATTAAATCTTCAAGTAACTTTTCGCCTCCGGGAATCCTGTGTAAATTGTCGGTTATAACTGCTGCTTCAGGAGGAAGAAAGATTTTTACAGCCTGATCGGCGTAGTATCCGTTTAGTTTTGAGAGTCCGCCTGCTGCAGAGTCGCTTCCCACACGCAAGGCTTCTTTGAGTCCGCTTACCACTTCCATTTCACTGAGAGGACGTTCGGAATCTATGGTTTGTACAACTTGAAGTAATTCAGTGCAACTGCTTATCATAAAGCATGATACAACAAGCGCTAAGATAGTCTTCTTCATTTTTGATTTTTTAAATTTGACAAGATTTTTTCCATTTTATAAAAGGGTTATTTTCTTTTAATTGTCCGCTTTATGTCAGTCCCGGTTTTTTTGTTGAAGAGTAGAGCCTCTAAATGCTCTAGACCTGCCTTCCTGAGAGATGCTACTATCTCCTTTTGCTTTTCCGGACGATACCAAAAGAAGAAACTTTTTTGCCGCAATTTTTGCTCCGGACTTTTGGCCGTGTAAATGGGTTCCAGCGTATATGGATGATAACCTGAGTAGTATATAACTGTAGCTAAAGTCATTGGTGTAGGGGTGAAATCCTGAACCTGTTCAAGAGTGAAGTTTAAGCGCTTTGTCTCGATTGCTAGTTCTGCCATATCCTTCTCGCTTGATGCCGGATGGCTGGATATAAAGTAGGGTATTAGCTCCTGGTTCAAACCTGATTCACTATTTATTTGATTAAAGCGTTGATTAAACTGCTTGAAAAGTGAAAAAGATGGTTTGCGCATTAGTTTTAAAACTGAATCGGAACTATGCTCAGGTGCAACTTTCAGGCGGCCTGATACATGCTTGGTCACCAACTCTTGCAAATAAGCTTCGTTGTTATCTTTGTCGCCACTTTTGTCATTCATAAACAAATCATACCGTATTCCGCTTCCAATAAAGGATTTTTTTACACCCGGAAGCTTATCCACCTCTTTATATAATTCAATTAAAGGTTTATGTGAAGTGTTTAAATTACCACATATAGAAGGGAATATACAAGATGGCCGTTTGCATGATTTACAAATGTTAATGTCACGCCCGCTCATTTGATACATATTGGCACTTGGACCGCCAAGATCTGAAATATAACCCTTGAAGTCTTTCATTTGGCTCACCTGAAGCGCCTCTTTAAGTATTGAGTTGAACGAGCGGGATGAGATAAACTTGCCCTGGTGTGCTGATATAGTGCAGAAACTGCATCCTCCAAAACAACCCCGATGAAGGTTGATAGAGTGCTTAATCATTTCGTAGGCTGGAATTATTCCTTTTTTGTGGTATTTCGGATGAGGAAGCCGCGTATAAGGCAAATCATAGGAAGCGTCCAGATCTTTGCTTTTCATTGGCGGGAATGGAGGGTTCACCACTATTCTTGACTTGCCGCATACTTGAGTTAGCTGAGCAGCATCCAGACTGTTAGATTGCTCTTCTATATGCCTGAAGTTCATTGCGTACTTCTTCTTATCTTCAAGGCATTCTTCATGGCTATACAGTTCAATTGACTTCCATTTTCCATTACCTGGCAATGCACTGTCGGCAGATTGAAGCACAGCAGTTTGGCGAATATTGTTGAGTTGTGAAAATGGAACACCGCGATTAAGCAGGCGCACTATTTCACGCAGCGGGGCTTCACCCATTCCATAGACGAGCATATCTGCCTGCGACCACTCCAAGATACCGGGCTTTAGGCAGTCTTGCCAATAATCATAGTGAGTCAGGCGGCGAAGAGAAGCCTCAATTCCACCAAGAATAACAGGAACATCCGGATAGATGGATTTAAGTATTTTAGAGTAAACGGCACTGGCATAATTGGGTCTGAAACCCGCTTTGCCGCCTGGGGTATAGGCATCATCAGAGCGCAGCCTGCGATTGGCCGTGTAGTGATTTACCATCGAGTCCATATTGCCGGCTGCCACTCCAAAAAAGAGTCGCGGCTTAGCAAACTTTTTAAAATCACGCAGGTCGTCCTGCCAATTAGGCTGAGGAACAATAGCAACTCTGAGCCCCATTGCTTCCAGGGTACGGCCTATTACAGCGTTGGCAAAGGCCGGGTGATCGACATAAGCATCGCCTGAGAAGAGCACGACGTCGGCCTGGTCCCATTCTCTTTGCTGCATTTCTTTAACAGAAACCGGCAGCCAGTCATTTATATTACGATTATTGTCCAACAGCATTGTTTTGGCAAAGTTAATCTTTTTTTATGCTAATAAAGTGGGAGGATTCTCTTATATTGCATGTATAATTATTGTATATTGCACTATGTATTGGTATTATTTAGAATAAAATAGAGAAAATAGCATTATAATTTTTTAAATTTTAAATGCTATGTTAATTTTGTGGAGGAAATTTGAACTATGATTAATCCAAATATAGATATAGTTGTTAAATTAGAGGAGAAAATAGATCTTTTGGTTGAGAGGTATAGAGCTGAAAAGGAAGAAAATAGAATGCTCAAGAACCAAATTACTCAATTAAGCGATCAGTTAGCTCATGGCGTATCATCTTATTCATCGCTTGAAGAAGACTATAATAAGTTGAAGATTGCCAGGACTATAGAAGCCTCGACTGCTGATGTACGTGACACAAAGCTGAGGATTAATCAAATTGTGCGGGAGATTGATAAATGTATTGCCCTGTTGAATCGTTAAGTGCTTTTAGATGGACGATAAACTTTCTATACGTGTAAATGTAGCCGATAGGTATTATCCTTTAAGGGTGGATCGTGATGATGAGGAACGAATAAGAAAAGCGGCCAAGCTCATTAACGATAAGGTTTTACAATACAAACAGCGTTATAATGACAAGGATGTTCAGGATTTTTTGGCAATGGCAGCATTACAGTTTGTAATTAAAGCCCTTGAGATGGAGAACAATCAGGACACTTTGCCCATAAGCAATGCAGTTTCTTTGTTAGACCAAAAGCTTGAAAAGCTTCTGTCGGAGCAATAGTATTTTTTTTTGATTTTTTAATCCCGCATTTTTTTCCTGAAGTAACAGTCGTTTATTGATTGTTGCTTAGTGTTTTGTACAGGAAGAGAATGCGTTTTTTATTTATATACTTTATGAATTTAATAAACAAATAATGGAAATACTTATAGGAGTGTTAGCCTTTGTGGTTGGAGGGCTGGTAGTATGGTTAATCATAACGCAGGCTTTTAAAACCCGTGCCCGGAGCATTATCCGGGAGGCTGAGGCTGAAGCAGAAGTAATGAAGAAAGAGAAGATGCTTCAGGCAAAAGAAAAGTTTCTTCAGCTTAAAGCTGAACATGAGAAGGAGATCAACATCAGAAATTCCAGAGTTTTAGCAATTGAGAATAAAGCAAAGCAGAAGGAAGTAGCCATATCACAGCGTATTGAAGAATATCAGCGAAAAAAGAAGGAGATAGACGCTGTACGCGAGAATCTTGATTTACAGCTAGAACTGGTGGAGAAAAAAAGTGAGGAACTGGAAAAAATGCGCAAGCAGCAGGTAGAGCAGTTAGAGGCTCTGTCGGGTATGTCGGGCGATGAGGCCAGGGAGATTTTGATGGAATCAATGAAGGCTGAGGCTAAGACTGAAGCCATGTCTTACATCAATGACATAATGGATGAGGCCAAAATCAATGCTAATAAGGAAGCAAAAAGGATTGTTCTGAATACCGTTCAGAGGGTCGCTACCGAGACAGCCATTGAAAATGCAGTTACCATTTTCCATATAGATTCGGATGAAATCAAAGGACGAATTATTGGTCGGGAAGGCCGCAATATAAGGGCTCTGGAAGCTGCAACAGGGGTGGAGATTATTGTTGACGATACTCCCGAGGCGATAGTGCTTTCAGCATTCGATCCAATGCGCAGGGAAATTGCCCGATTGGCCTTACACCAGTTGGTGACTGATGGAAGAATTCACCCTGCCCGAATAGAAGAGGTGGTTAATAAGGTTCGCAAGCAGGTGGAAGAAGAGGTTATCGAGACGGGTAAACGCACCTCTATTGATTTGGGAGTTCATGGCTTACACCCTGAATTGATAAAA
This sequence comes from Marinilabiliaceae bacterium UBA5488, assembly GCA_002427105.1. Lineage (GTDB taxonomy): Bacteria > Bacteroidota > Bacteroidia > Bacteroidales > Marinilabiliaceae > Geofilum. The sequence continues at coordinate 46,489 of DIPM01000033.1, read as the reverse complement.
CTTGTGGGTAAAATGAAATATCGTTCTTCTTACGGGCAGAATTTGCTTCAGCATAGTCGCGAAACAGCTAATTTATGCGCTATAATGGCTTCGGAACTTGGGCTTAATGCAAAGCGCGCCAAACGTGCCGGTTTATTGCATGATATTGGTAAAGTGTCTGATGAGGATCCGGAATTACCACACGCAATTTTGGGTATGAAGCTTGCTGAAAAGTATAAAGAGAAGCCTGATATCTGCAATGCTATCGGTGCTCACCATGATGAAGTGGAAATGACCACAATGATTGCACCCATTATCCAGGTTTGTGATGCCATATCGGGTGCTCGTCCGGGAGCCCGCCGTGAGGTTGTGGAGGCTTACATTAAGCGACTCAATGATTTGGAGACTTTGGCGCTTAATTATCCCGGTGTGCTTAAAACCTATGCTATTCAGGCCGGCCGTGAGCTGCGGGTAATTGTGGGAAGCGAAAAAGTGAATGATAAGGAGGCTGAAGAGCTTTCTTATGATATTGCTAAGAGGATTCAAACTGAAATGACCTATCCCGGACAGGTTAAAATTACTGTAATCCGTGAAACCAGGGCTATCAGCTACGCGAAATAGCTAAAAGCAAAATATATATGAAGCGGGGATACCAAGTTTTTGGTATCCCCGCTTTTGCATACCGATATATCGTCCAAAAATACCCCTGCGTCCTCCTCTAATGAGTATTTCTGAATTAACTTGCTTGGGAAATATTATAATAACCCCTTAAAAATAGAATATGCAGAGGATGTTTTTATTGAGGGCATTGTTAGTTATAATGACTTTTATAACAACAAGCCATTTATCGGGACAAAATGCCCTGATAAGTATTGACGTGAATCGCACCATAGGTGAGGTTGATAAGAATTTATACGGAAACTTTGTTGAGCATCTGGGAAGATGTGTTTATGGAGGCATTTACGACCCCGAGTCTCCTTTTGCCGATGAAGATGGTTTTCGAACTGACGTAATGGAGGCTGCCAAAGGACTTAATATTCCCCTGATGCGTTATCCCGGAGGGAATTTCGTGTCCAATTACCACTGGAAAGATGGTGTCGGACCCGAGAGGATTCCCCGATTGGAACTAGCCTGGGACAGGCTGGAGACTAATGAAATTGGAACTAACGAGTTTATGCAATGGGCCAGGAAAATGAATACTGAGCCGTTTTTTGCCGTAAATTTGGGTACGGGAACCATACTTGAGGCTCAGCAATGGGTCGAATATACCAATGTTAAAGAAGGTCCCTATTATGCAGAGCTAAGAAAGAAACATGGTTTTGAAGAGCCATGGAATATAAAATACTGGGGCTTGGGCAATGAGATGGATGGTTATTGGCAAATGGGGCATTTGAATGCTGAAGATTATTCAAAAAAGGCAAGAGAAGCGGGAAAGCTTATGAGGCTAACCTCACCTGATATAAAACTTATTGCTGCAGGTTCCTCCAATTACCGTCCTGATGCAAATCCTGATTTATGGAACCGCACCATTTTGGAAGAACTTAAAGATTATATTGATTACATAGCCCTGCATATTTACGTGGGTAATCCCCAGGAGAATTATTATAATTTTGTTGCCACACCCTTGGTCGTGGAAGAGCGTACAAAAATTGTAGAAGGCATGATTAATGAGGTAATGCAGAGAACCATACGCCGAGACCATACAACTGACCCTATCTACATTGCCTGGGATGAATACAATGTTTGGTACCGCGCAAGATCCGGAGCTCACATGGTAGGAGAGACTGCGCTTGAAGAGCGTTACAATCTGGAAGATGCCCTTGTAATCGGCGGTATGCTGAATGCTTTTATTCGCAATGCTCATGTTGTTAAAATGGCCAATATGGCTCAGTTGGTCAATGTTATAGGTCCCATATTTACCTCTAAGGATGATATGTTCAAACAAACAATTTATTATCCCTTAGAGCTGTTTGCTAATAATATGCATGGCACCTCGCTCGATGTGTTGGTGAAGTGTGATACTTATGATACAGAGGAATTTTATCTTGGATTAGGTGAGACTACCGCTCAGCTTTCTGATGTCCCATATTTGGATGTTGCCGCCACCTTAAATAATGGAGAAATCGTTATTACAGTTGTAAACCGACATAAGGATAAGGCTATTCAAACGGATGTGAAGGCCGGCGAAAGTCGTTTTGACGCCTTACTTGAGGTTTTCGAGGTAAACGGTCCGGATATAAAGTCAGAAAATGATTTTGGCAAGACCACGGTTAAAACAACTAAAAAAAGCGATATTAAGGCCAAAGGAACAAGTTTTACTTATGAGTTTCCACCGCATTCGTTGACAATGATAAAAGGCAAACTGAAGTAAGCTAGCCAGTGTCTGCCGGCGCCAAATAGAAAGTTCTTCCTTGTTCTGAACAGGTTTAGCTTGAATAAGCTGCTTGTTTTAAAAGACTTAGGAGTTTTCTTTTTGGCGCTTTTTTTGTTAGTCAGTTCCCAGTTGAAATCCTTAGCGAAAGCATTGCGACATATTTGACTTGCCTCACAGAATAATTTCTTACTTTTGCTTTAAAATCAGGAACGATGGGGATAATTTCCGATAAAACTATATTAATTACCGGCGGAGCCGGATTTATAGGGTCTAATATTATAGATAAATTAATAAAGCAGAACAACAGGCTAATCTGCCTTGATAACTTTGCCACCGGCAAACGCGAGAATATAGCCCATCATCTTAAAAATCCTGATTTCAAGCTGATTGAAGGCGATATCAGAGATGCTGAAATTTGCAGTCAGGCCTGCAAAGGCGTTGATATCGTGTTGCATCAGGCTGCTTTAGGATCGGTTCCGCGATCTATAAATAACCCCATTACTTCAAATGAGGTTAACGTAAGCGGTTTTCTGAATATTTTGATTGCCGCCCGCGATGCGGGGGTAAAGCGTATTGTCTATGCAGCAAGTAGTTCTACCTATGGAGACAGTACTGAACTGCCAAAGGTTGAGGAACATATTGGGCAGCCTTTGTCGCCCTACGCTGTAACTAAGTATGTCAATGAGCTATATGCCTCTGTTTTCGCGAGGGTTTACGATATGCAACTTATAGGACTAAGGTACTTCAATGTGTTTGGTCCCCGTCAGGATCCTAATGGGGCTTATGCCGCAGTGATTCCATTGTTTGTTAAAGCCTTGATATCAAAAGAGTCGCCTAAAATTAACGGTGACGGCAGTTATTCAAGGGATTTTACATATATATCAAACGTTGTACAGGCAAATGAGCGCGCTGCAATGGTGGCGAGCCCGGAGGCTGTAAACACTGTTTATAACATTGCCTGTGGCGAGCGCACAAGCCTTAATTGCTTATTTGAAGTTCTGCGGGAAGAGCTCTCCTTGTTCGACAAGGAGATTGCATCTGTCAAGCCGCTATACGCACCGATTAGGCCGGGCGACGTTCCACACTCACTAGCATCTATAGAAAAGGCCAAAAGGCTGCTGGCTTATAGTCCCAGCCATCTTTTTGAAGCCGGTGTAAAGGAGGCCATCCTTTGGTATTGGGAGAACCTTAGAAATTAAGTTATGAGTTTTGGCAATAATATTACTCGCTACTTATTTGCTTAATATGGTCGATAGTTGACACAAAGAAATAAGTAGTATATTTATCTGGTATATTTTCTTAATTTAATATCAAAGCAATAATAAGAATCAATAATCTATCATGGCAAAAACAGCATTAATTACCGGTGTGACCGGGCAGGACGGAGCCTATCTTTCCGAGTATCTATTAAAAAAGGGTTATATAGTTCATGGTTTAAAGAGGCGCTCCTCGCTTTTCAATACCGATCGGATAGACCATATATATCAGGATCCTCATGCTGATAACAAAAATTTCACTCTTCACTATGGTGATTTGACCGATTCTACGAATCTCATCCGCATAATTCAGGAGACTCAGCCCGATGAGATTTATAATCTTGCAGCTATGTCGCACGTAGGTGTAAGTTTTGATACTCCCGAATATACTGCAAACGCTGATGGCATTGGCACACTGCGTTTTCTTGAGGCTATCAGATTACTGGGTCTCGTTAAAAAAACACGTTTTTATCAGGCTTCCACAAGTGAACTCTACGGATTGGTGCAGGAAGTTCCTCAAAGTGAGAAAACTCCTTTTTATCCCCGTTCGCCATATGCTGTAGCTAAACTTTATGGTTATTGGATTACTGTAAATTATCGGGAGGCCTATAATATGTATGCCTGTAACGGAATACTCTTTAACCATGAATCACCCATAAGGGGGGAAACTTTTGTAACCCGTAAAATTACACGTGCTGTTTCGCGCATAGGCTTAGGCCTTCAGGAAAAGCTCTATTTGGGCAACTTGTCGGCTCAGCGCGACTGGGGCCACGCCAAGGATTACATAAAAGCCATGTATCTTATATTACAGCAAGATCAACCCGATGATTATGTGGTTGCTACAGGAGTTACAACCGAGGTGCGCGAGTTCGTGCGTATGTCTTTTGCCTATCTTGGTTGCGACCTTGAATTTAGAGGTAAGGGAGTTGAAGAGAAGGGCTATATTATAAAAAGTGCAAATGATGAATATCAGCACCTGGTCGGCAAATGTGTTGTTGAAGTTGACCCTCGCTATTTCCGCCCCACTGAGGTTGAGTTGTTAATCGGAGATCCATCTAAAGCTAAGAAACAGCTTGGATGGGAACCAAAATATGACCTTCAGGCCTTAGTTGACGATATGATGGGGAGTGACCTTACACTAATGAAGAAGGAAAGGTATCTGAAAGAGGGTGGCTATCAAACCTTAAACTATTTTGAGTAATGCAGAAAGACAGCAGGATATTTATCGCGGGACACAAGGGCTTGGTAGGCTCTGCTATAACAAGGGTACTAAAAAGCTTAGGTTTCAATAATCTTATCCTTGCCGATAGAACCAGACTAGACCTAAGGAGTCAATCGGAGGTAGAGGCCTTCTTTGATAAGGAGAAGCCTGAATATGTTTTTCTTGCGGCTGCCAAGGTTGGGGGAATCATGGCCAATAACAAGTATAGGGCAGATTTTATATACGAGAATATTCAGATTCAGAATAATGTAATTCATTCATCATACAAAAGCGGAGTTAAGAAACTTTTGTTTTTGGGAAGCTCTTGTATATATCCCAAAGAATCGCCTCAGCCTATTAAAGAGGAGTATCTCTTAAGCGGCCCGCTGGAATATACTAATGAGCCCTATGCAATTGCAAAAATTGCCGGTATAAAGATGTGTGAGTCCTATAATATTCAGTACGGAACTGACTTTATTTCGGTTATGCCAACTAATCTTTATGGTCTTAATGACAACTATGATTTGCAGAGTTCTCATGTGCTTCCTGCAATGATTAGAAAAATGCATCTGGGCAAGCTCTTGATGAATGGAGATATGGCAGCTGTAAGAGCTGATCTGGACAGACGCCCTATGAGCAGCATTAAGAACTCGCTTGATGATAAGCATTTATGCAAAGAACTTGAGCTCTTTGGCATAGTGAAAAACGGCATGGAAGTTGAAATCAGGCTCTGGGGAAGTGGAAAACCCCGGCGTGAATTCCTTCATTCTGATGATTTGGCTGAAGCGGTGGTTTTTGTAATGGAGAATATTAGTTTTAATGACATAGTGCGTGACAGAGGTTTGACTGAGCTTCGTAATTGCCATATTAACATCGGTTCAGGCCTTGACATCTCAATTGCCAACTTAGCTGAGCTGGTTAAGAAAGTGGTTGGTTTCCAAGGCGTTATTTCATGGGATTCAAGCAAGCCTGACGGTACTTTTCAAAAGCTGATGGATGTATCACGACTCAGGGAACTGGGCTGGAAAGCTTCCATTGACCTGGAAGAAGGGATTAAACGAGTCTATGCTGAGTATTAATTAGCTGTAATATACACCTGAAACAAGCTTATATTATGTCTGAATTTGACAAAATAATAGACAGAAGCGGTACCAGGGCCATAAAGCTAGAGTATCGTGAAAGACTATTCGGCAACAATGATGTAATACCTCTGTGGGTTGCGGATATGGATTTTGCTGCTCCGCCGGCTGTGGTTAAAGCTTTGAAGGAACGTATGGATCATCCCTTGTATGGCTACAGCAATCGACCCGAACAATTTTTCAAAGCCATAACAGCATGGCTCAAGCGTCGTTTCGATTGGGAAGTTGAGCATTCGTGGATAGAGTTTTCGCCCGGAGTTGTTCCCAACCTGGGTCTTGCTGTGCAGGCCTTCACTCAAGCCGGGGAAGGGGTTATAGTGCAACCGCCTGTCTATCCTCCATTTTTTGGTGTAGTCCGTGATTTTGGGAGACAGCTGTTTGAGAATCCCCTGAAGGAGAGTGATGAAGGATATGAGGTGGATTTTGAACATTTTGAAGAACTTTGTTCACAGCCTAATAACAAGTTGTTTTTGTTATGCCATCCACATAATCCGGTTGGCAGGGTTTGGACGCCCGATGAGCTGCGAAGAATGGGCGAGATTTGCGTTAAGCACGGTGTAATAATAGTTTCTGATGAGATTCATTGCGATTTGACCCTGTTTGGACATCTGCACAGGCCTATGGCAACTATCTCTCCGGAAATTGCAGCTAACACTCTTACCTGCATGGCGCCAAGTAAGACCTTTAATTTAGCAGGCTTTAGTACTTCATATATGATTGCCTCAAATTCTTCACTCCTGCAAAAGTGTCGGGAATTGGTGATGGGCTATCATCTGCACATGGGTAATGTGTTTGGTGCCCCGGCTTTAGAGGCAGCTTATAATGAATCAGAAGCTTGGTTGGAAGAGCTGAAGGTAAATCTGGAAGGAAATATTGATTTAGTAATAAACTGTTTGAAGGAGAATCTGCCCGAAGTAAAGGTTAGGCGGCCTGAGGCCACTTACCTGTTATGGTTAGATTTCAGGGCATGGGGCATGAATCAGAATGATTTGAAACGGTTTATTTACGATAAAGCAGCAGTGGGCTTGAATGATGGGAATACCTTTGGCCGTGAAGGCCGTGGGTTTATGCGGATGAATGTTGCCAGTCCACGTTCGATTATTGAAAAAGCTATAAATAGAATTATTAAGGCAAGAAAAGAGTTTTATTAACACACATTCATGGAAGTTTCCAGAGCAACGAACAATTAAATTCTTAAACAATGAAAATCTTAATTAAACATCACAGAATAAGCATGGTGCTTGTTTTGTCAATAGCATTGGGTGCATTTATATGGGCATGCGCAACAGTACCGATTACAGGTCGTCGTCAGCTCAACCTTGTCTCCGACGCGGAGATTAATGCTATGAGTTTTAATCAGTATGATGAATTTATTAAGGGTAACCCTCTTTCAAGCAATAAGGTGCAAAGTGCTCAGATTAAAAAAGTGGGTGCAAATTTAGCCAATGCTGTTGAGCAATACTTTTCCCAAAACAACTTGTCCTCCCAGATAGCTGATTTCGCGTGGGAGTTCAACCTTGTTGCCGATCCTACTCCCAATGCCTGGTGTATGCCCGGTGGAAAGGTGGTTTTTTATGAAGGAATAATGCCCATTTGTCAGGATGAGAACGGTATAGCCGTTGTTATGGGGCATGAAATTGCCCATGCTGTAGCCAAGCATGGCAGTGAGCGTATGAGCCAGCAGATTGGTACAGAGATGGCTTCATCGACCCTTAGCGCTCTATTGGCCGAAAAGCCTGAGCAGACCAGGAATATTTTTATGACAGCATTTGGGATTGGAACGCAGCTGGGTGTTATGCTTCCCTATTCAAGAACTCACGAGGTGGAGGCTGACCGCTTAGGCTTAATCTTTATGGCAATGGCCGGTTATGATCCTTCAACAGCAGTTGCGTTTTGGACGCGGATGTCGGAAATGAGCGGTGGGGGAAGTTCTTTAGAATTTTTGAGCACTCACCCAAGTGATGCGACTCGAATCAGGAATCTGCAAAACGCTCTCCCGGAAGCCATGCAGTATTACAAAAAATAGGCTTATATCAGCTAATAAAAAAGGCTTGCACTAATTTTTAGGCAAGCCTTTTTTCATGATTGTGAGTCTCTTAGAATTTTTTGATAGTATCTCTGATAGCTACAAGCTTAGTCATTAGGTTTTCAAGCAAGTCAAGTTTCAGCATATTCGCACCATCGGATTTTGCGGAGGCCGGGTCATGGTGGGTCTCAAGAAAGAAACCGTCAACACCAACTGCTACGCCAGCTTTTGCAATAGTTTCTATTAGTTGAGGCTTGCCACCGGTAACTCCTGACGACTGATTGGGCTGCTGTAATGAGTGGGTTATATCGAGTATCACCGGAACACCAAACTGTTGCATGGCAGGTATTCCACGATAATCGACTACGAGATCCTGGTATCCAAACATGCTTCCTCTGTCAGTAACCATCACACGACTATTTCCGGCATCACGCACCTTATTAATAGCAAACAGCATCGCTTCGGGGGCTAAAAACTGACCCTTCTTGATATTTACAACTTTTCCGGTTTCGGCTGCTGCTATAAGTATATCAGTCTGCCTGCATAGAAAAGCCGGTACCTGCAAAATATCTACATACTCAGCAGCCATAGCTGCCTCAGAAGCCGAATGAATATCGGTCACAGTTGGCACAGCAAAAGTGTCACTTACTTTACGGAGTATTTTGAGGGCTTTTTCATCTCCAATGCCAGAGAATGAGTCTATCCTCGACCTGTTAGCCTTTCTGTATGAGCCTTTGAAAACAAAAGGGATACGCAGTTTGTCACTAACCCGCAAAATCTCTTCTGCAATTCGCAGTGCCATCTCTTCACCTTCTATGGCGCAGGGCCCGGCCAATAAGAAAAACCGGCCACTGTCGGTATGCTTGATTCCGGGAACGGTATTTATCATAATTTATCGTTTAAAATTTTCTATTCCATAGATATTCCATTCTCTCCTTAAGTTTAGCCTCCTGAGGATTGTTCTGAGGCTTCCACAGCTGCTTTTTACTAAGCTTATCCGGCAGAAACTCTTGTTCTACAAAATTATTAGGATAGTCATGGGAGTATTTATAACTTTTTCCATAATCAAGCTCCTTCATCAGTTTGGTGGGGGCATTACGCAGGTGAAGGGGCACAGGCAGATTGCCTGTTTCCTGAACCAAACTTTGGGCTGCAGATATTGCCATATAAGCAGAGTTGCTTTTGGCGCTTGTGGCAAGATATATAGTAAGCTCGCTCAATATAATCCTGGATTCGGGCCATCCGATCATTTGAATAGCATGAAAAGCATTTGTTGCAAGCAATAGAGCATTGGGATTGGCCAGACCTACATCCTCGGCAGCCGAAATAAGTAGGCGTCGTGCTATAAATTTGGGGTCTTCCCCGCCTTCAACCATACGGGCAAGCCAGTAAACTGCCGCATCAGGGTCGCTTCCTCGTATCGACTTTATAAAGGCCGAAATAATATCGTAGTGCATTTCCCCGTTCTTATCATATTGGGCCGGATTTTGCTGAAGGAGCTCGGTAACATTAAGGTTATCAATTACAATTTCCTCATCATCCTTGTAGGAATTGGCAAGCAACTCGATAATATTCAGAAATTTTCGGGCATCACCGCCCGAAAAACGCATTAAAGCATCATCTTCTTTAAGTTGTACTTGTCGCTTCTTAATAAGGCTGTCATTAGTTACAATGTTGTTATATAGTTCCAACAAGTCAGAGTTCTCGAGGGGTTTAAGCACATAGACCTGACAACGTGAGAGCAAGGGCGCTATAACCTCAAAGGAAGGGTTCTCTGTTGTTGCTCCAATAAGCGTAACGACACCTTCTTCAACGGCTCCTAAAAGACTGTCTTGTTGAGATTTGCTGAAACGATGAATCTCATCGATAAAAAGAATGGGAGACGCACTGTTGAAAAAGCGGGAATTTCGTGCTTTTTCAATGGCCTCGCGAACATCCTTAACTCCTGAAGAAACCGCAGACAAAACAAAAAAAGGACGTTCGAGTTGATTTGCAATTATTTTTGCAAGTGTAGTTTTGCCGACTCCCGGAGGGCCCCAAAGTATAATGGATGACACCTTTCCCGACTCCAACATTTTTCGAAGTACAGCCCCTTCACCCACCAAATGTTTTTGTCCGATATAATCGTCAAGTGATTTGGGCCTCATACGTTCTGCCAAAGGAGGATAAGTACTCATAGCTATCATTGTTTTTGCATCTGCAAAGTTAACTTTTTTGTGTTACAAACAGTTTAACTTGCCCAAGCCTTATATACCAAAACTTTTAGTTCTCTTGGATGTTTATTTATAGAATCTAAAGTGATATTTTCCATTATCATAGTCAAAGATATAGTATGAAGTTATTTCAGGTTTATATACTTTTAACTTTCCTTTTAAACAATAATCTTATGTCAGAGAATAGGAGAGAGAGCGCTATTTTAGGCGGTGGTTGTTATTGGTGTCTGGAAGCTGTTTATCAGCGTGTAAAAGGGGTCGAGATTATAGAGTCAGGCTTTTCAGGAGGCAATGTTAAGAATCCCTCATATCGTGAAGTGTGCTCCGGGCTTACCGGACATGCTGAGGTTGTAAGGATTACATTTAATCCTGAAATTATTAGCTACGAGAAGTTGTTGATGATATTTTTTACCATTCACGATCCTACAACACTCAACCGCCAAGGTAATGATATAGGTACTCAATATCGTTCAGTAATATTTTATACCAAGGAGTCGCAAAAAGAAACTGCCGAAAGAGTAATGAAGAGCATTAGCGAGGAAGAGATTTTTGATGCTCCGCTAGTAACCCAGCTGCTTCCGGAAGAACCCTTTTATAAGGCAGAGGATTATCACCAGGATTACTATAACAACAATAAAGAACAAGCCTATTGTCGGGTTGTTGTTGCTCCAAAAGTGGCAAAGTTTAGGGCTAAACATGCCGAATGGATAAAGAATGAATGACTTCAATCGGCTAAGCCAACTTCCGGTTTACCTTTAATTTGCTGCATAATTTTTCGGGAACGGCTTTTGTATCCGGCCGTTCCTTCTTCATAAGCATCATTAATTATAATTTCAAGCTCTTGTGCAAGCTCAGGGTAAATCTTAGTCAGATTAGCTATTATCGACATTGAATTTGCTTTTACGGCCACCGGAATTTTAGGGTTTATAAGCCAGCTGAAACAAAGATCGACCAGTCGCCCGTCTTCTATTTGGCGGGGGTCTATATCGCTTAATAACCGTGTCAGATGCCTCCTCACACCATTATGAGGCGTGGAAATCAGTATTTCAGTCAGCTCCTCAACGTAAGGTTTTATAGCAATGGGATGTTTGCGGGCAAAGTTGTCCAGGACCCATCCGGCGCGCCAGGCAATTACAGACCTGCTATTGCTAATAGCTTTAATAACTTCGGGAATCTCCCCGGGATGCTCAGATAAATACCGGCCAAAATACTCACTTTGCCCACCAAAGCTTATCTCTTCAAGTTCTTTCTCCCAATTCATATTATTCTATCTGGCGATTTCCTACTATATCAAAGCCTGAAAGTAAGCAGATTTTTGTGCATTGTCTCTAAACAGAAACGGGTAGCAGTGTTAATCAGCGATATACGTCTATTTCCTAATAATAATATAAATATGCTATTAGTTAGGCTGAACGTCACGGTCTATCATAGGAACAAATCTTACAGGCATCAGAGTGTCTGTAGTCACTTTACCATCGCGCTTTTTTGCTATCTTAAGGTATTGCAAATTGTTAACAGGGCCCACGGGTATAACCATAGTGCCTCCATCTTTAAGCTGTTCCACCAGCACCGGAGGCATCTTTTCGGGGGCAGCTGTTACTATTATCGCATCAAAAGGAGCGGCCTCAGGCCATCCATCATAGCCATTTCCCGCCTTAATGTTAACTGGTTGATATTTAAGCTGTTTCAATAGCTTGTCTGCTCTCTCGGCAAGTTCCGGCAAAAGTTCTATTGTATATACTTCGCAGCCCAGATGAGCCAACACAGCTGCCTGATAGCCCGAACCGGTTCCAATTTCCAATACTTTCATGCCTGGTTTGGGTTCTATCTGTTCGGTCATAAATGCAACCATATAAGGTTGAGAAATAGTCTGTTCGAAGCCTATTGGAAGAGGCCTGTCGTCGTAGGCAAATTTTTGATACTCAATTGGAACGAAATGATGCCTGGGCACTTCACGCATCGCATTCAAAACGTTTGATGAGCTAATGTCACGACCTCGCAATTGCTCATTAACCATCTTTTCGCGTAATTGAACCCAGTTTTGTGCTTTCATGCCATTATCAGAAAAAGAAAATATTACAACTAAGAGCAATATAAACAATAAAGGCCGACTTTTCAAGGCCATGGCAGGTTTTGGGGTACTAACACTATGATTAAGCATGTTTTGAATTATTTTGTTATAAATGTACATTTTTTTATTTATATCCCGAGAGATTGCTTAGTTAACTAATAAATATAGCCCGACTTTATTCCATTTGTGTCGGACAAATCAAGCCGGTTTTATATATTTGCTACAAATAATGCGCCATGTCTAGATATTTTATGGAATTAGCTTACAAAGGAAGCAGCTTTTGCGGTTGGCAACGTCAGCCCAATGGTGTTTCTGTGCAGGGAGAGCTTGAAAAAGGACTGGCACTTATTTTGCGCAGCCCTGTTGCCGTTACGGGAGCGGGTAGGACAGATGCCGGGGTGCATGCAAAATACATGGTGGCTCATTTTGACTTCGAAGCAGAGATTAAGGATCAAGACAAACTTGCCCTGCGGCTATCAAAAGTTTTGTCGCCCGACATAGTAGTATATAAAATAAGCCAGGTTGGGAGCGATGCTCATAGCCGTTTTGATGCCCTTGCGCGTCGCTATGATTATTGGATTACAACAGAGAGAAATCCGTTTTTGCAGCAACTGGCAACTCAGCTTAACTATGGTGTTGACTTTGCTTTGATGAACAGGGCCGCTGCCATACTCACTGAATACAGCGATTTTAGCAGTTTCAGCAAACTTCATAGTGACAACCTTACCAATATCTGCAAGGTGGAATTTGCCCGTTGGGAGAAGAAAGAAGAAATATTTGTTTTCACAATCCAGGCAGATCGTTTTTTACGTAATATGGTAAGGGCAATAGTTGGAACCCTTCTTGATGTTGGAAGGGGACGATTGACACTTGACGATTTCAGAAAGATTATTGAAAGCAAAAACAGGGGAAAAGCCGGAACTTCCGCCCCGGCGCAGGGCCTTTACCTTGTGGATGTTATTTATCCGCAGGAGGTATTTACCCGAAGTCTATAAGACGGCTCTCACCGTTTGCCGTGTAAGCCGAAACTCTTAACTTCTAAAGGTTCCAGATGCGCCAGGCTTCTTCTGCCTGAAGATGCAGCATTTCTAAGCCATTTTTAACCATAGCCCCGTTTTCGGCAGCCTTTTTCAGAAAGAGTGTCGGATCAGGATTATATACCAGATCGTACACCAGATGATTAGCGCTTAGGCAGTTATAGGGAATAGCAGGAGACTGGTCTGAGTTGGGATACATTCCAACAGGAGAACTGTTGATGATAAGTTTATATTCTTCCATAATCTCGGGAGTCAATTCTTCATAACTCACATGCGCCGGTGCTTTTGGAATGCGGCTAACAAACCTGAATGAGATACCCAACTTAATAAGGGCGTGGGCAACTGCCTTAGAAGCTCCTCCGGTGCCTAATATCAAGGCTTTGTTGTGCATGGGTTTAAGCAGAGCTTGCAAAGAATCATGAAAGCCCTTTACATCACTGTTATATCCCACCAAATACGGTTTTTTCCCGTCCCAGTTGATTTTTATCACATTTACTGCCCCAATTAATCCGGCTTCTTTATCCAGATCGTCCAGGAAAGGAAGTATTTGCTCTTTATAAGGAATGGTTACATTAAGACCTGCCAGATAGGGATGTTGCTGTAAGAGACCTCTAAACTCAGTAATAGCCGGAATAGGGAAGCTTAAATAGCGCGCATCAATGCCAAGCTTCTGAAACTTTTCACTAAAGTAGCTCTGCGAAAATGATTGAGCCAAGGGGTATCCAATTATTCCAAAAGTTTTCATCTTTTCTCCGATTTTCTTTTTCAAGGAAGGACAGAGTATTGCTTTTTCTATTTTTTCTCAGCAATCAGTGTGCTAAGAGTCGAACTATGCAAACCAAGGCGTATTGCCTCCAGGGCCAAAACATCATTCGGCGCTACATTACAAAGGTTTACATTGCTTCCGAAAATATTAATCAGCTCAATCTGCTGCTCCTTTTCAGGAGCGTCCCAAATAATATTGTCAGCTTGGTTGTTTACAAGCCCGGGGTTTAAGCTAAGATAGGTGGCGAGTCCACCACTCCCATAAAGTGGTATCTGTTCACTTTCTTTGACGATTACATAGCGCGCACCCGCCTCCAACTCTTCAGAAATAAATTTCAGAAGGAGATCGAAACTAAACAAACCCACAGGCAGGAAGTTTGTTACCTGGCCAATAACCACAAACTCCTTAGAGAAATCATTGATATACTTGAGTTTTTCGGCACGTGCTAATCGGATTGCAGCATCTGAAATTTCAATATACTCCATACCAAATTTATCCAGATATCGCCAGTATTCTTCTATTGCATCCCTACGCGCAAATAGTTCAAACAGAGTGCCTCCAAAGTAACAGTTAATTTTTGATGCTTCATAAATATTTAGCTTAGATTCCAGTGAAGGAATAAGTGCGGCAGTTCCAAAAGCCATTTTTACAAAATCGGTATAGGGAGCATTGCCTTCAGTGAAACTTTCGGTTTCGCTAACGCCCAAACCCCGATCGGTCATTATGGTAATGCCCGATTGACGTGGTTTTTCAGTCCTATCCGGTAAAAATGGTAAATTAAAATTCATACGATGAATATTGATCAACAATTGCACTAAGCTTTTTGCTCTGGCCAATAATCTTCTCCATTTTCGGGAATAAATCCAAAAACAGGTCGTAGTCGTAGGGATTCTCGATTAAGGCTGTCTTCAGATGCTCCGCGGCACGAGTCAGCTGCCTGTCTTCCATCAAGAAATATGCTACCGCAAGATAATGCGCTACAGTTGCCTCAGGGTACTTTTTTAGCAAGTTCTCGATTATCTTAAAAGGATTTTTGCGAGGCGACAATTTCCTTTC
Organism: Marinilabiliaceae bacterium UBA5488; assembly: GCA_002427105.1. GTDB lineage: Bacteria > Bacteroidota > Bacteroidia > Bacteroidales > Marinilabiliaceae > Geofilum. Next base: position 31,371 of record DIPM01000033.1, on the reverse strand, counting down.
AACATTATAGAACTCAAACAGATTCCTCAGGTTGTCTGGCTCCTGTGTGATTGTGACAAGCAGGGCATCATAGGCTCCCCGGTAATTCTCGGAAAGCAAAAGCACACGGGCACGCAAATACCAAAACTCTATAAAATCGCTATGATGTTCAAGTGCTTTAAGCGATGCTTCCTCAGCTTCATCAATCAACTCCATGTTAATCAGGGTGGCAAGGTAATTAAGCCATGCCGGCAAGTATGCAGGATCCGTGTTTACAGTCAGACGATAAAATCTAAGCGCCATTTCACTATTATTAAGTTGATCATAGCAATCGGCTATATAGTGGTAAGGCAACAAAGAGTCATAATCATAAGAAAGATACTCTATATATAGGTCAATAGCCTCCGGAAGCCGGTTAAGAGCTACCAGTGAGTTAGCTTTGTTAAAGAGTGCTTCGGCATGGCTGGGGTTAAGTGCCAGGGCAAAATCGTAACACTCGATAGCCTTGTTATAATTCTCTTTCTTAATATATATTATCCCGAGATTATACCATGCATTTTCAGAAAAGGGGTCAAGTTCAAGCAGTCTCTGATAGGCATCAAATCCTTCTTCCGTTCTGTTTTCCTTATCTAATGCATAGGCAAGTTCAAAGAGGATGGCCTCGTTGAGGGGATACTTTTTTGACTCAGGCTCCAGAAACTCCAGGGCATATTTGAATTGCTCGTGTTGATTAAGGTATTGCGCAATATCGAGCAAGGTTTCCTCGTGATCTTCGAAGGCAAGGGATAAAGAATTTTTAAAACAATCTACAGCTTCATTAATACGATTGTTGCGGAGATATACGTAACCCAGATTTAGAAACAGCTCGGGATTGGATTTTTCCATTTTTACAAGATGTTCCATACGGCCAATTGCCTCGATATCTTCACCTTTCTCAATCAGAATAAGCGCCTGCTTAGTCTGAAGGGATGGAGCGTCAGGATGTTGTAAGATTCCTACCTTGAGAATTCGTTCGGCTTTTTCGAACTGAAATTTTTCGGCATAAAACTCAAAAATATTCTCTATAGTGTGAACATCAAAATAGAAGGTCTTTTCACCGCTCTCCATTAATTCAAACCTTTCAATCTCCCCTTTGATGTCATTAAAGTTGGTATGCCACTGTTCACGCATAAGCAATTTCTTTTAAGGCTACAAAGTTACTCATAAAGTGTAATCTTTCACGTAAATAATCCCAATAAGTTTAGGGCGCTGCTATTCAGGTTGATGTTGTTTGCGCAGCAAGTCATTAACGCTTTTTACAGGATTAAAGGTTTCTATTGGCACTTCAACAAAAAGAGTAATCCAATCTGCCATGGCACCATTCCACAAACCTGGCAGCTCAAGAGCTTTCAAGGCACGCCCATTATAACTTTTTTCAGATATAAAGCCCGTTTCAGGATCAGTATATTGCATTAAATCAAACTTCTCTCCTTTATAATTCTTTATTGAGCATACTAAATCAACAGGATTGAAGTGAGTTGAAGCCTCTAGTATTTTAGCCTGAGCAGGCTGGCTCATATCTATCTGCGAACTCTCCAGAATTTGCAGGCTTTCCTGCCCCTTATCTCCCTTAACCCAAAATGGTCCTCCACCCGGTTCACCCTCATTATTAACCATTCCGCATATTCGGAAAGGACGATTAAGGAAGGCCTTCAGATATCCATGCTTGTCTTCAAGGCTCATTGAATTAAAGTCGTCAGTTAGCAATACAAAGAGCTCTTTCTTAATAAAATCACGGACTTCGTCAATTAGTTTGTCATCCTTTGCTAAATCAAGCCTTTCCTGAAAGGAGAAAAGCTTGCTTCGTAAGTCCAGGAGTAATCCTCCAAACGCTTTCTTGTATTTAATTGTGGTATCCAGCAGATGCTTAGGAACAACGTTGTCAATATTCTTGATAAAAATAATATCACTGTTCTGCTCGTTCAGGTTCTCTATCAAGGCACCATGACCTCCGGGACGGAAAAGTAACTGTCCTTTTTCATCCCTGAAAGGCTTATTATCCGGAGTTACTGCAATAGTATCGCTGTGAGGTTTTTGGAAACTGAAAGATACTTCAAGTTTGATACCGTACATTTTCTCAATAGCAGGCCCCTCATTTAGTACTTGCTTTTTAAAAAACTCTTCATGCTCGGGGCTAATTGTAAAATGCACCCGTACTACTTTATCAGCATTAGCGGCATAAGAGGCTCCTTCGGCAAGATGTTCCTCCATTGCTGTACGGATTGTATCCTTATAGCTGTGAAAATGAACCAGCCCCTTGGGTAGGAAACCGTAATTAAGGCCCTCTTTGCCCAACAGCCATGAAATAATATTCGCTGCCTGAGATTTTCTTACTTCTACATCATTCAGATTATATGAGCTAAGCCCTCGTTCTAATAAAGGGAAAAAGGCAAAGCGGGGCAGCTCTTTAATAAACTTTACAACAGGGGCTGTTTCAGGAAGCGTAGTAAGGGGAACAGGATTATCTAAATAAGCATAAAGATCCTTGAACATTCGGCTCGCAGCACCTGATGCAGGGACAAATTTAGCAGGATAGACACCAGCCTCAAGCTGCGATGTGAAAATGGCTACATAATCCTCTGTTTGCCGGCTGTTTAGCCTTATAATTCCGTCATCAACAAGGGCCGGTCTTAAGACGTTTAAAGGTTTAAAACCACTGGAAAACCTTTTAATTTGTGCATCTAGCACTTCTTTGGCTATACCTTTACTCTTTAATAGCTCAATATCAGTCGTATCAATCATTGGTCAGTTTATTAGCTTTGATAAAGATACAAATATCCTGGCAATCGTTAAGGATAAGGGCGAAAATCGTCTTGTGTTTGCCTATTCCTCCGGAATATGCAATTCGCTCAATACCTTCTTAAGCTCTTCAGGTCGCTGCGTTCCCAGGAGTAAGAAGCGGCCACTGGTAAACTCCAGCTGCAAACCCCAGTTGCCCTTAATGTGGTATGATTTGCTGCTAGTTGAGGCGTGTATTCCAAAAAAACTCTTCTCTTTTAGCGGGTAAAATTCTCTTATTGAAGCACTTCGTATCCGACTTAGGGCAAATCTTTTTTTCTTAAGATGAAAAGGAAAAAACCTGTATGACAAATTACGCTTGTCAAGTTCGACCGTGAGTCGTGTAAGAAGAAGCAGGACAACAATAAGCAGATGAAGAATTAGCAGTACTACGCTAAGCCCCTTAGGAGAACTGTCGGCTTGACGAAAAAGAGGCCAATAGATAGGTAGAGCTGTTAATATTACCAATAACCATATCCATGGTTGCCTGAATCTCTGGGTCTCTTTAAATCTCATAAGCAGTAATATTATATTGTTTTTAAGCCAAAGTGCTTCTTAGATCTATTTTATTTCCTTCGATTTAGAAGCGTTTACAAAAAGAATGTCGCCCAGTTCATTAAAACCGTTAAAGAAACCGCTTCCTACATCTTTAATCTTTTCATCACGGAATCCCATTATAGTAAGAGCCGCGTTTTTCGAGCGCTCTGAAATTATTTCACTTATACTCTGATTTCCTTCAGAGGTAATTATTTCAATATTCGTTAGTGTAATGGGAAGGCGCCCCGCCTGAATCAGTTCAAGCAACTCCTCTCTGGTACTATCCGTGTTTTGGGGCGAGCATATACTGAATATCTTGATAAAACTCTTGCGCCAGTCGGGGTGAGCCAAAATAATATAACCCAATAAAATCATCAGATTTGTATTGTTAATATCGGTAGCCCTTATCCAAACATGGATGCCGTTTATATATTTAATGGCAACCTTTGAACCGGCAAAAATGCAGACATCAAAATTGCCCGCTTTAGTTAGTTTTATATTGTCAATTATTCTTTCAATTTCCTGAGGTTCATCTTTATCAAACTCAAAAAGAACCATATTGTTCTCCATTCCGGAAATTGAGGGTGCCTGAATTACCTGGGCTATGGCGGAGGTGTAAGACGGAGATATCATGGTATCAATATAGAGGGCATTATTCTCTTCCTTCTGCAAATCAATCAATTCCGCTAAAATTTGTTGTGACTCATTAAAGGTCTGTTTACTGTAATAGCCTTCAATAAAATGGAAATAGGTTCCGAAACCATGCTTATAACTTACCCATTTCATCAGATTAAGCACCTTTTCGCGCTCGAATGAATGAGACGATATGCAAACAGCAGCCGGTCGCCACTCTTCCTTATCGGGATCTCCGTAGTTTTTCTGCATATAGACCTGTATGGCACGATTAACCTGAAACAAAGCGCCTTTAAATATATTAACCACGCCCTTTTGCTCCTTGTTATAATGCTCAATTATAAGGTAGAGGATTATAATAATCATATAGGAGGCAATGGTGTAAACAGGGCTTATCTGAAACATTACCCAAACAGAAAGCAGGAATCCCGCCAATGAAAAATACCATCGTGATTTGAAGCGCGGACGATAGGACGGGGGGGATCCGAAATGGTTCAGAAAGGAAATCAGACATAGCGAGCCGTATGTGATCAGGAAGAACATTGAGATAACCCCCGCGACCATGTTGACATTACCGATGGCAACAAAAATAAAGGCTACTATCAAGGTGAATATTGTGGCATTTACCGGCTCGCGGTTATTTCCCTTCGCCCGCGACATTAATATGTTGAAGCGGCGAAGCGGCAAACTCCTGTCGGCTGCAATTGCCTGAAGGGTGCGGGGAGCCACTAAGATGGAACCAAGAGCCGACGAAGCGGTAGAGGCGGCCAGGCCTAAGGGAATAATGAGCGCTCCGCCAAGTGCAATGTTTGACATAATTAGCTGATGCTCTAATAAATCGGCTTGAGAGGCGGACACCGAAAGTTTCCATACAATAAAAACATAGACAATCATCCCGACAAAAGTCGCACTAAGGGTTCCTAAAGGAATTGATTTTGCAGGGTTTCTAAGATCACCGCTTAGGCCCACACCGGCTGTCATACCTGTGAATGCAGGAAAACAGATTGCAAAGACCATAAAGAAATTGCTCTGATTGAAAAAGCCAAAATTATTACCCGGTTGACGCAGTGCTTCTTCCGATTCAATGGGTTTTCCCAAAAAGAAAAGCAGAATTACCCCAAATAATATAACTGTTACTATTATTAAAGCCTTAACGCCCATGCCTGATCCTTTCCTAAGTATTAGAAAAGCCAGAATGGCAAGAGCCGGAATACTGATAGCCTGACGCGGCAAGTCCCATCCGAAGTTGTTCTGCCACCAGAAGAACAGAGGCTCAAAGGCCTCAGTAAAGGCAACGATATAGAAGGCCACGCCAACTGTTTGCGACAGATAAAGAGCTACGCCTATTGTTGTTCCGATTTTCAATCCAAAGGAGCGACTAATAATGAAATATTCACCGCCGCCTTCAACGCGAGTGTTAGTGGCCAACTCGGAAATCGCCAGAGCTGTGGGGATAGTAATTAAATGCCCTAAAAGAATTATAAAAATGGCACCCCAGAAGCCTAACATCCCAACGGCAAATCCAAACCTTAAAAAGAGTATGGCCCCTAAGATAGTTGATATTGCGGTGAAAAAAACCGGGCCTGTTCCAAAGCCATTAGCTCTATTGTCCGCACCCTTAGCTTTTACCATTGCTAATCTAATTATCGTTTTTGCTAAAGTAAGGATTTTTTCTCAGCCCTGTATTATTCTAATTATTTTTAAGCTTCAATTTGGCATCTTCCCATATTTCATTCATTTCATCAAGCGTCATCTGTTTCAAATCACGGCCCTTGTTTATTGTCTCTTTTTCCAGATAGCTGAAACGGCTGATGAATTTTCGGTTGGTACGTTCCAAGGCATTCTCGGGGTTAATGCCGTAAAGACGTGCCGTATTTATAAGAGAGAACAAAAGGTCACCAAACTCATCTTCCATGCTGTCGGTATCACCCTTTTCTATCTCAACTCTCAACTCATCAAGCTCCTCAGCCACTTTGTCCCATACCTGCTCTTTTTTATCCCAGTCGAAACCAACGCCGCGCACCTTGTCTTGTATTCTGTATGCCTTAATCATGGCCGGAAGTGTGGATGGAACACCCGACAAAACTGAGCGGTTGCCGTTTTTCTCCTTCAACTTTAGCTTTTCCCAATTTTCTTCAACCTCTTTTTTTTCGCTAACTTTGATCTCGCCAAAAATATGGGGGTGACGGAACACCAGTTTTTCGATAAGCTGATCGATCACCGTTCCTATATCAAAGGCTCCCTTCTCCTCTCCAATTTTGGCATAAAAGACAATATGTAAGAGCACATCCCCAAGTTCTTTGGCAATAGCTTGATTATCATTACTCAGAATAGCTTCCGAGAGTTCATAAACCTCCTCGACAGTCAGGGTGCGTAATGTTTCATTTGTTTGAACTTTATCCCAGGGACATTGTTCCCTCAATTGCCCCATAACTTCGAGCAGCTTCTGAAATTTATCTTTATTTGCTTGCATATTAGAATAATAAGTAAATGATTAAACGGTTTAACTTGGCCGGCCATATTGTTTAGACATCTGCGATAGGAACCAATAAATGCTTCATTAGTTTTGTATATTGTCAAAAAAGCATGAATGCCGATAAAGCTTCTGTAAAAAATGTCGTTAATTTGTAAATACAAAAATAGGAATTACCTGCTTTATATGATTGAAAAACTAATTTATCTTGAATCGATTGACTTGATGGAATTCTTGGGGGTGAAGAGTTCTAAGCTTGATATTATTAAGGCTCATTTTCCAAAACTTAAAATTGTGGCGCGTGGAAACTGGCTGAAAGCTATTGGGGATGCTGAGGAGGTAGCCGGGTTTGAAGAAAAAATCAACCTTCTCATTGAGCACTACCACCAATATAATCAGCTGAAAGAAGACTCGGTAATTGAAATTTTGGCAGGTAAGGGCTCTGTGCTAAATGGGGAATTTGTTGCTGACAGCGATTTGATACTTTTTGGGGTAAATGGTAAGCCCATAAAAGGGAGGACTGAGAATCAACGAAAAATGGTAGAGGTATACGCCGACAATGATTTGCTATTTGCCGTCGGCCCTGCGGGCAGCGGAAAAACCTATACAGCCATCGCTCTTGCTGTGCGTGCTCTAAAACGAAAGGAAGTAAAAAGGATAATACTAAGTCGCCCTGCTGTTGAAGCAGGCGAAAAGCTGGGCTTTTTACCCGGTGATATGAAGGAAAAGATTGACCCCTATCTTCAACCCCTTTACGATGCTCTGATGGATATGCTGCCTGCCGTGAAACTGAAAGAATACATGGAAAACGGTATAATACAAATAGCGCCACTGGCTTTTATGAGGGGGCGAACCTTAAATAACGCCTTTGTTATTTTGGATGAAGCTCAGAATACAACGACCAACCAGTTGAAGATGTTCCTCACAAGGATGGGCGATAGCGCCAAGTTTGTTGTAACCGGCGATGTAACACAAATAGACCTTCCAAATCCTCAAAACTCGGGTCTGGTTCAGGCTATGCGTATTTTAAAAGGAATAAAAGGCATTGAGCGTATTAATTTTACAGTCAAAGATATTGTTCGCCACAGGCTGGTACAGGATATTGTTGAGGCCTATGAAAGAGAGTAATTAGTAAGTAGTAAGTAGCTGTTTAATATTTATAAAACAATGGACAAGGCAATTATTGAGAGCAATTACAGCTTTAGCCGACAAAAGTCGCTATATAAAGGAAAAGTGCGTGATGTTTATAATATTAACGACGACTATCTGGTGATGGTAGTATCTGATAGGATTTCAGCCTTTGATGTGGTACTTCCCAAGGGTATTCCCTACAAAGGTCAGGTATTGAATCAAATAGCCGGAAAGTTTTTGGATGCAACTGCTGATATTGTGCCAAATTGGAAAATTGCAATGCCCGACCCAATGGTTACAGTAGGTTATCTTTGTGAACCGTTTAAGGTCGAGATGGTTATTCGCGGCTATCTGAGCGGTCATGCCTGGCGTGAGTATAAAGCCGGGAAGCGTTTGCTTTGCGGAGTTGAAATGCCCGATGGAATGCTTGAAAACCAGAAATTTGCCGAGCCAATTATTTCTCCTACCACTAAGGCTGATCATGGACATGATGAGGATATTTCGCGTGAAGAAATAATAGCCAAGGGTCTGGTTGAGGAAGAGGACTATTTGATGATGGAAAAATACACCCGCGAACTTTTCCGCCGTGGAACTGAGATGGCTGACAAAATGGGTCTGATTTTGGTTGACACTAAGTATGAATTTGGCAAGAAAGATGGGAAAATATACCTTATAGATGAGATTCATACGCCCGATTCATCGCGCTATTTCTACAAGGAGGGATATGCCGACCGTTTGGTCAAAGGTGAAGAGCAACGCCAGCTCTCAAAAGAATTTGTACGTCAATGGCTTATAGCAAACGGTTTTCAGGGCAATGAGGGACAAGTAGTTCCTGAAATGGATGAGGCCTTTGTCAACAGTGTTTCTGAACGGTATATTGAGCTTTATGAAAAAATCACAGGCGATAAGTTTCAAAAAGCAAGCCCGGAAGATGTCAGCAAACGTATCGAAAAGAATGTGTCAGACTTCCTAAAAACTCTTTAAGGAACTAAGTTCGATGTTCAAGGTGTGGCTTTTTATGATTTATGCATTGCATATTTTATGAAACTAATAGTTTAATCAAAGTTCAGGCAGATTGAATTATAAAGATTGTCGGTTTTTTGTGAAGCTCGGGCAATTTTCCTTTCCATTGGGCTATAGTTCTGGTAACTATATACTGGTCGGGGAGTGTTATGTTGCAAGCAATACATAGTTTAGTGGAAACGGCGCAGCTATTGATTATATCAGCAAGCAGATGCTCATTACGAAAGGGCGTTTCTATAAATAATTGTGCTTGCTGCTCTGTGCGGGAGCGATTTTCGAGTTGTTTGATGGTTTTTATCCTCTCTTCCTTTTTTATCGGAATATAGCCGTTAAAGGCAAAGCTTTGGCCGTTCATCCCGGATGCCATCATAGCCAGTAAAATAGAGGAGGGGCCAACTAAAGGAACTACTTCAATACCCGACTCATGCGCCAATTTCACTACTTCAGCACCGGGATCAGCAACGCCGGGACATCCTGCCTCCGAGATAATACCAACATTATGGCCGGCCTGCAGAGGTTTTAGATACTCTGCCCATTGCTCTGGACTAGTATGCTTGTTAAGCGGATAGAACTTAGAGCCGTCAATGTCCATTTTGCTATCCAGAAGTCGCAGATATCGACGCGCATTGCGAAGGTCTTCAACTATGAAGTTACGCAGTTCAACAGCCAGAGCTGCAACTTCTGAGGGTATTGTAGCTGCAGTGTCGGTCGAACCCAGGGTATTTGGAATCAGGTATAGTTTTCCGCTCATGGTAGCTATAATTTTTCAGCGGCAAAGATATTCCTTGCAGGCGAAAAAGACTAACTATTGCATACAAATAGTGAGATAAATGTGAGGATAGCTTAACTAGCTCTAAATCGGATAAAAAGATATAAAACACTTTAATTGTTTTGAACTCATAGTAAAAAACACGATTTTTGTGAGCTAAAACACTAATATCAGATATGCAGACACGTTCATTTAACCTACATACGATAATAGAAAAAAGAGTCTTGACCCAAGCTACTTTTATTTTGAGGATGGAGCGTAAGGGGATTGAATTTGTTGCAGGCCAGCATATTCAGGTGGGTCCCTCAAACGGTATTCACACCCGCGAATATTCAATATATAGCAGTCCTGAAGATGATTATATTGAGATACTTGTTCGCCAGGTTGACGATGGACTGGTTAGTCCCGCCCTTAACAAGCTGGGGGTGGGTGATAGTGTAGTTATTAATGATGCTGTCGGGTATTTTACAATCGCGGAAGAGCTCATAAAGGATGCTAAATTTCTGTTTATAGCCAGCGGAACCGGCATATCTCCCTTTCACAGTTTTGTAAAGAGCTACCCGGGCATAGACTATAAATTGTTGCATGGCGTTCGTTATGCCAACGAGACTTACGAGAGGGATGAGTATGAGGCAGGAAGATATTTGGCTTGTACGTCTCAGGATAAAGAAGGCGATTTTCACGGTCGTGTGACCGACTACCTAAGTAAAAATCCCGTAAGTCCTGATACTTTATGTTATCTTTGCGGCAACTGTGATATGATACATGATGCCTTCGATATCCTCGAAGCTCAGGGTCTTAGACCGGAAAACCTATTTACCGAAGTGTATTTTTGATTTTTGAAGTAAGCTGTTTAGCAAATGAAGTACCATATAGTAATATTAGGATGCCAGATGAATTATGCCGATGCCGAGCGTGTGCAGGCGGTGATGGCAAAATTGGGCTATACTTTTACCCAAAGAGAAGAGGAGGCTGATGTAATTGGCATAATTGCTTGTTCGGTAAGACAAAAGGCCATAGATAAAGTTTACTCTAAAATAGCCAAGTGGAACAAGTGGAAGAACAAAAAGAACCTTATAACCTTTGTTTCAGGTTGTGTTTTGCCCGATGACAGAATGAAGTTTCTGAAACTCTTTGATTTGGTGTTTGATATGAAAGAGCTCGCATCCTTTCCTGCAATGCTTAGCCAATATGGAGTTACAACGCCTGTTTCTAATAGCAGTATTGTAAATAGTGAGGAGATGAGTGAAGTGGCTAGACCGGCTACGGTAGCCGAAAAGCTTGCCTTGGCGGGAGCCAAACCTCTTTCCAAAGTGGCTGCAGCACCCGAAACCTGGGATGTCACGCCAATTTATAACAGTGAGTTTGAGGCCTTTATTCCTATTCAAAACGGCTGCAATAAATTCTGTACTTTTTGTGCTGTTCCCTATACCCGCGGCCGCGAGGTTAGCCGTCCTTCCGAAGATATCATTGAGGAAGTTGCTGCACTTATCGAGCGTGGATACAAGAGTATCACGCTATTGGGGCAAAATGTCAACTCCTATGGTCTGGATAAGAAAGTGGCGGAACTGTCATTTGCCGCTTTACTTGATAAGCTGGGCGAGATTGCCGATAGTTCGGGACATGAGGTGTGGATTTATTTTACTTCTCCTCATCCTAAGGATATGACTCGTGATGTGATAGAAGCAATAGCACGCCGACGTTCACTTGCAAAGCAGATTCACCTTCCGGTGCAATCGGGCGATGATAAGGTCTTGATTCGTATGAATCGCAAACATAGCATGGCTCGTTACCGCGAAGTGGTTGGCTGGATTAGAGACTTGCTTCCGGGGGCAAGCTTGTTTACGGATATAATCGTAGGTTTCACCGGCGAAACAGATGAGCAATTCGAAAACACACGAGCTGCAATCCGTGAGTTTGAATATAATATGGCCTATATAGCTATGTACTCGCCTCGTCCGGGAGCTGCTTCTTTCGCGTGGCAAGATGATATCCCGCATGCTGTAAAAAAGGAACGCTACGCTGTGCTGACCGGTGATTTGGAAAAAGTAGCTTTAGCCTATACCAGGAAAATGAAGGGCGAGACTGTGCGCATGCTTGTTCGCGCTAAAGATAGGAAAGACGGCTATTTGACAGGACACACAGAGGGAAAGATTATCGTTCGCTTTCTCTCTGAAGATGAGAGCCTGATTGGCCAATTTGTAGATGTGAAAATTGAATCAGTTCGGCCTTTCAGTGCTGAAGGAGCAGTGGTTAAAGAAGTTGTTGAAGCTTGAACTTGTTTATCCCGGAATATAAACTCTGAGAGTTTTCATTAAGAAAGGTAGATTTATAAATGAAAATTGCATTTAAAACACTTGGTTGCAGATTAAATCAATATGAAACAGATGCGCTGGCAGCGCAGTTTAAAAGCAATGGTTACGAAGTGTCGGAGCAGGAATATAATGCTGATATTGTAGTGGTAAATACCTGCACGGTAACAAATCAAAGCAATCACAAGTCAAGGTATGTTATCAGACACGCCGGACGAGTCAACCCTTCAGCAAAAATGATAATTACGGGTTGTATGGCGGAAAGCCATGCCGGGCAGCTGCAAAATAAGTTTCCCGATGCCACGATAATAAACAACAAGGGTAAAAGTGCTATTTTTCACACCGTCGATTCACTTGTAAAGGGCGGAAATACTGATTTGTCGGATAAAGACCACGACCTGTTCAGCTATCAATCATTTTCCGGGATGTTTCACACCCGGAGTCTGATAAAAATACAGGATGGCTGCGACAATTTCTGCACCTTTTGTATTATTCCATTTGTAAGGGGAAGAGCCATAAGCCGTGAGGCGAGTAAGGTACTGGAAAATATCAGGGAGGTGATTGCCAAAGGTGCTAAGGAGATAGTATTAACGGGTGTAAATATAAGCCGTTATGAAAGCGAAGGACTAAAGTTTTCCGCTTTGGTAGATAAAATTCTGAATTTAGATGGGGACTTCCGGCTACGTATTTCATCGATTGAGCCCGACCGTTTTGACGAGCATTTCTTCACGCTTGTAGGACATCCCAAACTGGCGCCACATTTGCACCTTTGTCTGCAAAGTGGCTCTGAGCGAATTCTCTTGCAAATGCGCCGGATGTACAGTGCGAAAGATTTTATGACAATTGTGGAACGGATAAGATCAGTAAATCCAAATTTCAACTTCACTACTGATATAATAGTGGGTTTTCCGGGGGAAACTGAGGAGGAGTTTGAAGAATCCATGGCTATTGCCCGCCGCGTAGGCTTTGGTCAAATACATATCTTTAAATATTCAGTGAGGAATAACACCCGCGCCGAAAGAATGGCGGGACATATCTACGAGAAAGTGAAAACTCAGCGCAGCAAGCGCATGCACGCGCTGGCAGAAGAACTAAGCTCAGCATATAGGGCAGCCTTCGATAACACTGAGCAGCGAATACTTGTTGAGAAATGGAATAATGGCGTGGCCTCCGGTTATAATGATTATTATGTACCAATGGAGTTTGATACGGATAATCAGAGGCGTAATCGCTTCGAGGTGGTTAAGGCAAGGGTGAAGGATTTTGAATAGAGTGATTGCATTTCAGCCATAATCAGTAATAAGTAGCCCGTAAAAATTGCTACCTTTGAGGCTAAACAGAATTTCGTGAGACTAAAGGTTAGTATGTTGGGAACCGGTACCTCGTTGGGAGTTCCTATGGTTGCTTGTCAATGCAAAGTGTGCAAATCAACTAATAGCAAAGATAAAAGGCTTAGATCAGCCGTGTTGGTGCAGGCCGAATCGAAGAATATCGTGATTGATATAGGCCCGGATTTTCGTATGCAGATGCTTAATAATGATGTGCGGCACCTTGAAGGGGTATTGATGACTCATTCGCACCGCGACCATACAGCAGGACTTGACGATGTTCGTTCCTTTAATTGGATAAACAGTAAGCCTGTTGATATATATGCAGAGGATATTGTAATAGATGCCCTTAAACACGATTTTTCCTATGCCTTTGCCAGGTCTGAATATTCAGGCCTTCCGGAAATTGAATTTCATCACATAGATAATCGTCAATTTGAAGTTGCCGGTATTTGCATTACTCCCGTGCGGGTAATGCACCATAAATTGCCTGTCCTGGGCTATAGAATAGGCAACTTTACATATCTTACCGATACCAATCACGTGCCTCGTGAGGAGTATCCCAAGCTTTATGGTACTAAAGTCTTGGTTGTTGATGGTTTACGCTTTGAAAAGCATGTTTCACACTTCAATATTCAAGAGGCATTAGAACTTATTTCAGAAATAAAGCCCGAAAAAGCATATATCACTCATATCAGTCACCAGCTTGGACTTCACGATGAAGTCAACGCCATGCTGCCCGAGGGCGTGGAACTGGCATACGACGGACTAGTGATAGATCTTGATTGAATTGTTATATTTGCTTTTCCTTAATTTATGCAGAATAGGAAATGAAGGTATGTATAGCCGAAAAGCCCAGTGTAGCAAAGGAGATTGCCCTTGTTATCGGAGCCGGCTCCCGTAAAGATGGATATTATGAGGGAAATGGCTACAGAGTAACATGGACTTTTGGCCACCTTTGCACTCTTAAAGAGCCACACGACTACCTGCCGGAATGGAAGCGCTGGTCTTTGGGGGCACTGCCACTTATTCCTTCACGCTTCGGAATAAAACTGCTCGATAATAAAGGGGTAGAAAAGCAGTTTCGCGTTATCGAGTCGCTCGTTAAAGATGCTTCCCTGGTGATTAATTGTGGTGATGCCGGACAAGAGGGAGAACTTATACAGCGCTGGGTTTTACAAAAGGCTAAGTGCTCTTGTCCCATTAAGCGATTGTGGATATCATCACTTACGGAGGAGGCTATTCGCGAAGGTTTTTCAAAATTATACGATTCCGAACGCTTTGACAATCTATATGCTGCAGGAAGTGCCAGAGCTATCGGCGACTGGCTCCTGGGCATTAACGCGACACGTCTTTATACATTGAAATATGGTAATCAGGGGCAGCTCCTTTCGATAGGAAGGGTGCAGACACCCACTCTTGCACTGATAGTAGTGCGGCAAAAGGAAATTGACAACTTTGTGCCTCAGCCATATTGGGAGCTGAAAACCGTTTATAAAGAGGTTACTTTTAATAACTCGGAGGGGCGCTTTACTGATAAGGAAGAGGCCATAAAGGCAATTGAAAGCATAAGGGGCAAGGAGTTTGAAATTACCGGCTTTGGACGAAAAAAGGGTAAGGAGGCGCCGCCTCGCCTTTTTGATTTGACCTCGCTTCAGGTTGAATGCAACCGTAAATTTGGCTTTTCGGCTGATGATACTTTGAAATTGGTTCAAATGCTTTACGAGAAAAAGCTCACTAGCTATCCTCGCGTTGACACCACTTTTTTAAGTAATGATATTTACCCCAAAATCGGGGAGATTATGAAGGGTATCAAACCTTACGAAGCGTTGACTGCGCCGGTATTAGCGCACAAGATTCCCAAGTCGAAAAAGGTATTTGATGATACTAAGGTTAGCGATCACCATGCCATAATACCCACCGGTCAGAATCCTCCATCTACGCTTAGTCGTGATGAAAAGCTTGTCTTTGACATGATAGCTCGTCGTTTTATTGCGGCTTTCTATCCCGATGCTATCATTAACACCACAACCGTTGAAGGAGAAGTTGAGAAACTTAAGTTTAAGGCCACCGGTAAGCAGGTTCTGGATCCCGGATGGCGTGTTGTGATGAAGATAGGGCAGGGGAAAAGCGACGATGAATTGCCTGAGTTTACTAAGGGAGAAAGAGGGCCTCATACACCAGATTTGCAGGAGAAAGCTACTCAGGCTCCAAAACCATACACTGAGGCAACGCTGCTTCGCGCGATGGAAACTGCCGGAAAGCAGGTTGACGATGAAGAGTTAAGAGATGCGATGAAGGAAAATGGTATCGGTCGCCCTTCCACTCGCGCCGCTATTATTGAGACTCTCTTTAAGCGTAATTACATTGTCCGTAATAAGAAAAATTTAATACCAACAATTACCGGAGTGCAGTTGATAGATACCATACAAAATGAAGCAGTTAAATCGGCCGAATTAACCGGTTTATGGGAGAAGAAGCTGCGTGAAATTGAAAGCGGAAAGTACGATGCTGCCGAATTTATGAAGGAATTAAAACAGATGGTATCCGATATCGTACACCTTGTTAGATTGGAACCATCAATAAGACGTATAGACTCAGCGTCTTAAGTTAAATCAACTAACACGCTTCCCTATGTCTGAGGAAGTTATTAAAACAGCGCCACGCTTCTCCATATCCGCCAATGCCTTTTTGGTGTCATCCTTCTCCAAATTCACTCCTTTAGTTGCATCTACAACCACATAAGTCTCATAGCCAAGCAAAAGAGCGTCCTTTACAGTATGATATACCCCATACTCGCTTGCCAGTCCAGAGATATACAAAGCAGTAATTCCATTCCGTTTCAGGTAGGAGTGGAGTCCGGTCTCCTTGAGATGACCGTTATCGTAAAAAGCACTATAGGAGTCAATATCAGGATCACTTCCCTTAAAAATAAAGTTGTTGATTAAAGCCTGGTTAAGCAAGGGAGAGATTTCCGCGCCCGGGCTGCCCTGAACGCAGTGGTCGGGCCATAGCGTCTGCCTTTGTCCATTTAATTTGATAACATCACCCGGCGATTTTCCCTCGTGATTTGATGCAAAGCAACCATGGTTAACAGGATGCCAATCGCGAGTTGCAACAATAATTCTAAAACTTTTCTGAATATTATTGATTACAGGTATTATCTCGTCTCCATGAGGCACCTGAAGGGGGCCGCCGGGTAAGAAGTCGTTCTGAAGGTCGATTATTAGTAAGGCTTTCATACTATATGTTCTTTACTTGGAGCAATATATAACAATATCTTCTAATTACATTACATTGAATTATATTTTGTCACTTGAACTCGGTGAAGTTTGTTTTCCATTGAATCTTAATTAGCACTTTGTAACTGGCATTTGTGTCAGAACATTTTCTTACCTTTTGTGTAATTTCCAGTAAGCATATTTCTTGTCAGATTTTTTTTGCACTGATATTAATAATAAATTTCTTATCCGGCAGCTCATATTTTACCATAGGTCTTGCAATAAGTTTCTGCGGAATAAAAACTGCACAGTTGGTATTTGACACATGATACAAATATTTATGATAATCCTTATCCACACCATCAAGAATTCCATTAAGAACTTCCCAGCGAATGCTTTCCGGGCTAAAAGAATAATCATGCCACACAACAATGCTATGCTCCGGATTAATCACTTCAAAAACAGACTTGGTATCTGACTTTACAGAGCTGTAATGATGATCCCCATCAATAAATACCATTTCAAACACTTTCTTAAGACTTTTATAATCAAAATTCTGTGAATGGGAATTTATATGTGTGACATTCTTTAGTTTATCTGAAAAAAAGCGATGGGAAGCAACATAATTGGAATCAGGTAACAGCTTGAAAATTTCTTCGTCGGGGAGGTTAATTGTATAACATTCATCAACAACTTCAGCCACGTTAGCTACACTTTCACCTCGCCATGTACCTATTTCCAGATAACTTTTTATCTTAAACTTTTTTGCAAGCTGTTTTAACAAGGCAATATCAAGAGGAGATGAACCCCCATCAAGAAAAGCGTAGTGGTTAATGGTTTCATTGAAGTTTGGCGCAAGATTGGTTATACCAATCTGGGGTAGTCCGTTCAATAAGCCATATTTTTTGTGAACTGTATCGCGAAAATTGTCGTCTTCATTAATAATAATATTCAACAAACGGGGTTTCTTCACTATCAGCCTCAGGGCTTTTATCAGTTTTAATAATTTAGACATTTGTAAATATTTTTCATTTTTCAATGTAAGCACCCCTTATACTTCTTATCCAAGCTTTTACCCATCCTGAATCAATCCGTTTTCCAAAAAGAGAAACGTTGATATACCTTCTGAGAAAAAAATATTGGACAAGCAACAGGCCTAAAAATCCAAATCCTGTAGCTATGGCCGCACCATAAACAGAATGTAAAGGAATAAGAATCAAACTTAAACAGATTAAAATTATCATGCCAATACTATTAGATAGGAGATTAATGTGATGCTTCCCTGTACCGGAGAAATAGTGTCCTGAAATAAGGGCCTGCCCAAAAAACAATATTGCCGGAATAAGATATATGATTATGGATTTAATTTCACTAAACTCATCACCAAATAATTGTATGTAAAAGGAAGCCGGTATCGAAATTAAAACCGCCAAAGCCAATATTTGGAACCAAAAAGTCATAGACGAGAACCTTTTATAAATCCTTTTATGGTAGGATTCTGAACTGGTGTTGATCATACGAGCATAAAACACCAGAGAAAAACTACGGCTAATAAGCCATACCGATTCTGCGATTGACACCGCATTAGAATAAATTCCCACATCATTAATTGAAACATACTTGTCCAAAATAAAATAGCTCCCCCTGAAACTGATCATTTGAACTATAGTAGCTAACTGGTTAAGAATGCCATATCTAAACATAGATTTTACATCTGAATTTAATTGGGCCAAATTCAGGCTTAGTTTTTCCTTAACTAAACTTCTAATTCCAGAAAGGCTATAAATGAATAATACACAATAACTTATCATCATTGAATATAGATAATCTTCAATGCTTAATGAGTTTTTATATAAGAAAAAGCCAACGATAAAAAATACGTTAAATAAAGGCTGACTGAATAAGGCAAGGTTATATTTGGTGATACGTTCTTTAATCAGAAAAACTGAAAGATTATTGGTAGCGATAGAGGCTAAAAAGGTAATAACAGCCAGATATGGAACATATTGAACCGGTATTAACGGTACGGCCTTTAATACTAAGAATATAATAAGGCTGATAACTATAGCCCATAAATTGGAGATAAATACAAAGTTGAGAGAAGGCTTTTTATTAAACAAATAGGTAATTGATATAGGCCCGAATATGCCCGTTAAGGTTAGTATCATGCCCAATGTAGCAATGAACAGGCCCTGTATTCCTTTTCCTTCTGCGCCAGCCCACCGGGAAATCAGAACAGCAACAACCAAGTTGATTATGGCTGTCAGAACTTTAGTTACAAATGTAGATACTATCTTATTAAACATTGATTTGCAGTTACAACATTTTGTTAATTACCTGCTTATACAAAGAAGAAAATGAACTCCCAACCACTTTATAACTAAATTTATTTACTGAATAGCTGTGCAATGCTTCCCTATCATAACCTTCATAATGGTCGAGCATATGGTTAATTGCATCTTCTAGGGCTGATTCATCTTTGGCCTCTATTATTATCCCTTTATCCGGAGTCAGGTGCTCTTTAATGCCGCCTACATCCGTTGAAATAGCAGGAATGCCGCAGGCCATAGCTTCAATTAAAACACAAGGAAGATTTTCATAATTGCTGAATAATACCATAAAATGAGAAGCTCTAAATGCTTCTCCCAGTTTGGCTGGAGAGAGTGCTTTACGAAATTTTACATGATTGTCCGGTAATTCTTTTTTTAAGGCATAGTCTTTAACTCTTTCTATATCGCCATCGCTGATAATTTTAAGTATAAAATCCTGTCTGACTTTACATAGGCGAGCAAGAACATCAATTATGCCATTAATGTTCTTGTGCTCATTTTTAAGGTTGGAGACATGAATAATTTGCTTAATATCATTGTCTGGAGCCTTATCAGCAATAAAGAAATGCTGCCGGTTCAACACATTAGGGATAACTTTATAGGAATTCTTGAATCCGGCATTTTGCATAGCTTCTTTTAGATTTTCCGTAACCGGACATAAACATGAAGCATTGGAGGCTCCTAAGGCAGCTAAAAGCTTGACATAGAATGGCCGTTTAACCTTGTTGGCAGATAAATACCCAGTCCAATGTTCGCTTATTATATAGGGAATTCCTGTGAATATTTTTATAAAAAGAGCAATATGTGAAGATGGAAATACCACATTGGCATGAATAATATCAATTTTTCCTTCTTCTAGATTGATTTTTTTATACAGTTTCCAGTAGTAGTATAGTGTTCTTATAAAATTTAATGGCTTAAGCCGACAAGGTTTTATCTGTTTTTCAAAAAGCTTAATCTCTGGAATTATCGACAAATTTGCTTTGTCTATCAAAGGCGCATAGCTAACATTTGCAAAAGAAACCTTGTTATATTTAGCCGCGGCTTCAGCGTGCCTTATAACAAAGTTGCCTGAAAATGGTTCCTGTTCGGAAGGAAACCAAGAAGAAATAAATAAAACATGATAATTATGATTCTCCATTACTTGAAAAAATGTATTACTCACAAAATAGAACAAGCCTAATACTATTTTTTTTTAGCTAATTCGTTCTATTTATTCCGAAAATGATTAAACCCATCTTTCAAATTGCTCACTGCTACACCCTTATTATACCATCTCACAGTATTAGTTTCATCGTTAATCTTGCCTATTGGGTAAAGCGGCGTTCGAAACTGAGCTTTATAAGCTTCGAAAATTGATTTATACTTACTGCCCTCAATTGTAATAAGCAGGCAATAATCTTCCCCGCCGGATGTTGCAAGTTCTGTTGCATCAAGGTTATTATCAGAACAGAATTGCTTTAGTTTCTCGGAAAGTGGAAGGCTGTCAAGGTTAATTTCAGCGCCTTTACCCGAGGATTTCAAAATATGCTTCAAATCAGAAGCAATCCCATCCGAAACGTCCATCATAGCATTTACACCCTTTTGCTTGCCCAGCCAGATGCCCTCATCAATATGAGCTGTGGGCTTATTGTGACAATCCACAAGAAAGGGTGTGTTTTCATCCTGAGGAAGATTATTCATAATAATTTTAAGTCCGGCAGCGCTGTTTCCAAGTTGTCCGGTCACAGCTATTATGTCCCCACTTTTGGCAGCTGAACGCATTTTGGCCTTTCCCTTGGCCACTTTCCCTATAGCGCTAATATTAAGAACCAATTTGTCGGGAGAGCGTGTTGTATCTCCACCCATTAGGGGAATTCCATGTTTTTTGCTAAGATGGTAATATCCATCCATCAGCTTATCAAGGTACTCCACCGTAATTTCATCAGGTATGGCAAGCGATAGGAAAGAACCTGAAGGCACGGCACCCATGGCAGCTATGTCACTCAAGTTGACAGCAAGAGATTTGCATCCCAAATCAAAGGGAGATATAAGATCACGTAGAAAGTGGATATCCTCCACAAGCATATCAGTGGTAATAACAAGATCGAACTCGCTGTCGCAAGGAATAAGTGCGCAATCATCACCTATTCCGGTGTTGCCGGAAGCCAACAAATTCTCAAATTTATGCGCGAATCTATCGATAAACCCAAACTCACCGATTTCTGATAATTCCATCTGCCTATAATTTGCACTTTTATTAATGCCTGATTCGCTAATCAACTATTCTATCTCACTTTTAGCCTATCGCCTGTTTCCTCTATAATCCGCTCGTAATATCCCTTATCGTAACCGGGAAACTTAGCAGGAGCAGGATTTCCGTATGGATTGCGCAAGAATATGCCGTCTGTTTCTTCATGAAGATTTCCATCCAGATATTTAACCATCAGGAACTCTCCCAGAGCCTTCCATCGTTCAACCGCCTTTTGCGACTGGCTATGGGAATAGTCGGTAAGAAAGGCCTTCGTAAGTGTCGGGTCTTTATCATACAGGGACTTTGCTGCCTGGTCAATTGCTTGACCATAGGTCTCATAGCTATCTTCCAGTTCATTTTGCACCTTGCGGATATCTTCAATCATAAAGCTATACCTGTGATAGGCCTGGTTAGCCACCCAGTTAAACACCCAAAAAGCAGAATTCCATGAAAACTTAAGCAAATCAGCTTCTCCTGTAGCAAAACTTTTAGGAATAGAGTTCATGCCCATATACATTGGAAGATAAACGGTCATATTTGCATCGTCAACACCAAACCAGAGAATTCCGCCAACAGGGTCGGGCAGCCAGCTACGCATCTGTGCCACGAAAGAGAAGGCTGTCTGCTGAGTGGATATAGCCCTCTCGTTGAAATATTCAACTCCTTCCACTTCCCATGTCATCGGTCTCCAGCGATATGGGCTGGAGTAGGGGCCGGCTCCTACATCTTCGGTCATCGTTAAGGGAGTGCCTTCATAATGATCACGCATAATATTCTGAACATCCCTGGCACTAACTTTCTTTTCAGGCTTAATGAAGAGAGGCATTCTATCATCAGACTCACCCTGAATAAAGGGAAGATATTTATCCATTTCAGGATTCACAATACGAAAGGCACTCCAAACACGGGCTTCACAAAATCTAATGGCACCGAAATCAAGGGGAGCATAGGCATCAGCAAAGCTAAAGTCCTTGTTCTTCCCGTCAAAATAGCCTTGTTTGCGAGCGAATGATATCACATCATTAGAATAAAGCACATTGTCTTTATCGTTCAAATCGAAGGTGGTGATACGAGCCTGATTGGCATGAGCCGAGATATATCCGTCAGGAATTTTCATAGCCACCCAAACAGTGCCTTTATTATCAGGGCCCTTTCCTATCATCTCCATAATCCACACTTCATTAGGATCGGCAATAGAGAATGATTCGCCTGAGCTGTAATACCCGAACTTGTCAGTTAGCTCCGTCATCACTTTTATCGCCTCACGTGCAGTACGTGCTCTTTGCAAGGCAATATAAATCAAGCTTCCATAATCCATAATTCCTGTAGAATCTGTTAGCTCAGAGCGACCACCAAAGGTAGTCTCGGCTATAGCCAGCTGGTGTTCATTCATATTACCAATTACCGTATAGGTATTTTTTACCTGAGGTATTTTGCCTAAAAACTTACCGCTATCCCATTCATAAATATCCAGCAAGGCGCCTTCCGGCCACTCTTGTCCCTTCCAGAAGTAAAGTTCTCCGTATAAATCATGTGAATCAGCCGCGTAAGATATCATTGTTGAACCATCTGCGGATGCCCCTTTGGTTATTAATACATTTGTGCAAGCATCGCTCTGCTGAATGAATCCCACTGCTAATACTATCATCAGCAGCAGGATAGAAGTCATCTTTCTTGTCATATCTTTTTCTCTAATAATCAACACCGGCAAATATAGCTCTTTTTGTTAAAGAGTGATGGGAGCTATGGCAATGTTAGCATCGCTGAGCGTGTTTTCACCATTCCAACGATAGGCCAGAAGCGTGCCGTTGCCCGCAACGCAGCCATCAACACAACAAAGGTTTGGAGCAACAATTTTGGGATCGGTACCAAGACAGTAATGACCGAAAAAAAGCGCAGCTTTGCTTGTATCATAAATGTCAAAGGGGAAGAGTATCTGTTCGGGTACGGTATAATTGGGTAACAAAAAGCGATTTCCAAAACCAAGTTCTCTGAATGTTTTGCCGGATGGTTCCTGCCACCATTTTATGCGAAAATTGGTTCGAGGTACATTCTTGGCATCTTTTATAACAAGATTATCCGGAAGACTAAGCTCAATTCCTCTGGTTGTCTGTTTTACAGCCTGCGCAAATTCGGTTTTTCCCTTAAATATTTCCTTAATCATTTTTTTGCTTAGGCGCCCCTCCGTTATCGTTTCTGAAATCAACTTCAGATTACTGTCGTTCCAATAAGCATGAACCACCCTGAAAGAATCGAGCTCCAAATAAAAGGGCAAAGTTCGAAGCCATTTTACATAGCTTTGAAGTAGTTCCACATTTTTGGCATACTGGGCACGAATCCGTTCAAGTTGCAAGATATTCGAAGGGGGTGGCTGATAGCAGGGCTTGCCTTTTTTGTCAAGAGTAAAGTAGCCTATCATATTAAGCTCATGATTTCCAAGGATGGCGTATGCAGAGCCATTCTCAACCATATCATGCACTATTTTTAATACAGACCGCGAGTCCGGCCCCCTGCTTACAAGGTCGCCAACAAAAACGGCAGTTCTGGAGGGGTGTTTCCACACACCGTCCTCCTTTTTATAATCCATTGATGATAAAAGATCAACAAGCTCTTTGTGGTAGCCATGGATATCTCCGATAATATCAAAGCCACTCTTCTTATTTTCCGCCCCTCCAGTCGCGAGCTTAGATTTTATCAGACTCTTTACTCTTCTTATCACAACTACAGATTTATTTAGTTGTTTCAGCTTCTATTCAGGTTTCCAATTTGGCAAAAAAAATAATTATTTGAATAAATCTAAATTATTATTTGCTACTAATATTTTATAAATATGCTATATACTCTGATTTATAATGTGATAAATCAATTAGTTTTTTGTTATTTTTATTCAGTTTAAATAATAGGGTGAGTACTTAATTATGTTATCATTTTGAGGCTGCATAAGTCACAAGTCGCCAAAATTATTGTTCAAATCGCTGAATATAAGGCAAAACCATAACATTGTCGCATAAAATGCGACAAGAGAAAGTTTACGAAAAAGCCCTAAATTTAAGCTCCTATATGCTTTAGAAGCTCATATACCAAGAAGGCAGGCCAAACCATTGCTTTTAAAAAGCCAAGAACCCCGGCCCAAAAACTGGCGGCTCCTGAAATAAAGTATATTGCTGCACCAATTAGCCCTAATCCATATATAGCACCTGAACTTCCACAATCCTTGCTCATAATAATTGTTTTTAGAGTTTTAATAAGTAAATATAGCTATCTGTCTGCTTATAGTGAAAAAATATAGAAGAAAATTAGTAGAAATCCGGTATCCCTCAATGCGCAGATTTGAAATCATTGTTGTCCGGTAAGCCGATTTATTAATAAATTCCTGCCTCTAACTATCACCGAATCAGCGACGGTTATCTTTTCTTTCAAATGTAAGCCCCTTTATTCGGAGAAGAGCGAATTTGAGTATTTCAATTACAAAAATTCTCTGTCTCGTGCTATTTGAAACGCCGAAGGCCTTAAATTTTCATAAGCTTAGTTCCCCGATCTGGGTAGGCATTTCAGCAAAACACCCTTCATTCATTTCTTTAACCGGACAGCAGTGATTTGAAAATAACAATTACTGGCATTTAATCGGTAGGTAGAGTATATTTTTGTTATTTTTGCCGAAATTTAAAGTTAGATCTAAGATGTTTGAAAATCTATCGGAAAAGCTAGAAAAATCATTTAAACTGCTAAAAGGGCAGGGCACAATAACTGAAATTAATGTAGCGGAAACGCTCAAAGAAATACGACGTGCTTTATTAGACGCCGACGTTAACTTCAAAACAGCCAAGACTTTTACCGAAACGGTAAAAGCTAAAGCTATGGGACAGGAGGTGCTCACCGCTGTTAAGCCACAGCAGATGATGGTTAAGATTGTTCACGACGAGCTCACCGAGCTTATGGGAGGGCAAACCACCGACATTAATATAAAGGGTGACCCTGCTATAATCTTAATTGCCGGTCTGCAAGGTTCGGGTAAGACAACATTTACCGGGAAGCTTGCCCATCATCTAAAAACCAAGCGCTCGAAGAATCCCATCCTGGTTGCCGCCGACGTATATCGCCCGGCCGCCATTAACCAGTTGCAGGTTCTAGGTGAGCAGGCCTCTGTTCCGGTTTATACTCAAGAAGGGAGCAAAGACCCGGTTCAGATAGCAAAGGATGCCGTAAAGGAAGCAAAGCGTAAGGGGCACGATCTGGTAATTATAGATACAGCAGGGCGACTTGCCGTCGATGAACAAATGATGGATGAGATTACAGCTATTAAGAAGGCTGTCAATCCTCAAGAGATTCTCTTTGTTGTTGATTCCATGACGGGTCAGGATGCTGTTAACACGGCTAAAGAGTTTAACGATCGTCTTGATTTTGATGGAGTTGTGCTTACCAAGCTTGATGGTGATACCAGGGGCGGAGCCGCACTGTCAATTAGAAGTGTAGTCAACAAGCCTATAAAATATGTGGGTACCGGCGAGAAGATGGATGCATTGGATGTTTTCCACCCCAGCCGTATGGCCGACCGTATTTTGGGCATGGGTGATATCGTATCACTTGTTGAGCGTGCTCAGGAGCAGTTTGATGCTGATGAGGCGCGTAAATTACAGAAGAGGATTCAGAAGAATCAATTTAGCTTCAACGATTTCCTTAGCCAGATTCAGCAGATTAAGAAAATGGGAAGCCTGAAAGATTTGGCAGGAATGATTCCGGGCATGGGTAAGGCAATTAAGGATATGGACTTTGACGATGATGCTTTTAAGGGTGTAGAAGCGATTATCTATTCAATGACGCCCGATGAGCGGGAAAACCCATCTATACTTAACGGAAGTCGTCGTAAGAGAATAGCAGCAGGTAGTGGAACATCCATTCAGGAGGTGAACAGATTGATTAAGCAGTTTGATGACACCAGAAAAGTGATGAAAATGGCCGGACAAGGGAAAAACCTATCTAAGGTTTTGTCTAATATGTCTATGGGTCGCAGATAATACAAGTAGTATCCCCCGGGGCTTAAGTCGCCGGGGTATCAACAAAAACAAAGATGACATGCAATTAATTGACGGAAAACAAACCTCGCGAACGGTAAAGGACGAAATTGCCCTTGAAGTGAAGCAGATGGTGGCTTCGGCTAAGAAAAGACCTCATTTGGCTGCAGTTTTAGTAGGAAATGACGGTGGAAGTGAGACCTACGTGGCGGCAAAGATAAAAGCCTGTGAGGAGGTTGGTTTTTCATCTACCTTGGTCAGATTTGATGAAGATGTTAGCGAACAAGAGTTGCTTGCGGCGGTTAATAAGCTTAATAAAGATGAGGATATAGATGGGTTTATTGTTCAATTGCCCCTTCCATCACATATTTCAGAAGAGAGGATAACCGAAGCAATAGATCCCTCCAAGGATGTAGATGGTTTTCATCCTCAAAATTTGGGGCGAATGATTACCGGTTCAGATGCCTATATTTCGGCTACGCCGCAAGGCATTATGGAGTTAATAAAACGTTACGGCATAGAGACCTCCGGAAAACATGTTGTCATTATTGGTCGGAGCAATATCGTTGGACGCCCTTTGAGCATTCTTCTATCGCTTAAAGGCAAGCCGGGCGACGCAACCGTGACTTTGTGCCACAGTCGCACTAAAGGACTAAAAGAGCTTTGCCTTCAGGCTGATATAATTGTGGTCGCTCTGGGTATTCCTGAGTTTTTGAAAGAGGATATGGTCAAAGAGGGGGCTGTGGTCATAGATGTTGGCACAACCCGTGTTCCTTCTTCGGAGACCAAAAGCGGATGGCGATTAAAAGGCGACGTGGATTTTGAAAAGGTGGCTCCAAAGTGCTCTTACATAACACCTGTACCGGGAGGGGTAGGGCCAATGACAATAGCATCCTTGCTGCTTAACACCCTTAAAGCAGCCCGAAAGAAATAGTTGAAGACCCTATCAAAGCGACCTTATTCATTAAGTGCTTCAAGCTTTCCTCCCAGAGTCACACTGCTTTCAACTTTAGCAGGATTTCCGGCGTATTGAACCAGTGCCCCGGTGCCAATTCTTGCATATAGGCTGTTGTTGACCAACAACTGAACCTTTGAGCCGGTATTAGCCCTTATGGTGGCATCCTCAACTTCTAGTCCGCCGGCTTCCACCTTAGTGCCTGAAGTAGCGTTAAGGTCAAATGCTTTGGCCTCTCCGTTAAGCTCTATTTCCGAGGAAGCCGCATTTATAGTAAGTTTGGCTACTAATATTTCCAATTCAAGTTTAGCATTAGCCCCTGATTCAATCATCAGTTCTTCAGTTTCAAGCTCCCATTTATTATAAACGCTGCCTCCGCTTAGTGCGCTAATTTTATTAATAATTTGGTAATGCAGAAAAACGTTAACTGCAACACTATCGGGGTAAGAGCGCGACTTCATGCGGATGTTAAGCTTGCTGCCTTCCTGCTCTATTATGACCTCGTCAGTGGAAGCGTTCTGAATATAGATTTCAGCCTTCGGCTCATCAGCTTCAACCAAGGTTACATTGATACCCCGGCTGATTTGCAGGCTTTCAAAAGCCTGCAAAATCCGCGTTTCTATATTCGCGGAATCTCCTGTTGTATTGGCCTGCGCCACTATCACGGCGTTTATACACAACAGTGCTAATATTAAATATGTCAGTCTCTTCATATCTTCAATTTTTAGTGCTTAGCTTCAATAATTACGCCATTTTTTCAATTAAAGCTGCTTTTGCTTAAGAAAAAAGCTCCAGAATATCTTCCCGGCTAAGTTCCGAAAGAGGATTATTACTGTTAATAAAGGTATCGGCCAGTTCAGATTTCTCCTGTTGAAGCTTTGCAATCTTCTCTTCAATAGTACCGGATGATAAAAAGCGGTAAACAAACACGCTCTTAGTCTGTCCGATTCTGTGAGCCCTGCTTATCGCTTGTGCTTCAGCTGCAGGGTTCCACCAAGGGTTCAACATAAAAACATAGTCAGCCTTGGTAAGGTTCAATCCAACTCCTCCGGCCTTTAGAGAAATTAGAAAGACTGAAGCCTTGTTGTTAAACTCCTTGATGACTCTCTCACGTTCTTTGGTTTTTCCGGTAAGCATTGAGTATTGCAACTTTCGCTCCTTAAGCACTGTTTCCAACAACTCCAGGTCTTTTGTGAAGGATGAAAATACAAGGACATTGTGCCCCTCAGCAATAATGTTTTCCAGATTATCAATAATCTGTTCAAACTTGCCCGACGAGCCTGTGTAGGTCTTATCAATCATAAGCGGGTGATTAGCTATCTGGCGAAGCTTGGTCAGAGCCTCCAGAGCTATCATTTTGTTTTGACCTGATGATTTACCTTCAAAAATTTGGGCAATAGAATTTCTGACACCCGATTTTTCACGTTCATAAAAGCTTTCCTGCTCAGGCGTCATATCACAATAAAGGGTCTGTTCCATAATTGGAGGTAAATCTCCGGCAACCTTTTCTTTGGTTCTTCGCAGCAGAAAGGGCTGAATAAGGCGCTGTAGTCTTTGTTCCTTCTCCTGGTCATTCTGGCGTGTTATAGGCAGGATAAAACTCCGTTTAAAAAAAGCAAGGGATCCCAGCAGTCCTTTGTTTACCAGGTTCATCTGCGCCCATAGGTCAACTAGCGAATTTTCAATCGGTGTTCCGGTCAAGGTCAAACGATATTTTGAATTAATAGTCTTTACTGCGGCATATATTTTTGAACCGGGGTTTTTAACATACTGACTTTCGTCGAGTATAAAATAATGGAAGGAACAATTGCCTAAAAGTTCAATATCATTTCTTAAGACACCATAGCTTGTCAGCACAACATGATAATGATTAAATACCTTCCATATCTCTTTAGATTTCAGTCTATTTCCGCCTGTGTAATTATATACCCTTAATGCAGGGGCAAACTTATTGAGCTCTGACTGCCAGTTGTGTATCAGAGATGTTGGCATCACGATTAAGGAAGGCTCAATCATGCCTTCACGAAGTCCTTTTGCCCTATCATCTCCCTGATATACTTTTTGCAGAAGAGAAATAGTTTGTAAGGTCTTTCCCAAACCCATATCATCAGCCAATATCCCTCCATAGCCATTCTCTTTGAGGAAATTAAGCCATTCATATCCTTCTATTTGATAGGGACGTAGAGTAGCATTAATACCTTCAGGCAGTTCTGAGGAAGGAAAAACTATCCCTGGTTTATGTTTCGCATTGTCAAGCCTGGAGCTACCGTGCTTTACACGCTCTATAATATCAAAGTGTGTTCTTGGCAGGCGAATACTATCCTTATCAAGCTTGGCATAATCGAATAGCTCACTAAAGCGAGTAAACCACTCGGGTGGTATTAGAAAAATCTGCTTGTTGGGAAGTTCATACTCGGGCTGACCTTCAATAAGGTTTTTTCTGAATTTCAAAAAGGGGACAACAAAATCTCCAATAAGAACCTTAGCTTGTATATCAAACCAATCACGATTTTCGTGGCTATCGATCACAAGCTTGGGAACACCCAAATAAATCTGCCGTCCGAAGAAGCTTGTGTCAACAGAAACGCCATAGTGTTTTAGTTTGTCTGTATTTTTAGCTATCCATTCCGCCAGATATGACAGCATAGCCGTTTCATTAATGTCTTTTGGGCAGGCAGCGGGTTTGAAAAGTGCATCCCCGCACTTTTCGAGTCCTAAATGTATCAAGTGTTTTACAATCGTCTCTTCATAGACAAAATCGCGGATTATCTTATAAAACCGGTAGTTAGTCCCTTCTTTTACGCAATCAACATATACAGAGGACTTTTTATCGGCCAAAAAAGTCCTGTTTGGGTATTTGAAATACAATCCCAGCACGGGTTCATTGTTGAGATTATTAATAAGTGATAGCTGAGGAGAAGGACTTTCACTCTTTATATCGATAGTAAAACCACTAGCATTAACATCAAAGCTCCTAATACAATTGGCAACAAATCCAGCCATATATGTTTCCACCTTTGAAGCGGGAACGTGTATCGCGGTGGTATTTAGAAATGGCTTAAACTTATTGTGGTCAATGTTTTCGAAAAAATATACCTGGTTGTTAATTTTAATAACAGCAATTTTTTTGCAGATAAATTCCACATTTCGCCCCATAAGTGAAAATTCCTTAGGCTCTTCCTTTCCAGGCAGAATCTGCGACACTCTCAAAGAGTAAATAAGCTCTTCGGCGGTTAATTCAAAGTCGAATAGAGGCTTAGCCGCTACCCGGGGGATTGACATAAGATCGGAGTTATATAGATTTCCAAAATAGCTTTCTTTATAATAGGCTTTTACATCGGACTTTGCCAATAGTTTTATAGCCAAATAAAGAGTATCGTCAATAAAAGGCAGGATAAGACTATCAAGAAATTTGTGAAGAGGAAGAGTCTCCATAAACTGCTTAAGCGTACCTTCCCGGCTATACTTTCTGTGGAGTTGTTGGTCGCTGATACGCGTAAGTAGGTTAATAAGCTCCTTCTCTTCCTGAGTAAAATATTCTGCCTTCTTGTTAATATGTTCAGGTGTGGCATGCTCTACCAATTCTATGGGCTGATTCGCATTAAATTTTGCCAGATATGGTATTGCTGTTATGCCAATATTTCTTTTTGGTGTAAAAACTACTATGAGTTGTTCCATCTACTCGCTTATGCTAATTTATAAGTCAGCAAAGATAGTAAAAAGGAAGGAAAATTTGGATAAGTTGAACAAAGCGGCTTCAGGCTGGTTTTGATAATTTAGATGCCGCAGTGAGCCATAAATTTTGATTTGTGTGATTTGAAAATGGCAGCTTAACTTTTTTGAATAATTACTAACATTAAACAACAAACTAAGAGTTGTTAATAGGGATTTATATATGACACATTTGATTATTTCAGCCCACCCATCATCAGGAAGTTTTACTAATTATTTGGCCGCCAGATTGGCCGAAGGATATGAGTCGGCCGGCCTTAGCGTGGTTTGGCGTAACCTTTACGAGGGCGAGTTTAAATCGATTTTGGATGGTGAGGATTTAAAAGCCTTGAAATCCGGTGAGACTCCGTTTGACATTGAGGCTGAACAGGAATTAATACGCCAATCAGATTTAATAACAGTTATTTACCCTCTTTGGTGGGCAAGTTTCCCTGCCGTGTTGAAGGGCTACATTGACAGAGTGTTTAGCAACGGCTTTGCTTTTAAATATAGCAGAGATGGTGCTAAAGGCCTTCTTACAGGCAAGAAGGTGCTTATTCACACCACCATGGGCAATAGCATTAAAGAATATGAAGAAAAGGGCCTTCTTGAAGCATTTAAAGCTATCCAGGGCGGCGAAGTGTTTGGATACTGTGGGATGGAGATTGTAGATCACCGCTTCTACCCGGAGATAGTATCTGCCGATCAGCTAAAACGTGATGAGTATTTGGAACAAGCACTGCAATTGTATCCTATTCCCGTTGCCGGCTTAAAGGAGCTTTAATAACAAGACTGTTTCAAACTATTTTGGTTAGGAAAAACTCTTTTATGCTTTCTGCCAGATTTCGATTGAGTGCTGCCGTATGATAATACAGTACTTAAGCTCAGCAATTCAGCGTAAAAATTT
>DIPM01000007.1 GCA_002427105.1 Marinilabiliaceae bacterium UBA5488 | reverse complement strand
ACGTCGTGTCAGTTCTTTATCTAATTATACTCCTTTTGCAACCACATTCCATCGGCCCCGGTTTCTTTGATCGTTTTCACTCTGTTGAAACTGTCATAAGAATAGCTTGTTGATGTCCCATTACTGCATGGACTTCTTTAATTAAATCATCAGAGCTGTAACCATAGGAGGTAGAAACCTCGGGAGTAGCCTTTGAGATGATCCTTCCAAACTTATCGTACACCATCGTGGTAATCCGACCTTCGGCGTCTACCTGTCTATTAATATTTCCAGCATTATCGTATCCATAAGCGATGGTTCCTGCCGATGGATCAACCATGCCAATTTGGCGACCAAACGAATCGTAAGCAAACGTGGTTCGTATGCCACCTGGAGCTTCAATAGCCGAGGGTTGACCATCTGCTCGCAGCGAATATGTTATAGTTCCTCCAGGGTCTCTGGATGATAGCATTCCACCCAGGGCGTCATAGGTACGTACCGTGGCTATTCTTTCCGATGTGGTGGTGGTGGTCAATCCGCTGTATGAATAGGTAGTAGATTTTCCGGAAGGCTCAGTAACTGATAAGGGTCTGTCATTGACAGAAGAGGGAATTCCAAGCTGTGACTTGTGCTTGTAGAATAACCATATATTCCTTTGTTGCCATTGGGATAAAGTACCAGAAAGTGGGATATCACATTGTTTGACAAATAGGCAATGGCAATGATTTTACCTTGTTCGGATTCATAGCGGATACTTGATGCATTGCTGCTCAATTTGATTAAGCGCATACCATCCAAAGAAAATGCATCATCATTGGTTCTACTAACTCCATTTGCTTGCCCATCGTAATAAACACTTCTGTTAATCCGGGTAATTTTAGAAATCCCGGACAAACTCCATCCTACGCCTAATGTTCCATTTCCGGCGTGTGCGTTATACGCCAGTGATATCTGAGGCTGTATGCCCTTTGGTCCTGGATATACCTGTATAGGAACCTGAAGCGTAGCTGAACCATTGGGTCCATGACCCGTAATGACAGGTATTTCACCGACGGCCCTGGATTTATCAATATTTGTGGTGACAACAGAAATTGTTGAAGATTTTAGCTGTGGGGCAGGCAATGACTGAGATCTTTCGGCAGCTCCTTTTGTTTGGCTAGATTCAACTAATGTAGTAGTTTGTCTAATTTCTGGTGAGGGATATAGAGCGTTAATTAGCGAATCTTCCCATTGGGTAATTCGTTCCTCACTCCAGTTCTCCCAATCGGTGCCGGAAGCTTGACTTCGTTCCTGCGCCTTTAGCTCAAAAGACAAGGTGAAGCAGACAATGTAAGTATTACAAAAATGCAGACTAAGGGTAAACGCTTTTTCATGGGTGTTAAAATGAGAATGGGTAAGGATTTTATTTTTTTATAATTTTCCAGACTGATGATTCTTCACCAAGAGTTATGGTCATAAGGTACAAACCTGAAGGCTGATCGCTCAGGTTTAAAGAGGTGTTGGGCCCTTCAATTTCTTGGGTTATAAGAAGCCTTCCATTAATGTCCGAAATAGTAATTTTTCCTTTAGGATAGTTTCCCAGGGGACTAATGCTGACCATTAGATGTCCTTCAGTGGGATTGGGGTAAATTCGAATTTCCTGATCGGCAAGGCTGTCTTCGAAGAGTTGCTCCGGTTCATTTTCGCTCGCTGAAGATGATTTTAAAAGGATTGTTTTCCGTTCAATACGGTTCCCGGCTTTGTCATAGGTAAAAGCAATATTTTGCCCCTGAAGTTGGACAGCCGTGAGACAGAAAAAAAAGAAAGTAGCAAGCAGCAGCTTTTCCATGTTTTTTCTTGGTTGAGTTATTTGGTAATAAAAGTTGCACTTAGTTAACGGAGCAAAATAAATCCATTAATTAGAATTTCGCAATAGTGTTTTTGAAATTAATATTTATTGTTGTCGGGGAAATCCAAAAACCGAATAGCTTTTCTCATGTTTTTTAGCAGTGAGGTTTGTGTATATATGGAAACAAGGAGCTTTTTTGTATCTATTTGTTATGTGGTATTTGCATATTAAAAAAAATAGTTCCTATGCTTTTAGAAATCCCTTTCTATTCTTTTAATGGATACCAATGACACCCAAATATAACGCTCTTTGTGGTCTTTGACGTATAAGCAGTGCTGTTTTTTATTCTTACAAGACTATTGAAAGAGTTGGTTCATGGCGGGCGGGCGTCTCCGGCCGCCCGCTCTTTTATCGCTGGTTAGCTGTCAATTGCTGCAATACTACGCTTTTTTATCTCTTTTTTTCATCTTCGGGGTTGTAAGGAATTAAAGAATACATTACATTTGCAATCGCAAAAAACAAGGAGATGCCGAGGTAGCTCAGCTGGTTAGAGCGCATGATTCATAATCATGAGGTCGGCGGTTCAAGCCCGCCTCTCGGTACTTGATTAACAAGCGCTTACAGTCACAAAAGCTGTAAGCGCTTTTTTTGCAACTCAATTGTGCATACAAACTACTTCTTTCAACACCAAGACCAAAGCACTCCCTGCTATCTATCAGCGACTTATTATCACTGTCTAGTGCAGAACATAAAACCTGTGTTTTTGCTTAAAATTCCATGAAACTTGCATATGATTCATTTATGGTGTGTTTTACATCAAAAACGCAAGTTTATGACAAGACAAAGTATATCTTTCTCTAAACCAAATGATGAATGGTTAAAAGCTCAAATTAACAGTGAAGGGTATTACAGCATAAGTGAACTTGTCAACGATTTGATTAGACAGGCTCGAAAACAACAAGGTCAATTAGGGTGCTTCACATCCAAAATACCAATATCAATAAGACCTCTGCAAGAAGTGGCCTCCGGATCGACATTGCTAAAATCATAGGTATGACCCTTCACGTTATGCCCCAATTCTCCCGAAGGAACTTTGGGTTTTTCGTAGAGCTCAATAATTTCTGCATAAAGGCGAATCACATCGCTGTTCATAAAGCTGAAGGTACTGTTGTTGTATACATCTGAAGCCAAAAACAGGGTATCGCCCACTCTGAAGTGATTGATACCCTTAGGCAACTGACTATGCAAAAGAAGAGGATATGTGGCAGTTCAAAAACCTGACTGTAAAAATCCATCAGGTCGTCGAGCATGACACCTTCCCGCAGTTCCCCGAGCTCAATCATAATAATAACCTTATGTATCTTATTCTGGCGCCCGGCCTCTTCCGATAGCAGTCTAATTGTCGATAACTCGGTATTGAAGCTAATATCGGCGTATTGGACAATGCCTTTCACAGCACGCTTGGCAGGAGGCTTGATGTAGATAGTCATCATATTTGGAGCCATTTGTTTGATGGTTCTCAGGTTGGTCACCCTGGAGTCGCAAACCTGTTGTACCCCCAAATCCAAAACTTCCTCCAAAAAGTTTCGTTGCCACAAAGCAATTTGGTCACCACCGCCCATTGGATGTCGTTCTTTTTAAAAACATAATTCAGGTAGTCCTAATTTTCTCGTAGTTTGGTTCGGTTAAGTGTAATATAAGCCATAAAAAGTCGCTTTGATAAATGCTAAAGTACTCAATTTTGTAACAGCCGAAATCTTGATATGTTAATAAAAATGCTTTTTAATTGAAAAGTTGTCTTTATTAAAAACGACGGGCTAAAGTCAGGCATAAGAGTAAGTATTCAAAAGGGCAGTCTCTTTTGGAGACAGCCTCTTTTGATATAGATCAATGCTTATCAGCGTTTTAGCATTTTGACAGCCTTAATTGTGCCGTCAGAAAAATATTGCTTTACAATAAACAAGCCGCTTACTTGATTAATTTCAGCAAGTCTTTGGCCGCTTATAGTATAATACTCCTGTTTAATCAAGCTTGCCGATGAAATGCCCGGCAGCTGAATTGATGTGCCGGCATCATACTCCTGCGAATTAGATAAAAACACCGCATCAATTATAAAAGGATTAGAACCATTTGACCAAAATCCGGCGATGTAGATGTTTTTTGGATTAAGAGGAGCACCATTATCCTTTTTAGCCTCTTTCAAGCGAACGATTAATTCCTGATTGTCACCAAACTTGAATATTGCCGGCGAGCTCCAGTAACTGGTTTCATCGAAGAGCCTAAAATCTGCATTTACAGTGTTAGCTCCTCCTAATCGAACAACAATATACTTGTAAGCGGACAAATCAATACCATCGTATAACCAACCTCCAAATCCCCATTGACCGGTCTTAAGGGTCTTAGTTGCTTCATCAAAGCTACCTTTCTCCCAAATATCAGGATTAAAAAACTCGGCTGTCAAAGGGAAAGTTGTAGAATGCAGATTGGTGTTTATCTGCATTTCTTTCCCCAAAGGATCTGTGTAATCAATAATTAAAGATGATTCACCATCCTCAAACGAGCGGATGATACTGTTATTGATTGATATTACTTTATCATTGCCGATAGTGTATTCAGCATCCAAACCAACATCCTCTACTCGTCCGTCGCCAAAAACAGCATTAACCACAAGCTTTTTGGTCCCTTTTGTAAGCATGGTAATCAGCTCTCCTTCATCAAGGTACAAGTCAGTAACTGTTAGAGACTCTTCTGTAAAAGCGTCAAATTCACCCGGATAAAACTTCTCCTCAGAAAACTCTCTTTCTGTTGAGAACCAGTCAAAATCTACATAGCCGCCGGTTTCCTTAGTAGCATAGTTGAAAAGTCCAAATTTGCATCCTGATGGAAGCCCAAATACGCTGCCTTCTATCAATAAATCGACGCCTAAATCGCTATAACTAATATTATCCGTGCTATAGTAAAACTCTACATTTCCCGTTTCGGTGTTCACAATGCTTCTCAAAAAAACAAGGTTTCCACTTACTAAGGGTCCGACGAGTTTATTATTGTTAATATAGGAGACAATTCTCTTTTCCCCATCAACCAGCTCAACCCCGATATAATTCATCTCATCCATAAAAACAGAAAGGCCTGCAATATCACCGTCCTTCATATTTTCAATATCCAGCTTTACAGTTCCATAAGATAAGTTATTACTATTAGGATAGGCAAAAATTGGCTGAGTCAGAATAGTATAGGATTCAGTAATATTGCCGCTAATTTTGATATTTTTCAGTCTCATATAACCGGCCCGCTCAAGTAGCGACCATGCTTCCGGAGCCGTGCTACCATACCAGCTCCACTGAGGCCTTAAGTTCCAATGGCGGAAATTGTCATTAGTAGGCAACTCCGCAATGTATTCAAAATCAGGTCGAGGCTCATACAATTCAGCATAATCAAGATACCAATGATAGACCGGCCACGGGCAGGCCTCGGGGTCGTTTAAAAAAGTGTAGGGTTCATCCGGAAGCGGGGCAACAGGATTAAACTTTGCAAGCAGGTTAGCATCAGTAAACAAAAGCCAGCCAACATTGCCGGTTTCGTCCATTATCTCCTTGAAATTAGCTCCAAAACCTTCAGCCCCTGCAGTACCTGTAACTCCTTTTCCCCATGAAGACTCATAATGTGCAGGCGCCCAGTCCATTTCAGTAATCAGGATGGGAGCTAAGTCTGCAATAGGCTTTACCTGCTTATCCCACTCCCTTTTAAAGACATCGTAGCCGTCGGCACTTCCAAACCAGCCCGGATAAACATGGACAGCATATCCAATATTATCGCCTTCAATCGGATTAACTGCAAAACCCTTGTAGTGAGCCTGATACCCTGAGCCCGGAATCCACAACACATTTTGAAATCCATTATCGCGGATTCTGTTGACTATTGGTTGAAATATTTCTTTTAATACATCAAAATGAGCCTGAGTATTTGCTCCCTCAGAGCCATCGGCCAAACGTATCCTGACGGGCTCATTGGCCAGCTCAAACATTATTTCTTCCCTATCCTTTATGCGTGGATGCTTAGATACAATATCCCATATATTGAATAAGTACTGAGCATAGTTGTAGTCGTCTTCTACTCCAATAACTTCAGGACTAACCCCGGGAGGGCGCATTACAACATACATACCCTTCGAGATGGCATACTCAGCCATTGGGATAAATACCTCATCGAGGTATTTATTAAAACGAGTTTCATTGAAGCAATTTGGCAACTCATGGCCATCGGGCTGGCAGCCCGGTGTATTACTCCAGTAAGGATCCATGTGCAACCTAATAAAGCTCATCTTCCAGCCGACATCTAAAATATCATCTATCAAACCTTGATTATAAGTCAGACAGCCGCTAACATCATAATTATTCCATTTGGTGCCTCTTTCGTTAAACCAGGGACTGTAGGTTTGAGCAAAGCCGTGGAGATTAACAATATTACCGTGTGTATCCTTTAAATAACGCCCATCTACTTTTAATCTCGGAGTAGGCATACCTTCCCATGCTTTCAGCTCAGCTGCAGCCAAAAGCATCAATCCGACAATAAAATAAAGAGTAAAATGCTTACGCATAGTTATATATTATAATTTTAGAAACCGATAATCACAACTGAATCGCTCTAAGCTCAAATATTGTTTTTCCCATTTTTCATAGAGCGACAAAACACACAAGTCCTAAAGCAACACAACTTAGTTTTAGTTTTGCAAAATTAACAATCTTCGAGCGTGAGGCTTTGCTCTTTGGGACACAATTTTTCTGATTACAAACATAATCAGCAAAAAGAAAGAGCCGCTATTGTATGACAATAACGGCTCAGATACTCTATTATAACCCTAAAACTAATCTGCCCATGCCACTCCTTCCGGAGCACGCCGCCACACAAAATAGCTATCCAAAACATTTAATGCATCCTCATCAGGAACTTTATCCACATAGGCATCCGACCCAAAACACATTACTTGTGGGTATTTATTAGAAAAAACGGGCCATTTTGTAAGCGTCTCACCGTTAGGATCACCATATTTTGCAAAATTTGTCCAATATGTACCCATCGTTTCTGAAAGAGACAAATCAGAATCCAGAGCCTGAGGATTATTGGGGTCAAGGTTCATAAACACGTAGGCAACTTCCATTCCGTGAGAGCTTCCATAATCAAAGGTGGTAGAGTCTTCAGGATTTTGCGCGTGTTGGTCAAAATAGTAAAAATATACCGGAGCCTTGCCGACCTTTGTTTGAAGCCGGGCCCAGCTCCATGTATGCCATCCAAAAGCAGCATCACGCATAAGATTACGAGCTGAGCGTTGTATTCTATCCCCCCCTACCGGATAAGCTTCCATCAAAGAAACAGCATAAGGACCGAATCTCTCGTGTACATTCCGGATAAACTCTTCAGGAGTACGGCCTGTAGGAAAGCTTAGTCCTTCATCAGAATTATAACCTATCAAAACAGGCACATCGTTAAAATTACCGGCTTCATAAAGTTTAAACTGGTCGTCGGGGATCACATATCCATCAACAACAGGCCATGCACCTCCCATACCCCAACCCTTTGGGACAAGCGCCTCAGCATCCAGTTTGCGAAGATCTTCGATTGAAGTTTGACCAAGGCTATTCATAAACTCAACACCAGCTTTTTCAGCATTTTCAAGAGTTTTCATATTTTCTCCGGGATAGCTTGTTGGACGAGTAGGTCCGAAAGAACCTCCGCTCTGAGAGATAGCACCTTGAAACAAGCCCTTAGCCAATGGAGAAGCACATAACATACTTACAGAAATTCCTCCGGCAGACTCGCCAAAAATTGTGACCTTATTTGGGTCACCGCCAAAAGCAGCAATATTATCCTTAATCCATTGCAAGCCGGCAATTTGATCCAGCAGTCCATAATTACCGGAGCTGCCATATTCGCTTTCTGCGCTTAATTCAGGATGAGCTAAAAAGCCAAACTGACCAACACGATAGGCAATACTCACCATAACCACTCCTTTTTTTGCCAATTTGCTTCCATCATAAACCGGCTCAGCTGTTGAACCAAAGCTGAATCCTCCGCCATAGATCCATACCAAAACCGGAAGCTTATCTTTGCTTGATTCGGCAGGCGACCAAATATTCAGGTAAAGACAATCTTCGCTTTTGCCCCCTGCAGGATTTCCTCCTTGCATAGGTGCAGGAGCATATTCCCTGGCTTCTCTAACCCCTTCCCAGCTTTCAGCTGCCTGAGGAGCTTTCCATCGTAAATCCCCAATAGGAGGAGCTGCAAAAGGAACACCCTTGAACACCCTCATTCCGTCTTCAACGTAGCCTTCAAGAATCCCCTCATTGACTTTTACTTGCTCAAATGGCAGTTCTGCACAAGAAGCCAACAAGGCCACTAATAACAAGCCGGATAAATATTTCAATGATTTCATTTTTTAATGTTTAATTTTAAAATCAGTTGCGCAAATGGTACATTAGCTAACAAGGCTTTACAAAATAATAAACTAAGAACAAATACTATTTCACAGTAATCACCAGCTGTTTCAAGGCTTTCGCGTCTGAGCTGTTGCCATATAAGATCTCATAATCACCGGCAGTAACTGCCATGGCACGTTTGTCCCAATCATAAAACTCAAAAGAAGAGGCGTCCAGGGTGATAAGAGCATTTTTTGACTTGCCCGCTTCGAGTTCAATGCGCTGAAAGCCCCTCAAGCTCTTGATAGGGCCGTCTATATCGCCTAACTTTTTAATATAGACCTGAACTATCTCAACACCTTTGCGCTTGCCGGTATTTTTCACCGGTATGCTTAAGTTTAAAGATTCATCGGTTGTAATTTGTTTTTTATCCACGCCGGCATCACCAATTTCAAACCTGGTATAACTTAAACCGTGACCAAAGGGAAATAAAACATCTGTAGTATATCTGTAGGTACGTCCCTTCAAAGAGTAATCTTCAATATCGCCCAGATTATCCGAATTAGCGTAAAAGGATAGGGGCAGCTTTCCGGCAGGATTATAATCGCCAAAAAGCACGTCTGCCACGGCAAGGCCTCCCATCTCTCCTGCATACCATGCCTGCAGTATTGCATCACAGCTTTCGAGAACCGGTCCAAAAGCAATAGCCGAGCCAGAACAGTTAACGAAGATAACAGTCTTGCCGGCCTCTTTAAGTGCTTTAATGCAATTGCGCTGAACCGCCGGCAATTCAATATCGGTACGGTCGCCTCCCTTAAATCCGGGGTAGACAACAGGCATTTCTTCACCTTCCAGGCTACCGGACAATCCGCCCACAAAAACCACTGTTTTAATACCTTCAAGTCGTTTAATCAATGAGCTGAAATCAACGTCTTCCTCTCTGCCAAAATCAAATTCAATATTAGCCTGCCAGTTTTCACGCTGCGCATAACGAATTTTGATATTGTAAGTTTTCCCTCTCTCCACCTTAAGTGGAATCCTACTTGTCAGAGTTCGCCAATTAACATAGCTTTCAAGCTGCTTGCCATCAACAAAGAGCTCAAATAAACCTGTTGCTCCGCCCTTAAACACTATTTCTTCCGATACTGTTGGCGTAAATTCTGCTTCATAGATAGCCGAAAAATCCTCAAGCCAAACACCCGGGGCAAACTCATGTTGCCCTGCTGCTGTTAATCTGATAGGATTAGCTAAGTGCTGAACCGCAACCGGCTCTCCTTCAAAGTCGGGGTCATTCCAATAACTAGCCTTAAATCCTGTTTTACCTTCAAAGGAAGCCTTTGAGAAATAGCTTATAGTTACTTTATCATCCACAAGGTCAAGGCCTTTTTCGTAGTAAATTTGCTCAGGACTCACTTTTGAAAGAATACCGTCCAGGATTGTAATAGTCTCGATAGGCGTTCCGTTATAATTCCCCCAAAGCATTTCCGCATCATCGGCGTTGGGTCCAATCACGGCAAGTTTCTTTATAGATTTGTTAATAGGCAAAACCTTGTTATTGTGAAGCAAGGTCATTGTCTGCTGAGCCATTTCATAAGACAACTGCCTGTGCTTGTCACAGTTAAGAACAGACGCGGGGATCTGAGCCCACGGAACAATAGAGTCATTATCCATTTCGCCCAAATCAAAGCGTCCTGATAAAACCCTCATCAAACTTCTGTCAATATCCTCCTCCTTAATCAAATCCATTTCAAGAGCCTTTGGCAAATCCTTATAATGGTAATTATCCCAGATGCACTCCAAATCGGTACCGGACAGAAGACCAAGAGCAGCTGCATGTTCACGGCTGGAGGAAACATTGTGAGTGGTGTAAAAATCGGTGATAGCGCCACAATCGGCAACTACCAGATGTTTGTAGCCCCATTCATCACGCAAAATCCTTTGCAGCAACCTTGTATTGCTGCAACAAGGCTCATCTTCCATGCGATGATATGCACACATAACCTGACGAACATCGCCATCCTGTACCAAAGTTTTAAAGGCAGGCATATAAGTCTCGTAAAACTCACGAGGGCTTACATTGGTAACATTCAGCTCATGGCGACTCCACTCGGGGCCCGAATGAACCGAGTAATGCTTGGCGCATGCAAGCAACTTGCGATAGCGGGAATCTTCGGGTCCCTGCAAGCCTTTAACTACTTGCAAGCCCATACGGCTCATAAGATAAGGGTCTTCACCATAAGTCTCCTGGCCACGGCCCCAACGCGGATCTCTAAAAATATTAACATTGGGAGTCCAAACAGAAAGGCTCAAAAATCTCCTGTTTTCTTCACCCCTTCGCATGGCTTGATGATATTTGGCGCGCCCCTCATCGGATGCGGCATCGTATATTTTATACAACAATTCATCATTAAATGAGGCTGCCATGCCGATAGGTTGAGGGAAAACAGTAACACTGTCATTATTCGCATATCCATGCAGAGCCTCACTCCA
This sequence comes from Marinilabiliaceae bacterium UBA5488, assembly GCA_002427105.1. Taxonomy (GTDB): domain Bacteria; phylum Bacteroidota; class Bacteroidia; order Bacteroidales; family Marinilabiliaceae; genus Geofilum. Next base: position 44,186 of record DIPM01000007.1, on the reverse strand, counting down.
CCAGTTAAAACGCTTTATTCCCAGGCGAGGTATGGCCTCAGACTGATCACAAAGCAAGGAGGCTTTCTCTTCAAGCGTGAGCCTCGATATTAAATCACGGGCTCTCTCCTCAGAGCTAAGTTCCGGATTTTGAAAAGGGTATTGTTGCGCCCCGAGTCCGGTAGCGAAAACCAAAAATAGAAAAACAAAAATTTGATACTTCATAAATCACTTATTATTATGCTGTCATATTATACTTAATTCTCTGAGTCTTTGAATAGCAACTGCACATAATGATAAAGGTCATCCTTCCATACAGCGAAGTCATGGTGCCCGCCGGGTATAACTCTATAAATATGAGGCACTCCATGCTCTTTGCAATACTCATGAGACCGTTGGCTAAACTGTATCAAGTTATCCTGATCACCGCAAGAAATATATAAGAGCTTTAGCAAATTCGAGGCCTCTGCGGGGTTCTGAATTAATTCAGCAGGCGCTTTTGTATTCGGCGCAGAAGAAAAGCCTCCAACCCATGCAAACTTATCAAGATTGCCTAAGCCAAAATTTAAAGACTGTCCTCCTCCCATTGACAAACCTCCGATAGCCCGATGCTCACGATCCTTTATCACAGGGTATTCCTTCTCAATATATGGTATCAAATCATTAAGTAAATCTTTTTCAAAGACTGCAAAAGCCTCAACTTTTTGGGGCTCAAAGATATTTCCTTCCGCCCTGTCATTTTCCATTGCACGACCATTAGGCAAAACGACAATCATTGGCTGCATCTTTCCATGGGCGATAAGATTATCAAAAATAATATGAGGAACCCCGTTGTTATACCACTCATTCTCGTCGCCACCTATGCCATGTAGTAAATAAAGAACCGGATATTTTTCATCCTTGTTAAATCCGGGAGGAAAATATACCCGGGCATTACGGTTTACACCCACAGTAGAAGAAAAGTAGCTAACAACTTCAACCTTCCCGGCTGAAATTTCGGGATTAGCCTGATCGAAACCTTCCGGTGCACGATCAATAGTTTGCTGAGAATATCCTCCGTGGCTAACTAACACGAAAAGAGATAAAAAAAGAAGAAAATGTTTCATGAAAATTTAATTAAGCAAAAATTATCAAATCCATTAATTAAGGATAGCAAGGTAAGAAGATATTATTAAAATTGCAGCTATTAATTATAATATAAGCATTACAAGCTTGTTACAAACAAAAGTAAGTAAACATTTAAGCTGATTTTTCTTCCGAAAAAGACGATAGATATTTTTATTCTTTTAACTTAGTAAAATATTTTTTAATAAATCATCAAGTACTATGTTTTTCAAACCTAAATCACATTAATCATGAAAAAGACCTTTACTCTATTATTTTTAGTTTTGATAAGTACCGCCCTAACTCTTGCCGCCGAATTGCCCTATGCCGCCAGGAATCTTGAATTCCTTCAAAGCAATACAGAAACTGTGGTGCTTGATTTGGAAGGCTCCCCGGAGACCTATCGTTATCAGATTTTCCCATTCACCCTTGCCGCAGATGCATCTGTCAGCATAGATTTTAGTCAGGATTTTTTGGCAGCCATCACAAATTCAGAGATCATCACTTCCGGAAGTATCATTGATGTGTTTGACGCAACTGAGACTCCTTATGCATCTAATGTTCTGACAGCAGGAACCTATTATCTGGTCTTATCTTCAGACTTTGATATTTTTAATTACAACTTCAACATTTATGAGACTAAACAAGCTATAGCATACACTGAGCTTGATTATTCCTCAGTTTTGCAAAGCGGTGAGAGCCAATTTGGAAAAATAGATAAATTTATCGATGCCCCTATAATAAAGCCCAATGCAAGCGCGCAAGGAAGAGGGTACAGCATGGCGGTGGAAGAAGGGCATAGCTATAAATTCACTTATGACGTCTATACCAACCAGGCAGGCTCATTGGATGCTTACATGACGCTTCTTACAGGAGGTGTTTTTAAGGGCAATGCAAGCAGTTTTAATGGAGATGCCCTTGCTTCAAAAGAGATAAGCGTCGATAATAAAGTATCTCAAACCATATCAATTAGTTACAAGGCCGATTTTAGCGACTCGGTACGCCTTCTTTTGCAAGCATCTTCAGAATTACAGGAAACAACTTACTCAATTAAGGTAGAGGAGTTAGAATCAAGCTTTTCGTTTGTACCCATCTCACTGCCCTATTACAATGACGAATTAGCATTTTTGCCCGGCTCAGTATATGAAATGTCAAATGGTCAAAAGGCTAAGGGCTTTACTTTCACTCTTGACAAGAAAAGCATTATTCAATTCGAAGGCTATAATTATGAATATATAGTAGGGCCCGAAGTGCGTATATATGATGATGCAGCCATGCAAAATCCAACTATCACCCCCGCCTGGTTAGATGGCTTTATGGTTGAACTTAACGCGGGCACATATTACATCCTGGTGTCTGACAACAAGTTCGATAAGGCTGCATATTACACCTGCCCTTTATCTATCAAGGCAACGGACTACTTCTCTATTTCATTGAAGGACTTACTTGACAATGCTGAAGAGATAAATTATACAGATATTCCTCTAATCAAAAAAGGCAATCTTGACTTTGAAACTGCAAGTCTGGTTCAGGGAGCTGCCAACTTTAGACCCCTAAACGACAACTATTTTGCAAACGCATATAAAGTACACTTATTAGCCGGTGAAAACTTGAAAATCCACCACTCGTTTATAAAAGATGCCTTTCTTTATGTTTATCGAAAAGACGGTGAATCATACACAAAAATCGCCGAAGACGATAATGGATATACGGGCACTTATAATAATAACAATCAAGAGTCTTATATTGAGTTTCAAGCCACTACAGATGGAGATTATTATATAGTTGCTACAAGCAGATATTCCTTTGTATTATCGCGTGGTTCCTACTATCTGAATATATGGAAAACTGGAGAAGAACCGGCTCATAAAAATCCATTCAATGCTATCAGCCTTGCTGAGATACTTGATGCAGCGCCCGAAATCAGCTATTCTGCCCTGCCCTACTATCAGCTAGGAAAGCTTGACTTCGGAAGTGCCGGCTTGGTACAAGGCGCCGCCAACTTTAGAGGGACAAACGATAAGTATTTTGCAAATGCTTATAAGATAAACTTAAGCGTCGGCGACAATTTAAGAATCCACCACTCCTTTGTTAAAGATGCTTACCTTTATGTTTACTATAAAAATGGCGGCACTTACACAAAGCTGAAAGAAAATGATAACGGTTATACAGGATCTTATGCCTATGTTAGTGGCGATTCTTTTATAGAATTTGCAGCCGGGACGGCCGGAGAGTACTACATTGTCGCTACCACCGTTGGATATCATACCATGGCAAGTGGTGATTATCTGATAAACATCTGGAAATCAGGAAAAGAACCCTCCTTCGACCATCGCATCAGCCTTGTATCCCTATCATCGTCGGCTGACGACATTACTGTTAATCCCGACACTCCGAAAGAAGACATCCTGAAAGCACTGTCAGACCTTACAATTAAGGCAACAACAGAATTTATGGAAGAGATTACGCTTTCCAACCTACCTTATTTGTGGACTATCAATACAGATGGCAAATCAGCTGTCTTTATTCCGACAACTATGGACGCTTATACTTTTGCCCTCGACCTGTCATTGACTGTAGTGATAAAACAAGCTGTGTACACGTCATTTGATGAAACACAGGCTTCAGGCAAGCCGGCAGTATTTGTTTTGAACAAGGATATTAGCATTGTGAATGCCGGTGCAGAGGAAGAGCTAATGGTTTATGATATTGAAGGGCGACTGCTAATTAGGGAAAGCCTTGGCACCTCATCAAAGACTGTCTCTGTAACAAAGGCAGGTGTCTATATCGTAGTACTTGGGACGGAGACCTTTAAGGTGATATGTAAGTAAGAAGACTGTAAATAGCTGCCCTATTCATCAATTGTGGTTAATAATTGAGCTAGCAAAAAAAGAGACGCCGTTTGGACGTCTCTTTTTTTTATAAAATATTCAAAACTGACTGCTATGAAGCTGCTACTTCGTCTTCTCAGCCAAAGCAGCCACAATTTTTGCTTCAAGCTCGTCGGCCAGCTCAACATTATCTTTCAATAAATCCTTCACAGCTTCGCGACCCTGGCCAAGTTTAGTCTCACCATAACTAAACCAGCTGCCGCTCTTCTTAATAACATTAAGCTCAACTCCCATATCAACTATCTCACCTACCTTTGAGATGCCTTCTCCATACATAATATCAAATTCTGCCTTACGGAAGGGAGGCGCCACTTTGTTCTTAACAACTTTTACACGAGTTTGATTTCCTACCACCTCTTCCCCATTCTTCAACTGAGATATACGGCGAATATCCAAACGAATAGAAGCGTAAAACTTCAAGGCATTACCACCAGTGGTTGTTTCAGGGTTTCCAAACATAACGCCAATCTTTTCACGCAGCTGATTAATAAATATGCAGCAAGTATTGGTCTTACTAATATTAGAAGTAAGCTTACGAAGAGCCTGAGACATCAGTCGGGCCTGCAAGCCCATTTTGTTTTCGCCCATCTCGCCTTCAATCTCCGCTTTAGGAGTAAGAGCAGCCACCGAGTCAATAACTACCAAATCGACAGCTGATGAGCGAATCAATTGGTCGGCAATTTCAAGAGCCTGCTCGCCATTATCGGGCTGTGATATCAAAAGCTCTTCGATATCCACCCCCAATTTCTCAGCGTAAAACCTGTCAAAGGCATGCTCAGCATCAATTATTGCAGCTATGCCTCCCATTTTTTGCACTTCGGCAATGGCATGAATCGCCAAAGTAGTTTTACCGGACGACTCAGGGCCATATATCTCTATAACCCTGCCCCGTGGATACCCACCGACGCCCAAAGCTAAATTTAAGGAAACTGAACCGGAAGGAATCACAGGCACATTTTCAACAACCGAATCGCCCATGCGCATTATAGCACCCTTGCCGTAAGATTTTTCAATTTTATCCATTGTCAGTTGAAGCGCTTTTAGCTTCTCCTGATTTACTTTACTCTCTTTAACTTCTTTCTGTTCAGCCATAATAGAATAGAATTTTCACATAATTTTGTTGCGTGAAGTTATGAAAAAAAACTCAAAGTCAAACAATTAGTTGAGACTCAAAATAAGCTAATGAATCAAACTAAGCTCAGTATCTGTTATATTAGGCTTATGAACAAACAAATCTTTTGTTTTGTTGGGCAACAAAGAAGCTTAATAACTAAATAATTCCCCATCTTTCACTAAATTTGATGCCAAACAATCAAAGAGCATATTAATTGATAATCAGATATAAACCAATAGCCATGCGGATGAAGAGAGTAATTTACCTGTTATTTGCAAACTTTCTAATTATTAATCTCTCAGCGCAGCAACAAACAAGCTCTGCGCGGGCTCTGTCACTTTTTAATGAAGGCCGTTATGCTGAAGCTTTAGTTTTGTACGAACAGCTCGCCAACTCTAATAGTCGCGATGTCAATTATAACTACTATTACGGCCTAAGCCTGCTCAAACTCAATATAAAGAGCGATGAGGCCATAAAGCGTCTAAAAGTTGCGGCAACTCGCCCACCCAGTCCGGATGTCCACTATTATCTGGGATATTTGTACCAAAGAGCTTACGAGCCACAGCTGGCAAGCGAGCACTATCAGCGCTTTCTTAAAACGCAGAAGGCTGATAAGGAGCTTAGCAAATTAGCCGAACGAGCCCTAAGAGACTGCCAGTCAGCCGAATCTTTGATAAACAAACATTTCTCAATTGAGATTATTGCCAAAGATACAATTAATGCCACAGAGCTGCTCTCACACTACGGCCTGTCGAAAGAGGCGGGGCAGTTGTTAAAAGCCGGCGATTTCTTTAAAGTTGGAGTTTCGCCCGACCAAATAGTGTTTCGCACAGAAAGAGCTAACGAGGTATTTTTCCCCTTGCTTGGAAGCACAGGAAAATATGATCTTTACAAGATAGTAAGACTCCTTGACGCCTGGACGGATGCAGAACTTCTAGCCGGGGAAATCAACAGCGACTACAACGAGCTGTATCCCTTCCTGTTAACCGACGGCACAACCATTTATTTCAGTTCTGACCGCCCGGGAGGGATGGGGGGATTAGATATTTATCAATCCTACTTCGACCCAAGCTCAGGCAGCTTTTCCGAGCCGGATAATTTAGGCCCTCCATTTAACTCTCCCGACGACGACTACCTGCTCGTCCCCGATATATATGCAGGCAAAGCATGGTTTACTACTAATAGAGGAGCAGAGCCCGGTAAAGCAATTGTAGTTGAATTAATATGGGATAATAAAGTTGTTCGCAATCTTAGCCAAGACATCAATCAGGTTAAAGTTGCTGCTTCGCTGCCCATCTCCCCAAACGCCATGCCTAAAGCAAGCACTACCCTGCACGCTCGCGCAGGAGTTCCTGCAAGCAAGGATAGTGATGAATTTAGATTCATGGTTAATGACACTCTTGTCTATACCCGTTTTGACCAGTTTCAAAGCAAACAGGCGCTGGGCGAGTTTCGCTCAGCTTATTGTATCAGCCATGAAAGAGACAGCCTGACAAGCCTTTTGAGTAATAAAAGGAGGGCTTATAGCCAAAGCTACGATCAAGACGAATTGAAGCGACTGATTGACAGCATAGTAGAACTTGAGAAAGAAACCTACGGATTGGATGAACATATAAACAGCTACTATAACAAAGCACGTCAGCTGGAAAGAGATTATATCATACAGCTAAAAAGAAACGGACTCTACCAGCCCGGTGCGGTTTCAACGCAAAGTATTAAACAAGAACCAGGTTTGCTTGAAAAAACACTCCGTGGACTTGACAAGGGCAGCCTGACTTTCTATTCTGATGAAGAGTTTTTAAAAAAGAAAGAACTGCGCGACAAGCTGTATCGCAGCTTCTTTGATAATAGTCAGATAGCAGAGCTTCAGATGGCAGACTCACTCACTGTATGGGCCAATATCCTGTCCTTAGAATCAGCGCGCCTGCTTGAAGAGTCGCGCAAGGTTACATCTGAGCAGCTTAGCCTCAAAGAAAGGCTTAGCAAGGGGACTAATATAGAAGAGGAGATGAGCTTAGAAATGGAAGCACTCGTGCAGCAATCCAGAGACTACAAACGCAGCTCCTTAGCCCTGTACGAGCAAGCGCTCGACCACAAATACAGACACTATTACAACAAGGCAGTTGCCATCGGAGCCACTTCAAATCAATCAGGTAGCGAAAATTTGAGCAGCCATGCACGGACCAGATACCATGAAGCGGATCAGTCGATAAAACAACTTAATCTGTATAATCCCGAGCAGCTTGAAAGACTATTAGCTTTGAAGAAAAATAGTGTCGATATGCTTGAAGAATCGCTGGAAATTCAACTGGCAGGCGCGAAAGCGCCTGCAGCAGCAAGCGCAGCAGCCGGCGGCTCTTCAGGCACTCGTTTTATTGACCTCAGCTCCGGTTCTACGCCCTCTTATCCGGCAATACACAAGGCGAGCCCTGCTGAAGTTAGCACTCCAAGTCCGGCCTCGGTAGTGTCGGCGGCCTTCGTGCCCTCTTCTTCAAAGCCTGAGTATAAAATCCAGATTGGAGTATTCCGTAATAATCCGAATGCCGCGGCGCTTGCTAAAATTCCTTCAGTAAGCAGCACCCAGGTTGAAGGGAGCGACACCAGGAAATATTTTAGCGGATCCTGGAGTAAATATGAAACAGCCAGAGAGAATGTCGAGAGCATACGTGAGGCAGGTTTTCCGGGGGCTTTCGTTGTTGCCTTCATCAACGGCGAACAAGTCGCCATTGAAGAAGCCCGCAAACTTGAGTAAGCTGCCAATGTGTTGCTAACAGCCTTCTAAAAGTTTTGTTATAATTCACGGTTAATATTGATATACAATTGAATTATTTTTGTTACTTTGAACCCAAATATTTCAATATGACACCTTTTGACAAAAAAAGTGAGTATAGCAATGCCCGGCGGCAGCAATTGGAAGAAAGGATGCTTATACTGCATAATGATGAGATAAACACTTTCGATCACGTGATAGACACTTTGCAGGAAGTTTGCAGTCACGATAAAGTACAGGCCGAACAGTGCGCCGTGATTACCCATTTTAAAGGCTTTTGTGAAATTAAGAGGGGCGTTCTGCCGGAGCTGGAACAGCTTCAGCAAGCCCTCAACAACAAGGAACTCAAAGTAACTATTAATTAGCGCACTATGACCATCGTCATCTTACTGATTTTAACCGGAATACTACTGCTGATTCTGGAATTTTTCGTGTTTCCGGGAATAACCATTGCTGCCCTTGGAGGAATCGCGATGATAGCCGGGGGAATATATATGGCTTATGCCTCTTTGGGACCTGAAACTGGTCATATAGTGCTGGTATTAACCTTATTGCTGATAGCTTTCTTTTTTATTCTTGCGCTTCGCAGCAAGACATGGCGCAAGTTCATGCTTAAAACTGAAATTAGTAGTCAGATAGAGACAGTTGATGAACAATTGATCAAGGTAGGAGACAAGGGAATAACCATTACCCGCCTTAATCCTGCGGGCAAAGTTCGTGTTAATGAAGAGGATATGGAGGGGCGTTGTCCCGGTCAGTTTGTCGATCCCGGCACTGAAATCGAAGTGCTCAAAGTACATAAAACCCATTTAATAGTTAAACCAGTAAAGTAAATAATTATGGACAGTTTTGGAACAATTGGACTAATAGCGATTATTGTCGTACTATTTTTCCTTTTTCTTTATTACGTGCCTGTAGTGATGTGGTTCTCAGCCCTTGTTTCAGGGGTGCGGGTTTCATTGTTGCAGCTAATACTAATGCGAATCCGTAAGGTACCGCCTTCAGCGATAGTTCGCGCAATGATTGAAGCTCATAAAGCCGGTCTTAAGGATGTAAAACGTGACGAGCTTGAGGCTCACTATTTGGCAGGCGGCAATATTGAAAAAGTTGTACATGCGCTTGTTTCGGCATCGAAGGCCAACATTGACCTCACATTTCAAATGGCAACAGCTATCGACTTAGCCGGTCGTGATGTTTTTGAAGCTGTTCAGATGTCGGTTAACCCCAAAGTTATTGACACACCTCCCGTTTCAGCTGTAGCTATAAATGGTATCCAGCTGATTGCCAAAGCACGGGTAACTGTTCGTGCTAACATCAAGCAACTTGTTGGTGGAGCAGGCGAAGAAACTATCCTGGCACGTGTCGGTGAAGGTATTGTATCATCTATTGGTTCGGCCCTATCGCACAAATCAGTACTTGAAAATCCCGACTCCATCTCTAAGGTCGTGCTTGCCAAAGGGCTTGATGCCGGTACTGCCTTTGAAATTTTATCCATTGATATTGCTGATATTGACATAGGCAAAAACATCGGTGCTGAGCTGCAGATGGATCAGGCAGAAGCCGACAAAAACATTGCCCAGGCAAAGGCCGAAGAGCGTCGTGCGATGGCCGTTGCCGAAGAACAAGAAATGAGGGCAAAAGCACAAGAAGCACGTGCCAAGGTTATTCTGGCAGAGGCTGAAATTCCGTTGGCTATTGCTGATGCCTTTAGGAACGGCAATCTTGGAGTAATGGACTATATAAAATATCGTAATGTAGAGGCCGACACAGCTATGCGTGAATCAATAGCAAAGCCTCAGCAGAGCGCTCCCAAAAAGCCAAAGGATAAAGAAGAAAAATGAGACTGTCAGATAGAATTAAAAGGCTGCCCCCACTAGCGGAGGCAGCCTTTTTGTTATTAAAGCACTGAATAGATTGTTATACAAACAGATTCAGTCCGGCAGTTTCTGTTCGTTCCAGATAGGTGGCTACCCCTCCTATTTCCACCCCATCCATAAGTTCTTCTGCCTTAACTCCCATAACGTCCATAGACATCTGGCAAGCAATAAACTCAACACCGGCATCCATTGCCGACTTAATCATATTTTCTAAAGTGTCAACATGCTTGTTCTTCATTATCATCCTCATCATCTTACCGCCCATCCCGGCCATATTCATCTTCGAAAGACCCAGCTTTTTGCTAGAATCCGGAAGCATCATGCCAAACATCTTTCCAAACACATCCTTGTTAACCTTAGGTTTGTCAGCTCTCTTTATAACATTTAGGCCCCAGAAGGTGAAAAAGATGCTTACCTTTTTCCCCGAAGCTGCAGCACCATTGGCTATAACAAAAGTTGCCAGAGCTTTATCCAGATCATCACTAAAGCAAACCAGCGTGGAACCATTGGCAAGCGACTGTCCCACACTCTTAGCTGCTTTAGCTTTAGCCTTTCTGATTATTGCTTTAACCTGAGCTCCATCCTGCGATATTTCAAGCAATTCATTGCCTGTAACATTGGCCCAGGCCTGAGCGTCTTTATAAAACCCTGCATCCGAGGCAGTAATCTTCAAAATATCCCCTTCAGCCATTTCGTCGATCGACTGCTTTAGCTTCAATACAGGCCCCGGACATTGGAGGCCGCAAGCGTCAACAACTTTCATCTGAGCCTCAGAAAGCGGAGCTTCGGCGGCACTTTTCTTAACACCTTGATAAATCAGGTCGTCGGTACCAATATAATCTTTGGCAAAAATATCTTCATTACTTTGCTTTTGCGTAGCCGTCTCATAGGTTTTCAGTCCGCCCGACAGATTATAAACCTCATCAAAACCATTTTGCATTAATACTCTGCAAGCTATATGCGCCCGCAGTCCGACGCCGCAGAAGGCCACTATCTTCCTGTCCTTAGGAAGCTCAGCCAGATGCTCGCGCAAATCATCCAGGGGAATATTAAGCGCTCCTTCGATGGAGCCTAAGGCAAACTCATCGGGAGTGCGTATATCCAAAAGGAAATATGATTTATCAGTATCAGCAGAAATATCGCGCCACGAAACCATCTTACTCACTCCTTCCAGGATATTCTCAGCTACCATTCCCGCCATATTCACAGGATCCTTAGCCGAGGCATAAGGAGGGGCGTAGGCATGCTCCAGCTCGGCTAAATCATAAACAGATCCGCCACGCTGTATCACTGTGGAGAAAAGATCTATCCTCTTATCCACACCATCGTAGCCCACGATTTGAGCCCCCAACAAACGACCGCTGGAGGGCTCAAAAGATATCTTGATAGTCATGGGCGTAGCACCCGGATAATAGCCTGCATGCGAAGATGCATGAATTATTGAATCAATATGCGGGATGCCTATGCGTCCAAGAGTTTTTCCCGACACGCCGGTTGAAGCAACGGTAAGGTCGAACACCTTAGCTATAGCAGTGTTTACCGAGCCTTTATATATACGCTTATTTCCTCTAACCAAATTATCAGCCAGAATACGTCCCTGCTTGTTGGCCGGCCCGGCCAGATAGGTAGGCATCTTTGTCTGCGTAATAGGATTAGTAAACTCTATGGCATCACCTAAGGCATAAATATGTTCATCTGAAGTCTGTAAGTATTCATTTACCACAATACCCCCACTCGCGCCCAGCTCCAGTCCTGCATCCTTTGCCAACTTGCTGTCGGCCCTTACGCCGATAGAGAGAAGCACCAGGTCGGCCTCAATAATGCGGCTATTATTTAGTTTTACGATTATGCTATCTCCCTGCTTTGAGAAAGAAGAAACAGCCGTATTCAAATAAAACTCAACGTTCTTAGTCTTTAGATGCTGATGTACCAGCGCCGCCATGGAGTAATCCAGAGCAGTCATTACCTGCTCAGACATCTCGACGATGGTTACCTTCAAACCTGCATGATGCAGGTTTTCAGCCATCTCAAGACCAATAAATCCTGCTCCTACCACTACAGCATGACGCGGCTTATGCTCATCAATAAAACTCTTAATCTTGTCGGTATCAGGAACGTTGCGCAAAGTAAATATTCCATCAAGATTAATCCCGGGCAGAGAAGGGCGAACCGGTTCAGCTCCGGGCGACAATACCAGCTTATCATATTTCTCGGTATAGACATCTCCATCGCGAAGATTTTTAACCTCAACTTCCTTGGCCTCAGGCTTGATGGAAATAACTTCAGATAATACCCGCACTTCCAAATTGAAGCGTTTGCCAAAAGACTCAGGACTTTGCACAAAAAGATTCTCCCTGTCCTCGATGTTGCCTCCAATATAATAAGGCAAACCACAATTGGCGTATGAAATATACGCTCCCTTTTCAAACATTATTATCTCACAATGCTCATCAAGACGGCGCAAACGCGCTGCCGTAGTTGCTCCCCCTGCAACTCCTCCAACAATCAGATATTTCATATCACCCTCTTTATATATTTAGACCTTTATTTATCTACATTTTTGCATGCGTAAAAGTAGATATTTACGAACAAATATCCTAACATGGAATATCTATAATTTCGGAGTTTTAGATCGAAGCTTCAGGCTTGTCACAAGCCGATTGCTTCGATAATAGTTCCTTCTATTTTTTTTACATTAAAAGGTTTGCTGAAATAGCGAAGTATTAATCCTGAATTAAGAGCATCTTGAATTTCAGCATTAATTTCATAGCCTGTCAGTATGTAGTATTTTTTATCAGGATATAGCTCCTTTGCTTTTTTAATAAACTCGATACCGTTCATCTTAGGCATTTTCATATCACTGATAACAACCAATATATCCATTTCTTTTTCCAGCAGCTCAAGGCCCTGAAAGGCATCATTTGCTATAAACACTTCAAACTTCTTTTCAAAATTGATTTTAAAAAGTTCGAGATTAATTGGCTCATCGTCAACATATAGGATTTTAGTTTTCATAATACTTCATTTATATGGGAAAGACAATGTAACTTTTGTTCCTTTATTAATCTTTGACTCAAACTTCATTTCTCCATTATGGTCGTTAATAATGGTTTGGGTGATTGACAATCCCAGGCCTGTGCCTTCGCCGGGCGCTTTGGTAGTAAAAAAGGGATCAGTAATATTTGTAAGGAGATTCTCTTCCATTCCTACACCATCATCCGAAATCTCAATTATAAGCCTTTCTCCTTCAACATTCGTAAAAATTTCGATAGTCCCCTTGTCGGGAATAGCCTGAATTGCATTCACGATAATATTCACAAAAACCTGATGAAACTGGCTGATATTACATTTAAGAATTATGGGCTCATTGAAGTACTTCTTGATAATATCAACCTTATGTTTTAGCTTATTGTGCAAGATAACTATACAGTTGTCAATGATAGAGTGCAAATCGCAGGCTTCATCCATACTGTCATTCTGCCGGCTGAACTGATTAAGACCTTTAATAATATTTGAAATACGCTCGATACCAACGGCAATACTATTTAGAAGGATGTCCGTTTTCGCTGCTTCATTGCTTCCATGTTCCTGAAAATAATTTTCAAGAGCGCTGTAGGCTCCCATAATATAATTGAGAGGATTATTAACCTCATGCGCCACTCCCGCTGTTAAAAGTCCCAATGAGGCCATCTTCTCAGTTTGTATAAGTTTTTGCTGAGTGGTTTTTAGCAGCTCAAGGGCTTCGCTAAGTTCATAATTTTTGCTGCCTATAATCTTACTTTTCTCTATAATCTCTTCATTAGTAGCCTTCAACTCCTCATTAGAAGCTTCCAGATCCTCGGTTCGTTCTTTAACTAATTCTTCAAGTTTTGTATTATATTCTTTCAACTTGAATTCTAATTGTCTTTTTTCAGTAACATCGATATTTGAACTTAAAACTGCTTTCTGATTATTAATTGTAAGAACGGTAGCATAAAAATACAATTCATGCCTGGCGCCATATTTATCGACGACTGAGACTTCAAGATTATCTACAAAACCATCCTTTTTCAGTTTCTCGACGAATTTCTGTTCATGTTCGGGTGTCATAGCCACACCTAAGTCGGCCGTGGTTTTGCCAACGGCATCTTCAGGTTTTATGCCCAGATCTTTGCAAAATGCCTTGTTAACCATGATAAGTTTAGCGTTCATATCGGCTAAGGACATCGATATGGGCATCGATTCAAAAAGAGTCTTAAACAGCTCATTACTTTGTTTGATATCATCGCCGACTTTCTTAATCCCAACTAAATCACTTTCGGCCTTTTCAAAATCTTTCTTATTAATAAAGCAAATGCCCATTCCCAATAAGGCCACCAAAACAAAGGCTACAGAAACGCTAATAAGGTAATTCCACTTACTGCTTTGAACAAGATCATAATTATCAGCAGAATATGTAAGGAAAATAAAAAGCATAAAAATATTAAATGCCGAGTATAAAGCTACTGAATACCTATGCTTAGCCATAATCAATGGCAGCATCGATAAAATCATAAGGCCAATTATGATGTAGTTAAGTTGAGCCAAAAACTTGTCACCTCCAAGCATCATGATAAGCCAGGTGATAAGCATGACAAAGATCGCGAGAAGATGAGAACTTAAAATATAATGCCCCTTAGATAACAAAAATAAGCACACCAGTAACAAAACAAACAGAATCAGCAAGGAGCCGCTTGTGGTCAAAGTGCTTCTATATAAAAATTCGCTAAGCGGATGACTAAAGAGTTGAAAAGCAAGAAGCAGAAAAACAGCTGTCAAAGCAATGACACAGAGATAGTATATAAGCCTTGACTTTTCCTGAATAACGAAACCGGAGTCCTTATAAGTCCTTAATAATTTTGGCAACTCTTTGCTCATATAGTAAGTTTTAGATAAGCCAAAAACTTGTTATTTGAAAACATTATAGAATCATTCCCTATGAAATTAGCTCAATAATGTCATATTTGCAAATTTAAGTCACTAAATAGCGACTCTTTACTTTAGCCCCGGGCTTTAAGCTCGCCCGGCAAAATGCAGATATAAACAAATTTATTAATCGGCGTAGGCACGCCATATTTCTCGCCTAAACGAACTACGGCTCCATTTTGATACTCAATTTCTGAGGGTCTTTTTTCCCAAACGTCCCGAGTAAGTGATGCTGTTGAATCATAAGGGAAAGTATCAATAAATGAAAGGGTTTTCTCTATAAAATTAGCCTCCAGATTAACGCCTATTTTTTGAGACAATGCAAATATTTCTTTGATTAAATCTATCATAAGTTGACGGGTTTCTTTTATCTCCCTCAATTCGCCGTAGGTCGTATTTGAAATTGCCAATAAGCCGCTAACGCAAATAGATATAAACTTACGCCACAAATCGGCTTCTATATCTTCCGAAATTTTTGATTCAATACCTGCCGATTTAAACAGCTCATGTATTTTGTTTACCCTGCCGGTCTTTGCTTTATCAAGTTCTCCGAATACAATGGTGGGATTAACACCAATATGGCGAATCACCCCCGGCGCCTCTATTTTGCTTATTATCCTGCATAATCCTCCCAGGATATGCTTTTTATCAATAGTCTCCGCTAATTCATCAGCAGCTAAAACTCCGTTTTGCAATGGAAGTATAAGGGTTTCATCTTTCAAAACCTTCTTGATTTCTTCCCGCAGCTCTTTTATTTGCCATGCCTTTACAGCTACAATGACCAAATCCGGATTATCAATATCGCTGATTTTATCACTGGCCTTTATCTGCTCTACTTTAAAATCGCCATCTATACTTTTCACAATCAAGCCACGGCTTTTTATTGCTTTTAAATGCTCTCCACGGGCAATAAAAGTCACATCATGTCCGGCTTGGACCAGTTTTGCTCCAAAATATCCACCAACGCCGCCTGCTCCAATAACTGCTATTTTCATACTTTGAAATTTATAATTAAAACAACCTTTTTTTCGCTCAAAAAGCCATCTCTATTTTTATTTTTAAGGGCTTAAACTTTGCCCGATTAAAGCTAAAGAAAAAAATCATTAAATTCACAAGCTCAGCCGGCCATAAGCTAAAAAAACTATTTCCCGTTTGGCACGTATGTTAAGACAGAATTTATAAAAAACAAAGTAATGAAAGGAAGAAGAATCATAGTATCAATATGCCTGCTTTTAATGCTGGCGACAATGCACGGATGTGCCTCACAACAACGCAGTTCACGCTACAAGGCTGTTCCTTGCCCTTGCGAAAACAGGTAGAAGCCCAAGGAGCTCATCATCATCGTGCAAAGAAAATCCATAATGATGATCATGCTAGCACCTGTGCAGCTCATGCTTGCTTCCGCTTATGAAACTAACAAACTAACAATTATGTTTATTTGCTTATCAGAAGGGCCAAATAAGCGGTAATACAATTATCATTACCACCGCGAAAAGAATCTGCACCGGTAAACCTACCTTTACATAATCCATAAATTTATACCTACCGGCCGACATTACAAGGGCGTTTGGAGGCGTGGAAAAGGGGCTGGCAAAACACATACTGGCTGCAACCGTAACGGCAAACAGCATAGGATAAGGACTTACACCCATTTCAATGGCCGATTGCATAGCGATTGGCGCAAACAATA
Source organism: Marinilabiliaceae bacterium UBA5488 (assembly GCA_002427105.1). GTDB lineage: Bacteria > Bacteroidota > Bacteroidia > Bacteroidales > Marinilabiliaceae > Geofilum. Next base: position 27,817 of record DIPM01000007.1, on the reverse strand, counting down.
CAGCCGTAGCCGAGTTGCTGATAAACATCGTAAGAGCAGAGGTCGCGAGATAGATTCCTCCAAGGAGAAAACCCGGTCCAAAACTGCCCAAATTATCCACAAGGAGATTTGCTATCCCTATTGAAATACCTGTCTTCTCAAGGGCTATAGACATGGGTAACATAGCTCCAATCAACACTATACTCTCCCAGTTAATAGTCTTATATGCTTCCTCTACATTGTGAAGGCAACCTGTAAGAATCATCAGCAGAGCAGCCAGCATTACAGAAGTTACCGCCGGCAAGAGATTAAAAACCATGGCGGCCACCATGGCGGCAAGTATTAGGGCGGCAAGCGGAGCCTTTTCGACAATAAGAGCTTTTGAAGCTTCCTGATCCGGGTGCCCGATAATCACAAACTCGCTAGCCTTTTCCCTCATAATTTCTATATCCTTCCACTTTCCCTGAACCAAAAGCACGTCGCCCGATTGTATCTTCTCTTCTTTCAGATACTTAAGTATATACTTGTTTCTTCTCTGAATCCCCAATATATTAACCCGATACTTTTCACGAAAACCTGAGTCTTTGACCTTTTGGTTAACAAGCATTGAATTAGATAGTATAACCACTTCAGCAATACCAATATCTCCGGCAGCAAATTTTTCAGAACTTGGAATTCCTTCCTCTCCATCTTTTACTTCAATCCATGCAAGCTTATACTTTTCGGCAAAAAGTTTTATATTCTCAAATGAACCCATTACATACAATACATCATCTGCAAATATTACCGTGTTGGGATCGGCCATCTTATGGCTCAAACTCTTGGCAAACAAGCTCTTTTTACCCTCCTCTTTCCTCCTGATCTCAAGGATATTAATATGATAATTATTGGCAATATCAAGCCCCCGGGCACTCTTAAAAACCAACGATGAGCTCTTCCTCACCCGCAGACGATATAAATTTTCAGAAATCTGATATTCATTGGCCAAATCCATAACCGACTTGGCTTTTTTCTTTCCCTTATCATCAATTTCCTTTTTTGATAGAAACAGATTGCTCAAAGGCCATAGCGCGGCAACACCCAAGATAACACAAATTATACCGACCGAACTGAAGGAAAAGAAAGACAAGCCTTCATAGCCATTTTTTATTAGCTCATCGTTAATTACTAAGTTAGGAGGAGTCCCGATTAAGGTCATCATACCTCCCAAACTGCTTGCAAATGCCAAAGGCATTAGCAGACGGCTGGCACTCATTTTGGCACCGGCAGCAAGACTAACAACTATTGGAAGCATAACAGCCACAGTGCCGGTATTGCTCACAAAGGAACCAAGAAAAACCGTGGTCAGCATAACCAGCAGATATAAAGCAAAAGGCCTGTTACCGGCCAGTTTAAGTATCCTGTTACTAACAATATTTGCCAAACCGGTCTGAAAAATACCTCCTCCCACCACAAAAAGGCCTATCATCATCACAACAATAGAATTGGAAAACCCTGACAAACCTTCGGAAGGAGTTAAAACGCCAAATATCATAAGCGTTATAAGGGCGCCTAAAGCAACAATGTCAGAACGAACTTTGCCGCTGACAAAAAATACTATGGCAAGCGCCAATACGACAATGGTTAATATCATAGTAACAGTAGTGAATGGTTTTAATGGACAGAGAATCATACTTCGAACTGCATCAAAAGTAAGAAATCTTAAATCTTATTCAAAAAATAGCAAGAGCTTTCATTTCTTAATCATACAAAAAAAGCACCCAAACAGTAATGCAGGGTGCCTTAGAGGTAAAATTAAAAAACTAATGTCTTACCTGGAGAAATTAGCCAACTGGCGGCTAACCAATAAATTACGATTTTGAGTAATTTCTTCGTCCAATGTAATACCCAGCTTTCCGTCTTCAACAGCAAAATTAATTGCTGAACCACCCGGATGGCGGCCTTGATTTTCTGTTACCAAAAGAACAGGATTCTTTCCTATTGCATCAACAACTTTGTCAAGTTGTCCGAGATAACGGTTTGGTATGAACAATAAATGGCATTTTCCAAGCTCTGCGGCTGAAGAAAACTCTACTATCTCAATATTTTTACCTGCCACAGTGCGTTCTCCCATCCCCTCTTTAAGTTCTCTGGTAATCGCTTGATTACTGCCCATCACACCAATAACAAACGAAGATTCCTTGTACAATTCCGGCCACTGAACCAAACGGGTAAAGTTGTAGATAAAAGTAGCCTGGTGTTTTTCAATCTGAGCATTTGCGCTGATTGATACTAACAAAGCAAATGCAACAAAAAGTGAAGTAATACTTCTTTTCATAGGTAAATAATTTGTTTTTAATATGCTGCAAAACTAATAGCTAAATAATTGATTTACGGGGATTAACAATAATTAACCAGGTAATAATACAGAATAAAATCTAAAAATCATTAAGTCTTATGCTTGAGCGCAAGCCCAAGCTTTGATTTAAGGTTTAAGGTATGCAAAAAAGATATTTTTGATTAATAGTCCGGCAAACTTTTCATTCGTTAAGCCTTCTGAAAATGTGTCTATTTAGCTGAATTTTAACATTTCATAAATGCCGCTATTATGAACCGGGTACATATTATATTTTAAGGAACACTTGGGAAGCTGCTATTTTTGGCTTAACTTTTATCCCTATATTTTACTATTGATTTATGGAAAATAAAATCATCAAAAAGATACAACTGCCGGTTTACCTGCGCCTAACTACCATACTGTTAGGCATTGTATTGATCATATTTGTAATGCAGCAGGCTAAATCAATCCTGGTGCCAATTCTGGTGTCAGGATTGCTGGCTATTCTAATCAGTCCACTGACTTCATGGCTTGAAAAAAAGCGGATGGCACCGGCCCTGGCGGCGGCTATAGGTCTAACTGCCCTCTTGATTTTGATATCTGGCATAGTCTATTTTTTCTACAATCAGATTCTGAATCTTTCAGGCGACCTTGAAGGCCTGGAGCTTCGCTTCGGACAACTGGTTGGGCAAATAAACGCCTTTATCGCCGAGCATTTTGATGGAGCTGTTCCCATCTCCATAGATAGTATCAAAGATCTGGTATTCATTCAGGTACGCGACAATATCAATGTCCTCACCCAGGGCATTCTGGCCACTGCCGGCACTATCACTCTGATTTTCATTATCCCTGTGTATATCTTCCTCTTTCTCTATTACAGGGGTTTTATTGTTGACTTTTTCAAAAAGGTGTTCACAAAACAACATGAAGAAAAGGTAAACAATGCCGTATCTAAAGTTAAATCTGTAGTTCAAAACTATATAAAAGGTGCATTCATAGTAATTTGCATACTTGCTGTTCTCAATTCGATTGCACTCTATAGTTTAGGAATAAAGCATGCCATGCTCTTTGCAGTTTTCGCAGCCCTACTGAATGTTATTCCATACGTAGGGCCTTTTCTTGGTGCTATTTTTCCTATAAGCTATGCCTTGCTTACCACAGATTCGCTGTGGTATCCCTTCGGCGTATTTCTTGCATTTTATGTTATCCAGCTCTTTGAGGGTAATTTCTTCACGCCAAAAATTGTAGGAAGCAAAGTGTCTATGAACCCATTAATGACGATTATCGCCCTTTTTGTGGGAAATTTCATCTGGGGCTTTGCCGGAATGATTTTATTCATTCCCGGCATAGCGATTCTCAAAGTTATCTTCGATGAAATTGAAGGTATGGAAGCTTACAGTTTTATGCTGGGCTCGGTTAAACCAAAGAACAAGACCGGAGCAAATCGTGCCCGTTCGGCTATTCAAAAAGCAAGAAAAGCCATTAAATCGAAAAGGGCTAAAAGTTGAACCTTCTTTTCATAAGTTTGTTAGAGAAGCATAACAGAATGACCTTTGATGAATCAAACAAACGACAATAGAAATGGAAAAATATGACTTATTAGTTATCGGCAGTGGCCCCGGCGGGTATGTAGCTGCTATCAGAGCATCTCAGTTAGGTTTAAAAACTGCTATCATCGAAAAAGCAGAGCTGGGCGGAGTATGTTTAAACTGGGGTTGCATCCCAACCAAATCACTGCTAAAAAGTGCCCAGGTATTCGACTATCTAAACCATGCTTCCGATTATGGAATCACTATCAAAGGCTCTGCAAGCGCCGATTTCGGCGCTATGGTGAAAAGAAGTCGCGATGTAGCCGATGGCATGAGTAAAGGAGTTCAGTTTCTTCTGAAAAAAAATAAAATCACAGTAATTCAAGGCGCAGCCAAACTGACCAAGGACAGGAAAGTTGAAGTGACCGACAGCAGCAACAAAAAAACCATATACGAAGCCGCACACCTTATCCTTGCCACAGGAGCTCGCAGCCGTGAGTTGCCCAACCTGCCCCAGGATGGCAAGCGAGTGATAGGCTACCGTCAGGCATTGACTCTTGACAAGCAGCCCAAATCCATGGTAGTAGTAGGCTCGGGAGCGATAGGTAGTGAGTTTGCCTATTTCTACAATGCTATCGGTACCAAGGTTACCCTCGTCGAGTTTATGGACAATATAGTTCCCCTTGAAGATGATGAAGTTTCAAAACAGCTGGCTCGATCATTTAAAAAGGAAGGTATTGATGTAAGACTAAGTTCGGAGGTAACTTCAGTTGACAGCTCCGGCCCTACTCTGAAGGTCAGCATTAAAGATAAAAAAGGCAAGGAAGAGCAGATAGAGACTGAAATGGTATTATCGGCCGTTGGTATTACTCCCAATATTGAAGGCATCGGACTTGAAGAGGCAGGCGTCGCAGTTGAAAAAGGACGTATCAAAGTTGATGAGTTTTACCGTACTTCGGTGCCGGGTATTTATGCAATTGGCGACATCGTACCCGGGCAGGCACTGGCTCACGTGGCATCAGCCGAAGGCATCCTGTGCGTAGAAAAGATTGCAGGACATAATCCGGAACCTATCAACTACAACAACATCCCCGGCTGTACTTATACCAGTCCGGAAGTTGCATCCGTTGGCTACACAGAAAAAGCAGCCAAAGAGGCCGGATATGAGCTAAAAGTAGGAAAATTTCCTTTCTCTGCCTCCGGAAAAGCAAGTGCAGCAGGACATAAAGACGGCTTTGTAAAACTAATATTCGATGCTAAATATGGCGAGTTGCTGGGCGCTCACCTTATTGGAGCTAACGTTACTGAAATGATAGCCGAACTGGTGGTTGCCCGCAAGCTTGAAACCACAGGCCACGAACTTATAAAAGCCGTTCACCCCCACCCAACTATGTCGGAGGCAATTATGGAAGCCGCTGCCGCTGCCTACGGTGAGGTAATACATATGTGAAGAAGGTGAAATAAGTTTCAAGTTTGAGCTCTAAGTTGTATTGAACATACAACTTAGAGCCTCAAACTCAAAACTTTGAACCTCATAACCCGAAACTCAAATATGTCTCCTACCTACGGCTCTCAACTCTAAACCCTAACATCATTAACCATTACTGTTATCTGATTATTGTTGACTGATTACTCCTGACTGATTTTATCTCCCCGCCCGGAAAATATTCGGCTCAAAGTTGCGTTTTTGACTTAAAGTATGGTCTATTATCAAAGCGTTCAGTATATTTACCATCAATATAATAGACCCATTAAGCTCAAAATCATACAAAATGAATCGTATTATATCTCTCTTTGTATTAATCATGCTCTCCTCGTCAGCCTTGTTTTTTTATTCCTGTTCGGGTACAAACCGCCTTGGAAAAGCCAAAAAGGCATACGACATAGGGGAATATTCACGTGCTGTAAACTCACTTAACAAGGTTTATCGTAGAGAGAAGAATAGATACTATAAGGGCGAAGCGTCATACTATATGGCCGAAAGCTATAGGCTCACCAATCAGCCCAGAAAGGCTGCTACAGCCTATGGACGAGCAATCAGATATGAGTATGCCAACAGAGACGCTAAGCTGCAACAGGCTCGTCAACTTATGAAGCTTGCCGAATATGAAGAAGCTTACAGCCTATTCGACGAATATTTAAAAGAGGTCTCGGGAAACCAACTGGCTTACAACGGACTGGCTTCAGCCCGTATGGCATTGAATCCGCCTGCTCCTACCAGGCATACAATAGAAGCCGTTCGCAAACTTAACTCACGCAATAGTGATTACGCACCTTATATCGCACCCGACGACCCCTATCAAATATACTTCTCGTCGATGCGCAGTACCGGCAAAAAGCGCAGACAGGTAAATCGTATTACCGGTCAGGGCACTTCGGCCATCTACAGTTCCATTCAGGACTCAAGAGGCGAGTGGCAGGAAGCTTCCCTATTTCTAAATCAGGAAATGGACGGCTCGTTTGAAGATGGCACTATAAGTATGACCGATGATGGCAAGGAGGCATATTTTACCCGCACCCGCTACGAAAAATCGGAAGCAATGGCGGCCGAAATCTGGATGGTAAAAAGTATGGGAGGACGCTGGGCTGAGCCGGTAGAGGTAGATTTAGGCCCCGACACTGTTATCTACGCACATCCAGCCATTTCGCCCGATGGCTCTACCCTCTATTTTGTTTCAGATATGAAGGGAAGCGTTGGAGGAAAGGATATCTGGAAAGTTGATAAAGTGGGCGACAACTGGGGCACACCGGTAAATATGGGTCTTGATATCAACACAGCCGGCGATGAGATGTTCCCTTACATCCGGGATAATGGCATTCTATATTTCAGCTCCGATGGTTTGCCAGGATATGGAGGATTGGATATTTTCATGGCCGAAAAGCTTGAAGAAGAAGGACGCTGGAGAGTGAAAAATTTGGGTCAACCAATGAATTCCCCGGCAGATGATCTGGGAATAAGCTTCTTCAGAAATCGTGAAGCCGGTTACTTTTCCTCATCACGAGGCAATGCCAGAGGCTATGAAAGCATTTACTCTTTCGCACTGCCTCTTATTCAGCCAATTGCATCAGGCACAATTCAACTTGACAACAATGCTGCCATTCCTCATAATACAACCGTCAGAGTGGTTGGCACTGACGGTACTAATACGAAGGTTAATGTTGATGCGGCGGGGACTTTCAACCTTATGCTAAAACCCGACGCTGAATACACCATGCTGGTGGCCGTACCCGGCTACCTCAATCATCATGAGCTTATCAACACAAAGGGATTGACCGAAAGCAAGCAATATACGCTGAACATTACTCTTGTCAGCTACTCCACCCCCATCACTTTTAATAATATCCACTTCAATGAAGGCTCGGCCATCCTGAAACCTGAAGCGAATGCCGAACTCGAAAAAGTGTTAAGGCTACTTAATGACAATCCCACAATTGAAGTTGAGATTTCCGCCCATACCGATGCCGGCATGGATGAAGAAGTCGCTAAGGACTTGTCACGACAGCGGGCCTTGGAGGTTTACAATTTTCTGACACGCCAGGGGATAGATGCCGGCAGACTATCTACACGCGGCGCAGCTTACACTCAGCCCCTGAAAGTCAGCGGCGAGCTGGCTAAAAAATACAGCTTTCTACGCGAAAATGAATTACTTACGGAGCAATACATTATGCGCCTTAACCGTGCAGACCAAGGCACGGCCCGCCAGCTCAACAACAGGGTCGAATTAACCATTGTTCGTTAGTTCCTTGATGATGCCAAAAGAAAGTATTACTTTTGCAGTCTGAAATTGACAGCTAAATCATTATTGTGAGTACTGATTCGCGATATAACAGGCGGGGCGTTTCTGCATCAAAAGAGGATGTCCACTCGGCCATTAAAAATATTGACAAGGGGCTTTTCCCAAAAGCCTTTTGCAAAATCGTGCCCGACATACTTGGGGGTGACGAGCAGTGGTGCAATATAATGCACGCCGACGGAGCAGGCACCAAATCTTCATTAGCTTACCTCTACTGGCGTGAAACAGGCGACTTATCCGTTTGGAAAGGAATCGCCCAGGACGCGATTATCATGAATGTTGATGATTTGCTGTGTGTTGGAGCCACCGATAATATTTTATTGTCATCGACCATAGGACGAAACAAAAACCTTATCCCCGGCGAGGTGATATCCGCGATTATCAACGGTACAGAAGAGATTCTTCAGCAGCTTCGCGATAACGGTATTTCGATATATTCAACAGGCGGGGAAACAGCAGATGTAGGTGATTTGGTAAGGACGATAATAGTTGACTCTACGGTAACTTGCCGCATGCGACGCGAAAGCGTTATCTCCAATCATCGTATCGAAGCCGGTGATGTTATAGTAGGCATGGCCTCATTTGGAAAGGCAAGCTATGAAGACGAATATAACGGAGGAATGGGCTCTAACGGCCTGACATCCGCCCGCCATGATGTCTTTTCAAAATATCTGGCTGATAAATACCCCGAAAGCTTTGACCCGTCTTTGCCCGAAGACCTCATTTATTCGGGTCCTCACAGCTTGACGGAGAAAATTGAAGAGTTAGGAATAGATGCAGGCAAACTGGTACTCTCTCCTACTCGCACATATGCGCCTGTTATTAAAAAAATCCTCGAACAAATACGCCCCCACATCCATGGCATGGTTCACTGTTCGGGAGGGGCTCAGACCAAGGTCTTGCACTTTGTTGACAAGCTGCACGTAATTAAAGATGAGCTCTTTGAAGTGCCGCCCCTTTTCGCAATGATTCAAAAGGCTTCCGGAACTCCTTGGGCAGAAATGTACAAGGTTTTCAACATGGGTCACCGCATGGAAATTTACCTAAAACCTGAATTTGCCCAAACAGTAATTGATATTGCTAAGCTCTTTGATATCGAAGCCAAAATTATTGGCAGATGCGAAGCCGCCCAAGCGCCCAAGCTGACTATTCGCAGCGGTTTCGGGGAGTTTTTCTATTAGCTTTCTTTATGTTTTATTTATGGATGCAGCGCCTTATGCCGCGCATCCTTACATCTGCTACGCCACCAATTATCAAACAATTAAACAAAAAAACAACTAACTACGATATGGCTAATTCACTTTTAAATAAACTTGAGCATATCCGCCTGCGCTTTGAAGAGATTGGAACTCAGATAACCGACCCGGAGGTTATATCCGACACCAAACGCTATATCAAGCTCAACAAAGAATATAAAGACCTTGAAGATCTTGTAGGAGTGTCAAAAGAGTATAAAAACCTGCTGGAAAACATCAGCAACACCCGCCACATGCTGAAAGATGAGAAAGATGAAGAGATGCGTGAAATGGCAAAAGCTGAGTTGGATGAGATGGAAGACAAGCTGCCTGAACTGGAGGAAGAAATTAAAGTATTACTTCTTCCTTCAGATCCGGAAGACAACAAGAACGCTGTTGTTGAAATCCGCGCCGGTACAGGAGGTGATGAGGCCAGTATCTTTGCCGGAGAGCTCTTCCGCATGTATGTAAAGTATTGTGAAAACAAAAACTGGAAAGTGGAAGTTACCAACACCTCCGAAGGAAGCTCAGGAGGATACAAAGAAATTGTATTTAACGTTACCGGAAACGGTGTTTATGGCATTCTGAAGTACGAATCGGGTGTTCACCGGGTTCAACGTGTGCCTCAAACCGAGACTCAGGGGCGCGTTCACACTTCTGCTGCCTCGGTAGCCGTCCTTCCCGAAGCCGAAGAGTTTGATGTGGTTTTAAGAAATGAAGATATTCGCAAAGACACTTATTGCTCATCAGGTCCCGGCGGACAATCAGTAAACACGACCTATTCTGCCATTCGTCTGACCCATATTCCGACAGGGATAGTAGTGACCTGCCAGGATCAGAAGTCACAGCTTAAAAACCTTGATAAAGCAATGATTGAATTACGTACGCGTATCTACAATCTTGAATATCAAAAACATCTGGACAATATATCATCAAAGCGTAAGACAATGGTATCGACGGGTGACCGTTCGGCAAAAATCCGGACTTACAACTTCCCGCAAGGCCGCGTAACCGATCACCGCGTAAATTTAACGCTTTACAATTTACCGGCTATTATGGATGGTGACATTGAACCCATTATCAACAAGTTGCAAATGGAAGAAAACGCCGAAAGACTAAAAGCAGCGGAAGCCTGATTTCAGTCAGCTTTCGGTAGATGGAAGGTAGAAAGTAGAAGGGATATTGAAAATTTCTAATTAAGGTCTGCTGAAAAACTCGCATCGCTTAATTCAGAAGGGTTGAAATTTGTAATTTAAGTATCTGACCTGACTTGAAAAGTCAGTACTTTCATAACCGCAGGGCAACGACCTGCGGTTAGAAGCTTCCCAATACCTCTCTGCCAGATTAATAGATAATAAACAGTTTTTAAGCAGACCCTAATTATTAATGTAGAGACCTTGCACGTGGAAACTATGCATGTAATGTCATAGCATATAAAATATTCCTGACTATTTTTGTGCTGTTTTTTGTTTAATACTCTTCAGTTTGTAGAATTAGAATTTCATTAATAACCTTAACAGTAAGTCATGAACAAATATTTTGTGTTTTTATTTCTGATTATAAGCGGAGTAGGCTATGGGCAGGAATCTTTAGAAAAAGTCTTTCGCGTTAATGCCTTAAGTCCGGGGGTTGAACTAGAGTTTCCGATTAGTAAAAACTCCACTATAGCAGTTAATCCGGGGATAGGAATAAACGGTAGTTATAACCACTTGAGTTATGCAAGCTCCGGTGTTACATATTTTATTTCTCCGTTTTTAGACTTGTCTTATAAGCATCTGTACAACTTAAGTTCAAGAACAGCCAAGGGGAAGAATACAGCCGGTAATTCCGGTAACTACTGGGGTGTACGCTTGCTTACCAATTTTGAGGAGATTGAATCTGAAAATATTATCAGAAAGGATAATATAGATTTCGCATTTGGTCCAACATGGGGCATTCAACGCTCTGCAGGTAATTTCCATCTTTTATTTGATGTTGGTTCAGTTTATTATTTTGACACAAAAGGAAACAATGGTTTTTTCCCTGTTATGTTACAACTGAATATTGGTTGGAACCTGAAAAAATGGTAACCTTTTTTTGAAATAACTTTAAACACCGGGCATCAGGCATCAAGCATAAAAAACTCTTATCTTTATAGCAGAAAAAATAGAAGGATAGTATGAACAAAGCAGAGCTATTTGAGCAAATAAAAGAAAAGGAGAGTTTCCTTTGCGTGGGTTTGGACACAGATATTCAAAAAATTCCAAGGTTTCTTCTGGATACCGGCGATGCCATTTTTGCATTTAACAAGGAAATTATTGATGCCACGCATGATTTGGCTGTGGCCTATAAGCCAAATCTGGCATTTTATGAGAGCCTGGGGGTAAACGGCTGGAATAGTCTGGAAAAGACTGTAAACTACATCAGATACAACTACCCCAATATCTTCATTATTGCAGATGCAAAGAGAGGCGATATAGGTAACACCTCTTCCCTATATGCAAGGGCTTTCTTCGACTCGATGGATTTTGATGCGCTCACGGTAGCTCCTTATATGGGCGAAGACTCGGTCAAGCCCTTCCTTAGCTATGTCGGCAAATGGGTTATTTTGCTTGCTCTGACTTCCAACAAGGGCGCCGACGACTTTCAGTATATGAGCCGGGATGGTGAGCGCCTCTTTGAGCGAGTACTAAAGACTTCCAGACAATGGGGCGACGAAGAGAATATGATGTATGTGGTTGGAGCAACCAGGGCTGAAATGCTAAGTGATATCCGCAAAATTATACCCAATCATTTCCTATTGGTGCCCGGTGTAGGAGCTCAGGGCGGCAGCCTCGAAGAAGTTGCAAAATATGGAATGAATAAAGAGTGCGGCCTGCTGGTCAACTCCTCACGCCAGATAATATATGCCGGCTCAGACCGTGATTTTGCAGCAAAAGCACGTCAGGCAGCTCTTCAGCTACAAAATGAAATGGCCTCACTTCTCCAAAAAATGCTCTAAACAGTCAAAAGTGACCGGGAAACAATGTTCGAAGTTTAAGTCTTAAAACTCATAACTAATAACTCATAACTAAAAAAGAGACTGCCTGAAAAAATCGGGCAGCCTCTTTTTGTATTAACAAACTCTCAATCTATCGAATAGCAGCCTGGGCAGCAGCCAAACGTGCTATAGGCACTCTAAAAGGAGAGCAGCTCACATAATTCATGCCAACAGTATGGCAGAAGGCAACAGATGAGGGCTCTCCGCCATGTTCGCCACAAATACCCACTTTTAAATCCGGCTTAACCGAACGTCCCTTTTCGGTTCCCATCTTAACTAATTGTCCAACACCTTCCTGATCGAGGATTTGGAAGGGGTCGTTCTTTAGCACGCCCTTTTCAAGATAAACAGGAAGGAAAGAACCTATATCATCCCGTGAATAACCAAAAGTCATCTGAGTTAAGTCATTAGTTCCAAAGGAGAAAAAGTCGGCCTCGGGGGCAATTAAATCAGCTGTAAGCGCAGCCCTTGGAATCTCTATCATTGTACCAATCAGGTAATCAATCTTTGCGCCCCTTTCAGCAAAAACCTTATCTGCCGTTGTACGAATGATCTCGGCCTGAAGCTTAAATTCCTTCACAGTACCAATCAGAGGAACCATAATTTCGGGACGGGCATCGATGCCTTTGGCCTTGAGGTTAAGTGCAGCCTCAATAATAGCACGTGTCTGCATCTCCGTAATTTCGGGATAAGTAATACCCAAGCGGCAGCCACGATGGCCAAGCATGGGGTTAAACTCCTCAAGGGAATCAACTTTTGCCTTAATCACCTCAATGCCCACTCCCATCTCGAGTGCAAGTTCACGCTGAGTAGCAAGCTGATGAGGAACAAACTCATGTAAAGGCGGGTCAAGCAAACGTATAGTCACACCATAGCCGGCCATAGCCTCAAGGATGCCTTCGAAATCGCCGCGCTGATAAGGCAAAATCTTGGCCAGGGCTCTTCTTCGCCCCTCAGTAGTAGATGCCAATATCATCTCACGCATGGCTTTAATACGCTCTCCTTCAAAGAACATATGCTCGGTACGGCATAAGCCAATGCCCTCGGCACCAAACTCGCGTGCAGCCTTTGCGTCTTTAGGCGAATCAGCATTTGTGCGTACTTTCATTTCCGCGTATTTCTCCGACAGCTTAAGTATAGTATTGAAATCGCCGCTTAAATCAGGCTTCATAGTCTGTACCTTACCTTCATACACTTCGCCGGTAGAACCGTTGAGCGAAATCCAATCGCCCTCATTTAACACCTTTCCATCTATGGTAAGAGTACGGGCTTTGTAATCTACCTGCAAAGCTCCGGCGCCCGATACGCAGCATTTGCCCATTCCGCGTGCCACCACCGCAGCATGCGAAGTCATTCCCCCGCGGGCAGTTAAAATTCCCCTTGCCAGGTTCATCCCCTCCAGATCCTCAGGTGAAGTCTCAATTCTGACCAGGATAGAGTTTTCAAAGCGACCTGCTTCATCAGCAAAAAATACTATCTGGCCGGTAGCTGCTCCGGGAGAGGCGGGCAATCCTTTGGCCAGCACATTGGCAGCACGGATGGCTACAGTGTCAAACACCGGGTGCAAGAGCTCATCCAGCTTAGCTGCTTCCAGCCTTAGCAAGGCAGTTTTCTCGTCAATTTTCTTTTCGCGAAGCAGGTCCATAGCGATTTTCAACATAGCCGCTCCTGTTCGTTTGCCGCTACGAGTCTGAAGAATCCACAGTTTACCTGATTGGATGGTAAATTCCATATCTTGCATATCCTTATAATGGTCTTCAAGCTTTTGTTGAGTATCGTTCAACTGTCTATAAAGTTCAGGCATGGTTTCTTCAAGTGAGGGAAACTTAGCCCTACGATCGCCCTCCGATACCCCTTGAAGCTGAGCCCATTTGCGACTTCCGGCAAGAGTAATCTCCTGCGGAGTACGCGTTCCGGCTACTACATCTTCTCCCTGAGCGTTAATAAGATATTCACCGTTAAACACATTCTCACCTGTCGCGGCATCGCGTGTAAACGCCACTCCGGTGGCCGATGAATTACCCATATTGCCGAAAACCATCGCCTGAACGTTTACGGCAGTTCCCCACTCATCAGGAATATTATTCAAACGACGGTAATAAATGGCTCTGTGATTACCCCAACTGTCGAAAACAGCCATCACAGCACCCCACAATTGATCCCATGAGCTAACGGGAAAATCTTTACCAGTTTTTTCTTTTACCGCTGCCTTAAACCTCTTAACCAACTCCTTCAAATCATCAACAGTAAAATCCGTGTCCAATTCTATTCCCTTAGCTTCCTTTATATCATCCATTATCTTCTCAAAAGGGTCTATCTCCTCTTTCGACTCGGGCTTCATGCCAAGAACAACATCGCCATACATTTGAACAAAGCGACGGTAGGAATCCCATGCAAACCACTCATTACCCGACTTGGCAGCAATACCCATAACGGCATCGTCATTTAATCCCAGGTTTAGAATGGTATCCATCATGCCGGGCATCGATGCCCTTGCACCTGAACGAACTGAAACTAAAAGGGGATTTTTTGCATCACCAAAGGTAGTACCGGTTAGTTTTTCTATATTGGCAATGGCCGCTTCCACCTCCGACTTTAGCAAGGCCACAACCTTCTCTTTTCCAAGCTCATTATACTCGGCACAAACTTCAGTGGTAATAGTAAATCCCGGAGGTACAGGCACTCCAATCAGATTCATCTCGGCCAGGTTAGCACCTTTGCCTCCAAGCAGATTCTTCATATCTGCTTTGCCTTCGGCTTTTCCGTTACCAAAGGCATATACACGCTTTTTGCTCATAATTGTTGGTTTTACAAATGTTAATCTAAGAGTTATTACAAATAAACAGTTTTTTTTTGAATTTTTAACCACAAAGCTTGCTAAGCAAGACTCTAAACAATGTTAATAATATACAAAATAGAGATAAGAAAGGTAAAAAATCCGGGCTGAAGATGGCTGTTTGCATTTTGCCGGAAGTAAAACAGAAGTAAAAAAGTTGAGGATGGCAGCTAACGATCTCTTAGCCGCCCATCCTCAAGCTCTTCATTGATGATTTATAATTGATGTCTGCTTCCTTTAGTTCACGGGATACTTATCGGCATAGTCTTTTGATTTCATCAGGAAGTCAACATACTGCGCGCGTTTGTAGGCATAAGGATCTTTAAGGTTTCGTTTTGATAATTTACCCTTGAAGGCGGCAACTGAGCTGTAGCCTTTTTTCTCCATCCAAGCAGAAAGCTCATTGAGGATTTCGGGAATACATTTTGCGCCCTTTTTATAAAGAGAAGTAACCATTTGAACAGCATCAGCACCTGCCAAAAGAGCTGCAATAACATCATTAGCTTCAATAATACCGGTATTAGCACATAAGGAAGCTTTCACCTTACCTTCAAGCAGCCCCATATACCTGAGTGAGAACCTGCTATCGCCATCCTTGCTAAGATTGTAAGGCATTTCAAGCTTTTCGGACTGAATATTTATATCCGGTTGAAACAAACGGTTAAACAGAACAAAACCTGAGGCACCCACAGCATCCAGCTTCTTAATAAAAGCTAAGGGGTTGGTATAGTAAGGACTCAGCTTTACAGCTACCGGAATCTTAATCTTTTTCAAAATGCGCTTCAAAGCCTCAACCTGTTCGCTTTCAATACTTTCAGCCGAGATATCGGCTTCCGAGATGCTTGAATAGAAATTGAGTTCAAGGGCATCAACACCTGTTGAGGCCAAATGAACAGCATATTCTTCCCAGCTCTCCTTGTAAATACAGTTCAAACTGGCAATAACCGGAATTGAGAGAGCCTCTTTAAATTCTTTCAGCGCCATCAAATGCGCCTTGGGACCTGAGTGTTCGATACTTGGAAAAAGATTAATCATCTCCGCATTTCTATCATCATACTCGTGCAAGTCATCCTCCAGTTCGGCGGCTTCCAAGTTCAGTTGTTCTTCAAACAGTGATTTATATACTATAGCAGCTACTCCGGCTTCCTGCAGTTCCAGCGCCTTTTTAATATCAGCAGTATAAGCGCTCGCCCCCGCGATAAGCGGATTCTTTAGTTTAAGTCCCAGATAATTAATTGAAAGATCCATATTTTTCAAGTTTTAAGATTACAAACTTCCTCAAATTACAAATTATCTGCTAATATCCATAGCAGAGCTTACTATTTAAAACGAATAAATTTATTCGCTTCTTTTTCCATCTTGATGACGATGATTTCATATAACGCATGAAATCAGCTAAAGCAAGTGATGGATGCAAATCACATAAATATGTCCTAATGTACAAATAACTGTACTTTTGTTCAACCCTCCCGGGGCTGATCTCACTTACTTGTTCGCTTTCCGTGGGTTGAAACCCACGGTAGCACTGTGCGAACCGGCGAAAGCCCCGAAAGGGGTGTTATTTTCCTAACTAAACGACATTGACTCGTATCTCTTAGAGAAGGAGACCCGTGCCATGCTCAAAGAAACTGCTTAAGATTGAGCTCCTGCCTTTTAGCAGGCCGCTTAAAAAAGGGTGAGCATCCACAGAGAACACCCACCCCTTATTATTACAGGCAAAGCAAGCCTATTCGATTATTTTATAATCAAGCTCAGACAAACGTTTATAGTTGCTGTAACGCCATTTAGCATTAGTCTCGGCAGCTACAAACAGCTCCTTAGCTTCCTCCGGGAAGGCCTTCATTAGTGAAGTGTAACGCACTTCACCCTTTAGGAAATCCTGGAATTTGCTCCAATCGGGCTCCTTCGAATCAAGCACAAAAGGATTCTTGCCTTCTTCTTCCAGTAAAGGATTATAACGGAACAATGACCAGTAGCCGCATTCAACTGCAAGCTTAATCTCATTCTGAGACATTCCCATCCCGTTACGTAAACCATGGTTAATACATGGTGAATAAGCAATAATCAATGATGGACCGGGATAAGCTTCAGCCTCTTTAATAGCCTTGAAGTACTGTGCTTGATTAGCTCCCATACCTACCTGTGCTACATAAACGTAGCCATAAGTTGTCGCCATCAATCCAAGGTCTTTCTTCCTGACTCTCTTACCGGAAGCGGCAAACTTAGCCACTGCTCCAATAGGCGTAGATTTGGATGCCTGACCTCCGGTGTTAGAATACACCTCGGTATCCATAACCAGAACATTAACATCCTTACCACTAGCTAAAACATGATCCAAGCCTCCGTAACCTATGTCATAAGCCCAACCGTCACCACCGAAAATCCATACAGACTTCTTGACCAGATAGTCTTTAAGTGCTATAATATCCTTAGCCACTGGATGCTTCTCTGTCTTTAGAGCCTCCAAAACAGCCTTAGATACTTCACGGCTCTTTTCGCCGTCATTCAAAGCTTCCAGCCATGCTTCAAAGGCCTCTTTGGTAGCAGGAGCGACTTCATTAATAGACTCATTCATGCGAAGCACGATACGCTCGCGAAGTTTCTCAACCCCTGTAGCCATACCTAAGCCATATTCGGCATTATCTTCAAACAATGAATTAGCCCAGGCCGGTCCGCAACCATTACTATTGGTAGTATAAGGAGTAGCCGGAGCAGAGCCTCCATAGATTGAAGAACATCCTGTAGCGTTGGCAACCATCATTCTGTCGCCAAACAGTTGAGTAATCAGTTTAATATAGGGAGTTTCACCACAACCTGCACAAGCGCCTGAGAATTCAAACAGAGGCTGAGCAAACTGTGAAGCCTTAACATTCATCATCTTATCCTGAATTCTATCCTTAATAGTAACCTCGCTAACAAGATAATCCCAGTTCTCAACCTCAGCCATCTGAGTGTCAAGAGGCTTCATAACCAAAGAGTTGACCTTAGAAGGACAAACTTCGGCACAGTTGCCACAACCGGTACAATCCAGGACGCTCACCTGAATGCGATAAGCCAGGCCATCGAAAGCTTTACCATTGGGCTTAATTGTAGCTACACCCTCGGGAAGACCGGCCATTTCTTTCTCATCGAGCAAGAAAGGACGAATAGCAGCGTGCGGACAAACATAAGCACATTGGTTACACTGGATACAGTTTTCATCGAGCCACTCGGGCACATTCACAGCTATACCGCGTTTTTCGTAGGCTGTGGTACCGGGAGGGAAAGTCCCGTCCTCACGTCCAAGGAATGCGCTAACAGGCAAATCATCACCCTTCTGAGCGTTAATAGGAAATACAATATTCTTGATAAAGTCGGGCACCAAAGCTTTTTCTTCTGCTTCAAATTCCAGATTAGCCCATTCGGCAGGAACCTTAACTTTGATTACTTCGCCACCCTTATCAACAGCCAGATGGTTCATTCTCACCACATCTTCGCCTTTACGCCCGAATGATTTGACAACAAACTTCTTCATTTCGTCTATCGCCTGGGCATAAGGAATCACCTCTGCAATTTTAAAGAAGGCTGATTGCATTATAGTATTGGTACGGTTGCCCAATCCAATCTCTTCGGCTATAGCGGTGGCATTAATAATATAAAACTGAATATCATTCTTTGCCATATAGCGTTTCACGTCAACCGGAAGGCGGTTCTTTGTTTCTTCCTCATCCCAATGGCTGTTAAGCAGGAAGGTTCCTCCCTTTCTCAAGCCTTTCAGCATATCATATCGTCCCAAATAGGCCGGCACGTGACATGCTACAAAGTCGGGTGTATTAACAAGATAGGGTGAACGAATCGGTGAGTCGCCAAAACGCAGGTGAGAAATAGTGATTCCACCTGATTTTTTTGAATCATAGGAAAAATATGCCTGGGCATATTTATCAGTATTATCACCGATAATTTTAATAGAGTTTTTGTTTGCACCAACAGTACCATCGGAGCCTAAGCCATAGAATTTACCTGCAAAGTTGCCTTTAGCACTCAGGTCAATCTCGGGCAATAAAGGAAGTGAAGTAAAGGTAACATCATCAACTATTCCCACGGTAAATTGATTCTTGGGCTCGTTCATCTTCAGGTTTTGAAAAACTGCCAGCATGTGAGCGGGAGTTGTATCTTTGGACGAGAGACCGTAACGACCACCAACAATAAGAGGCGCATCCTTCTTTCCATAGAAAAGCTCGCAAATATCAAGATATAGAGGATCACCATTAGCTCCCGGTTCCTTTGTGCGGTCAAGAACAGCAATGCGCTTGACGCTCTTTGGAAATGCTTCGAAGAAGTATTTTGCCGAGAAAGGACGGTAAAGATGCACTGCTATAAGTCCGGTTTTTTCACCCTTGGCATTAAGATAATCTATAGTCTCCTTAATGGTTTCTGTAACTGAACCCATGGCCACTATAATGTTTTCAGCATCTTCTGCTCCGTAATAGCTGAAAGGACGATATTTGCGACCTGTTATTTCAGAAATCTTATCCATGTAATCAGCG
Source organism: Marinilabiliaceae bacterium UBA5488 (assembly GCA_002427105.1). Taxonomy (GTDB): domain Bacteria; phylum Bacteroidota; class Bacteroidia; order Bacteroidales; family Marinilabiliaceae; genus Geofilum. The sequence goes on along the minus strand of DIPM01000007.1, from coordinate 8,582 downwards.
ACTATATCAGGAATAGCCAGGTAGAAGGGATTCGCTGCTTCGCGTGATTGAAAATAGATGTCAGGATTTTGAGCAGTACCACGAGTTACAGGGCGCTCCGGGTTCAATGAATTGTTACGGAATGCCTTCAAAGCGTCCTGATCAATTAAAGCCGCAAGGCTGTCCTGATCTATAGCTTCAATTTTCTGAATTTCGTGAGAAGTACGGAATCCATCGAAAAAGTGAAGAAAGGGAACGCGTGATTTAATAGCGGCAAGGTGAGCTATCCCGGCTAAATCCATAACTTCCTGAACACTGCCGGTTGCAAGCATAGCAAAACCGGTTTGGCGGGTTGCCATAACGTCGCTGTGATCACCAAAAATTGATAAGGCCTGTGCAGCCAAACTGCGCGCTGTCACGTGAAATACGCCGGGAAGCAACTCACCGGCAATCTTATACATATTTGGAATCATCAACAACAAACCTTGTGATGCAGTAAATGTTGATGAAAGTGCACCTGCCTGAAGTGAGCCGTGAAGGGCGCCTGCTGCCCCTGCTTCCGACTGCATCTCTTCCAGCTTAACTGTTTCTCCGAATATATTCTTCTTACCACCTGCTGCCCACTCATCTATGTATTCAGCCATCGTGGAAGACGGTGTAATAGGATAAATTGCCGCAACTTCGCTAAACATATATGCTATATGAGCAGCGGCATAGTTCCCGTCACACGTAATAAACTTCTTTGCTTTTGCCATGTGTCTATCTTCTTTATAGTTAAAAATCATTATTTAATCTTCTCTTATCACGAAATCAATCCTTTGCTAATCCAAAAAACCAAAGAGCCAAAGCGGAATATCTCTGCCCTTTCCAATCTCTTCCATTTCACTTGCCCACCACAATTCACTATTCTTTCCGCTACGGTTGAGGCTCTTATTATCCTTGCTTCCTATATTAAATTGATAACTGTCGTTTATCAGAAAATCACAACGACGGCTACATGAGACTTTATGACGGTAGGCCAACTGGTTACAAAAAAACGTTTTATTCAAAACATCGTTTGACACATCCCCTGTTGCAACCGAAAAAACCAAATTGGGGTTTTGCAAATATATCTCTCCCGGCTTCTTCAGGTTATCGGGTTCTCCCTCGTATAAAAGATGAATCAGGCTGGCTTGATTCAGATATTTCAGGTAGTTGATTATAGTAGCCCGGCTGGTTTCAACTTCGTTGCTCAACTTACTTACATTAGGCTGGAAAGGAGCCGAACAGGCTATAATATACAATAACTTTCGCAGCTTTGGAAGGTATTTTAACTCTATCTGCTGAAGATAACTGATATCTATCTCAAGTATAAGATTGATATTTTTCAAAAGATTTTCAAGATAATTACTCTGCTCCTGAAAAAACAGATAATAGCCATGATGCAGATAGTCAGTAAAATAGGCCAGGGGCTTTACCTTATCAACTATTTCGGCGGCAATAGATACATGATTATTTAGCAAGCGCTCGAGAGAAATCCTGTCGAAATTGCTGCCCGATTTAAAATTCAAAAACTCACGAAATGAAAAGCCCTCAAGATGATAGACTTTTGCACGTTTCTCAAATTCTGTTAAATTCTTATCTGCCAGCATTAGCGGAGAACCGCTAAATATGATTTTCAAAGTGCTCAGATTGTCATAACACCATATCAATTCATCCTCCCAACCGGGATACTTGAATATCTGATCTAGAACCAGCGTTGTGCCTCCTGTCTTTTGAAATTCATCAGCAAAAGAAGCAATCGAACGATTAGAGAAGTACAGATTATTTAGATTGACATAAAGGCAAGACTTGTCAGTGCCAAACTTAAGCGAAATATAATCCAGAAGAAACATAGTTTTGCCAACACCGCGGGTACCAACTATGCCGATTAAACGATCATCCCAATCAACAATGTCCATCAAACCACGGCGCACAGGCACATTCAGATGTTCCAACAAATATTTATGTGTCTTAAAAAAGGCCTGCATCATAGCAAAAAATAATCTCAATTCTTACAAAGTTAAGATTTGTTTAATCAATTTTGCAATTTAGAGATAGCAATCCGCCGCAGTTTATGTTATTTATATCTGTTAAAAATAAGGAAATTTACGAAGATTGGCTTCTATAGCATTTTTTAAAAATCAACTACTAAGGAATGTTATCTTTTAACGGAAGCCAACAAAAAGCTATTTTAGAATTATTACAAATAACTGAGACCGTGGATAGTAGTCCTTTGGGCGCCGATGCCGAAGCTTAAGTTTCCCCCCTGCCCTCTCCGAACAACAGACTTCCTATAAAAGGAGAGGGGTTTGCCTTCAGGGGCGGCGCTATCGCCGCCCCTGAAGGCAAGCCCCTTTATCCTTATGTGCGACCGTTGTCATTTCGAGCGAAGCGAGAAACCTCGACTCCTTCATCTCAACTTTTCAGCTTAATTGAGCATCCTTCTTGTGGTCGTAATGAGGGTCTATCTTACTGGGAGTTCATTGAAATCAGGAACTCTTCGTTAGAATTAGTTTTCATCATTCTGTCCTTAATAAACTCCATAGCTTCAACAGAATTCATATCTGCCAGGTAGTTACGAAGAATCCAAATACGGTTAAGCATTTCCTTGTCAAGCAGCAAATCCTCGCGGCGAGTACTTGAAGCCATGATATCCACAGAAGGATAAACCCTCTTGTTGGCAAGTTTCCTGTCCAACTGAAGCTCCATATTACCGGTACCCTTGAACTCTTCAAATATCACATCGTCCATTTTTGAGCCTGTATCGGTCAGTGCCGTAGCAAGTATGGTCAGCGAACCGCCATTCTCAATATTACGGGCAGCTCCGAAAAAGCGCTTGGGCTTGTGAAGAGCGTTGGCATCAACACCACCCGACAACACCTTGCCTGAGGCCGGAGAAACAGTGTTATATGCACGGGCAAGACGTGTAATGGAATCAAGCAGAATCACCACATCGTGACCACATTCGACCATCCGTTTTGCTTTTTCGAGCACTATATTAGCCACTCTGACATGGCGCTCAGCCGGCTCATCAAAGGTAGAAGAAATAACCTCGGCATTAACGCTTCTGGCCATATCGGTAACCTCTTCAGGGCGCTCGTCAATCAGCAGAATAATCATGTAAACCTCGGGATGATTGGATGCAATCGCATTTGCAATATCCTTAAGCAATACGGTCTTACCCGTCTTGGGCTGCGCAACAATCAAGCCGCGCTGACCTTTACCGATTGGCGAAAACATATCAACCACCCGGGTTGAAAAGCTAGCCTTGGGACCGGCTGTCAGGTTAAATTTCTGATTAGGAAAAACAGGAGTTAAATGATCAAAAGGTACGCGGTCGCGCACATAGTCAGGCGTACGCCCGTTAATTGATTCAACTTTGATTAAGGGGAAATATTTTTCACCTTCTTTTGGAGGCCTGATAGCTCCCAAAACCACATCTCCGGTTTTTAAACCGAATAATTTTATTTGTGATTGAGAGACATAAATATCATCCGGAGAGTTAAGATAATTGTAGTCGGACGAACGAAGAAAGCCATATCCGTCTTGCATAATCTCTAAGACTCCTGAAGCAGATATAATACCTTCAAATTCAAAAGACTTATCATCCTTCCTGCTTTTAGGCCTGTCATTTTTCTCGGGAAAACGCTTGGCTTGAGTAGGAGCCGCCTGCGCATTTCCAGTGGGAACCTGGGCGCTTTGCTGAGGGGCTGCCTGCTGAGGGGCTGCTTGCTGGCTGTCTTCAGAACGTTCATTCTTCTGCCAGTTCCTATTATCTTCAGGTTTACGCTGATATTGTTTTGGTCGGGCATTATCAGCATTCTGCTTTTTGTGAATTTGCTTAGCATCTTGCTCTTCAGCAACCTTCACTGCTTCCGAAGAGGCTGGCTTCTTCTCGTTCTCCTGTTTAAAGCTTATCCCGCGTTGAGCTTCAGGCTGCTTCTCTCGCTGAATATGCGGCTCGCGCTTATTTTCAGGCTTTATATCATGTGCTTGTCTCTCTGTCTTAACTTCTGAGACTACATCTTTTGTGGCCTTGTCCAAAGTCGCGGCGTCTTTAGGCTGCTTTTCCGCTTCCTGACGTTCGGGCTTATCCTGCACTGCCTTGGGCGGACGTCCTCTGCGACCGTGTTTTTCAAGGTTGCTATCGCTTCCTCTGGTATCCTTTCCCTTACGTTCAGAGGCTTTTATTGCTTGTGTATCTAATATCTGATAAATCAGATCTTGTTTTTTGTAGGACTCAACTCTTTTGATGTCCAACTCTTTTGCTATGGTGCGCAAATCCACCAGCAGCTTCTTGTTTAATTCAAGAATGTCATACATACTTATAAAATGCTATTTGAAAAAATCAAAATGTAATGTGTTGAAGATTAATTATATTTATGGAGTTGTAGTTTAGCTCCTAATATTGTTTACGACAATTTCCAATTTGAGAGTAATTAAGGTAATCGGCTAACTTGTCATAAGCCTTATCCAGTGATAAACAAAGCACAATCAAAGAACAGCTGAAATCAAGATAATTAAATGGTCATTATTACACTATTTGAAAAATTGAATCACCTATACGTTCTCTTTCAAGGTAAATTCTTCTTATCAAAATAGAACTGAAAATCTAAATCAGTAAACGATACTCTATACTTTACAGTAAAGCTAACTTTTAAAGAAACTTAGCTTTAATAGATAACTACCAGACCTTGCAAACTTAAACATTCCTGATGAACCAACAAAATTTTATCATTATTTTTCTCTTTGTGCATTTAAAAACTAACTTTTTACCTCCTAAATGATAAAATTTCACACTTTTGGGAACAGGACAGCTTTTTTTTTGTTAATATTACACGGCCTTGAATCCATTTCTTAATCTACATTGTATAGCATGAGACAACTCAAAATAACCAAACAGGTCACCAACAGGGAAGCCCCATCACTAGATAAATATTTGCACGAAATCGGGAAAGTTCAGCTTATAACTGCCGAGGAGGAGGTGGCTCTTGCCAAAAAAATAAAGCAGGGAGATGAATCAGCTCTTGAACGCCTGATTAGTGCCAATCTGCGCTTTGTTGTTTCGGTAGCAAAACAATATCAAAACCAAGGACTTAGCCTTCCCGACTTAATTAATGAAGGAAATTTGGGCTTAATTAAAGCTGCCCAACGATTTGATGAGACGAGAGGTTTTAAATTCATATCATACGCGGTGTGGTGGATACGTCAATCCATACTGCAGGCACTGGCTGAGCAGGCACGTATCGTGCGCTTGCCTCTCAACAAAATAGGAAGCATTAACAAGGTAAATAATACTTTTGCCCGCTTAGAGCAGGAATTCCAGAGAGAACCAACTTCATACGAGATTGCTGATGCGCTCGACATAGCTCCAAAAGAGGTGAAAGAGGCGCTCAAGGTTTCTTCCCGCCACCTGTCTATGGATGCCCCCTTGAAAGCCGATGAAGAAAACACCCTCTATGATGTCTTGTTGCAATCCGACTCAGAAAGCCCTGATGCGGAGCTTTTAGACGACTCTCTTCGCCGCGAAATAGAACGATCACTATCAACACTATCCCCACGCGAAGCTGATATTGTAAAGCTATATTATGGACTTAACGGCGAACCCCCCTACTCTCTGGAAGAAATAGGTAAACTATTCAATCTGACCCGTGAGAGAGTAAGACAAATCAAGGAAAAAGCAATAAAACGCCTTAAACATACATATCGCAGTAAAATTTTAAAATCTTATCTGGGCGAGTAAATTTCACTATGATGCAACACAAAATAGCTCCATCTCTATTGGCAGCCAACTTTACCAATCTGTCGAAAGATATTGAAATGATTAACAATAGTGAGGCCGACTGGCTTCATATTGACGTGATGGACGGTGTATTTGTTCCCAATATATCATTTGGCATTCCCGTAATCGAAGCGGTATATTCAATAGTTAGGAAGCCGCTGGACGTGCACCTGATGATAGTGCAGCCCGAGCGCTACATTGAAACCTTCAAAAAGGCAGGCGCCTATTTGCTTAATGTACATTATGAGGCCTCCCCTCACCTGCACAGAACCATTGAAAGCATACATCAAAACGACATGAAGGCAGGAGTAACACTTAATCCGCACACCCCTGTATCTGTGCTCGAAGAGATTATCACGGATCTTGACCTGGTGCTGCTTATGTCGGTAAATCCCGGCTTTGGAGGTCAAAAATTTATCCCGGGCACTCTTGAAAAAATAAGCAAACTGAAGCAGTTGATACTTAAACGCAACAGTAAGGCTCTGATTGAAGTGGATGGCGGAGTTGACAGCAGCAATGCCGCTTCCTTGGTTGCTGCCGGGGCTGATGTACTTGTAGCAGGCAGTTACATATTTCACTCTCCCGACCCGGCCGGGGCAATCAAAAAGATAAAATATCTCTGAAATATTAAAAAAAAGGCATTATCTTTGTAGTTCTCATACATCACTATGGGGCTGACCTGGATTTGACAGCGAGGCTAGGTGGTGTGTAAGCATGCCGAGCAATGTGATACCGGCTCGTAAATCATGGATCGCAACATTTTATCTGGCGAAGAAAATTACGCTCTCGCTGCTTAATCGAAGTATAGTAGATTAGCATCATCCTTGCTCAAGGAGCTTGGACGAGACACTTTCCGGGTGCCGATTCCCGAGGCGGCCCGATTCGGAGGTGTAGGAATATTGGGAATAGTCTGCGGACGGCCTCTGTCCAAAGGCGAAAATCTAAGAGGCTAAGGAGATGTCGGGGTGTCTGTTCCCAAACCTCTCACAAAAACCAATAACAGAATAAGCATGTAGAAAGCATATGACTTACTTGTTTGGACGAGGGTTCGATCCCCTCCAGCTCCACTTTTAAGGTTTTAGAAAAACCAAAAAACACTTCACTTACCTGCACATCAGCCTAATAACTGACTTGCAGGTTTTTTTTGCTTTAGTAACAAATCAGTTGGGATATGTGCATCTGGGAGAGCATCATCAATACAGACACTATGACTATTTTGATCTGTCCTAAATCTGGTTCTGGAATAACTATTCGGAGATAATCATATCAAATAGTATATTTGTGAATGATAATCTCAAACAGCCTGAATTTTACGAAATGAAACTAAATCCTTTGAAACCTAAGAAAGCGCTCAATAAAGCTTTTTTAAAAGTTAAACCTAATAGAACAGAGATTGAAGGTTTCAAAAACTACCTTACCCAACTGCTCGATCACATCAACGATGGTGAGTCAGAAGAGTTTCACAAAAATCTGGTCATAGACTTCCTGAAGAAGACCTATTATGACCCCAATTACTTTGTAAATACAAAAGGCAGAAACGATCTTGTTATTCATAATGGTGATAAGGCCACCGCGACTGCAGGCGTTATTATTGAAGCCAAAAGCCCCACCAACAAAGCCGAGATGGTGAGCAAAGAGCGTCTCAACGTGAAACCTTTTCAGGAGCTGGTTTTGTACTATCTGCGTGAAAGAATTACAGCTAAAAACATTGAAATAAAGCACCTGATTGCAACCAACATCAATTAATGGTACATATTTGATGCGATGGTGTTTGACAGGCTATTTGCACAAAACAAGGCCTTTGTAAAACAGTTTCAGGATTTTGAAAACAAGCGATTGGCAGATACCTCTACCGATTTTTTCTACAAACAAGTTGCCGAGCCTTTTATTTCGGAAATTAAAGAAAGTATCGAGTTTGCCCACTTTGACATTAGGGACTATGAAAAGCCCTTACGCAACAACGATAAAACTGACGACAATCAACTTATTGCACTTTTCAAACTGCTCTCGCCCGAGCATCTGCTCAAACTACCTTTCGTAAACGATAGCAATTCGCTGGACAAACGGTTTTATAGTGAACTGCTGCATATAATCGGACTGGAAGAGAGCAAAGAGGGCAGCAAAAAAATAATAGCACGTAAGAAGGAAGGAGAACGCAATTCCGCCTCTCTCCTTGAAAACGCTATAATTCAACTCGACAGTCTGGATAAAATATCAAGACTTGACAACCCCAGTCGATTTGGAGATAATTTAACAGAACGACTTTTTAATGTAGGACTGGAATTGACCATCACCTGGCTAAACAGAATTTTGTTTTTGAAATTATTGGAAGCTCAGCTTATCACCTACCATAAAGGCGACAAATCCTATGAATTTTTAAACATTGACAAAATCCCGGATTACGATGCGTTAAACAAGCTCTTTTTCCAAGTTTTGGCAAAACAGTATTCAGAAATAACGGAACCGGTGCAAAAGGCTTTTGAGAAAGTGCCTTACCTCAATAGTTCTCTGTTTGAGCCCAATGAGATGGAGCACAAAATGCTTTTCATCAGTAATCTGGAAGACGATTATTCCATGCCGATTTATTCAGCGTCGGTATTGAAAGATGAAAAAGGAAAAAGAAGAACAGGCAAAATGAATCCGCTGGAATATCTCTTTGAGTTTTTGAACTCTTACGATTTTAGCAGCGAAGGCAGCGAAAACATTCAGGAAGAGAACAAAACCCTAATCAATGCCTCGGTTCTTGGTTTGATTTTCGAGAAAATAAACGGCTATAATTCTACTTTGACACATTCGCAAA
>DIPM01000024.1 GCA_002427105.1 Marinilabiliaceae bacterium UBA5488 | reverse complement strand
GGGGTCCTGGGTTCGAGCCCCAGCTGAGTCACAAACAAAAAAGTCTCATAACTATAATGTTGTGAGACTTTTTTTTATGCTCTATAAAATTGTTTACAGACCATTTATAAGCTTTTTGAGTATTTCAGTTACCTCACTCGCTATAGAAGCAAGCCCCGGATTGTTTATGGCCATCATCGAACTTTTAGGATCCACAGCGGCCACCTCCGTGCTCCCATCATCCTTCTCAATAAGCACGACGTTGCATGGCAGCATAACGCCCACCTTGTCTTCCATTTGCACAGCTTTCAAGGCAAAAGAAGGCTTACAAGCACCCAGTATCTTATATTTTTTAAAATCAACACCCAGGGCGGCCTTGAACTTCTCGTGCATATTAATTTCAGAAACGATACCAAAGCCCTCCTTTTTAAGAGCTTCAACCGTTTGCTTTTCGGCATCTTCAAATCCTGCCTTTAATACTTTACTAAAATAATATTCCATAATATCAATTTTTTAATAATACCTATGCGGCACATTATTAGCTTAGACCAAACTTAAACAATTAATTGGTGATTAACATCTTATCTCTGTTAAGCAATGAATACTTAGGCCAGTTCCAATAATTGTTTCAGTCGATTCTGGTCAAAACCTACCACTATCTGACCGTTAATATCGGTTTGCGGCACACCTTGCTGTCCCGAACGCCTTACCAGATCGTAGGCTGCTTGCTGATCGCGCGAAACATCAATATCGGTATATCGGATATTGTTATGCTCAAGCCAGCCTTTAAGTGTGGTGCACCAGGGGCAGGTAGGGGTAGAATAAACGGTAACCTTCTTAACGCCATTGCTTACAGGCTTTGCATCAAAAAGGCTATTTTCAACCACACCCCGATAAAAACTCACTTCCTGGCAACCCTTCACAACAGTTTGGTATTGCCCCTTATTGAATAACAATAGAGCAGGTACGCTGTTAATACCAAACTTAGAATGTATATCACTCACGGTATTAATGTCGGCAGCGTAAATATTTGACTTGTCAGCTAATTCGCCAATATTATTAAGGGCACAACTGCCTTGCTCACTGCCTGATTTATAAAGCAACAGGAAAGATTTGCCGCTGTTGCTCATTTTAGATTTAAAATCTGAATATGATTTTACGTTTATCATAGCTTATACTTTTTGAATCTGTTTCAATAAAAAATTCTTGTTCTTTACTCCTACAAAACGATTTACTTCAACCCCGTTTTTAAGTAAAATCATGGTGGGAATACTTCTAACGCGATACTTCTGCGCGAGTGACTGATTTTGTTCAATATCCACTTTGCCTATACCGACGCCGCTACCCAGTTCCCCGGCAAGCTCATTAAGCACAGGTACCATCATACGGCAGGGGGCACACCATTCTGCCCAAAAATCGACCAGCATTAGCCTGTCAGCGGTCTGATGCTTAAAATTCTTATCGCTAAGGGTAACAATTTTCTCATGATCGCTTTCCATTGGGGTATTTTTTAATTTAGCCCTTAAAATAAGTCCATATACCACAAAGGTCGTGACCAGTATCCCAATAATAATCAGTACTATCTGCATCTTATGCTGTAATTAATTGTTTCTGTTTAGATTTTATCTCGTTTATGTATGCCGACGCTGCAAGCGCGGCAACCGTGCCATCTGCCACAGCTGTTGTTACCTGGCGAAAACGCTTGGCAACGGCATCACCTGCGGCAAAAACCCCCTTAACATTGGTAGCCATGTCAGCATTCGTTAAAATTTCACCCCTCTGGTTAAGCTCTACCTTGCCTTGCAAAAACTCGGTGTTGGGAACGTAACCAATGAAAACAAAAGTCCCGTCGGTTTTGAAATTTCTAACCCTACCGGTTTTCAAGTCCTTGATATCCACGCTTTGAAGATTGTCAGCGCCATAAAAAGCCGTTATAACTGATTCCATCAATAAGCTTATCTTCGGATGACTAGTGGCCTCTTCTATTGCGTGCGAAAAAGCCTGAAAGTGGTCAAACTGATGTACTATGGTTACCTTACTCGCATACCTGGTAAGGGAAACAGCCTCTTCGAGTGCTGAGTTGCCACCTCCCACCACCACAATCTCCTTGTCGGTAAAAAAGTCACCATCGCAGGTAGCACAATACGAAATGCCTCTTCCTTTAAAGAGATCTTCTCCGGCTGCTCCAATAGTCCTTGAGCGCCCTCCCGGAGCCAAAACCATGCTATTGGAAGTGTATAGGCTGCCATCGTCAAGGGTCACGCTTTTAATATCGCCTTCCAGATTCAAGTCAGAAATCGAAACATTAGAGCGTATTTCGCAGCCAAACTTTTCGGCCTGCTTCTTCATCACATTCGACAATTGATAGCCGCTTATACTTTCAACACCCGGATAATTGGCAACTTCGTGCGTCAAGACCATCTGGCCGCCCACCGTGCCTTCGTTGATAATAAGGGTGCGTAATTTTGCCCGCGACAAGTAGATACCTGCCGCGAGGCCTGCCGGACCGCCGCCCGTTATTATTGCATCATAATGTTTATTCATAATTATGCTTTTACAGCTACGCCGAATTCTTTATCCAAAATTGCAGTTATCTGATTTTTGTTTTGAATGCTTGAAGTGGCTTTAACAACCTTTCCGTTTTTATAATATATGGTAAACGGAATACCCATAAAACCTCTTACTTCAGGCAAATTGCGAATCACGTGAGCTTCAGGATTGTCGAATTCCATGTCGCAGAACTTCACGTGCCCATATTCCTTTTCCAGCTCCTCAGCAATTCCGTAAACAGGGATACACATTGGTCCCATCCTGCCGCAAATAAGCATTACGTTTTCATTCTCGGCAATAATTTTCGTGTGCTCGGCAGCACTTTCGACGTGTGTTAAATTTGTGTACAACATTATATTCTATTTTTATGGTTAACTAATCCTTGAATTATTACACTACAAAGATAGGCTGCTAAGCATTGTCGGGATAGAAAAAGTCGGTCGCGCACGACAGTTTGCGAGTTGAAATAGGACAACTTTTTTATTGATTATCCTTAACTTTAGCTGCCTTTTTAGATATAATTCCATTGACATCAAGCATATTTCCATATATTCGTCCGATATGAAGACCATAACAGACAGTGACCACGATTTTGTTTGCGACATACAAGCCCCGTGCTTTGCATCGCTTTCACCCGAAGAAGTAGAGCTGGTTAAAGCCAGTAGAACGCAGGTTATTTTCCGCAAAGGAGACAACCTCACCAAGCAGGGAGCCTTTGCCTCCTACATACTATTTATCAACGACGGTCTGGCAAAGCAATACCTTGAAGGCGACCAGGCCAAGAGCTTCAACCTGCACTTTATTCAAGCCGGCGACTTCGTGGGTCTATCATCAGTTTTCGGGCAAAATATCTATAATTATTCATCGGTGGCCTTAACTGAAACCAGAGCCTTTCTAATTGAAAAAGAAACGATTGCTAAAGTTGTGATGCAAAACGGGCGCTTCGGTTTCAATATTATTAAAAGATATTGCGAGCAAAACACCAATCTATTTTCTTCACTCAACACTGTAATATACAAGCAGATGAATGGCCGGATAGCCGATGCTCTGCTCTATATCAACAGTCTAAAGCCAGTCTATCCGGAAATATTCCAGCTCTTATCACGTAAGGAGATAGCCGAATTCGCGGGTATCTCAACCGAAAGTGCCATTAAGCTGCTGAAAAGCTTCGAGAAGGACGGACTTATCGCGCTCCACGACAAGGACGTAAGCGTGCTTGACGCTGCCACTTTAGAGGAAATCAGCAAAAGAGGCTAAATTCTTAACATTAGACTCAGATTATTTTCGCTTAGTTCCTCTCAAGGCAGCTATTAATCTTTCAATTCAAACATTTTAATCGGACTGCGGCCTTTATAAAACTCACATTTGACTATATTTGAGCTATAAGATTTTGAACTTTGAGAATTATCAATTTTGGCATAGCTTTTCTTTTGGTCACGTTCTGCATTATGCCGCATAGGGCAACAGGACAGGCATCCTCCATTGGGCAAAGTAAAATTGCGGGTGAGCTTCAAATCCGCAAAATCAAATTTGAAGGCAACGAGCACTTTTCGGACAAAGAACTTAAAGAAGCCATTTCCTTCTCAGGCGGCAGCTGGTTGGGTAAAAAACTATTCTCAAAAGAATCTTCCTGGTTTTCAGATGATGCATGGCAAATGAACGTGCGTGAACTGCGACATTTCTATCAATCAGAAGGATTTATTGATATAGTCATTCACGAACCGCTACTTATCACAAACCCAAAGGGCACAAAACTAAAGCTAACCATTATGCTCAGCGAAAACCGGCCTGTTAAAATCGACACAGTCTTCTTTGCCGGCCCGGACACTACGCTGAATAAGCAAGTGAAAGAGCAGATGGTCAAAGGCTCCAACATATTTTCAGCCCTTCCCGGAGAACGATTCAGAGACGAGATGATTTGGAATGATCGCGACAGAATTGCCGGATTTATGGTTAATAAGGGCTTTGCTTATGCAGAGGGCAGGCCGCTGATAGACATTGATACAATAGCTAAAAACGCTGATATCACCTGGGAGACAGCACCCGGTCCTCTTAGTTATTTCGGTGAAATCAGTATAACCGGACAAGAGCGTACACCTGAAAGGCTCATCAGGCGTCAGCTTGCCTTTAGTCAGGGAGAGCTTTACAGCAGGGAAAAATTAAACCGATCGCAGCAACAGGTATTTCAGCTGGGCACCTTTCGCGTAGCATCGATTAAAGCACAGCTGTCGCACGACATGAAAGACAGCATTCCGGTTAGCATCACCCTGTCAGAAGCTCCTGCAAGCACCACCCGCGCAGGTGTAGGTCTTGGAAGAGAGGATAAATTCCGCACTTTTGTGGAGTTTCAGATTTTGAACTTCCCGGGTGGCGCCCGACGACTGAATATATTTGCCAAACACTCTGCCCTGGAACCTTACCGCTTCGATGTCAAGCTAACGCAGCCGGCACTTTTCAGTCCCAACTCAACGGCAGTGCTGGCGGCATCAGTAAAAAAGCAAAAAGAATCGGGCTTTGAGCTTTTCTCTTATGGGGCTAACCTATCCTTGATGCAGCGCATCACCAATAAACTTAGTGGGACACTTAGTCTTTATTACGAACAGGTTGATCTGGATACGGCAACAGTTGCCACCACAGAAGAAATAAGTGAAACACCCCGCAATTACTCAAAGGGAGGCTTGTCTGTCGCTTTGCTGTTCGACAACGCACTCCCGAAATTCAATCCTTCAAGAGGCTTTATAATCGCCCTAAATACCAAGAGCAACAGCCTTATCCTACCTGGAAATTATCCTTTCTTCCGGTATCAGTTTGAACTAAGAAACTACTCTCAACTTTGGAATCCTTTGGTTATTGCATCGAGGCTTAAGGCAGGTTCGGTTTATCCGTTTCCCAACAGCGGGCCGATTCCCGTTGAAGAGCGCTTTTTTGCGGGAGGCAGTCGCTCTCTCCGTGGATGGGCGCGTCAGCAGCTTGGACCAAAAGATGAAAGCTATATTCCTATAGGCGGCAATAGCATAATAGAGGCGAGCCTTGAACCCAGGATAGCGATCTTTGGTTCCTTTAGTATGGTAGTCTTCATGGATGCCGGAAATGTTTGGATGAGCTCCGAAGGTTTTTCTTTGAATAATTTACGCTTTGCCGCCGGTGGCGGCTTGCGCTTCGACACTCCAATCGGACCGGTGGGCATAGACCTTGCTCGTCCTGTTTGGGACGAGGATTCACGATGGCAGTTTCATTTTAATATAGGCCACGCATTCTGACAAAGAAGATATGAAAAAGCTGATAAAAATAGTACTCCTGATTATCTTTTGTCTGATAATATTAGTGGCAGGGCTTGCGCTTATTACGCAAACAGATTGGTTTAAGGCAGCCCTTAAGGACAAACTTGTAGAACTGGCAAATCAAAATATCAATGGCAGCCTTGCCATTGAAAAGCTCGAAGGCAACTTCCTGACTCGTATTGAATTACAAGACCTTAGCCTTTGTCTTGATGAAAATGACACCTTGCTGACAATTAAAAAGATTGAAGTAAAATATGCGCCCCTATATCTTCTTGAGCAACAGATTAAAATACGGCTACTTCATATAGACAGCGCTGATATGCATATAGTTCAGGAGAATGACAGCAGCTATAATTTCAGTCGCCTGATTCCTGAAAGCAACAAACAGATAGAAGAGGAAGACGCGAAGCCTTTTGCCTTCACTCTGCTTCTCGACGAATTTCTTTTCAGTAATGGCAGCCTACTTCTGAATATGACAGACTCTATCATCCCAAAAAAGATTGAGGACTTAAATATTGACCTCAAGGGCAAATATGCCACGAATGATTTACTCCTTACACTCAATAATTTTTCGTTTGTCAGCCACCGGCCCAATTTCTATCTTAAATCGCTGCATGCCCAACTGCAATCCGACCTCAACACCTGGACGCTGCGGGATTTTAAAATGACTACCGCTATGAACGAGTTGCTCCTGGATGGCAACTACCAAGGGCCACAAGCTTTTGAAGCTAAGCTTGAGTGGCCGCAAATTCGCAGTGAAGAGTTCTCCTTTGTTTTGCCTGACATAAAAATCCCCGCTCGTCCCCGCCTGCATTTCCATACTGCCTCGAGCGACGGCAATCTGGATTTGGACATCAAACTTCAGTCTAATAACGAAAGTATAGCCCTTTCGGGGACTATAAAACAATATGAAGCACTTCTCAGCGACAGTTTGCGCCATAAGGCCTCTCTAAATCTGGGCTTAAAGCTAAAAGATTTCCGGCCAAATAATTGGCTGGAAATTGACTCCTTACCTCTGCTTCTAAACACCCAGCTGCAAATTACGGGTAACGGACTTAGTCAGCAAGCTGAGCCTTTGCTTGTTAAAGGCAAGCTTGACGGTACAGAGTGGGAGAAATATTTGTTGACCAAAGGAGATATAGACCTTTCTTACCTTGCCGGAATAACTTCTGCCAATGTTCTAGTGCAGGGCAGCTTCGGGGAGCTGGCAACAAAGGGAAGTATCGACCTACATAATGAAGAGGGCCCCTTTAAGCTCACTCTTAATACTTCCAATCTGGCTCTGCATCAAATTATACCTGATATTATTGACAGCAGCATAGTTAATCTAAGCTTTGAGGCCTCCGGCAGAGGCCTTGCTTCCGGCTCACCCTCCGCCAGGTTTAAGGGCTTAATTAAACAGTCTGTTGCTGAACATATTCCGATAGACACTTTAGCATTTACGGGCAGCTATGCTGAGGGCTCTCTTCTTCTTGACACCCTACAGCTTAATAATCAATCATTAAAAGCGGCCTTGAGTGCTCACTATAACAGCGAAGGAAGATTAAAAGCAAGCTTACAAGCCGATTTTTTCAACACCCTTGCTTTTGAGTCCTACTTTAAGCAAGATGCCTTGTGGGACAGGCTTTCACTCAGAACAGACCTAAACGGAAGTATAGATTCCTTATATTTTGACTTGACAAGCACCCTCAGCAAGTTCGAACTTGACACGACGCTCCTTGTAGAAAGCCTCAGCTTAAACAGTGAGGGGCGGCTAATTAACTTCAATCCGGATTTGGGTTTTAATCTGCAGGCCTCAAATATAAATGCAGCCCAACAACTTATCGACTCATTAAGGCTTGAAGGAGGTCTTAAAGATTCACTCCTCAGCGTCAATACAGCCGCCTATCTGCCCAATGAAATCAGCCTTATGCTAAATGCTGCCGCAGAATTTGGCACTGAAATGCTTGTCAAACTAAGTCGCTTCGACTTACATTCAGCCTATGCAGACTTAAAGCTTGACAGCGACACAAGCTATATCGCCTATAGTGACTCTTTGCTGAGGGTAAACAACTTTGCCCTGATTGACACAAAAGATTCCCTGTTTCATTTACGCGCAGAGGCTCTGGTGCTGTTGCCCGATTCGCTTCAAATCAATGCAGACATCAGCGAATTCAACCTGGCATTACTTTCTCACTTTGGAATAGCTGAGCAGTATATGAAGGGACGGGCTAATCTGACACTAAACTTAGACGGCAATGCCAAATCATTTATTATTGACGGAAAGACCTCACTTAAAAACCTGGAGCTTGAACCTCTGGCTGTCTCCGATATTAAAGCCAACTTTTACTACCCCGGAGATTCTGCACGGATAAACGCAAGCATCATCAATCAATTGGGCGACTCAATCAGGCTGAGGGCAAGCAGTCCTTTAAATATTCAGCTATCAGACAGTCTGCTGATAAACTGGCCTAAAACCATTAAGGCTCAATTGACAACAAACCGAAGCCGCTTAAGCGGGTTTTTCCTAAAAATGCCGGGAGTTGAACAGCCCAAAGCGCTGCTAACAATGAAAATGGATATCAGCGGCCATACCGACAACCCTGATATCAAAGGCTTTATAGACATAAGTTATGGAGTACTTCCCTTACCCGAATATGGTATCAACTACAATGACCTGCGACTGAAAGCATCACTTGACAACAATCAAATAATTATTGACTCTCTGTTTATGCGTCACCTGAATGGCAGCATGCTGGCGCAGGGAAGCCTACGCCTTGACTCCTCACTGCTAAAGGGAAGAATCGAATCTTCCGACCTTAGTATAAAAGCCAGACAATTTTATTTGACTCATCATCGGGATTTTGAAATTCAGATAGATGCCGACGCCTTCTTTAAGGATGAAGACGACAGCCCGCGCTTTGGAGGGACGATGAACGTGCTTCGTTCCAGCTTCAATTTGCCCGCAATTATAAAAATGACTGATTCAGGTTCAGATTTAAACGATCCCTTGCTGATTCAGGCTATCAAGGACGCTGAAAAGGAGGGCGACGAGCTAATAATAGATACTTCTTTGGTGCAGCCTAAACCCGAAAAGCCACAGTCAAATTTGATGGACAAACTCAGCGGAACACTCAGGGTTGATATACCCCGTAATACATGGATACGCTCACCCGACATGCAAATGGAGCTATACGGGCAACTTGACGTGGTAAAAAACAGTAATATCTTTGAGTTATTCGGGTCAATTGGTATCCACAGGGGCTTTTACACCCTCTACGGTAAGCGATTCGCGATAAAAGAAGGTGAATTAAGCTTCAGCGGAGGCGAGGATTTTAACCCCTCAGTAAACCTTCAGGCAACATACAGTTTTAGAGACAGGGTACGTTTAAAACGAATCCTGAACCTTAAAGTGGGCGGGACAGCCAAGAGCCCCGATATAGCATTTGAACTCGACGGCAGCTCCATTCCGGAAGCCGATGCCATGGCCTATCTGTTGTTTGGACAGCCCTTCGAAGAACTCAATTACAGCAACCAGGAAGGAGTGAACAATGCCATTCCTTCGCGACTGTTGAATAGTGTGCTTTCCTCGCAACTAAGCAAGACCATAGGCTCAAGCTTAAAATTGGATATGATAGAAATTGATGCGGGAGATAACTGGCAAAACACTACCTTTATGGTTGGCAAATATATCACCAACAATCTCTTTGTTACCTATCAGCACCGTTTTGGTGAGAGTGGCAATGAATCGGTATCGCCCGAAACCATAACTCTGGAATATGAACTAAGTCGCCGCTGGTCGGTTCGTTTAGTGCAAGGTGAAGATAAAGAGTCGGGACTTGATTTGATTTTAAAATTTGAAAAATAAACGAAGATGCAACACGCAGAAATACGTAAAGAACAGAGCCGTATAACTAACCTTTTGAACAATAAACGTTTGAAAGATGCTCTTGACAGCCTTCGTGAATTGGTAAAAGAGACACAAAAAGCTGCACTTATTGATACTCTCTACGATATTGAAATGACTTATAAAAGTCTGCTAAAATACAGAGTAGAAGGGCTTAGAGACCCCGAAAGCCAAAAGATATACAATCACGTGCTTGCCGATATATTTCACACCTCTGACGAGGTATTTATTTTGCTGCTCAGCCGCTTTGGCGAAGGTATATATTTTGATACCCTAAGACGCCATAAGGAAAAGCAGTCCCCAGACCTGGAGGGGCAATTGCAGCTATGCCACAGTGAAATGGATCGTATGCTCTTGATGGAAGGCTCATATTCGAAGACTTCGGATGATTTTAAGCTTGCGGTGAAGCATATTTTTGAGATGCTTATGACGCAAAGGGAACTCTACAAATCATCCGGCGACATAATCCGGAATGTCTTTAAGGAAGACGGTCTTCCATGGCCTCAGCAGTGCCTTATGGTTAGTGCCACCACCATACATCTTCTCCACTACTTTAATGAAGCGGCCTTATTGCTCCTTTTCCAATTAACAGCTCATGCCAACGAGGAAATTCAACAAAGAGCCCTGGTAGGTCTCTACCTGGTTTTATACAAATACGACAAACGACTGATACTTTATCCGGAAATCACCAGGCAGCTGACAAAACTTAAAGAGCGTTACAGCAACACAGAGGTCTTGCGCAGCATAGTAATTCAGATTATGCGAACCAGCGAAACCGAGAAACTGGCACGCAAGTTAAGCGATGAGATACTGCCTGAGGTAGCACGTATTCACCCTAATCTGCGCGATCGCCTGGATTTGGATAATATCATTGGCGACAGCTTAAAGGAAGGCAAGAATCCAGATTGGGAGAATATTCTCTCCGACTCTCCCGAACTAATGGGAAAACTTGAAGAATTCTCGCGCCTTCAGATGGAAGGCGCCGATTTGTTCATTTCTACTTTCAGGATGCTAAAGCACTTTCCATTTTTCGCGCATAATGAAAACTGGTTCATGCCCTTCCCCTGGCCGAACCCCTTGGTTGACGAAATCCTGAAAAATGAATCAGGAGCCTTTAAAAACGCTAAGCTTCTTGAGGGGATGGCTCTTTCGGGAATACTCTGCAACTCCGACAAGTATTCGCTTATCCTTAGCATTCCTCAAATGCCCTCAGCCCAAAAAGAGATGATGGGTCAAATGTTTATGGCCGAGCTGGGCGCTGTCAGCGAGGTAGAAAAGAGTGACAGTCTTATACAATCCGACAAGAAGGCGCTTACCATATCCAATCTTTATATTCAGGATTTATATCGTTTCTTCAAGTTGCATCCGCAGCGTGCCACTTTTGAAGATCCCTTTGCTATTCCTTTGGACTTTTACAACTGTAGTTTTATTCAAGAGCTATTGCCTGAGGCGGATTTCTATCTAAAGCTGGGCGAGTATCTTTTTGAAAAAGATCGTTACAAAGAAGCAATGGAAGTGTTTAGCATTTTGATAGATAAAACAGAGCCCACTATGCAGCTTTTGCAACAGCAGGCCTTTTGCATGCAACAGTTAAAGCAGTATGAAAAAGCTCTGGAGCTATATTTGCAGGCGCAGCTTTTTGACCACAATCAGGTATGGAATCTTAAAAAGATTGCCCTTTGTTATCACCACCTGAAAAATCCTGAAAAAGCCCTTGAATATTATCAGGAGGCCGAAAAAATACAACCCGACAGCATTCATACCCAAGTTAGTAGTGGCCACTGTTTATTGGAATTGAAAAACTTTGAAGAGGCTCTCAAATATTACTTTAAGGTAGAGTATCTTGACCCCGGGAACAAGAAAGTTGGACGCCCGATAGTATGGTGCGCACTGGCTCTGGGCAAATTTGAACATGCCGAAAAGTATTCTCTAAAGCTGCTCGACGAAAACCCCACTAGACATGACTATATGAATATGGGGCATATAAAATGGTGCAAAGGCGACAGACAGGAAGCTCTAAAATGGTACAAGGACTGTGTTACTTTTCCGGGTAATTCAATGAACGATTTCTTAGAATCTTTTAATAACGATAAGGGAGTATTGATTACACACAATGTTGAAGAGGCAGAGATTCCAATTATGCTTGACCAGCTAAGATACCATTTACAATAAAAAAAGACAAGTCAGCATCTGTAATTATCTTATACAGGCTAAGGAGTCAATTAAGGTGATGACAGAAAGCTAAGCTAAATAAAAACTTAACTATTTATGAAAGCGTAATGCTAAATAAAAATGTGCCAAAGGCAATCAAGACCAGCACAATAACCACCTCTACAACTGAATAGATAAAAATCTTTCTCTTTAATCTGGTGATCGCCTCAGTCTCCTTCTCTTCCGTTCTTAAAACATTGAATCTCACTTCCTTATTCTTTTTACTGGTAATAAATACTCTTTTTAGTCTGTCTATCATCGCAACAAAGAAAATCATTAATTTTCATAACACGAGCGAGCACTAAGCAGGATTAGTATTATTTAACTATTTTTTAATTACTTACATAGCTTAGTGCCCCAAATTAAAACTATAACAGACACAAAAACGATAAAGTTTTTAACACAGCCGGAAGTTTGCAAACAAAAACAAATCAAACATTAAATCTAAAGTGCATTATGTCGCCGTCTGCTACCACATACTCTTTGCCTTCTACCGCCATCTTCCCTGCTTCCTTACAAGCCTGCTCAGAACCCAGCTTTACGAAATTCTCATACTTAATAACTTCAGCACGGATAAAGCCCTTTTCAAAATCGGAGTGAATAACTCCGGCTGCCTGGGGCGCAAGAGCGCCCTTGGGGAAAGTCCATGCGCGTACTTCTTTTACCCCGGCGGTGAAAAATGTTTGCAAATCAAGAAGCTTATATGCCGAGCGTATCAGTTTGGCAACCCCCGACTCAGTCAGACCCAAATCTTCCAGGAACATCTTTCTTTCCTCAAAGGATTCAAGCTCAGCAATCTCAGCCTCAGTCTGGGCAGCAATAATCAGCACCTCTGCGTTCTCGCCGGCAACTGCCTTCGTTACTGCCTCAACATGCTTGTTGCCCGACAAAACGGAGCTCTCATCCACATTGCAAACATACATTACAGGCTTGTTGGTCAGCAAAAATAATTCACGGCCAACTTTCTGTTCAGAATCGGTCAGTTCGACAGTTCTGGCAGATTTACCCGATAGCAGCGCATCGCGATATTTCACCATCACTTCAAAGAGCTTTTTCGAGTCCTGATCCTTCGATGTTTTGGCTATCTTCTCAACTTTAGGCAGGCGTGCTTCAATAGTCTCTAAGTCTTTTAGCTGAAGCTCGATATCAATTACTTCCTTGTCGCGCACAGGATCAACCGAACCATCAACATGAGTTACGTTATCATCCTCAAAGCACCGTAAAACATGGATTATAGCGTCGGTCTCGCGGATATTGGCCAGAAACTTGTTGCCCAAGCCTTCCCCCTTGCTAGCGCCCTTTACCAGTCCGGCTATATCAACAATCTCAACTGTTGTGGGCTGAACTCTTTGCGGCTTCACGAGGCGTTCCAATTCTGTCAGCCTCTCATCAGGCACAGTGATAACACCAACATTAGGCTCGATGGTGCAAAACGGAAAATTAGCCGATTGAGCTTTAGCGTTAGACAAACAATTAAACAAGGTGGACTTTCCAACATTAGGCAATCCAACAATACCACATTTTAAGGCCATCTATATTTTTTTTTATAAGCTGATTTTTCAGCCCGCAAAGGTAAGGCATTTTCTGATGTTTTTAATACTTTTTCGTACCTTCATCGCCCGAAAAAGACCATATATGCATCCCGATGACCGCGAAATAGTTGCTATGGTGCACACGCAACAACGTGAAGCCGCCTTCTCGCTGCTGGTAAAAAAACACCAACAGCGCCTTTATTGGCATTTACGTAAAATGGTTATAGTTCACGAAGATGCCGACGACTTGCTCCAAAACTGCTTTATCAAGGTTTGGCAAAACCTTGATAAATTTAGAGGCGACTCCTCCTTATATACCTGGCTATATAGAATTGCAACCAATGAAGCCTTGAATTTTCTTAATAAGCGCCGCGCTGAGCTGCTTGCCTCACCCGATGATCTGGAAATTGTATTCTCGGGGCACATAGACAGCGACCCGCTTTATTCAGGTGACGAAATCGAGAAGCGACTTCAAAAAAGCATCCTTTCTTTGCCCGACAAACAGCGCTTAGTATTTAACATGAAGTATTTCGACAATCTGAAATATGAAGAAATGGCCGAAATTCTGGAGACTTCGGTTGGAGCCCTTAAGGCCTCCTATTTCCATGCTGTACGTAAGATAGAGGCTCTGATAAAACAGGAACTTTTTTAGAAAACAGAAGATATTAAACCTTTAGCTTTCAACATTGTCTAAACATCAAATCCCCAAAATAACGCTATTATGGCAACAGACAAAAATATAAATAACAGGAATGCTTTCAAGACCCCGGAGGGCTATTTCGATAGCTTTGAAGGGCGCTTGATGCAAAACATCAAAGGCAGCGAAGCCGGAGGATTGTCAAGGGTAAAAAAATCCATGATAGTTCCCTGGATAGGAATGGCAGCAGCATTTCTAATTATTGCTTTGGTTTACAATTTTCTGCCCAAACAACTATTTGAACGTGAGCAAGATTCCCGGGCCGATATTATTCAGCAAATTGAACAATCGGCAGTCGAGTGGTTTAACGAATATGAGTTGATGGAATATCTAACAAATGATGCAGATGCAGACCTTGAGTTATATCCCGACAGCTTGTTTTTCAAAAATATCAAAGAAGAGGATATTATTATGCTCACTTTAATGTATTAATGAGTAAAAAATTACCATAGTATGAAGAAGCTAATTATTACAATACTGATGTCAGCATCAATACTGGCATCATACGCCCAGGAAGGACGCTCGAATATTGACAAAATAGAGCATCTGAAGGCTCAGAAGGTAGCCTTTATGACCGAGAAGATAGGCTTATCAACCTCGGATGCCCAAAGATTCTGGCCTGTCTATAACGAGTATTCAGCAAAAAAAGACAGTCTGCATCACACACGTGTTAAAGAAAGAATGGCCATGAATAAGGATCTGGACAAGCTTTCCGATAAGGCAAAGACCGAGTCTTTAGATAAGCAAAAAGCCCTGCAGTGGGAAGAAGACAAATTAGATAAATATTACTATAACGAGTTCAAAAAGATTCTGACTATCGATCAGGTGATAAAGCTTTATGATGCGGAATACGAATTCAGGATGCGCCTTATACGCCAAATAAAAGAGAAGAAAGAAGCGTCAAAAAGAGAAGAAAAGATGCCGGTATCCTAATGCCGGCACTTTTCACCAAGCTACAGTTTTGCTAAGCCTTTATTCTTTCAACCACCTCGTCTAAAGTGATGGAGCTTTGCTCACCACTATGCATGTCTTTGAGGGTAATCAAACCCTTAGCAATCTCATTTTCACCCAGAAGAGCCACATAGCCTATTTGCTTTTTATCAGCGTAAGCCATCTGTTTTTTCATCTTGGCATTATCGGGATAGACCTCGGTTTTTATGCCTTTGCTGCGAAGCTCCGCTGCAAGTTTCAGGCAGTGTGCCGCTTCCTTGTCGCCAAAATTCACAAAAAGAACTTGGGTGGCTACACTTACCTCTTCGGGGTATAGCTCCAGTTGATTCATAACATCAAAAATCCTGTCGGCACCAAAAGAAATGCCAACACCCGACATTCCCGGCATTCCGAAGATTCCGGTTAAATCGTCATATCTGCCTCCACCTGTAATACTGCCAATTTCAACATCCAGGGCCTTAACTTCAAAGATGGCGCCTGTGTAATAGTTCAAGCCTCTGGCAAGAGTTAAATCGAGCTCAACAGAGGTTTCAAGCTTTAGAGCCCCAACCAGCTTGAGGACAGTTTCAATCTCTTCAACTCCCCGCAGCCCGGTTTCTGAGTCCTTAAGTATCTCTCTTAGCGAGGCCAGTTTTTCATTATTACTGCCTTTGACTGCCAATATAGGTTCTAATTTCTCTATTGCTTCCCGCGACAACCCGCGTTCGGCAAGCTCCTGCCTGACTTTTTCAAGACCAATTTTATCAAGCTTATCGATGGCTACAGTAATATCAACCAAGCGGTCTGTTTCGCCAATAATCTCTGCTATGCCTGCCAAAACCTTACGGTTGTTCAATTTTATCAGCACCTTAATATTTAGGCGGCGATATACCTCATCAACAATCTGTAAAAGCTCAACTTCATTAAGCAAACTGTCGCTACCAATCACATCCACATCGCATTGATAAAACTCGCGATAACGCCCCTTTTGGGGCCTGTCGGCGCGCCAAACAGGCTGCACCTGGTATCTCTTAAAAGGAAAACTTAATTCATTTTGGTGCTGAACAACAAAGCGGGCAAAAGGAACTGTAAGATCGTAGCGCAGACCCTTTTCGCTTATCTGCAAAGCCACCCTGTTGGAGTCGCCTCTGCCAAGAAGGTCTTTATCGGCCTTCGACAAATAATCGCCTGAATTAAGAACCTTAAAAAGCAGCTTATCACCCTCTTCACCGTACTTTCCCAGCAGGGTTTCCAGATTCTCCATTGCAGGAGTTTCAATAGGCATATAACCGTACATTTGAAAAACTCCTTTGATCGTATCAAAAATATAGTTACGCCTTAGCATTTCGGCGGGCGAAAAATCTCTTGTGCCCTTTGGTATTGATGGTTTCTGAGCCATTATGATGTTTTATTTCGAATTTTCCTAAACTAAAAAGTTGTGCAAAGTTAAAAAGAATCGCTAATAATCATTCAACGCCCTGCACTCATCACTCTAAAAGTTTGCAGGGCAACTGCATGTAAGGGTCGGTTCTAAGATAGCGGCTCAGGACGAAAAATGGCTTTATTATCCGCACATTGAAGAAAAATATCTACTTTCGTTAGCCCTAAGATAACAAAACAGTCCCAAAGTCAGTATAAAGTATTGTTGTGTAATTAAGTAACTTAATAATAGCTTTTCTAGTAGAGAGAATAGATAATGGAGAGTGCGAAAATTTTAATAGCCGACGACGTAGATTACTTAGCAGAGTTCATAAAAGCTCAACTTAGCGTATTCTTACCCGAAGCCACTTATGTAAGAGCGCGTAACGGATATGAAGCCTGCACCCTTGCCGTACGTCATGCTCCCGATTTAATTCTCCTTGACTGGGAGATGCCTGACTTTTCAGGATTGGAAGCTTTGCAAACCCTACAGGGCAGCGCCTCAACCAAAGATATTCCGGTCATTATGATTTCTGGTTTCTCCACCCCCAGTCATGTGAAGGCAGCCCTCTCGGCCGGTGCAATGGACTATCTTAAAAAACCTGTTGAACCGGTTGAGCTTATCGCCAGAGTTCGCACCGCACTAACTCTCAGCGACCGGCTACATCAGCTGCAGACTCAGAAAGAACAGATTGAATTGGAAAAGAAAAAAAGCGATAACCTCTTACGCGGATTACTTCCCGAACAGGTACTGCAAGCAATTGAGGCTGAGGGCGAAATCGCGCCCCGCAGATTTCGTAATGTAACGGTTATAATGGCCGATTTGGTGGATTTTACAATTAAGTCGCAAAAGATGTCGCCAAAAAGGCTTTTGGATGAGCTGCAAACGATTTTCACAGCCTTCGATGAGATTACAGAAAAACATAAGTGTACCCGAATCAAGACTATTGGCGACGCCTACATGGCAGTAAGCGGAATGTGGACAGAGAATAGTAATCACGCTCTGGCTGCGGCGAAAATGGCTGAACGCATGCGCCAATATATAATCGAGCATAATCTAAGGCACAAAATAGATTGGGAGATAAGAATCGGACTCAACTCAGGCGACATAATCGCCGGGATCGTAAGTGAAAAAAATCTCGCCTTTGATATTTTTGGCGATACCGTCAACACGGCATCTCGGATGCAAAGCTACTCGGCTCCCATGCAGATTAACATCTCACAATCCACTTACTCCTTGATTAAGGACTACTACTATATTATCAAACGACTATCCAGAAAAGTAAAAAGCAAAGGGGCAGTGAATATGTACTATATCCACCGCCCCATTCTTTCGCGAAGTGCTAGAAAAAACGAAAGTCATGTAATCTAATCACTACGTTTAGATCAGCTTTCGATATTTTATACGCTGCGGGCCTGCATTTCCAAGTCTTTTTCTGCGGTTCTCCTCATAATCGGAGTAGCTTCCTTCAAAGTAATAAACTGTTGAATTGCCCTCGAAGGCCAGGATGTGAGTTGCTACTCTATCCAAAAACCAGCGGTCGTGAGAGATAATAACAGCACATCCTGCAAAGTCGTCGAGACCTTCCTCGAGCGCTCTGAGCGTATTTACGTCAATATCGTTGGTAGGCTCATCGAGCAGCAGAACATTAGCCTCCTCTTTCAAAGTCATGGCTAAATGAAGGCGATTGCGCTCACCACCTGAGAGAGCCCCGCATTTCTTTTCCTGGTCGGCTCCGGCAAAGTTGAAGCGTGAAAGGAAGGCGCGCACATTAATATCCCGTCCACCCAAACGTATCGTTTCCTGACCGCCTGAAATCACCTCATAAACACTTTTACTGTTATCTATTCCCGCATGCGACTGGTCAACATAGCCTATTTTCACAGTCTCGCCAACCTCAAAAGTTCCTTTATCCACCTTCTCCTGCCCCATAATCATTCTGAAGAGAGTAGTCTTACCGGCACCGTTGGGACCAATAACCCCTACAATACCGTTGGGTGGCAGCGTGAAATCAAGGCCTTCAAACAAGAGTCTGTCGCCAAAAGCTTTGGAAACACCATGTGCTTCAATAACCTTATCGCCCAATCGGGGACCGTTAGGGATAAATATCTCGAGCTTTTCTTCCTTCTGCTTCACATCTTCTTTCAGCAAGCTTTCATAGGCCGCAAGACGTGCTTTCGACTTAGCCTGACGTGCCTTTGGTGCCATTCTTACCCATTCAAGCTCCCGCTGAAGAGTTAGACGTCGTTTTGAGGCAGTTTTCTCCTCCTGCTCAAGTCTTTTCGACTTCTGATCAAGCCATGATGAATAATTGCCCTTCCATGGAATACCCTCACCCCTGTCAAGTTCAAGTATCCAGCCGGCCACGTTATCCAAAAAGTAACGGTCGTGAGTAATTGCAATAACAGTTCCCTTATATTGCTGAAGATGCACCTCAAGCCATTGAACCGACTCGGCATCAAGGTGGTTGGTCGGCTCATCCAGAAGCAGAATATCGGGTTCCTGAAGCAGCAGGCGGCATAAGGCTACCCGGCGACGCTCGCCTCCCGAGAGTTCCGAAATCAGCTGTTCTTCAGGCGGACAGCGCAAAGCATCCATGGCGCGTTCCAGTTTGGAATCCAGATTCCATGCATCAAACTGATCGATAAGCTCCTGAAACTTAGCTTGCTCATCCATCAACTCCTGCATTTTATCAGGGTTTTCAATAACTTCCGCATCACCAAAGCGCTCATTGACAGCCTCATACTTTTTCAGCACATCAACCACTTCCTGCACTCCTTCTTCCACTATCTGCCTGACTGTCTTAGTCTCGTCCAGATGAGGCTCCTGCTCAAGGTAGCCAACTGAATAACCGGGTGAAAAAGCCACCTCGCCCTGATAATTCTTCTCCAAACCTGCAATAATTTTCAGCAGAGTAGATTTACCCGAGCCGTTAAGACCAATAACACCAATCTTAGCCCCGTAAAAAAAGGAGAGATAAATATTGCTAAGCACTTTTTTCTGCGGAGGATATACCTTACTCACCCCCACCATGCTAAAAATAATCTTCTTATCGTCTGACATACAGAATTTTATTATTAAACCCTAAACAGAATTAAAGCTGCAAAATTATCAAATAGAAATGATATAAAAAAAATGCTCCTGTCGGGCTGAAATAATTTATTCCGAATGATGTGAGAAATCCAAAAGCCAATAACTCACCAGACCTTAAGCCTGCTACTTCAGCTTTTTCAGATCACTTGCCTGAAAGGCGTCATCGCTGGCCATTTTAATCATGCCATAATCCCAGTAGTAAAGCTTAGAATCGGCAGCGCCTACGAGTACCTTATAAACACGAGCCCTGATACGGGTTCCCTCAGGTCCAACTTTATGAAGAAACACTGCATCTTTATCCTGTCGCTTAATAGCATCAGCAACCTCTTCACGGCTTACAATTTCAAATTTGTAGGGGTAAATTGCTTTAATTGCCTGCGGAGTTTGCAAGTCCTTTGCCAGGTCTTCCTTAGTCAATAGCAGCGTTTTGTTTGCAAGTTCGCCTTTGGCATGCGAATTATACTGTTTTAATGCGTTCTCTCCAATCAGCTTCTCATTCTGCATAACATTTTTCACATGATTTTGGATAAATAGCACGAAGGCCTCAAGCTTGTAGTGATAGCTTTCATCTTCAACCTGAAGATAGGACAGTGGCAGAGAGCACAAGTCGGGCATGGTACGTACATTAGCCTTGGGCTCACCCATCAGCAAACTGATAAATTTGTAACGCGCCTTGGTCTTATCTTTTGCAAAACTAACAGTAGTAGTCATCAAAAATGAAAGCTCGGGATTATCCTTTATATCAAAAAATTCCTGCGAAGTAATAATTTCGAAGGGAGTAATAGTCCAGGAGCGTTCCATCACTTCCTTAATAACAACGTTATAATCGCTCAGCAGAGCATCGTCCAAAACCACCATAGTTTTTGACTTCATAAAACGATGGTAATCGTCAATCTCGGGCATGTGTTGCTGTGCAGCCGCCAAAAGTGGAAGAACAATTAATAGTGCAGCAAAAAGAATCTTTTTCATCAGCTATAAAGTTTTTGTGAGTTCTAATTTGTCATCCAATATACCTAAATTGTGCCCCGATTGTTGCATAAATTTGCTGAATCTTATCTTGCCCGGATTTATTCTTTCTTAGCCTTTAACTGACAAGAGATGAGGGTCGCCTATGGCTTGAGCCGCCTGCCGGATGCCATGCGGCACATCCCTGAATCAGAGCATGTTAACATGTTAAACAAAACAAACAGTGAACAATATTCAAATTTCGGAAAAGCGCAGTATAGATAAAGAGCAAGTTCTCTATTTATACAGGCAAAACAGATGGTCGTCGGCAGATAAGCCCGAAGAGTTAATGCAGGCTCTGAAGGCCTCGCACTCGCTGGTGACGGCATGGGATGGCGACAAATTAGTTGGACTGGCAAACTCAATCTCAGACGGGTATTTGGTTGTCTATTACCCCCACTTATTGGTTCTTCCTGAATATCAGGGGAAAGGAATCGGAAGGATGATAATGCAACGACTCCAGGAAAAGTATTCAAGCTTCCATCAGCAAACCTTGTTTGCTGACGGCGATGCAGTAGAGTTTTATAAAAAGTGCGGCTTCATGAAGGCGGGAGCCTGCTTAGCTATGTGGATTTATAAGGGGCACGACCACGATTGAGAGGCAATCGTTTTGTATAAAACACTTTGCTTTGTCGAAGATATTTACTAATTTACTTGCTTATACACCCATAATACCGTAATCTGATTGTGGAATAAGACTGATAATTAACTACAATATATATTGCTAGCCATCCTGGCCATAAGTTTTTCATTCTCTGCATGCACCGAGGAAGAACCCTTCGAGACAATTACCGCAGATGATGAGCCCAGGATACTAAATCCCATATTTGCCAACGGCGAAAATGGACAATTGCCCCTTATAACCGAGATTAGCAGGGACGCCAATCTCACAATGGAACTAACCCTTACTCCCAGTACATTCAGCACCGTCACATGGCTGATTGACGGCTATAAAGTAAATGAAGGAACGGAAATCGATATGAACCTCAAAGCAGGAAGCTATCATTTTAAGGTTCTGGTAACTACCGGAACCGGGAAAAGCACCTTCCGTGAAGGCATTGTGAAAGTAAACCCTCTGGCAAATGATCCTCAGACCATTGAAAAAGGAGTCGAACGAATTATCACTCCCGGAGGCACAGGCATCATTTATGGCTATAGCCTTAATCTGGTGAAAAGTCTGGTAATCGGTGGCCTTAGCATAAATGACTTCAGCTTCAATGAAGATCCCGATGGTGACTACCTCCAGTACTCAGTGCCCAACGATTTGAGTGAAGGTAAACACAGGGTTCTGCTGGTTGATGAAGGGGCAAGCGACTATGGTGGCAACACCGTGACTGTTACGAGCTCGGCACTGGCAACAGGAGGAATAAGCCGTGTTGACCCCAATTCAGTATGGCACCTGACAGGACTTAATATGGATCAAATCGCTTCAATAACTCTGGGCGGACAAACCATAACATCTTTCACTCAGCAAACAGCGACAGAACTTGTGCTTACATGCCCCAATCTGGAGGCAGGCAGCTACACTCTTACAGGAAAAACCAAAAGCAATACGGCGCTTAAATTCTATTCTGAGGGAAGTTTTAAAGAGGAAATTTCGCTTACCGTTTCTTCAGAAACAGTTCTTTATGAAGGACACCATTATATATCATGGGAACTTCCGGATGGCGATCCGAATAAAACCTTTAATCTGATAGCCAAGGAGGTCTTTGCGGCAATGAGCCCGGGAACTACATTGAACATACATTACTCCCTTAACCCAGGTGCCGGTTACTGGCAAATGCAAACCACAACAGGATGGTGGACAGCCTTGCCCGGAACAGGAACTTTAGACCTTGCTGCAGACGGATTTGTAGAGCTTGTTATGACTCAGGAGATGTTGGATCTGATACAGGCTCAAGACGGCTTCCTCTGCGTAGGCCACGGCTATTACGTGGATAGAGTAAGCATAAAATAGATTTGTATTAGGAAATCAACACAATAACACACCTAAAAAGGTCGGCAAGAGCCGACCTTTTTTTAATTAACAGTTTAAATTATTCTTTAGGCTATAACACCCGAGGCTATTATCTCATCATCACGATAAAGGGCGGCAAACTGTCCGGCGGTGATACCCCGCTGAGCTTCGTCAAAGACAACAAACAGACCCTTGTCGCGCCTGTAAACAGTGGCCTCCTGCAAGGGCTGGCGATAACGGATTCGCAGATCGTAGCGTCCCTCCTCTCCCACCTTCATTGCCAGGTCGGGTCGTACCCAGTGAATCTCCTCGTCGGCAACTTTCAGCACCCTGCGAAAAAGTCCGGGATGTTCCTGCCCCATTCCAACATACACCTGATTATAATCCACGTTTATACCCAGCACAAAGAGAGGCTCAGGGAAACCTCCGATATTCAGACCTTTACGCTGACCTACAGTATAAAAATGCGCCCCATTATGCTTACCTATTACTTTAGCGTATCGCGGATGATAGGGATAGGCAAAAGACAAGTGCTCCAACACCTCATCATCAGGCTGAATAAGCGCTTTATCCCACGGACGCTGAAACAATTCCGCATCAGGCTCTACTAAAAACACCTTACCCTCAATACTCTTAAGCTTTTGTTGCAAGAAGACCGGAAGATCAACCTTCCCCACAAAACAAATCCCCTGCGAGTCCTTTTTGTGAGCTGTTACCAGTTTTAACTCTCCGGCAATACGCCGCACTTCAGGTTTCTCCAGATCGCCTATGGGGAAAAGTGCTTTTTCAAGCTGTTTTTGTGAAAGCTGACAAAGGAAATAGCTCTGGTCCTTATTTGAATCCAGCCCGGCGAGCAAGCGATAGACAGGCTTGCCATCACGCATAACAATCTCTTTGCGACAGTAATGACCCGTAGCAACATAATCCGCACCCAGCTTCATGGCTTCATCCATAAAGACATCAAACTTAATCTCGCGATTACAAAGCACATCGGGGTTAGGCGTGCGCCCCCTCTCGTATTCAGCAAACATATAATCGACGACCTTGGCCCTGTATTGCTCACTCAAATCTATAAAGTGAAAGGGAATATCCAACTTTCGAGCCACTGCCTCAGCATCAAACTTATCGTCTAACCAGGGACAATCAGCCTTTAATACACCGGTTGTATCATGCCAGTTTTTCATAAACAAAGCAACAACATCATAGCCCTGCTCCTTTAGCACATAGGCTGCCACACTTGAGTCAACACCACCGGATAAGCCTATTACTACACGCTCCTTTTTCACTCTTGTCTTATCAAAATAATTAATCTGCAAATATAGTCCTTTTTTCAGACAAGACCGGTCAATGATTAGATATCAAAAGATATGCAACACATTTGACTACTTGAAAATGTTTTTTTCACAAAAAACATTTTGATATATGACACAAAACGGCTTAATTTGTGGATAAATTTATCCGAATTAAGACTGAATAAATGTTTTTCATAGGCACATCGGCTCCGCTTATACCATATCTTTTGCTATCTCTGGCAACACTGGTATGCTATATTCACAAGCACAGCGAAGCTGAACCAAGTCAGGTTCTTTTTTCCCATTCACAGTCAAAAGAAATACGAATACCTCTTGCCAAACAAGATGTGCTTTATGATGCCGCCAGGGAAGCAGAAGTAAAGGCTGAGCCCCGGCCTATCGTGAATCAATCAGAAACAGAATCGGCCAATATATCAGACTACAGCAGCTATAAGCTCGAAAAAACCAAAAGAAAGCATCTTCTAAGAGCACCTCCCGTTCACCTATGCCGGATTGCTTACTAATAGGCATCCCCGCTCAGGTTCGATCATCAGGCTTACTTAAAAATTTCAGTACTTTTTTCCGCTTATTCCAAAATAAGTAGGATATCATCATTGGAGTGCTTTTCTCTTATTTGCTGAAAAGCACCTCAAGCTACAATCATAAGGATAATGCAAAAATCAGTTCTTTTAGCTCTTTTATTGGGCTGCGTAAATCTTTTCGCAGCCGACACCTACTCTATTTCAGGAGTAATTACAGATGCAGAAAGCAATCCCCTGCCGGGAGCTCACGTGTTTGTAAATGGTACATCCCGCGGTGCGGCGAGCAGTTCCGACGGGACATTTATCATCAGGAACCTGCCTCCGGGCAACTATACCCTCAACATAAGTTATTCGGGTTATGGCACGGAGCATAATAAAATAGAACTTCCCCTAAGCGCTCCATTAACTATAGTATTAAAACCGGTTATTTATAATATCAATCAAATTGTAATAACCGGCACCAAAAACCCTAAGCCCTTAAAAGAGTCGCCGGTGCTTACGCAGCTTATCTCATCTTCCAAACTCGCGGCAAGCGGGAATATGGAAATCATGAGCGCGCTCGAAAACAGCGTGCCGGGAATAGAATTTTCGCACGGTGCATATGGTAGCAATATCAGCATGATGGGTCTTTCGGGCAATTATGTGCTCTTTTTGAAAGACGGCAACAGACTGGCAGGAGAAAACAATGGAAATATTGATTATCATCGCCTGTCTTTGATTAACGCAGACAGGATTGAGATAGTGCGGGGAGCCAGTTCGGTGCTCTATGGTTCTAACGCCATGGCAGGAGTTGTCAATATTATTACTGAGCCTCAAATAGAAGACTTCAGCTTCGACCTCCTTAGCAGACAAACTGCATTTAATACAAATCTTACGGAAATATCAGCAGGAATAAAAAATGGCGAGCTTACCAGCCGTACAAGTTACAAATATGACCACACTGATGGTTACGATTTAAACGATAAACCATCAGACGGCCGCACAATGGAGAAGACTACTACTCACAAGTGGTCGCAGCTCTTCAGATGGACGCCGTCCCACTCCTTCGAGATGGAGGCTTCGGGTTCGGCATACAAGAACCATGTGGACGCTTCTTTGCCGCTAAGAAATAACAAGCTTAACGACAATCTTGATATGGTGATAAAAGCAAAATATCATATCAACCGCAACAGCACCCTGGAAGCAGTATGGCATCAGGATAACTATCGAATCTTCGAAAAAGACGGGCATAACACTGAGCTGCAATACGACAATATTTTCCAAAATGCCCGCCTCGCGGGAAACATAAAAATCGGAGATCATTCCAGGCTTACAGCAGGTGCTGAGTACCTGAATGAAGGACTTACAGCTCCACGCAATAAGATTAACGAACGCATTTATAACGACGACTGGATAGGCTACCTGCAGCAGGAAGCTAAAATTACCAAATGGATGACTTTGACTGCCGGATTGCGTATGAACTACAACTCAGATTATGGCAACCACGCAACATGGCAGAGCTCTGCCATGATTAAAAAGGAATATCTCAGTATCCGCGCAAACCTGGGAACAGGTTACAGGGCTCCAACTTTGAAAGAGAGAAATATGGAATACCAGGCGCCTACCTCCTTCCCGATTTTTGTTTTCGGCAACCCTGAGCTTCAACCCGAAACAAGTATATATGCCGGCTTATCGACAGAGTTCAGTTTCGACAAACTCAACTTCTCATTCAATATTTATCAAAACTCGGTGGATGAGATGATACTTGAAGTGATGGAACTCTACAATCCTGCCGAATCACCGGCGATGATTTACTACTATCAAAATATAGAAGAAGTGAAAATCAGAGGCCTCGATTTTCTGTTTTTGTGGAAGCCCTTGCCCGCCCTGATAGCAAGCGGCGGCTATGGATTAATCCATGCGGAAGACCAAAAGAAAGACAGGCAACTTACCGGAAGCAGAAAACACAGTGGAAATATCAACCTCAACTATAAGTTTGATGCCCGTTTTTCACCCGCTCTAAATATGCAGGCTAATTATTACGGTAAGATGTCACGCTCGATATACGATCAATTTAGCGGTGAGGAAACTATTTCGCAGCTTGACGATTATAGCATCTGGAAAGTTTTAGGCTCCCTTAATCCTCTTGAACAACTAACAATTCAACTGGGTGTAGATAATATATTCAACTTTACCGATAAGGAGACTTTTGCATCATTCAGTCCGGGGAGAACTGTATTTGTAAGTGTCAGACTTGCTATATAATGATTTACGAGTTTAGACTCTTGGGTTGAAGTTAAACCCGAAACTCTAAACTCGTAACCTTAAACTTAAAACTTTGAACTTAAAACTTTTACGCATTAATCATCATTGGCATCAGGAGCATAAGCTCATCTTCATCCTCGCTCTTCTCGAAGGGCAGGAATATAGCCGCCCTGGATGGGTCAGACATCTCAATAATAATATCGTCAGACGATAGATTTTCAAGAATATCCACGAGGAACACAGATTTGAAACCTATCTCCATCTCGTCTCCTTCATACTGACAGCTAAGTTTCTCGAAGGCAGAAATTGAAAAGTCAATATCCTGTGCCGATACAACCATCTCGTTATTTGCTAGATGCAGCTTTACCAGATTAGACGACTGGCTTGAGAAGATAGAAACACGCCCAAGGGTATTGGCCATATCAACCCGGTCGATAACTGATTTATTCGGATTATCCTGCGGAATTACAGCATTGTAGGTTGGATAATTACCTTCCACCAAGCGACAAACCATTTTGTAGTTAGGTAAAGTAAAGAAGGCGTTCTTATTGTCAAACTCTATATTAACATCACCCTCCTCACGCGGAAGAACATTCTTAAGCAATCCTGCCGGCTTTTTTGGAAGTATAAAAGTAGCCTCAAAATCACTTCTTGCATCAAGCCTGCGGTAACGCACCAACTTATGAGAGTCAGAAGCAACGAAAGTGAGGTTTTCGGGAGAAAACTCAAAAAGGATTCCGTTCATAACCGGGCGTAACTCATCATCGGCTGTGGCAAACAAGGTCTTGCTAATGCCGGTAAGCAGCAAAGACGCCGGAATGCGCAGACTGCTTGCCTTATCTTCATCTACCACAGGAACAGCAGGATAGTCAATGGCTGGCTGACCTACAAAATTGTATTCCCCTCTTTCTGAGGATATATCAACTGTCAGATTTTCCAAATCAGCATTAAAGCTTAGAGGTTGCTCGGGCAACTTTTTTAGGATTTCCAGCAAAATCTTCGATGGAAATGCCAGTTTACCATCACCATCTGTGCTATCCGTCTCCATTGTTGTTGTCATGGTTACTTCCAGATCAGAAGCTGTTATACTCAAAACAGAACCCTTCAGGTCGAAAAGGAAATAATCAAGTATGGGCAGTTGGCTCTTTGAAGATATGGCTCTGCTGATAGCCTGTAAATGCGACAGCAGTTCTGAACTCGATACTATAAACTTCATTAGTCAATAATTTATATGGTTATATGCAATTTATCTTCTTGTTATCAGGCTAAAACCCAGATAAAAAAAATCTTGCCTCACAAAGAATCTCAACTTTCAAATATATGAATAATCAGACAATTATAAGCCCTCATAAGGACTTTTTATCTCTTGTCTTTCCATATTTGTTTCTTCGCCAAAGAGCGAAGAAAGTACCAATTATACCCATAAAAACCAGAGGAAGCAACAAGTTTGCCCACTTCCAAAAATCGATATCATTAGCCAGCTTTTCGCGATCCAGCATACGCAGGCGGTAGTCGCGCGTACGCAAATTCATCCAGCCCTCATCATCAGCCAAATAATGAACGGCGTTAATTATCAGATCTTTGTTTCCGAAGGTCTGATTGCCCACCTCATCGAATCCTAAGGGTAAAATTTGGGGAGACGGGCCGTGACGCATCCTTACCTCATTACGGATAATATCTCCGTCGGCAATAACTATCATACGGCTTGCTACACTCTCCTTCCTGATATCTGAAGGACTAATATCTACTTCCGGGGGCTTTGGGCGATTCAGGTATAAAGATGGAAATACTCCCTCCATAGATACGGCAACGGGAACAAAGGCGTTGACGAAATCGCGGCTGTCGGGCTGCTCATTAACCATCGCCAGAGAAATAAAAACAGGAATAGGTAAGCGTCGTGCGTTTTGGCTTGTCTGCAACAAGATATCACGCTTCATTCCGGGGAAAACTCCAACGGTATCAATGCTGCTAACGAATTCTCCCTTTACCAGATTAACGCTGCGGGTAACAGGATGACTGCTGTTGGTACTTAGCAAAGGATTAAACATCCATGGAACGGGAACAAACTTAGGCTGCTCGCCGGGACCCGCAACATTAACCGGAATCATTGCAGCCTGCACATCCTGAACCAGCTCCTGGTTAATTCGTATGCCATAGCGAAACAATAAATCGCTCAAGCCCAAATCGGTTGGCATCCCGACGGTTTGCGTTGCTGTCCTCAGGCTGTCGAGGGTTACCTGCACAGCATCGATTAGCCAAAGCACCTTTCCTCCACGCATCACGTACTGGTCTAGCACAAATTTATCCCTCTCAGAAAATTTAAAGCGGGGCTTAGCAATAATCAAGGCTTTATAAACATCCAGGATATAGGGGTCGGAAGTGAGCGAGCCTCTGTCAACCTGATAGTAATGCGACAGGGCTTCTGTAACATCATAAACATCCATCTCATCGAGTTCACCATGACCTTCAAGAAAGGCGATGGCGGGAGTATCTTCGGTGAGCAGTCTCCTCATTACATCAGTGATTTTGTACTCAAGCGCCTCCACCGAAAGGTTCAGGTTAGCCTCTCCCGAAAGGCCGGGCAGGTTCTCAAGAAGGTTAACCGTCAGTTCATATCCGTCGATATGGAAGTTGGCATAGGGATAGATATTGGATTGAATTCTACGACCGTCAGAGGTGGTTTCGAACAAGGAAACAGGCGACAAGTCCAGATTTTTCAATTCTTCAAGCGCCACAGGCTCTTCTTTAGGATCTACAAATTCGTAGTAAAGTTTGCCCCGCGAAACAATCCTGAATTCCTCAAGCGTTTCACGCGTTGCGCGTGAAAGCCTTCTAAAGCCCGCGTTCAAATCGCCATCCAGATAAACTTTGACCATAACATCCTTTTCAAAGCTACGGAGAAACTGCTTTGTAATGGGAGCCAGAGTATAGCGTTTCTCATCCGTAAGGTCAATCCTGAAGTAGCGTGTTGAAAAGAACAGGTTAATTAGGATGATTGCTGCAATCCACAAAGCAAGCTCTGCTATATTTCTTTTCCAGTTTTTTCTCATTGCCATTTATAAAACTCGTAATTTGTTAGAATTAGCGTTTGCTGCTTATCACAACTTTTGTTAGCAAAAGAAAGATTACTATTACCGACAGAAAATAAATTAAATCGCGCGAGTCAACAACTCCGCGACTAATCGACCGGTAGTGCTCGGCTATGCCTAAGCTAAGCAAGACCTCACTTAAGGAACCCGGCCCCGGAAGCGCTGCCAGTGCGGCAAACCCGTCATAAAAGAAATAACAAAGCACAAGGGCCAGCAAAAAGGCAACTATCTGATTACTTGTCAGCGATGAACTGAAAATGCCGATGGCAACATAGACAGAGGCTAAGAGCAACAAGCCGATATAGGATCCCCAGATGGCTCCATGGTCAAGATTACCGACGGGCTGAGCCAGTTGATTAACCGAAAAATAAAAGAACAAGGTAGGCAGAAGCGAAATTGCAACCAGTGTGAGACCTGCCAGATACTTAGCAGTAATTATGTTCCAGGCGGATATGGGATAGGTATAAAGCAGCTCAATCGTTCCTCCGCGCTTCTCTTCAGCGAATAGACGCATTGTAATGGCAGGAACTAAAAACAAGTAAATCCATGGTGCTATCCAAAAAAGCGAGTCCAGTGTCGCGTAAGCTCCCATTGGAATATTCATATTTCCGGGAATAAACCACAAAAACAGAGATAGAATAACCAGAAAAACGCCTGCAACAAGGTAACCGGTCAGAGAACCGAAAAAAGTCATTACCTCCTTTTTCCAAAGTGCCAGCATAATATTAAAGAGTTTTTAGTTGATTATTTTTACTTGCCCTTAAGACTTTCCCACATCAACCGGGCAGTACGCTCACTGCTGCCGGGATTACCCACTATATAACCTAACTCGGTATAGCCTTCTATCATTCGCTTACGGTAATCCTCGTCATAACAAAGCAAGGAGAGCTCATTTTTCAGAGCTTCAAGAGAGAAACTGCTCTGAAACAGTTCCTTGACTACTTCTCTGTTCATTATCAGATTAACAAGAGAGATATGTGCTACCTTTATGATAACCTTCTTGGCCATAAAGTCAGTAAAACTACCTCCCCACATCTTATAGCAAACAACCTGCGGACATTTTAACAGAGCCGCCTCCAAGGTAGCTGTTCCCGAGGTTACCAAGGCCGCATGAGCACTCTCAAGCAGAGCGTAGGTCTGCCCAAACACTACGGAAACTCCTTCGTAATCTCTTAAATATTCTTCGTAATCAGCAAAAGTAAAAGAAGGAGCACCGGCAATAACAAACTGAAAATCCGGAAAATGTTCTACCATAGCCAACATCTCGGGAAGCAATCTGCTTATCTCCTGCTTACGGCTACCGGCCAACAGAGCAATTATGGGTCTATTTTCAAGATTGTTGCGCTTTACAAAAGCCTCAAAGCCCTCGTTCTTGTATGGCCTTTTATCGATTGCGTCCATCAGAGGGTTTCCCGAATACACCACCGGCACATTATACTTTGCATAAAAATCACTCTCGAAAGGCATGATAGAGAAAAGCTTATCGACATTTTTCTTAATCTTCCGGGCTCGTCCCGTATTCCATGC
This sequence comes from Marinilabiliaceae bacterium UBA5488, assembly GCA_002427105.1. Lineage (GTDB taxonomy): Bacteria > Bacteroidota > Bacteroidia > Bacteroidales > Marinilabiliaceae > Geofilum. The sequence goes on along the minus strand of DIPM01000024.1, from coordinate 82,473 downwards.
CCAGATTTTTGGCGCTATATAATAAAACACACGAAAACCCCGAGTTTTGGCAAAAGACGCTATCCGCAGGTTAAATCCTGCATAATCAACAAGGATAAGCACATCAGGACTATATTTCAGGATGTCTTCCTTACAAAACTTTAAATTTCGGCAGATCTTGTGAAGGTTCATAACAACCTCAAACGCTCCCATAAAAGCGGTGTCGCGGTAATGCCGAACTAGCTGACCGCCTTCGGCAGCCATTAACTCACCGCCCCAGTAGCGGAAGTTGGCCATCGGGTCAAACTTCTTCAAGGCCTTCATCAAATTAGCGGCATGCAAATCACCTGATGCCTCACCTGCTATGAGATAATACTTCATCTGCCTATAACTTATTTTTTATCAGACGGAATTAATGCTAAGCCTCAGCGACTCTATCTTATAATAAAAAGGATACCCGCGGTAATGCCCCATAAAATAGTGGCTCCCAGCAAGCCGCGTGCTGTTTTTTCCTTATTGGCCGATAGGGACAGAAAGAAAAAAATCAAATTAGGGACAACGCTAACGCTCAATAACTTACCCAGACTTTTCAGCTTCACGAGCTCCTCGATAATTCCTGAAAAACTATCACGACCTGAAAAACGGAAATAATAGATTAAATAGGCCATTAGCAGGGGAACTAAAATGCCTGTGATTAGCCCTATCAACTGATTGTCAGTCCATCCTTTTTGCATAAGTTAAAGTTGAGTGAGTTGGCTTTCCGTTATTTCTTCTACTCCTTGCAATTGCAATGCTTCAATAGCCGGTTGATAAGTAGCGTCGATGGTGAAGGGCACGACAGATACATATCCTCTGCTTAAAGCCCATTCATCAGTATTTTCAACTCCACTCTCCTGACTTTCAAAACGACCTGTCATCCAAAAATACGGCCTGCCACGAGGATCTATGCGTTTGTCAAACTCCTTTGTCCAGATGCCTTTGGCCTGCCTGCATACCTTTATGCCCTTTACATCAGAGCCCGCAGGGATATTAACATTATAGCAAACTCCTGCCTCCATACCATTTTCGATTACAACCCTCATCAGTTGACGGGCATATTGTACCGCAGTCGAAAAATCAGCATTTGCATCATGGTCCAAAAGCGAAAAGGCTATTGACGGGATGCCGCTAAACACGCCCTCACGGGCTCCGGCTACAGTGCCTGAGTAATGCATACTTACCGAACTGTTCGTTCCGTGGTTAATGCCTGAAACAACATAATCAGGACGCCCCTCTATCAGCTCATTAAGAGCCAGTTTTACGCAGTCGGCAGGTGTTCCGTTAGCCTTATATACCACCAGACCCTCTTCTGAGGACACAAGGGTCAGATACAAGGGTTTAGAAACTGTTATGGCGTGAGACATCCCCGACATAGCGCTATCAGGTGCCACAGCAATAATATCACCAAAGGGCCTCACAGCTTCAATTAAAGCCTTTATTCCTTTCGCCTCCACCCCGTCATCGTTGGTCACTAAAATCAGCGGACGATGATTCTTCTTTATTTTATCCATAACACTTTTTTATCAATTATCAAAGATAGCTATAAACGTTCAAACAGCAATAATTATTGACTTTGAGAGAGCTTTTCAAATAAAATGAATCATTATTAATAGCTTGATAGGCTCAAATTCCTTATTTTTGCCTGTTAAAGATTTGTTGGAATTTAATCACAAACAACAATATAAGGCATGAATATATCATACAATTGGCTTAAAGAGTATATTAACACAGACAAAACAGCGAACGAACTTGCAGAAATATTGACATCTTTAGGTCTGGAGGTCGGAAGTATTGAGGAGATAGAAAGCATAAAAGGAGGACTGGCCGGCGTGGTGGTAGGTGAAGTTCTTAGTTGTCAAAAACACCCCGGTGCCGACAAGTTAAGCATTACAACAGTTAATATTGGCGGGACAGAGCCTCTGCCAATAGTATGTGGAGCTCCAAATGTGGCAGCCGGCCAAAAGGTACTGGTGGCAACTGTCGGAACTACTCTTTACAGTGGAGATGAACCCTTTGTGATAAAAAAAGCAAAAATCCGTGGTGAAGTCTCTGAAGGTATGATATGCGCCGAGGATGAATTAGGCATTGGTACTGACCACGAGGGTATTATGGCGCTTCCGGCCGACACCCCTGTTGGTTTGCCCGCCGCTGAATACTTCAAAATTGAGAATGATACGCTTTTAGAGCTTGATCTTACTCCAAACCGCATTGACGCGGCATCTCACCTTGGGGTAGCGCGTGATTTGGCCGCCCATGCTGCTGCTCATGGTTCATCAGTTCAGCTTAAATGGCCTTCGGTTGACAGTTTTAAAGTTGACAATCAAAGTTACCCGGTAAATATTACTCTCGAAAAAGAGGAAGCTTGCACGAGATACAGCGGACTGACGATTTCGGGAGTAAAAGTTAAGGAATCGCCCGACTGGCTCAAAAACAAACTGCGTTCAATCGGCATGACGCCCATCAATAATATAGTCGATATCACCAACTTCGTCCTACATGAATGCGGTCAGCCGCTTCATGCCTTTGATGGTGACCAAATCAGCGGAAATCAGGTAATAGTAAAAACAAGTCCGGCCGGTACAAAATTCATCACCCTGGATGGCAAAGAGCGCGAACTTCATTCCGAAGACCTGATGATATGCAATAAGGAAGAAGGAATGTGTATTGCAGGAGTCTTTGGAGGAGCAAAAAGTGGAGTGAGCCAAAGCACAACCCGGATTTTCCTTGAAAGCGCATGTTTTAACCCTGTTTATATACGCAGAACTTCCCGACGCCATGGGCTTTTTACCGACGCATCATTTCGCTATGAGCGCGGTTCCGATCCCGACATGGTAATCTATGCACTAAAAAGGGCAGCCTTGCTTATAAAAGAGTTGGCGGGAGGCGAAATATCAAGTGACATTCAGGATATCTATCCAAAGCCGCAAAATGGCACTGAAATCGAGCTTAGTAAGAAAAACCTCGCCCGCCTAATTGGCAAGGAGCTTGACCCTGTTCTGGTTAAAACCATCCTCAAGGCCCTTGACATAAAAATCTTGAACGAGAACCGGGAAGGCCTCAGTCTTTTATCACCCCCATATCGTGTCGATGTACTACGCGAGGCAGATGTAATAGAAGAAATTCTGAGAGTTTACGGATACAACAATGTTGAAATATCAGGCAGACTTAATTCATCTATAGTAATCTCCCCCCGCCCCGACCATCATAAACTGCGCAATATCATTTCTGCACAGCTTATAGGCGCCGGATTCCAGGAAATTATGTGCAACTCACTGACTAAAGCGGCTTACTATGAAAACTCAGAGCATTTTAAGGCCTCTAAAACAGTTATGCTGACAAATCCTTTAAGCACAGATTTGAATGGACTGCGCCAGACTCTGCTTTTTGGTGGCCTGGAGACTATTATTCACAACCGCAACCGTAAGCATCCTGATTTAAAACTGTTCGAATTAGGCAACTGCTATGCTCTTAAGGAAAACGCTGATATTACTGTTCAAAAAAGCTATCGGGAGGAACAAAAACTTGCCATTTTTATGACCGGGGCCAAGGCCCAGCCAAGCTGGACATCCGACACGCAAGATGTGAGCTTTGCCGATATTAAGACCCATGCTGAGAATGTTCTGCATCGAATGGGCATTAGCAGCAAGGCATGGCACAGCGAAGCTCTTCAGACTGACTTATTGAAAGAGGGACTGATCTACATGCTCAATAATGTCAGATTGATGACTCTGGGAATAGTATCCGACAGACTACTTAAGAAGTTTGATATAGATGCGCCGGTATTTTACGCTGAGATTGACTGGGACAATGTAGTGTCACTTTCAGCCAAACATGAGGTTCTTCATGCTGAACTCTCACGATTCCCGGAAGTTAAACGCGATTTGGCACTGCTACTGGATCAGGGAGTGCAATTTGCGGCTATCGAAGCCCTGGCACGAAAAACAGAAAAGAAATATCTGAAAAGTATATCTCTCTTCGATGTTTACGAAGGGAAAAATCTGGAAGCTGGAAAGAAATCTTATGCCATCACCTTCGTGCTGGAAGACAAGAGCAAGACTCTTACAGACAATCAAATAGCCAAGATTATGCAAAATCTAACCAGAGCTTTTGAGCAAGAACTGGGTGCCAAACTGAGAGGATAAATTATTTGAGAAGACACATAAAAGCCCCTAAGAATCAATGCTTAGGGGTTTTTATTTTAGTGGCTGATGCTTAAAGGTAACACAAAAAGAAACGGGACCATCTCGTTTGATGAATCCCGTTTCTAACCTTAACCCTAACCCAAAATTATGAAAAACCTATTTTATTTGAAACAAATAATAATCTATTTTGTTTAAAAAAGAATCAATATTTCTTTTTTTTAATTTTTGCTCAAGACTTTCCTCAAGCATCTTTGTCTTAATCTTCCCTTCCGATTAACGACAGTACAAATATACAACATGTCTTTTAAAGAAAAAAGCGTTTTAACTTTTTTTATATTTTTCGCTATTGACTTTGTAATAAAGATTCAATACTCAGGTGAAACAGTCAAACACATTACAAATATAAGCACTCAAACAGCGAAAAGCAATATTACAATTAACCATTAACAGCGTATTAACAAGACTATGGTTATATTAATTCAAAATTAAGGTCAGCTGAAAAACTCGCATCGCTTAATTCGGGATGCTTTAAATTAAAATGGCAAATAGTTTTTTAGCCTAAGCCCCTTAATTTAGCTCGAAAATATAAGTAATTGTGCCCTCCTGGATAGCAGTAGCCTTGGGATCAGCATTAAAGCGTGCCTTTAGCGCTGCCTTCTTCGCTTCATTCTGCAAATAGAGGTCCGGCGTAGTCGTACCCCTCTGGATAGGCTCGGCCTTAGTCACTACTCCGTTCCTATCCACAGTTATCTTCACGACTACTTTGCCATATTCCTGGCTATTATTCTCCGGTTTGGGCAAATCGCCTATGGACCTTCGTCCGTCGAGACTGAAAGAAACACCTTCACCTCCCTTACCGCTACCTGTGCGGCTGGTCGCATTCGGGTCTCCGGTAAGCTTTCCCTGAGTTCCGGAGCCGGGAGTATCGCCGGCCGACTGAGAATTTGCGCCACTGTTACTAAAGGCACCGTCCACAGCCTTACGTGCTTCCGCAGCCTGACGTGCCTGTTCCTCTTGCTTCCGACGCTCTTCTGCTTCGATTCGCTGACGTTCAAGCTCTGCCTGACGCTGACGTTCAGCTTCTGCTTTCTTCTGGCGCTCCACTTCGGCCTGACGGTTCCTTTCCTCTGTCTGACGCTTAACTTCGGCATCTTTACGAGCCTTCTCCTGGGCAGAGATTGCAGGGGCGTCTTCGCTCTTTTGGGTTAATACTTGCTGACGGGCCGGTGCTGGTGTAGAAGCCGCCGGCTGCGGTGGAGCTGCCTCCTGAGATGGAGGAGGAGTTGACACCTGCGATGGGGCAGCTGAGCGGGTCGGGATAGAAGACCCCATGCCCGTGGGCGAATCACCCAAAGCAACAAGTATTCCCTCCTCTTCGGGCGGTATGCTGGTCAGGCTTACTAAAACAAGCACCAACAGCAGCGCCACATGAAACAGAAGGGCGCCTATAACTCCGAAAGTCTTATCACTTTTCCTCTCATCCATACTATCTCGCTCTGGTAGCCAATATCACCTTATAATCATTATTCTTGGCTATATTCATAACTTTTACCACTTCTTTCATGGGAACATTCTCGTCCACATGCAAAGAAATATACACATCGATTTTATCACCTATCCTTTCCTGCAAAGCAGCTTCGAGCTGATTAAAACTGACACGGCGCGACTCAATATAATAGTTTAGATTTTGCGTTATCGAGACACTTGTAACAGCCTTAGCAGAAGTCTGCTGAGTGCTTTGCGGAAGCATCAGTTTGATGGCATTTGGACTCACCAAGGTCGATGTAATCATAAAAAATATAAGCAACAAAAAGACAATGTCAGTCATCGATGACATACTAAACGATGGGTTTACTATATTTCTGCGTTTTAAAGCCATTGTAATTTAGTTTAACGTGCCGGTTCGTACAAAACATCCATAAACTCCATGGTCTGTGCCTCCATATTAAATACTACCTTCTGAACCCTTGATACCAGAATATTGTAGGCAAAATAAGCCAGAATGCCAACGATTAGGCCGCCAACAGTGGTTATCAAAGCAGTGTAGATACCTCCCGCAAGTTGCGAAATCACAATATTAGCCCCTGAATTGGCCATTTCCCAAAAGGAAATAACCATACCTATTACAGTACCCAGGAACCCTAACATTGGAGCGCCCCCGGCGATAGAAGCCAGAGTAGTAAGTCCTTTCTCAAGGGAGGCTACTTCCAGGTTGCCAACATTTTCAATTGCTGCATTCACGTCACTCAAAGGACGCCCGATACGCGACACACCTTTTTCAATCATACGTGAAACCGGATGATTGTTTGAACGGCACAGAGCCAGCGCAGAATCAATTTTCCCGTCATGGATATAATCCCTGATTCTGTTGATAAAAGTTGTGTCTATATTAGAAGCACGCCTAAGCACAATATAGCGTTCAATAAATATATAAATGGCTATCACTGACATAAACAATAATGGATACATTATCCATCCTCCCATCATAGTCAATTCTATCAAGTCAATGCTTTTTTCAGCAAGCTCTTCACCTTCAAGAGGAGCATCTACAACTTGTCCGGCTGCCTGTATCATCAAAAAAGGATTCATAATCGATTTCTGTTATTGGTTAATTTATCGCGCTAATTTATGAAAAATGCACTACGAATAGTATATAGTACAAATTTTATTCCAAAGAATTATTCTAAATCACTTTATGCCTGGCGGGCATAGGGCACCACATCCTGAGTGGCAAAGTCACCCGCAAGAAACTTATAATATCCCACAATGGCAACCATGGCCGCGTTGTCGGTGGTATAGACCATTTTTGGGATATAGCTTTTCCATCCCAACTGCAAGGAGGCAGTCTCAATGGCCTTGCGCAAGGCGCTATTGGCCGACACCCCTCCGGCCAGCGCCACCTCTTTAATTCCTCTTTCTTTGGAGGCCTTAATCAACTTTTCCATCAATATATCTACTATTGTCTTTTGCAATGAAGCACAAAGATCCGCTTTGTTATTCTCAATAAACCCGGCATCTTCCTTTATCCTATCTCGCAAAAAGTACAGAAAAGAAGTCTTCAAGCCACTAAAACTGTAGTTATATTCCTCAATCCGAGGTTTGCTAAACTCAAATGCCTCACTATTACCCTCACGGGCATACTTGTCAATAAAAGGACCGCCGGGATAAGGAAAGCCCATAACTTTTGCGCACTTATCAAAGGCTTCGCCGGCAGCATCATCGATGGTATGCCCTATAATCTCCATGTCCAGATGGCTCCTGACCTCAATTATCTGACTATTGCCGCCCGACACCAGCAGGCATAGAAAAGGAAAGGAAGGCACGGCTTTTGGATTTCCCGCTTCCTGAATAAAGTTTGCCAACACATGTGCCTGTAGATGGTCAACAGCTATTAAGGGAAGCCTGCGAGCCAGTGCAAAGCCTTTGGCAAATGAAGCCCCCACAAGCAAAGAACCCATCAGTCCGGGGCCGCGGGTAAAGGCCACTGCATTGACATCCTCAGGTCGCAGCCCTGCATCCCTGAGAGCCTTGTCAACAACAGGAATAACATTCTGCTGATGTGCACGCGATGCAAGCTCGGGAACCACCCCTCCGTACTCTTCATGCACCTTCTGTCCGGCTATCACATTGCTAAGAATGGTATCATTTTTGATGATAGATGCAGAGGTATCGTCGCACGATGATTCTATTCCTAAAATTATTATTGACATAAGGCTTATTTGTCTGATTTTTATCTGCTAATTGCATATAATCGTCACCCTGATATTTTTATGATAAACCTGCCCCCAAGTCCCTGTTTATTGTTCTTAAGTTGCTTATTTTTGCAGGCAGAGCTCTGACTTGTACATTAGTTTAAATTCAAAACGACAAAATTATCAAAAAATTAGAGAAAATATTAATTATCATATTTATAGTGCTGGCAGGCCTGCCGGTACTAAGTTCTCTTATTTTGATGATTCCCACGGTTCAAACAGCTATTGTAAGAGTTGTTACCTCCCGCTTATCTACCGACCTGAACAGCACCATTAGCATAGAAAGAGTAAGCATACTACCCTTTGCCGGAATCAGGCTAAACGGCTTTTTGCTGCTCGACCAGCAACAAGACACCCTATTCTATGCCGAAAAGGTAAGAGCCGGCATCGATAATTTTTCAATACGAAAAAAACATCTCTATCTAAAGGATGCAAAATTTGTAGAGCCCTTCATCAATCTTTATCAGCATGAAGAGCGCATGAACTTTTCCTTCCTCCTCGACTCGCTCGGCGGAAGCCGCAGCGACTCGGCAAAATGGCTCTATTCCATTGATAATTTCTCAATAGAAAACGGCAAGCTTGCCATATCACACAGCATCTTTGACAACCCCGAGATAGCTGCCGACAAGCTTCTGTTTACAGGTCTGAACATTAAGATTAAACGTACATCTCCCATTGGCGAGGCCATAGCTTTCGCCGTATCGGAGTTTTCTCTGCGGGAAGCTTCCGGACTGCTTGTTGAAGGATTTAAAAGCACAGGCTATGTAGCTGAAGATAAAATCGTAATAGACAAGTTATCATTCCGAACGGCGAAATCACTTTTCGACTTTGAAGCTGTTGAACTGCCTCTGGGTACAACCGAAATTTCAGGTTACGACGTACCTTTCAGCGGGAGGATAAACAATATTTTGATTTCTTCCGAAGAGGTTCATGCCTACTACCCATCGTTTCCATTGCTCGAGAGTCCTATCAGCCTTTCGGGAACCATCTTCGGCTCGCTCGACAATTTAAAGGGAAGGGAAATAAAAGCGGCTTTTGGACAGAATTCCTCTTTCAGAGCCTCTTTCGACATCTCCGGACTCTCCAATTTTAACGAGGCTTTCCTATATATGGATATTGACGGCCTTGAGACTAATATCCCTGACATAGAATTACTTATCGAGGGCACAAGGCCAATAATGCCGGAATCTTTCCGCCAACTCGAAACTATACGCTATTCGGGTAATATAACTGGTTTCATCAACAATCTGGTAGCCTACGGCTCCTTTACCTCAAACTTGGGAGAGCTAAGCACTGATATCGGGATTAAAATTGAGAAAGATGGGCGCTTACTATTTGGCGGACTACTTGCCACCAAAGACTTTGAACTGGGGAAGTTGCTAAATGCTGAGCCCTCACTTGGAAAGATATCGCTCGACATGGAAGTAAGCGGCAGCCGCAGCTCGCCAAAGGATTACTTTATTATTCTCGATGGGATGCTCTCCGAAATGGAGCTTAATGATTATTTATATCAAAACATTTCAGTTCAGGGACTGCATACCTACCAGAAATTTGATGGAAGCGTAAGGCTCAATGACCCCAACGGTGCTTTAGATTTTATCGGGAAGGTGGATATGGCGGGCAAGGTGCCTCACTTCGACTTCATGGCAGCCGTTAGTAACGCACAGCTTGACAGGCTGCATATTTTACCTGAATTAAAGGAAAGTGTGCTTTCCGCAGTTGTTGAAACAAATTTCAGCGGCGACAATCTGGACGATCTGATCGGGGAGATTGTCATTAAGGAAGGGCTGCTTTTTACGCCCGAAGCCTCTATCGACTTCGACTCAATAGCAATAAGAGCCGTTCGCGAAGGTGATATTAAAAAGCTTACTCTCAACTCCCTCTTTGCCGACGGCGAAGTAACAGGCAAATATATGTTTCGCAACCTGGGGGGAACGCTGCGGAATTTTATCGACAACTACCTTCCTTCATATAATACAGACAACAAATATCCTCTTATCGGGAAAGGCAATGATTTTGAATTTGACATCAGGCTGAAAAAGATGAATAAAATAGCCGCAATATTTGTTCCCCAACTCGACATGGCCGACGAAGGATACATCAGCGGCCACTTCAGATCTGACCCGCCACTCCTGACCCTTGATATGGCTGTTGACCATCTGAACTACAAAAACATCAGTGCCGAAGGCCTCGTAGCCAAAGGCGGCGCTAACGGTGAAAACAAGCTCTCAATTATTACAAGGGCGGAAAAATTCAGGGTAGGCAACTTTATCGACCTTCTCAACTTTTCCATTCATCAAACTGCCGCCTCCGACACGCTTATTACCAATATGTTTTGGAACAACTGGGAGCTTATTACTTATAGTGGCGCCTTATATACAACTACAGGTTTCAGCCTGGATAGCAACAACAAGCGCAGAACTAAAGTAAGGATGCACCCTTCGTCAATAATTATTGCCGACAGCACATGGCACATCAGCCAGTCGGAAGCCAATTTCTACCCTGAAGGAATGAGCATCAAGGATTTCCGAATAGAGCAAAACGGCGAATTTGTTTCACTCAACGGCTTCCTGCATAAAGAGGCCGATGACGGCCTGCTTTTGGTCTTTAACAGGATGCAGACAGACCACTTCCTACGGGGAAATGACATGGGCAAAATCTCCTTTGGAGGCAATATTGACGGCACGCTTAGGCTTAGCGACTACTACAGGGATCCGCTCCTCACTGCTGATGTAGCAATCCGCGACTTTGTTTTCAACAATGTAAAATACGGCACCTTCAATATCGACAGCAAATGGAACAGAGAGGATGAAGTTATGGAGGTTAAAGCACTCCTGAATAAGGATGGCGAAATTCTGCTTAGGGGCGATGGTGAGTTCAACCCCGACAAGCGCAACCTTGACTTCAGCCTGGATTTGAACCGTTTTAGCATAGGATTCTTAGACCCTTTCATTCATAAGGTATTGCAGGACTTCAAGGGCTACGCCTCCGGTCGTATGTACTTCAAAGGGCCACTGTCACAGCCCTACCTAACGGGCAAAGTACAATTGGACGACGGGAGCTTCGGCGTAGATTTTCTAAAGTCAAAGTACCAGATAAAGGATTCTGTATCCTTTTTCCCTAACGAAATTCGTTTTAGAAATATGACGCTTAGCGATCGTAATAACCACAAAGGGAAGTTCCGCGGGTCAATATACCATAACGGCTCATATAAAGATCTGATTTTCAATTTGCGCCTGGATGCCAATAATATGGAGCTACTTAACACCCGGCTGTCTGACAACCCCTACTATTACGGCACTATTAACGGAAGCGGCAACATGACGGTTACCGGAAATACCAGCAATGTAAATATTGATATTAACGGGCGTACAATGCCCAATTCCAGATTTTTCATACCTATACGTTCCGCAGAAACCGCCAGGGAGAGTAATTTCATTCGATTTACAAACAATAATAATACTTTGATAGACGACGGAAGCTCCCCGGCAGCTAATCAGGAGTATAAGGTCAATGTTAACGGGGCAGCTATCAATATAAACGTAGAAGTAACTCCGGATGTGGAAGTTCAGATTATTTTTGATGAGCGCATAGGTGATATTCTTCGTAGCCAGGGAGATGGCAATATTCAAATAATGATTGACCGTCAGGGGAATGTTCGTTTCTTCGGCGATTACACTATCCAGGAAGGAGAGTATCTATTCTCATTGCAGAACCTTATAAACAAACGATTCACCATCAATCAGGGCGGAACAGTTAAGTGGCAGGGTAGTCCCTACAATGCCGAAATAGATATCACAGCCGTTTACAAGCTGAGGGCATCGCTTGGCGACCTTATTGACCCGATGACCAGCGTTGAATCGGGCTCAACATCCGATTTGCAACGCAGGGTTCAAATTCATACCAACCTTATGCTTAGCGATATGCTGCAACAGCCCTCGATCAAATTCGGACTTGAAATGCCCACGCTCGACGAGAGCCTGGAAGCCTTGGTACTTGGCTATATCACCTCAGAGGAAGAGCTCAACCGACAAGTTCTATCCCTGCTTGTACTCAACAGATTTTACCCACCCGAGCATCTGCGCGTCGATAATAACTCATCGCTACGTTCGGAAAATGCAGCCCTGGTCACTACCACTGAAATGTTATCATCACAAATCAGCCGCTGGATAAGCACTCTGACCGACGACTTCGACTTTGACGTAGGCCTAGCCTATCGACCGGGAGACAATATAACGAGTGATGAGTTTGAAGTTGCTGCATCAAAGCAGGTCTTCAATAACCGCGTAACTATCAATGGAAACGTGGGTTATGGGAAATATCAGACCAACACCAGTAAAATGGTCGGCGATTTCGACCTTGACATTAAGCTTAACCGTAGCGGCACCCTGCGAGCCCGGGCTTACACCCGCTCCAACGAAGATCTCATTTATGAATCCTCGCCAACAACTCAGGGAATTGGCTTATCCTTCAAGGAGGAGTTCAACAAGCTTAACGAGCTAATACGCAAATACAAGCGTATCTTTGCAAAAAAACCTGAAGACAGCGAAAGCAGCGAAGAGTAAACCCGTCGTTGTCAATAATCAGGTGTTCGTGGAAAATACAAAGATGCTGGTAAAAATTAAATTGAATTTCCTTTTCTTATATCGGATATTTGGACGCGTGAATTAACTCAGAGATTTTCTGTGGAGAGTTCACAGCATCATTTATCCCAAATAATGAAGGCACTTTTACTCAAAATATTTAACGGACGGATAATCTCACCGTGGTGGATAATGCTTATTGATTTAATGCTTGTCTCCAACGCTTTCGTGATAGCATATATCGTGCGCCTTAATGTTATGCTTCCCACCTATTCAGTCTGGGAATTCGTTCGAGGCGGAACCTACGTCATACTAATTTACGGCATTGCATTCTACATCTTCAGGATTCACAAAGGAGTAATCAGACATACCAACTTCTCTGAACTCAGGATGCTTTCCTTTGCCTGTGGCACAGCTCTGCTTGTATTACTTGGGCTTCACACCCTGGTAGGATTGGCAAACCCTGATTATGCCATGGTTCCCCGTCTGGTATTAATGCTGCATTTTGTGCTGGTGGTATTTTTCTGCTTTGGATTCAGACTGGTTGTCCGCGAAACTTACGCCTACCTCACCTCCAATAAGGGCTCGGTGGCCACTGTTATATACGGGACAGGCGACCTGGCCTTGATAACTCTCGAAGCCATCCGTAACGACAAAGAAAGTCCTTACCAGGTGATTGCCTTCGTGGACGACGAGCCCTCCAAGTGGAATATGGACCTTAACACCTTGCCGGTGTTAAGCTGGGAAAAAATATTATCAGGCGGACGAAAATGGGATGAAATTGAGGAAGTAATATTGGCGCTTCCTTCCATCTCAACAAAACAGAAGCAGACTATAGCCGACGAATGTATGCACCGGGGCTGGAAGCTTAAGGTTATGCCATCTGTAGGCAACTGGGTTAACGGCATCTCCAACATGAGTCAGATACGCGACGTTCGTATCGATGACCTTCTGGGTCGGGATGAAATACATCTTAGCCAGCGCAGGATAATGGAAGGACTGAATAATAAAACCATCCTTGTATCAGGGGCTGCAGGCTCCATTGGCTCAGAAATAGTACGTCAGCTTTTGCGCTTCCCTGTCAGACAGATAATTATGCTTGACCAGGCAGAATCGGCTCTCTATGATTTGCAACAGGAGATAATTCTACGCCACTTTGATGCTCCTTTCAAACCCGTCCTGGCCGACATCACCAATTACAAGCAGATGCACAGGGTGTTCGAAACCTACAAACCCCAAATCGTTTTTAACGCCGCCGCTTACAAACATGTGCCTATGATGGAAGAGGCACCCTACGAAGCCATAAGAGTCAACATCGGAGGTTCAAAAATTATGGCCGACCTCTCAGTTGAGTTTGGCGTCGAAAAATTTCTTATGGTCAGCACCGATAAAGCGGTAAATCCTACCAACGTGATGGGTGCTTCAAAGAGGGTGTGCGAGCTCTATATCCAATCAATGTCGCAGATACCCAATATAAAAACAGCTTTTGTAACTACCCGTTTTGGCAACGTACTGGGCTCAAATGGCTCGGTGGTACCCCTATTCAAGCGGCAGATTGCACAAGGAGGGCCGGTTACGGTAACACATCCCGAGATAACCCGCTACTTTATGACAATTCCGGAGGCCTGCCAACTGGTTCTGGAAGCCTCATTTATGGGTAACGGCGGAGAAATATTTGTCTTTGATATGGGCGAACCTGTACGAATTGCTGATATGGCCGAAAAAATGATTAAGCTGTCGGGTCTAAGGTTGGGCGAAGATATAGATATTGTTTATACCGGACTTCGCCCGGGTGAAAAGCTTTATGAAGAACTGCTTGCATCTAAGGAGAATACTAAAGCCACCTACCACGAAAAAATTATGATTGCAAACGTTAAGCAGTGCAAATATCACACTACAAATTTGCAGGTAAAAGAACTGCTCGAGGCAATATATAATGAGTCGGAAGAGATGGTTGTTGCCCGTATGCGCGAAATGGTCCCCGAATTCAACCCGCAAAACGAGAGATACCGCAAGTTTATGGTTTCAGGGGACGTACTCCTTTAAGCAACAGGCTAATACACATCAACATAAGATTTAGGATATTTATGTCCTTTTTACAATAAATATGCTTTACACTGTTTACAATCCTTTAGTTCCATTGTATCTTTAGCCCAAGTGTGTATTGGCGTTACAACTTAAAGCACAAGCAGGACAAGCAGCCATGCAAAAACATAAGACCTTAATTATGAGTAGATTATTTTTAGGTATAGGATTTTTACTTACAATATATTCGGGGCTTAATGCCGGAAGTTACTATGTTGCGACCGGAGGCTCAGCCGCGGGAACAGGCTCACGTGTGGCGCCGTGGAATCTGCAGACCGCACTTAACACGCCCATCGTAAAAGCAGGCGATACAGTATGGATTGCCGGAGGCACTTATAAGGGTGTTTTCAGTTCAGGGCTTTCCGGGCGTGAGGGCAGTCCGATTATTTATCGTTCCATCCCCGGCGAAACTGTAGTTTTGGATGGCAATGTTTCAACAGAAGCAAGTGCAGTGCTTAGGATAGACGGAAATTACACTTGGTTTTGGGGCTTGACCATAAGCAATTCGGCATCTACCGGCTCTAATTATTATAAGGATGGTGTGTTTTTCGGGGGTGCAAACGGGAAATTGATAAATTGCATTATTTCCAATAATGGAGGCAACGGGATAGGATTTTGGCAGACTGCCGTAAACTCCGAAGTTTACGGCTGTATCATCTATCACAACGGCTATAGTGGCGACACCAGGGGACATGGGCATGGCATATACGGGCAGAACAGCTCACTTCTAAAGATTATCAGAGACAATATAATGTTTCATTCTTATGGGATTGGCATTCATATTTACAGTGAAAGCGGCTCAATTCAAGGCTTCTCTATTGAGGGCAATGCTATTTTCAACAGCGGTATTCCCGGTGCTGCTTTTATTGAACGCAACATATTGATAGGAGGGCTTCAGGAGGCCGACAGGATAACTATCACAGGCAATCATATTTACAACCGACCTAATTACCAATCTAAAGCAAGTGTACAATTGGGGTATTCAGCGGCAAACAGAAACGCGCAAGTGTCAAAAAACATTCTGGTTGACGGCTCACTTTATGTTATCGCAGGCTGGAACTCTTTGCAGGTGCTTGAAAATACCATTATTGCCAAAAATCCCGATATGCAACTTATTGCTTTCGATAGCTTTGACAACATAACAACTCCAGTATTTAACCGTAATCGCTATTATGGCGGGACTCTGTCAGGCCTGACTTTTGAGCAATGGAAAAGCTCTTCAGGTCAGGACGCCAACAGCACTTACTCTGCCGCTTTGCCAACGCAAACTGAATACCATCTTATAAAAAACAGACATGAAGCCGGGAGAGCCAATATTATTGTCTATAACTGGGATAAGCGCAAGGATTTGATGGTCGATTTATCGACAGTACTAAGCCGCGATAAAGATTTCTACATCTATGATGTACTCAACTTAAGTGCCGGCCCCATAGTTAGTGGCAGATATTCAGGAGGAGCCATTCAGATTCCTCTCAACTTGTCTGCTATAGAAGCCCCCATACGTGCTGACAGCAATAGAGATGAGCTGCGCCATACCTTGCCTGATTTTGGCGTTTTCCTTGTTTCTTCGCTGGGTCAAGGCGCTCAATCCGACACCTCCAATCCGGTGTTTGAAGCACTTCCCCTCAAAATCAAGCAGTGTCATCCCAATCCGACTGTTGATTTGTTAGCCATTGAGGCCTATTCCCCTTCTCAGACCCAATTGCTTGTTTCGGTGTATGATGAAGCCGGGAAGATGGTTCACAACGAAACGTTTAACGGCAACGTAGGAGACAACAAACTGGTTATTAACATGGCCGGATTATCGGGAGGCTTATATATAGTATCTCTGTCAGACGGTGAAAATAGCGCCACCTGCAAAATTCTTAAACGAGACTTTGCCCTCAATATAGAATACGAAAAGGAGGAGGATGACCCTCAATTATAATAAGCGGAAAATAAGTCGGCACTAACAATTCAGCAAAGGATTAAATCCTTTGTTTTATATTTCGACAAGGTGGTTTCGGATAGCAAAAACCACGAGGCTGGCGGTGTTCTTGCATCCGGTTTTTAACAAAATATTAGCTCTGTGCTTTTCCACAGTGCGCTTGCTTATAAAGAGCTTGTCAGCAATTTCCATATTAGAAAGTCCCTGGCAGATTTCAATCAACACTTCGAGCTCACGCTCAGAAAGATAGTCTTCATCGTTACCCGAAAGGAGGCTCTCCTTTCGGGCTACAACCAAGCCTCTGAGCAATTGCACAGAAAAGTGATTGCCTCCTTCAACAACAGTATTGATAGCTGTCTCGACCTCTTGAATGTCACTGTCCTTCAACACAAAGCCTCTTACCCCCGATTCAAGCATCTTAGTATAATACTCCTGATCTCCATACATGGAAAGAGTGATAATCTTTAAATCAGGGTCTATCTCAAGTGCTTTGCGCGAAGCTTCTATGCCATCCATTTCCGGCATGGATATGTCCATCAAAACAACATCGGGGCGAGCAGACTCGAAGGCTCTCAAAAACTCTAGGCCATTACCGGCTTCGCCAACTATCGAATATTGAGGATTCTTGCTAAGTAATGATTTCAAACCGTTCAAAAAAAGAGAATGGTCATCAACTAAAAAAAGCTTTATCTTATTGCTGTTTTCCATCTGATATGGGGATAATAATATTTACGTTCACTCCTTTATTAGCAATTGATTTAACTTCTAACTTTCCCTTCATTGAATTGACTCTACTTAGCATATTATAATAGCCTGTACCCTTATCGCTGCCATCAACAAACAACTTGGTGGCATCAAATCCAACCCCATCATCCTTGTAATTAACAACTACCCGCTCGCTATCAGCAGTCAGATCGATATTGATCAGTCCTGCCTTTGAATGTTTTATTGAGTTGTTCACCAATTCGCAAACCGAACGATATATCACGACCTCCAGTACAGGAGCGTAACGCATATCAACAATATTGGATTTAAACTTGACCTTCAGCCCCTTGCTCTGATTCACCTTGTTGCAAAAATTGCGAATAGCTTTTGCAACCCCGAAATTGGTAAGAATATGAGGGCTGAGATTGTTGGAGATATCCTGAATGCTTTTAAAAGCTTCGCTAATGGCAACATTCACATTATTGATAACTGCCTGTGAAGCTGCTGAAGTTTCGGAATTCGACAGACTCGATACCGACATCTTGATAGTTGAGAGAAGGGGACCAAGTCCGTCATGAATTTCGGCGGCAAAGCGCCTGCGCTCACGCTCTTCTGCCTGAATAACAGCATTAAGCAAGGCCTTCTCCTGCCCTCGTGTTCTAACTTCAGCTTGTTTCATATAGTTAAAAATCTTCTGAATAAGGAAAACACCCACGGCAAAAAAGAGACTGGCTATGGCACCAAGCCATATATAGAAAAGTCGGAAGTACTGCGGCTGAAAATTGGTAACAAAGGGCAGAAATTCAGCCAATCGCTGAACTGCCATAAAAATAAATCCAAAGGATATTAGAATCCATGACAGATTGAATTTTGTAACCTTAGTTAACTTTACGGCCACTGCTGCAGCGAAGAATTGCAATATAATAGTTATCCCAAGGGTTACTATCAGCAAGGTTGGTTGTTGTTGCACGTCAGTCCTATTTATAAAGTTTGTCAGCTATCCTGAACACAGCAATATGTTAAAAATTATTCTCTTACAAATATATCATATTCTATTCAAATGTGCGGTGATAATACATCCGGTCTCTTCATTCAAAAAACAATTTTTACAGATATGAAACCTCCGGAGCTAGTTTTACGTTATAGCTTTATTGAAAAGGCGGAATTTTGATATTTAATTGTATGAATGATTGATTTACGCTATTTTTGCTATCAAAACAATACTATTATGAAGAAATTAGCAACTGCATTTGTTGTGTTCCTGTTCGTTGCTTTAGCGTTTTCATCTTGCAAGAGCTTTGATGATTGCCCTGCGTACGGACAAGTTGAAACAAATATCGAATTGCCGGCAAAGGCTTAAGCTGCATATTTCAATATTCAGCTTTAATAAATTGCCCCTCAATTTGATAAAAAAGGAAATCCATGATTTCCTTTTTTTGTTAATCTAAGCCGCCAAATCTAATTATAAGGCTATAAAAGACTTATAATTAACTTCATTTCACACTTCAAGTGCAAATGAATCCTAACAATGTTTGACCGTTTGCTAATGATTTCATAATTTTGTACGGCGAATTTGAAACAGCTTTTTCCTATTTTTTATTCGTTCAGCAAGTCAAATAATCATTTAAAACAGATAAACATGTCAAAAATTAAAATTGGTATCAACGGTTTTGGCCGTATCGGTCGCCTGGTATTCCGCGCCGCTCAAAACTTTAAAGATGTACAAATTGTAGGTATTAACGACCTTATTGACGTTAACTACATGGCTTACATGCTTAAGTATGACTCTACTCACGGTCGTTTTAACGGCACTGTAGAAGTGAAAGACGGAAAATTGGTTGTAAACGGAAATACTATCCGCGTTACTTCAGAAAGAAACCCGGCCGACTTGAAGTGGGATGCTGTTGGTGCAGAGTATGTTGTAGAATCTACAGGTCTTTTCCTTGACAAAAAAACAGCCCAGGCTCACATCGACGCTGGTGCAAAGAAAGTTATTATGTCAGCTCCTTCAAAAGACGATACTCCTATGTTTGTTTGTGGTGTTAACCTCGACAAATACACTAAAGATATGCAGTTTGTATCTAACGCTTCATGTACTACCAACTGCCTTGCTCCTATTGCAAAGGTGCTGAACGACAAATTTGGTATCGTTGAAGGTTTAATGACTACAGTACACGCAACTACAGCTACTCAAAAGACTGTTGACGGTCCTTCAATGAAAGACTGGAGAGGTGGACGTGGCGCAGGTCAGAACATTATCCCTTCATCTACAGGTGCTGCTAAGGCAGTAGGAAAAGTTATTCCTGAGCTTAACGGCAAACTTACTGGTATGGCTTTCCGTGTTCCAACCCCCGACGTTTCAGTAGTTGACCTTACTTGCCGTTTGGCAAAACCGGCATCTTATGCTGATATTTGCAAGGCTATGAAAGAAGCTTCTGAAGGAGCGTTGAAAGGCGTTCTTGGCTACACAGAAGACGCTGTTGTTTCTAACGACTTTGTTGGCGAAACCAGGACTTCAGTATTTGATGCAGAAGCAGGTATTTCACTAAATGACAACTTCGTAAAAGTTGTTAGCTGGTATGACAACGAAATGGGTTACTCTACAAAGGTTGTTGAGCTTATCCAACACATGTACAAAGTTGACCACGCTTAATTATTAAGCACTAAGCATAATTCGAGCCGGAAGATTATAGACTTCCGGCTCTTTTTATTTGAAAATATCAAGCTTCTAGGTATTTATTCTTATCTTAGTCCTGCTTTATTTTAAAATACTTACATGATGGTTTTTCAGCTTAGTTGGCTTTCCACAACCTGCCTTTAATTTTAATATTAAGCAGTTTAAAGACCATAAAGAATTTTTATCAGACATGAAGCTTAACTCCGGCACATATGAAGGATTGAAAAACGATTTGCTCTACATTATCCCTCTAATCGCGGCTTATGCAATTATTGTAATAAGCAGCTTAGACCATGTTTACTTCTGGGACAATGTGCAACAAACCTCTAAAGAAGCCCACTAGTTCTATCAGCAAAGCTTCTCCCGCCTATGGCTTCCGGGATTCTCCGAAGGTCAGGAGATAGTTGGAACTGCTTATCATTTTCCCTTGATTGGAATGATGACCGCTGCATTGTGGATGTTTTTTGGCAAGCACCTTTGGGTGTCACACATTTTTATAGGCCTTTGGTCCTTGCTTTTGATATATTACGCGCGCAAACTCTTTCGTTACTATCTTCCAATTCAGATTGTCGGCCCGGCTCTACTCGTACTTTTGCTTGAATCCACGCTCTTAACGCAAATTGCTATTGCCTCGCCTGACGTAATCTTGCTTACCGCAATGCTTATGGCGCTTTGCGGTATTGCGGGAAGGCGTAGAGGCCTAACTGCCATAGCCCTGCTGTTTTTAGTATTAATAAATGGAAGAGGCATGCTTTGCGGGATTTTGGTCTATGTTTTCGCCCTGCTTCATCGAAGATATGTAGATAAAGAAAGCTTTAATTTCAATTTATTACTGCGGACAGCATTGCCATTTATACCTGCCTTTTTTATTTACGGCCTTTATCTTTCTCTGTATCTGCTTAAAAACGGGTGGTTTCTCAATAATCCGGACTCCCCATGGGTGGAGGGATGGCAAGGTCCGCAAGGATGGTTTGCTTACTTTAAAAACCTTGCTTCATTTTGCCTGCGACTGCTCGAAAACGGACGTTTTGTTATTTGGTTCGCTGCACTTGCTTTTATTGTGCATGCCATTAAAAACAAGCGCCACCTCCTGGAAACAAAGGAATTGCCATTGCTTGCTTTGATAGTTATGCTTCTGGCTCTTTTTGTTTATTTTGCCCTAACAACCCAACTGGTTATCGGCTCAAGGTATTATATGGGAATAACATTAATGATGGGGCTCTTGGTTTTCGCCTATGCAAATCGTCTTTGGCATAAACGAAAACTAAAGTTATACGCCCTGCTGCTTCTGCTTATGTTTGCAGGAGGCCATTTTTGGATTTATCCCGACAGGATTGCAAAGGCATGGGATGCCACTCTGGCTCACCAACCCTATTATGCTTTACGGGAACAAATGCTTGACTACCTAAACCAGAGCAAGATTGAACCTGAAAAAGTCGGCGGAGGCGGCCTATTTAGTGGCAATCATCGCTATATAGATTTAAAAGACCGGGATTTGCGTATCAGCTCGCAAGCCGATAAAGATTATTTTATATATTCCAACTTATCAAACCTTTCAGATGAGCTTATTGACGAATTTGAAAACCATGAGTTGTGGAAAGAAATAAAGACCTGGCGTAAAGGCTATGTGTTCATAAGTTTGCTTCAAAATCAAAGTCTTAACAACAATGAGTAAAAAGATTCCTGTATTAGCCATTATTGTCCCCTGTTTCAACGAAGAAGCAGTTTTGCCATACACCGTTAATGAGCTAACAATAAGCCTGCAAGGCTTGTTAACTAAGGGCAAGATAGCTGAAGGCAGCTATCTTTGTCTGGTGGATGATGGAAGTACCGACAACACATGGAAACTTATACAAGAAGCTGCTCAGCAAAACCCAAACATCAAAGGAATAAAGTTGTCAAGTAATTTCGGGCATCAGAATGCATTGGTGGCAGGATTGTTTACGGAAAGAGCAAAGGCCGACTGTCTTATAACAATTGATGCTGATTTACAGGATGATATTACTGTCATTGAAACAATGATAGACAAGTATGCCGAGGGCAACAAAATAGTCTATGGAGTTAGAGACAATCGTGAAAGCGACAGTTTCTGGAAGCGTAACAGTGCTCAGTTTTATTACCGTTTGTTGAAATTATTGAAGATTAAAACGGTTTATAACCATGCCGACTTTCGTTTGGCCGACAGCAAGGTAATAGCAAGCTTGCAGAGATATAATGAGGTTAATTTATTTCTACGGGGCATTTTCCCTCTGATGGGCTACCGAAGTGATGTGGTGCAATATTCCAGAACCGAACGACAGTTTGGCGAAACCAAGTATCCTTTTCGGAAAATGCTAAGCCTGGCCTGGCAGGGAGTAACATCCTTCAACACATCCTTGCTTCGTATTGTTACATGGATGGGCATTAGCATGTTTTTTCTCTCAATAATTATAAGCCTTTGGGTATTGATTGCTTTTATTCGCGGCAAAACTATTCCGGGCTGGAGTTCCATGCTCTTAATAATAACCTTATTTTCGGGTATCAACATGGTCTGTTTGGGGTTGATAGGCGAGTATGTAGGCAAAATATTTCTGGAAGTAAAGAAGCGTCCCCGTTTCCTTATCGAGGAGGAAACACCTAAGGCTTAAGGGCTTCAGTAATAATAATAGCAAAGGGAATGTTCATCGATTTTTGCCAAAACAGTATATCTCGCATTCTCAAACACTCTTTCATTAATTACTTTGTAAGCCTCAGCGCTTCGGATGTATTTACCCCTATCATTATCCATAAACCATCTCTCTATTCTTCCTTGTTGAGGACTACGCACAGGCTCAAGTGAGAACCAGCGACCGCCGGACTTTAGCCTCGACCAGGCAAAGCGCAATACAGCTTCCATTTCCTTATCATTCAAATGATGCTGCACGCCAACACAAAAAACAGTATCAAAAAGTTCATCCATGAGGACAAAGTCATCGTCGGCTACATTTGCACATACAAAACGCATATTTGGGTATTGTTTACGTGCATCTCTGATATAATCTTCACTCAAATCGATTCCGCAGTATGCAACATCCGAAGGCAAATATTTTAAGATATCGGCAGGTCCGCAGCCAATATCGAGGATTTTCTGCTCTTCTTGGTATCGTATGTATTGACGGGCAAAAAGCCTTGTATATTTATGCGCTACTACCAGCCACTGATACAATTGATAAACCTTTGCAAGTTTAAGAATCCGCGTTATTTGTTGCATATAAAGGATTTACTTTTTTGTTTTTGCCAAAGTAATAAATCTTTAAAAAAACACAGCTTATAAGCAGATGAAAACCTCATTATATCATGGCTGTCGGATTAACCCAACGGTCAAACTCATCTGCCGTGAGCAGTCCCAGAGCCAGCGCTGCTTCTTTAAGTGTGGTATTCTCAGCATGAGCCTTTTTGGCAATTTTGGCAGCATTTTCATATCCAATATGAGGATTCAGAGCTGTTACCAGCATCAAAGAGTTATTTAAATGCTCCTTTATACGAGAGTGATTGGGAGCTATCCCAACAGCGCAATGGTCGTTGAAAGCCCTGCAGGTATCTCCCAGCAGCTTGGCTGACTGAATAAATGCGTTAATCATCACCGGTTTGAAAACATTAAGTTCAAAATGACCGTTTGAGCCCGCGATTGAAATAACTGTATCATTACCCATCACCTGAACACAAACCATAGTTAAAGCCTCTGCCTGAGTAGGGTTAACCTTTCCCGGCATGATGGAGGAGCCCGGCTCATTCTCAGGGATAGTAATTTCCCCGATGCCCGAGCGCGGGCCGGAGGCAAGCATTCTTATATCGTTTGCAATTTTCATAAGGCTAACGGCAAGCTGCTTCAAGGCTCCATGGCTCTCAACTATGGCATCATGAGCGGCCAGGGCTTCAAACTTGTTCTTTGCTGTAATAAAGGGATGGCCGCTAAGCTCGGCAATCTTAGCTGCAACCTTTTCGGCGTAGCCCTTTGGAGTATTCAGACCGGTGCCTACAGCCGTGCCTCCAAGAGCCAACTCCGACAAGTGGGGAAGCGTATTCTGAAGAGCATTCAGCCCATGTTCAAGTTGCGACACGTAAGCCGAAAACTCCTGCCCAAGCGTTAAAGGAGTAGCGTCCATCCAATGGGTACGTCCAATCTTAACCACATCCATCATTTCTTTAGATTTTGCAGCCAGCGTGTCTTTCAAAAGTGTGATTGAAGGCATAACATGCTCCACTACGAGCTTGTATGCTGCTATATGCATGGCTGTAGGGAAGGTGTCGTTAGACGACTGAGATTTGTTTACATCATCATTGGGATGAATATCAGTTTTCCCTTCTCCAAGTTTATTGCCGCTAATCACATGGCAGCGATTTGCAATCACCTCATTACAGTTCATGTTTGATTGCGTACCCGACCCTGTTTGCCAGACTACCAGGGGGAAATGCCCGTCAAGTTCGCCGGAGATAATCTCGTCAGCGGCACGAGAAATAAGCCCGGCTTTCTCTTTTGGAAGAACGCCTAATTCCATATTGGTGAGCGCTGCCGCCTTTTTCAGGTAGCCAAAGGCCCGTATGATTTCAATGGGCATGGAAGCAGCCGGCCCAATCGGAAAATTAATGATTGAGCGTTGAGTTTGAGCGCCCCAATACTTATCGGCCGGAACCTGAACACTTCCCATTGTATCTTTCTCAATTCTGTATTGCATACCTGTATAATTTACTAAACACTTAAATTACTACAATCCTCGCGTAATAATAACAAAATGACAACTATTTCCAAATCAAACGTCTCCTATTAGATAATGACAAAAGGGTAATTTTGTTCATAAACAATCAGCAAATCTAAATGATATGAAAAAAAGTTTATTACTTTATTTAGCAATCACACATTTAGTCTTCTCTATTGGAGCTGCGGAAATTACAATAACAGAAGCTGCCGGCTGGCTCGAATCAGCCTATCTGATCTGGGAGCCGTTAGCAGATGCTGACTCTTACAATGTATATTACAGTGGCGAAGGCGAGGTCAATAAAAAGATTGATGACTACCTCATACGTGATTACGGAAGCTATTTTAGGGCAGACATACCGGGAATAAAGCCCGGAAGCTACTCTATTAAGGTGGCTGCTGTTGTAAAAGGCACAGAGAGCGCAACAGCACAAACCGGCAGTCTGACTGTAAGTGCCTTTGACCGAAGCGGTTTTGCATTTGCTAATGGAAGAGTTCCGGGTGCCTATAAGGCTGACGGAAGGCCCAAGGATGGAGCTGTGATCCTATATATCACAGAGGCAAATAAGAACATCGTTTCGATGAATGTAACCGGAGCCAATAGTAATCCTTGCGTTGGGCTTCAGGAAATCTTAGACGGCTTTAAGAAGGGAAATGATGTGCGCCCGCTTATTGTTCGCTTTGTTGGGCAAATTACGGATTTTAGCTACATGCTTAATGGCGACATCGTAATTGAGAATAAAAACAATGCCAACAGTTACATCACATTGGAAGGTGTGGGCAACGATGCCGTGGCAGATGGCTGGGGTATAAGAATTAAAAATGCAGCCAATATCGAGATTAGAAATATAGCTACAATGAATTGTGACAGTGGTGAAGGCGACAACATCGGATTGCAACAGAATAATGACCATGTTTGGGTGCATCATTGCGACTTCTTTTACGGCCATGCGGGTAGTGACGGAGACCAGGCCAAAGGCGACGGAGCTTTGGATGTGAAAGGCTCACGATATATTACCCTTTCCTACAATCATTTTTGGGATACAGGGAAATCCAACTTACTGGGTTTAGGTGAAAGCCTGAGCGATCCGGGTCTTTACATTACCTACCACCACAACTGGTACGACCATTCAGACTCACGCCACCCGCGCGTGCGCTATTATTCCACTCACGTTTACAATAACTTCTATGATGGGATAGCTAAATATGGGATAGGAGCTACCGAGGGAGCTTCTGTTTTTGTGGAAGGCAACTATTTTCGTAAGTGTAAGTATCCCATGCTGATTTCGTTGCAGGGTAGTGATATTTCAGGCGGCGGTGGTGGAACTTTTTCCGGCGAAGACGGCGGAATAATCAAGGCCTTTAACAATCACATTGAAGGAGCGCAGCGCTTTGTGCCTTATGGTGATGCGGGCTTTGCAAACTCAAACACTCAGTTTGATGCTTACGTGGTAAATAACCGTAACGACAAGGTGCCCTCATCGCTAATAACACTTCAAGGAGGACATAGATACAATAACTTTGATACAGACGTATCACTTATGTACAGCTATAGTTTGCAGTCACCTGAAGAGGCTAAAGCAACTGTTATGCAATTTGCAGGAAGAATGTTCGGCGGTGACTTCAGCTGGACTTTTAACAATGAGCTTGACGATAGCTCCTACGATGTCAAACCCGCTTTAAAAGCCGCTTTGACCTCGTATTCCACTACCTTGGTTGCTGTTCAAGGGGAAACAGCTAATAGCGAGCCGGGTGATGGAGAGCCCGGCAGCGGGGAACCGGGCGAAGTAGTTGAAGGCGATATGCTGCACAATTTCACATTATCGGGTCTTAACAGCACCTTCTATAATTTCACCGGAAATCTGTCTGATTCAAAAGGCACGGTAACATACAACAGCTTAACAATGAACATTTGCCTGAAGATAGAATCATCAACTTCAATTAAGTTCACACTTGAAAGACCTGCTACTGTGACGCTTGTTTTCAATGACGGCTTTAGCGGGAAGATAAAGTTTAACGGAACTGATTACAATATAAGCGGTGGCGTTCTACAAGTAACACTTGAAGCCGGCAGCCACGAGATTCTTAAAAACTCAACTGCTAATCTCTATTACATAAGTGCAGTTTACGACAGCCCCGTGGGGATGGATAAAACAGATGACTCAGAATCGGTGTATGTTTACCCCAATCCTGTAAGTGAGTCCTTACATCTTTCATCTTATGATGGTGTGGAAAAAGTAGAAATATATTCTATTTCAGGAGTCCTTATTAAGTCAGTCAAGGCAAATTCAGCCGGCATTGACCTAAGTAATCTAAACACAGGTAGCTATCTGGTTCTTATTCACAAGCAAGGGGAAATAGTGGAGCAGATTGTAATAAAAAAGTAGGGAAACAAGTTCATATTGGTTTATAAAAAGAGGCTGTCTCAAGCGAGACGGCCTCTTTTTATTGAATGAAGCAAACACAAATAGAACATAAGGACTTCTGGCTTGTTTTATACAGAACGAATGTGAAAAATCTTAAACAATAAACAATCAATCGTGTCCGGAAAGAATTACAGGGCATCTCTGTGATGATAGATAACAGTAAAAAATAATATAAGGATTATGAGAAAAAGTAACAGATGGTATAGGATACAAGCTATGGCGGCGTCACTGATTTTATTGGCAACGGCTATGGCTTGCACTCCCGCACAGCGCAGTTCACAGCAAAATGTTGGCACTCCCGCACAGGCACAGACTGAAAACGCAGCTGTCGCGGAAGCGCCGATGATAGACACACTTGCTCTACCTGCCCCGGCAGCTGAAGTTGTCAGCTCTGCCCCCTTGCTTAACCCGGCTCACGGCCTGCCCGGTCATATTTGCGAAATTCCTGTAGGCAGCCCACTGCCGGCGGGCCATGATATGACAGCACCTTCCAGAGCCACCTTCTTGGAAGGCGCATCAGGGCAAGCGCCGGCAGCTGCACAAAGACCGGTAAACACCTCCTTGTCGCCCACTATAGAAAACGCTCAGCGTCTGAACTCCTCGCAGGTTTATCAGCCCTCGCAACAGCAAAGCACAGAAATTGGGGAAAAGCCTGAACTTAATCCTCCTCATGGACAAGCCTGGCACAGGTGCGATATTCCCGTTGGCAGTCCACTGCCTTAGCGCACAATTGTTAGCAAACAAAATACCGCCGGCAACTGTTATAAAAAATAGCCCGGCATTTTTTTATATATTTGAACTCTATAGCAGGAATATTCAATAATACTTTTACACTATGGCATTCGACATTGAGATGATTCGCAAGGTTTACGCCCAATTGGGAGAGAAGGTAAACCAAACACGCAAGATGTTAAACCGTCCTCTTACACTAACAGAGAAGATTCTTTACGCCCACCTCTCAGGGGATTTCCCAAAACAAGCATTTGAACGTGGAAAATCCTACGTGGACTTTGCGCCTGACAGAGTTGCCATGCAGGATGCCACTGCCCAGATGGCTCTCTTGCAGTTTATGCAAGCCGGGCGTGCCAAGGTGGCCGTTCCATCAACTGTCCATTGTGATCACTTGATTCTAGCTAAGGACGGGGCTGCTGCCGACCTAAAATCAGCGCTCAATTCAAGTAAAGAAGTGTTTGACTTCCTTGCTTCCGTATCAAATAAATACGGCATAGGATTTTGGAAACCCGGAGCAGGGATAATACATCAGGTGGTACTGGAGAACTATGCCTTCCCCGGTGGAATGATGATAGGCACAGATTCGCACACCGTGAATGCCGGTGGGTTGGGGATGATAGCCATTGGTGTGGGCGGCGCCGATGCAGTGGATGTTATGGCCGGGATGCCATGGGAGTTGAAATTCCCAAAATTGATTGGCGTAAAGCTAACAGGCAAACTAAGCGGCTGGAGCTCTGCAAAGGATGTGATTCTTAAGGTAGCCGGAATACTTACCGTTAAAGGCGGCACAGGTGCTATTTTGGAGTATTTTGGAGAAGGAGCACAAAGTCTTTCAGCTACAGGAAAGGGAACTATCTGCAACATGGGAGCCGAAATTGGCGCGACCACCTCAACTTTCGGCTATGATAAGAGTATGGCCGACTACCTGATTGGCACCGACCGTAAAGAGGTAGCGATGTTGGCAGAAGAAGTGAAAGAACACCTGACAGGTGATGCAGAAGTATATGCTTCTCCGAAAAAGTATTTCGATCAGGTAATTGAAATAAACCTCTCCGAGCTTGAGCCTCATGTTAACGGACCATTCACTCCCGACCGTGCTACTCCTCTGTCTCAATTTGCTGAAGAAGTAAGGAAAAACAAATGGCCTAAGGAACTCGAGGTAGGACTGATTGGCTCCTGTACAAACTCTTCTTATGAGGATATTTCACGTGCTGCTTCTGTTGCCCGCCAGGCTAAAGATAAGAATCTAAAGGTTAAGGCTGAATTTACTATTACACCCGGCTCTGAGCAGGTGAGATATACCGTTGAGCGGGATGGCTTTTTGAACGATTTCGCTCAAATTGGAGGGGTGGTTCTGGCAAATGCCTGCGGACCATGTATCGGGCAGTGGGCACGCCATAACAACGATCCCGGCAGGCCAAACTCAATTATAACCTCATTTAACCGAAATTTTGCTAAACGTAATGACGGCAATCCAAACACTCACGCTTTTGTGGCTTCGCCGGAGGTAGTAACGGCCTTTGCAATAGCCGGGGATTTGACCTTTAATCCGATGCGTGACAGCTTGAAAAATGAAGATGGCAAAATGGTTAAGCTTGATGAACCCTATGGTCTGGATCTTCCACCAAAAGGCTTCGAGGTAAAAGATGCCGGATATCAGGCACCTGCCCCAGAGGGTAGCAAGATTGAAGTTATTGTTGATCCAAAATCCGAACGCTTGCAACTTCTTGAACCTTTTGCTCCCTGGGACGGGAAAAACATGAACGGACTTAAACTATTAATTAAAGCCAAGGGGAAATGTACAACCGACCATATTTCAATGGCAGGGCCCTGGCTGAGATTCAGGGGTCACCTCGACAATATCTCTAACAATATGCTTACCGGAGCTGTAAATTACTTTAATGATGCTACCGATAAGGTGAAAAATCAACTGACAGGAAACTATGGAAGTGTTCCCGCAGTTCAGCGTGATTACAAAGCCAGGGGCGTGGGAACCGTCGTTGTGGGCGACCACAACTACGGCGAAGGCTCTTCTCGCGAACATGCTGCTATGGAGCCTCGCCACCTTGGTGTGAAGGCCGTTTTGGTGAAGAGCTTTGCCCGTATTCATGAGACAAACCTGAAGAAGCAGGGAATGCTGGCGCTCACCTTCGCGCAGGAGGCCGATTACGACAGGATTCAGGAAGATGACACCATCAATCTGATCGATCTGGAATCGTTTGCTCCCGACAGGCCTATTGCTGTTGAACTGGTACATTCAGACGGAAGCAAAGAGAGGTTTAATGTTCTGCATACATACAATACTCAGCAGATTGAGTGGTTCAGAGCCGGTTCGGCGCTCAATCTTATCAAGCTGCAAAATGCAAAATAAGGCTTGCAGATAAGAAGAGGATGGAGTGGCAACTTAATTCAGCCCCGGGCAACGCCCGGGGCTGGATTAAGTATGACTTTCAGCCGGTAAGAAAGCTGCTTATAGACAGCCCATATTATAGACTGCGTTTAAGGATAATCTTGGCATTGTCCGATTTCCCTATTTCCGTAACGGCTTCCGACAGCTCTTTATAATGCTCTTTCGGGATCTTATCACTGTTTATGGATAGGCTTCGCGAATATATCACCCTGTTGTCCTCTAATTTGCAGTCGTAGCGATAGGAGATGTAGCCGGTATCAATACTCCTCTCAGCCGGCAAGTGCTCCACCTCATACCCAACGGGTAATTCAAATATAAATTCGGACGACTCGGTTTTTGCGTAGTCGAAATGGATATCGTTTATCCGCTCTTTTGACCGGAATCTTATCTTTAAGTTATTCAGGCTATTAACGGGAACAAACATCCGGTCGCCAGACAGGGTCGCATATTTGCCTGCATTAAAATCTAAAGTAAGGCGGGCGACAGGATCTTCGTCACCATAGTTTGTTGCTTTAAAATCAATGATATTCAGATTGTTGATTGCTGTATGGGTCAGCAAATACTCTTTTTGCCTGTCAACAGGCAAAACGGTCAGGAATCCGTACTCCTCATACGTCAGTCCCTTAGCTTCGCTTAAATAGCTCCCGGCTACATTCCCGTCGCTGTCGATTTTCAGCCTCATACGCTCGTTCAGGAGACTGTTTTCGGCATCGTAGTGTTTCGTATTGATCAGCTCGCCGCCATCGGGGGTGATAATAAGCGCTGTACGGTTAGCAATGGATGACCCTACAAAGCCAAACGGATTATAGGGATTTGTGCATTCGAGGAATAAGGTATCGTTTTCAACAGGAACCGTTAAAATTGCGTGGTTGGTCTGGTCAACAGAAGCAAAATCGGGAAATCGGATCTTCCTCTCCTCGGCACCGATCTCGGTATAGTATGACGGAATATCGATAGCTGCAAGAAGCGCACGGGTGTAGTTCGACAACGCTTTGCAGTCGCCGTAACCAAATCTATCTACGTCAGATACCGGCATAGGTTGAAATCCGCCGATTCCTTCGCTAATGGCGACATACCTTGTTTTTTGCTGCATATATTGATATACGGCCTTGATCTTCTCCCTCGCAGACGGGATCGTGTCTGTCATCTGCCTCACTCTCTGTATGGCTGCCGGAGGCAATATGCTCACCGGTTCAACCAGCTTATTCACCCAATTGCCATAGCTCTTCCAGTCGGACACAGTTGCCGAATATCCCGAATGATAATAGTTGTCGGGGCTTACCGACACAAACGGAAATATGCTCATATAATCGGGAGCAAACGGTTCGCGCGTAACGGCTTTAAAATCTTTTAATTGCCACAGGTAAACGGACGTTGCAGCATCATGCCCGCTGACTGATGTGTCAAAATCGTAGTTTTGCCCGATATGCCGGAACCTTAGGTTGTTGGGGGTTTTAACGCTTAAGAGCGCCGTTTCGACTGCCAGCCCATACCCCGGTACAGGGACCCATAAGTCTATATGTACTATACCGGAGGTCTCCATTTCGTACTCGTACTCAACAGTATATGGATAGACGGTAACTTTTGGCGAGTAAACAATTGAACGTTGGTCGCTGTAAAATACAAAATCCTGAAAAGAGGAGAATTCCGTAAAATCTCTCTTCTTTATCTCTGTAACAAGCTTCCCGCGCCAATCGTATATGCGTCCTGTTACGCTCTTTACCTTGTCGTTGTTGGTGTACGACAGCCGGAACTCCCCGTAGTCGTCGCCGTTTTTATTGAGAACGGTTACAGCAATCGAACTTTTAGTTATCATCCGGCTTTCCGACACTCTGTCGATCTCTTTTTTGCTTGAACGATATATGGCAACAGCGCCGCTATCGAGCCCATCCGGAATACCGGCGTATGTACCGTTCTCCTTTTGACTGACGGCGTTAGCCGACATAAGCAATATAAGACATATTATAAACAGTTTCATCTATACCTTCTTTAATTAATAGGGACGCGACCATTCCGACCGTTTCAGCACAACTTTTTCTGCGTGTTTATCAATCATAAATGTAAAGGCATCTTTTATACCCTGATAATCGTCGGGCAGGAATAACAGCCTTTCAATTCTGAAATCGCTAAATACCTGGATTTGCCTATCGATGACTACTATAGAGTATGTAAATGTTATACTTTTATCTTCAGAAGCAACTCTTATCGGCTCCGGGATGCTTTCTACATAGTATCCCTCCGGTATTTCGATGGAGAAAATGGCGGCTTTACGTGTAGGATATGAAAACTCGATGGGGTATTCGCGGTTCTCCAGCTTAAGCGGATGCTCTCCCGCTTTGAACGCCAGAAGAGGCGAAAAGAGTATCATGTCGCCGATTCCGTCCGTATAACCCGCAAGCTCTATCTCCATGGAGTTTATAAAATCGCTGTTTACATCCTCAAGATTGGATATCTCCATGTTCTGGATAGTAATGCCTGGATACCGCTTTTCGAGCGATTCAATAAACATCTCCCTATTATTATCCGCGTTGTACTCTTTTCGCCGGTACAGACCGGCATAGCCAGCGTCAGTCATTGTAAGCGTCCCGTCAAACACTCCTGTTCCATTCATTTTGAAATCGCCCATTAAAGATGAATAGTGGCCATACAAAGGCTCCAGACTGGTTTCGCCAAATCTGACCGGGTCTATAACAAATCCTTTTCCGTTTAAGCATCTTTCGGGCAGCATGTTAATGCACGAGAGCGGCTCAGTGGCGTCCATCATATAGCTGTTTTTCTCATCCTGAACCATTGCAATCACATAGTTAAGTTCGGAAAGTGAGGGACGCGTAATTGGCAGCATACCATTTGCCTGCGTACTTAAAACCACCGGAAAAGCATTTAGTCCGGCACTTTTAAGCAGAGCTACCAGCATCAGGTTGACCTCGGCGCTATTGCCGGTACCCGACTCCCAGGCCTGTTTAAGGTTACTCTCTGTAAATATTGAATTTATGCCGTTCCATCTCATTTTTGATTTGACTAATTCAAACGCGTTGGAAATAATATCCTTTGTGTCTGATGATGAGTGTTTAATGCTCTGAGCTTCACCCGACAGGAAGTTCGAACGGTTCAAAGCCCGTCCGAAGCTTTCGTGATCCAATAGCCTCTTTGATACATCGACCCATCTGGTTGAAAAAGATTTATATCCGCTTTGAGGGAATTTGGTTCCGACAAGCTCATAGGAAACCCTGGTAAGATAGTTTTTTGGCGCTTTTAAAAAACTTTCGCTTTTAAATGCGCTTATGTTTTCTGCGTAAAGGGTCGTAACCTGTTCCTTATAACGCTCCTCATGCTCATACTTGTAATCCTTAACGTCAAATCCCTCAGCCTTTTGAATATAGGTGAATCTGATAGATTTCGGATTTTCTGTTACCTCCTGATGTACGCGGGTGTAGCCGAAAATGGATGGTTTATAGTGGAAATACTCCGGAATAGCTACTTTATATTCACTGTATAGAACCGGCACCTGCTTCTGAAAATACCACTCCTGCAGGTTAAAAAGAAAATCGCTGATAATTTCATACTCAATCTCAACGACCGAACCCTCTTTCACCTCGGGCATTGCTATTTTTACAATAGTACTGTTATCGTTTTTCTCTTCATATATAACAGTTTTAGTATCAAGCCGTGTGCTTACTATTTTCCCGTTTTCAAGATTATAGGTGTAGCCTTTGATATTAGATAGCTTTTCGACATCTAACCCGTTTTTGTAAAGGCGCAGCTCGATGTCGGCCATGCCGGACGCTACCTTGTTCAGAATTTTTAAACGCGAATGGTAGCGGAAGGTCATCTGGAATCCTTTGTCGGATCCTGTATCATCCGACCGGATTGTGGTTTGACGATAGACAAATTCGGTAGAGCCCTTTTCGAAGATGTAGTATGCAGCAGCCGCGGTGTCGATCGGGCAGACGGCATAGGAGCTCATCTCTTCCATTGATATTTTACCGGATTTAGGGGTCTTTTGAATTTTAGCTGAAAAAGCGTTAGCCATTATCAGCAAAAGTAGAGCAGACAGGATTGGCTTCATAATTTCTGTTGGGATTAGTTTTTGATCAGTAAAAAAGTGGTTTTAAATATAAACAAATTTTATGATTTATAAAGCGAAGCTATTTGACCCGATGCGTAATTTATTTTATCTTTGGAGATACTTTCGGAGCAAGAAGTATAATTTCGTAACCATAAACAGATAAATTAACGGGCATGTTCGTTTATACCACAAACAGGTTTGTTATAACATGCTACAACAAACCGGAATTATTTGAAAAAAATGAAAAAGATAACTGACATTTTAGGATTGAAAGAGAAAGAGTCGGCTGCTGTTGCTGAAAAACTGAATGAGCTGTTGGCCAATTACCAGGTATATTATCAAAACCTGCGCGGTTTTCACTGGAATATTAAAGGTGAACGCTTTTTTGGCCTCCACGCTAAGTTTGAAGAATTGTATGATGATGCAGTAGAAAAAATTGATGAAATAGCAGAGCGCGTCTTAACTTTAGGCTTCACTCCTTTGCATACCTTTGAAGATTACCTGAAAGTTGCTTCACTTAAAGCTGAAAAGGACAAAAGCGATGCCGACTCTACCGTTAAGGCAGTTCTAAACAATCTTGAGGCATTGATTAAGCTTGAGCGTCAAATTTTACCTTTGGCCGAAGCAGGTGAAGACGAGGGAACAATTGCGTTAATCACTGATTATATTTCTGAGCAGGAGAAACTGGTTTGGATGCTTACTTCTGTTCTGAAGTAAGCAAGATTGTATATTACCAAAAAGAGGGAGGTCTATAATAACAGACCTCCCTCTTTTTGTCTTTCCAATAAAAACTCTACAAAGCTTGTCTCTACAATAATTGTCGCACTGTCTGAACCACATAAAGCAACTCTTCATCGCTCATACCCGGAAAGATGGGCAGGCTCACTGTTCCCTGCCAGATTCGCTCTGCATTGGGAAAGTCTGATGGCCTTAAATCATAGGCCTCTTTATAGTAGCTCATTCTGAACAGAGGCTTATAGTGAACCGAGGTTCCGATTCCCGCCTCTGACATTCGAATAATAAAATCGTTGCGCGATATTTTTGCTTTTTCATTAAGCACAATCGGGAAAAGGTGCCAGGCATGTTCCTTAATATCTACATGGCTAATCGGCAAGTCTATTGACTCACAATCAGCAAGCTTATCCAAATAAAAGGCTGCAATCTTAACCCGCTCTTCTTTAAAACTATCTGCCTGTTCTAATTGAGCCAGACCTATTGCGGCATTCACGTCAGGCATATTGTATTTATAACCCGGAGCAACAACATCATACTCCCACGAGGGCTTGTCGGAAGTAAACCTGTCCCACACATCGCGGTTAATCCCGTGAAGACGCATTATTTTCACACGTTTATAAAGCTCTTCATCATTGGTCGTCAGCATACCGCCTTCTCCTGTGGTAATAGTCTTATTAGCATAAAAACTAAAACAAGTGATATCTCCCAGACTTCCTACCATCCGCCCCCTGATAGACGCGGGAAATGCATGGGCAGCATCTTCAAGTATGCTGATTCCGTGTTTTTTACAGATATCTATTATAGCATTACCATCCTCGTTTATCATTTCAGCCGGATGACCACCGAAATGCACAACAATTAGGTATTTCACCTCCGGATGTTTAGCTATCGCATCTTTAAGGATGGCGGGAGTAATCAGGGAAGTGCCGTATTCAACATCCAGAAAAACCGGATGGGCATTCATATATCTAATCACCTCAGCCGAAGCCGTAAAAGTCATGGCCGGAACAAAGACCTTGTCGCCGGCCTTCACTCCCAAAGCATCCAGGCCCAGGTGTAAAGCCGCTGTGCAGCTATTAACGGCACAAGCATAGCCGGCCTCAACCTTACGGGCAAAAAGCTCCTCAAAGCTCTGTGCTTTGCCCGCGGTAGTTAGCCATCCGCTTTCAATGACCTCCTTTATATAATCAAACTCATTGCCCTTGCACGACACTCGTGAAAATGGAATTTTAATTTTACTCATGGCTATGGGGTAATTGCGTTATTACTTTTATCCAAAAATAGTTCTGAAAATAATACGAATATCGCCGGCAAGGCTGTGATTTTGAACATAATCCTCATAAAGGTCAAGCTTGCGGGGTAATACCTCGTCGCTATAAGTCTTTTCAGGATTGGACGATGCGGCAAGCAGTTCCTCTTCATTTCTGAACTCAAGAGAAGCATTATCAGTGATGCCGGGACGAAGAGAGAGAACACGGCTCCAGCGCTCAGGGTATACATCTACCCACTTCTGCACTTCAGGACGCGGACCTACAAGAGACATATCGCCCCTTAACACGTTCCATAGCTGTGGCAACTCATCCAGCTTGGTTCTCCTCAACACCCTTCCTACGGGCGTCACCCTGCGAGAATCACCCGCGTCGAAGCTGCCCTGAGAAGCATCCTTCTGCAGCGTCATAGTACGAAACTTATAAATATAGAAAGGCCTGCCGTAAAGCCCAACTCTCTTCTGTAAAAAGAAGACCGGAAAACCTGTATCAATCACTACTGCAAAGGCCAGTATCACAAAGAGCGGCAACAGGATAAGGATTCCGCAAAGAGATGATACAAAATCAAATAAACGTTTCATAATCGTATCGAACCATGCTAATATGTATCGTTCCTACGGAACTCTATTTTTTTTGGGTTGATTCTATCAGGTGGACTAAAGTCCACCGCTACAATATTAAACGACCCTACGGGTCTCAAACACAGAAAACTCTTTACCTTATTCATAACGGGGCTCAAACACAGAAACTATTAATTTTATGCTTAGAGCCGTAGGCTCGATTTTATTTTGTAGGCCGGAATTCATTCCGGTGTAACACATTGCCCACACCAAACAAGAGAGCCGTAGGCTCGGTTCATTTCATACAAACTTCTCTATATAATATGATCCCGACAAGCCATGAACTGACTCTACTTCTCACTGATAATTGTTTTCAAATAGTTGAAGAGGCTCTCAACCTGATTGGGCCGGTTAAAGGTCGTTTGAGCCAAACGAATACCATTCCGGCGAATTGTTTCATTATCTGCCAGGGCAAATTCTCTTACATTAGCCTCAAGAGCAGCCATATCAGCGGGATGATTGACCCATCCCAGCTTATTCTCTTTAATAATCCGTGCTCCTTCGCCTTCACCGGAGAACAATACCGGCAGACCTGCGGCCATCGCCTCATAAATTTTAGAGGGCACGGCACCATAAATCATTTTAGTAAGAGGTATAAGCGCAGCATCATACTGCTTAAGCATGGCAGGTATCTCCTCTCTTTGAACCACTCCCTTATATACAATTGCTCTGTCGGGGTTTTTCTCTATGAAATCTATAAGCTCCTGCTTTTCTGCACCGGCACCATAAATATGAAACTGCAAACCCAGGCTCCCAAAATCTATTGACTTGCAAATATTCAGTATCCCTTGTGCCACTCCAAGCAAACCTGCATAAACAATGGCCTTACCCTCAGCAGCTATCCTCACTGCCGGTACAGCTTCAAAACGCTCATAATCAACTCCGTTTCGAAACAGATAGTTGTTATTAAAGCCTCTTTCACGAATATAGTCAACTATTTCCTGAGACTGTCCCAGTATTGCTGTCGAGCGTTTATAGACAAAGCGCTCCACGCCTTCCAAAATCTTATACATGTGCCCCCTGGAAATCACGCCCAACTCAAGGGCTGATAAGGGCCATAGGTCTGACACATTGGTAACAAGCTTACTGCCCGTAAGTCGAGCCAGAATCCATGCGGAAATAGCAAGCGTTAGGGGCGGACTCTCTACAATCAGAATATCGGGTCGCTTTTTGCGGCAAAAGCC
Organism: Marinilabiliaceae bacterium UBA5488; assembly: GCA_002427105.1. Taxonomy (GTDB): domain Bacteria; phylum Bacteroidota; class Bacteroidia; order Bacteroidales; family Marinilabiliaceae; genus Geofilum. Next base: position 44,429 of record DIPM01000024.1, on the reverse strand, counting down.
CAACGACAATAATGACATGGCAGAAAATGAGAGCATGCTGAAAATCCTGGGCATACTGCGCTTAGAGTTGGAAGCATAAAGCCAGTATCTTTTTACATCTATCCCGTCACGAAGCTCACGCAGGCTAAACTTTGCCCTGAAGGGCTCAAAAATCCGACCTTCGGGGTAATTTGGCATGGCTGTTACCACTGATACTTCAGCCCCCAGTTGTTTGAGCCCACGGAGCATCTCGAAGAGGCGACTTTGGGGCGCCCCCATTTCCGGACGGTAGTACTGGGTAAGGAGAATAATCTTCATCCCTGATTTAGCTAATGAACTTTGACTTAAGACCACAGAAGTCAAGCTCTATCTTATCATCATCAAATTCCGTATCTCTAAAGACCTTATGCTTCACCAGCCAGGCAACGATATCTGCCCGCTTATAGGCTTCCCCGGGACTAGAAAGAGTAAAGGCGCTATGGCTACTGATATGCGGCTCGCAAATCAAGACCTCGCCCCGGGCTTCGGCCACCACACGGGAGGCAATATATTTGGCAGGCGACTCGCGCAGGTCGTCAATATCAGGCTTAAAGGCAAGTCCCATACAGGCAATAATAGGCATTCTGCCTGTTTCAAGCTCAAACTCGAGCGAAGTTTCAACAATCTTTTTGATGCACCACTCTGATTTATAATCATTAATCTCACGAGCCTGCTTGATAACGTGAGCATGCTCGGGATAATCGCTTACGATAAACCAGGGGTCAACAGCAATACAATGGCCCCCCACTCCACAGCCCGGCTGAAGGATATTGACGCGCGGGTGCTTGTTGGCAAGTGAAATCAGCTCCCACACGTCAACGCCCGCGTTGTCGCATATCATAGACAGCTCATTAGCAAAGGCAATCTGAACATCGCGCGAGGAGTTTTCGACCAGTTTGCACATCTCAGCCGTACGTGCATTTGTGGCGTGTAGCTTTCCCTTTACAAACAGGGAGTAAAAGCTGATAGCCAAATCTGTAGAAGCCTTATCGACCCCTCCAATCACCCGGTCGTTGTGCTCCAGTTCGTAAAGAACCTTACCGGGCAATACTCGCTCCGGGCAATAGGCAATATTTATATAACCCATAAGTTCAGGGCGCTCTTCATATATTATGTCGGCCATCTTCTCGGTGGTGAGAACCGGCGATGTCGATTCAATAATAAAGAGGTCGCCGGGTTTCAGAAGCTTCGAAACCGAACGGGTGGCTTGTTCCACAAAAGAGGTATCCGGCTCATGATTCTGCTTAAAGGGAGTAGGAACAACTATCATATAAACGTCAGCCTCCTGCGGAGTCAGAAAGACCTTCAGTTTACCGTTTTCAACCACTTTGCGCACCAAAGCGTCCAGGTCGGGTTCAATAATATGAACTCCTCCGCGGTTAATAGTATCTACCACCTCAGGGTTAATATCGCAGCCAAGCACTTCAATTCCTTTTCCGGCAATTGATGCAGCCGTTGGCAGACCAATATATCCCATTCCAACTATGGATATTTTACTAAATTTATTCTCAACCATACTTTTATCTGTTACTATATTTCTTCCTAATAATTTCAACAATCTGTCCTGCCGAAGTGCCATCTCCATAAGGATTTTCAGCTGATGCCATACTTTTGTAAAGTTTGGCATCCTCAATCAGAGCCTTGCAGTTTTCAACTATTTTGCGACTATCTGTACCAACAAGCTTAACGGTACCCGCTTTCACCGCCTCCGGCCGCTCAGTTGTATCGCGCATCACAAGTACCGGCTTGCCCAGTCCCGGCGCCTCTTCCTGAATACCGCCACTGTCGGACAGCACAAAGGCGCTCTTACTCATCAGATACACAAAGGGCAGATATTCAAGAGGAGGAATCAGCGAAACATTGTCTATACCACTAAGGAGCTCATTTACCGGCTTTTGCACATTAGGATTAAGGTGGACAGGATAAATAATATGCCATGACGGATAAGCTGCTGCAATTTCTTTTATTGAGCGGCATATTTCGAGGAAGCCTTGTCCGAAATTTTCACGGCGATGGCCTGTAACCAGTATATACTTACCTTCTTCGGTAATCTTCCTGATACCCGGAATATGCTGCTGAAGGCCTGACTGCACCTTTTCAAGCAGTTCGCCTTCATTATTAAGCTGTGCGACTGCAATTTTCAAGGCATCAATAACAGTATTCCCGGTGATAAAAACGGCCCCGGCAGGCACCTGCTCATTAAGCAGATTATCGGCAGCCCACTTGGTAGGTGAGAAATGAAGGGTGGCTAAACGACCCGTCAACTGACGGTTCATCTCTTCCGGCCAGGGCGAGTTTCTGTTGTAAGTCCTCAAACCCGCTTCTACATGTCCGACATCAACCTGGCGGTAAAAAGCTGCCAAAGCAGCAGCTGTACTGGTTCCGGTATCTCCGTGTACCAGTACTATATCGGGCTTAAATTCATCAAGGATAGGTTTCAGACCCGTCAGAACAGCTGTTGTAATATCAAAAAGATCCTGTCCGGCCTTCATTATGTTGAGATCATACTCCGGAACAATCTCAAACAGCTCCATCACCTGGTCAAGCATCTGCCGGTGCTGACCTGTTACGCACACTCTGGCATCAAACAAAGCGCGGTTCTCCTTCTTTGCAAACTCACGCACTAATGGAGCCATTTTAATGGCTTCAGGGCGGGTTCCAAACACTATCAATACTTTAATCATTTATATTTTGGATTTGATTATTTCTATTCCACATATCTGATAATCATCTCAAGTTCAGGCCTGTCAGTATAGTGAATTATTTCTCCTGCTTCATTAATATCATAATGAATATGCGTGAATGATTGAAACTGACGGCTAAGCTCGTCAACCCTTGCCAGCCAGATTTGACCCTTTGCCGAGGCAGTGGCGATGCGACTGAAAACATCTTCTATGCCCGGCATAAGATTACCCGAAGCATCAGCGAATATACGTCCCTCTTTTCGCCTGTCCAAATCCGCGAAATAGGTATGAGCCATGCAGACTCCCGAGGAGTTGATAAGCAAATTCAGATTCGATTCCGAAAAAGTATCTATAAAATTGTGCAACTCAACAGTTTGAAAAAACATAAAGTCTCTATCTCCAACGCGGGATTGAAAAAACACCGGCGTAAAGCTTTGCCACTTAGGACTAAGCTGTTTGAACGATAGAAAAACAATCTTAATGAGTTGCCAAATTAAAAAGCCTATCCCCGGAAGTAAATACACGACTGCGCCCATAAAGCTGTTCCGATGCTTTGATCGCAGCTGAGTTACCAACCTGGTATAACGTTTCCCGGCTTTCTTAGTGCCAAAATAAAGGATATAACTGCGCAAGAGGTTTGCCAGGGAACTCAAATTCGGCTTTGAGCGAAATTGCTTCACATAGGAACTGAGCGAAAATGCTTCAGGGTCAATCTGGTTAATCATCCCTGCACCTGAAGTTCCGCAGTCCAGATAGTTCCACAGCACCGAGACACCTGCCGCTTCCATCCACTTCGTCCACTCTTTTTCGGAAATTCCCGAAGTAGAAAAGCGGGAATGATTATAGGGCTGAAAACCGTGGTCAATCCATGTAGTGCAAGCTAAACCTCTATTTGCGAACTGCTCCAAATCCCTTCGCCATTCCTCCTCTTTGGGGCGTGTGCTTTGCGATAAGGAGTGGTAGCAGAGCTCGTGTCCATCATCAATCCAGCGATTCAGCTCCTCGTTGTTGTACTCATACGACGCGTTATAGTCGCGTTTTGAATGATGATACATAAAAAAGCCTTTTGTGACAATGATATCTTTAGATTTGAACAGTTGCCGCTGACGCTCAAGCAAAAGCGGTGAATCGAAATCACAATGGTCGGAGAAGTTTATTATGGCTGAAAATGGAATTTTTGAACGGCTAAATTCAGGAACCAACCCCCTTGTAAAAAGGAAGCTAAAGGTCCTTACGCCTTTTAGCGTAACAAGGGGCGTCCTGAAAGCAGGGCTGTCATCCTGTTTATAATCGAAGAGCGGAGTCAGGAATCTATGTACGATAATCCACTCCAAACGCCTGGGATAACGAGGGTTAAATAGCCATAAACCATCCGTTTGCGCTGCCACTACTTTAATACCCGATTTTAGTATGGCTACCTTTGGCGAAAAGTAATTAGCAATGCGTTTCTGCTTTGTGTCCACCCAACTATAATCGTGATTTCGCCATTTTGTCAGAGGGGAATTAAATTCAAACACCAGACTAAACTCAGTCAGGCTAAGCCCCTCACCGAAATCTACCAGATAATCCATTCGCCCCTCACTCTTTCTTTCCCGGACTGAAATGGCGGCTTTGTCGGCTCCCTTTATATTAATTCTGCAACTCTTTATCATTGATTCTAAAAGCGACGCTCGAAACGTTTAAACTTGCCCATAAGTGTGCGATCCAGCACCTGCTTCCTGACAATTTCCACCTCAGTTCCTTCCTCGAGGGAGTTCATACACAAGCTTCTAAGCTTGCTGATCTCCTGCGCGCTTAGTTCGGCAGGTGAAGAAATATTTATTTCAAAGCGATTAGGCGCCAGCTGCAAAACTTTATACTCCGAGATATCAGGGCAGACCTTGGCAAACTCCTTGAATATGTAGAGAAACAAGGTGTCGCCGGCAACCTTTTTGCCCGACTTAAGAATAGCCATTTCCTCGATGCGACCCTGAAGCTGAGTCAGAACCTCCACCCCGTCCTCAATTTCTATTGCAGCCATATCGCCAATATCATAACGCAGCAGCGGAGTGCCCTTATTGAACAAAGGAGTAAGGACCACCTTCCCTATCGTTCCGGGTGCACAAGGGCGGTTGTTGTCATCAAGTATTTCCGTGTACATCAATTCGTGCGACAAGCGCCAGCGGTTATTTCGTCCAAAGCCAATATGCCCGGCTTCGGATGCCCCATATTCGTTGTAAACAGGGAGGCCAAACATCTCTTCTATAAGCTTCTGCTCTTCAAGCGAGCACATCTCGGAGGTTACAATACACAGCTTAAGCTCAGGCGACAAATCTTTCAGTCTTAAGCCCTTGCCGGACAAAAACTTAGCAAAAGTCACAATGGGATAGGCGTAGCCATAAATATAGACGAATTTCTTCTTTCTGAACATAGAAAGCCAGCGCTCCATATTAGCATCTGAGAGATCAACCGTATTGAAACGGATGCGGTGCGACAGCATGTCCTTGATTTTCTCGACAATCCTTGAATGCAGCGAAAATGGAGTACCGTAAAATCTGGCCTGCAAATCATTAAAGGACACCCCGGCAGATTTATATCTATCCTCAAGCATCCGCCAGGTAAGCGCATGGCTCATAGTATCAATAGCGTAATCAAAAGGTTTACCTGTAGATCCTGATGTATTGCGATAATAGTAGCGCTCTGAGCGCATAGTGTCGGGGATGCGGGCAATAGCATGCTCTCTGATAATGCTTTTATTTATAGGGGGTATATCTTCCCATCTCTTGGGATGGCTTCCTACAAATTTTCGATAGTTGCGATTATTCTGATAGTGAAATTCAAAAGCTTCCCATTTTCGCTTCTCAATCCATTGCGGGTTCTTCACCCCTTCCTTGTATTCGGCGAATAGGCGACCTGCCTCCTTTACCGGAAAGCCGCTGAGTTTTAGTATGCTAAAAAAATCCATCAAAATTTCCAGTTATACTGTTCAAACAGCCCTAAAGACCTTTCAATAATCGATTCCACCCTAAAGGGCACAGCCACTTTCTGTATCCCCTCGCTAAGCTTTTGCGCGAGCCTGTCGTCCTTTGTTAATCTTCTGATTTCCGCCTTCAAGCCCTCAACACTATGAGCTTCAACAAAAACAGCACTCTCGTTGTGAGTGAAATATTCCGGCAAGGCGTTAAAGCGACTTATTACAATTGGGATACCTGCCATTCCGGCTTCAACCAATATGCCCGGCAGACCCTCACCGGGATGAAAAGTTGGCAAAGCCAAAAAATGGTAGGAGCTCAAAAGAGCTTGAACCACGTTGGGTTCAACTATTCCTTTATAAGTAATTTTCCCTAGCGCCTTCTGAGTCATCTCACTTAGCTCATCTTTATAATCACTATCGACAGGACCGTAAATATCAAGCGAAATATCTTCTCCCTCCTTGTTCAATTCAATAATAGCCTGCATCAAAACCAGTATTCCCTTTGTTTCAGTCACGCGCGAGACAAAAACACATTTATTGCGCTTAGAATTATCAAGTATCCATCTGCTGCCATCGTCCCTGCGAGGGTTGTAAACCAATTCCACATTGTTAAGTCCGGCAGCTTCAAGTCCCTTCTTCAAAGCCACAGATTCTGCAAAAACGCCGTCAAGGCGGTTAAGCATCTTCACAAAAATCCTTCGATGCAGGCCGCTCATATATTCCCTCAACTGCAGATCAAAAGAACCGCCCACGACGTAGAGAACGGCTTTAATCTTTGAAAACAGGCTAAAAAACCAAAAGATGGGAATAATATAAAGGCGGCCATTACGGTTTAGTGAAAAGATAATCTGATGAGAAGAGGCAATTTTGCCCACAAGTTTGATATAGCTAAGCACAGGAAGTCCCTTTCGGGTAATGGTGTCGAACCAGCAAATATTACTGATGCCGACCTTAGTAAAACCTTCCTTCAGGTAGTTGTTTTTTATCCCATCACCGTTATAGGGCGGCGCAAAGGGCCCTACGAACAGAGTTTTACACTTTCTTCTTCCCATTAATTGAATTATAGACGATAAGGATTTTTCTTATAGCCTCATCTTTGGAGAAGTATTCGCCTACACGCTTTTTGAAGGCTTCTGCTTTAGTCCTTGCCTCTTCACGGTTTGCCAGTACTTTTAATATAGCCTCGGCCAGCGCTGTGGAGTCAGCTGCCGGAACCAGTTCTCCGCATCTGCCCCGGTCGAGCACGAAGGAGCTATCGCCTACATCAGTACAGACCACAGGCAGCTCAGTCATTCCATACTCCAGAAGTGACACCGGCAATCCTTCCGAAAGAGAAGAAAGAACGCCCACATCACAGCTTCTAAGTATCTGCGATACGTCATTTCTCGAACCTAAAATAAAGACGCGACCGTCCAAAGCATCCTCGTTATCCACGCGGGTTTTGATATGCTTGTAGTAAGCATCGTTGAAATGGCCGCCAACAAGGTAGAGGCGAGCCATCGCGCGTTTCTTCACAATCAGGGTAAAGGCATCGAGCAGGTTATCATGGTCTTTCTGTGGACGCAGGTTGGCAAGGCATACCAATTTTGGCTTAGACTCCGGGTCAGGAATTGAGGTCTTCCCATTAGCCTCCTCCTTCAAGTCCCCAAAGTTTGCCAAAAAAGACAGTTTGCTCTTGTCCACCTTAAGTTTATTAACAGCATAAGTAAAAAGCTTGTCATTAACGACAAATATGTGATCTGTAAAGCGAGAGGCCATCTTAAGAGGAGGAGAAAAACGAAAATCAAGGTTCTCGCTGAAGCCGAAATGGTCGTGCCATACCAGTCTTACTTCCCGGCAGGAAATTTTTAATAAACATGCCCAGAAGAGAGACGACGAGTGGGCGTGGATGATATCTATTTTATTGTTACGCACATACTTTCTCAGCCTGATAAAAGACGGCAAATCAAGGAAATGTCGTTTATGGGCCTGATAAAATTTTACTTCGGGAGAAATAAACTCTTCAAGCGGACCCCCACCGCGGGTTGCACAAAGGTGGCTTTCAATGCCGGCTTCTGCAAGTCCGTTCGCGATATTCACCGCCATCCGCTCTGCACCCGCCGCAATAAGCGAGTCTATCATGGCCATTACCCGCATATTCAACTCCTTATATACTTAATAAGTTCTCTTTCGAAATGCTCCAAATCATAGAGCCTTGACCAAGCCATAGCCTCACTGCATTTTTTCTTGTAAAGCTGGGGATTAACTACAAGCTTTGAAATAGCATCAGCCACTGCTGCGGCCTCGGGTTCTAGAATAAGTCCGCGACTATCCCCGCCCAACATCTGACTGACACATGAAACATTTGTGGTAATAGGCAAACAGCCCCACCACATGGCCTCGGCAACCACCTTGGGCCACCCTTCTGTCATGGACAAAAACACTAAAAAATGAGCCCTCTTAAAAAAAGTCTCCACCTTGTCGGGGCTCTGTTTTCCCCAAATATGCACATAGCTGCCAAGCTGGTTTTCATCAATATAGCTTTGCAAAACAGACCTTTGATCGCCGTCGCCAAACATGTCGAGAGAGACATCATATCCTTTCTCCCTAAGAAGCTGGAGCGATTTCACACAATCCAGGGGACGTTTATTTGAAGTCAGAGTACCCACAAAAATCAATCTAAGAGGGGCATCTTTGCTAATCTCACGAATTTCGGTATCGACGGCATTTGTCCTTGAATAGGAGGCTGTAAAAAACGGCACTATATTAGGGTTCTTTTCGTGCCAATCACCATAAACCAAAACTGTTGCATTGCGCGTAAGACGACTATTACGCAGAATATTCTGCTGCAAGCGGTAGCTGTAACTTTGGCTGCTTGAGGGATCCCAATTGTTGGCATATTTCACAGTCTTGACCTTTCGCGGAAAGAAAACCTGGGCGATAACACCCAGCACGCCCATATTAGAAGGACAGCGTAGATGTATATGGTCGGCCCATATCATACCCCGCACAATACGAAACATTACCAAGGGAAGAACAAACAGGGAGTAAAGTAAGGAAGCTAAGGTGGTAAAGTTTAAGGCGGGCACTGACCTGAAATTCAGTGATCCATGTTCGTAGTATGTTTCTAGTGCATCTGGGGCCTTGTCCGAGAGTGGGGCGATAACCATGACCTGGTCTACATACTTAAGCCAAATATTCATCTCCCTAACATAGGGGGTATAGGCAGCATAACCTTTTGCTCCCTTTTTGTGAATAACAGGAGAAACAATCAAAAACCTGATCATTTATGCTCGTCTCTTAACAGTTTATCAAGGGTTACTATCCTCATGAAAGCCGCACCAAAGATGACACCCGGCAATGCCAGCCGCATTGCCGCATGAAACATTGTAAACATGCTCAGAAGGAAAAAGGCAACCATAAAACATCGTGTGAGGTAGTCCTTAGAACTAAAGAAGAAGTATATGGGAAGGCATATCAGTCCTACCAGCATAAAAATCATTCCCAGTAACCCGTTTTCCGACATAAGCCTAGCAAATTCAGTGTGAGCTGCAGCATATTGGCCATAATACCTTGCCCTGTATAGCTCTCCCATCCCATACCCTACTCCGAATGTTGGATGCTGCTTGAATACAATAAAGTCAGCCTTCATTATCTCATCCCTTCCTGTAAGCATACTTTTACCTCCGGTCCTTTGACCTGTCATAACTTCTGTGGTGTTAAGACCCTGGTAGCGGTATAGCAGAAAATTGTTTGTTATAGAATTTGCCACAATAAAAACTCCCACAAAGAAGGCAAGGCTTAACACTATATAAGGCAGAGACTTACGCAGCTGCCTCCGGAAACCGTGAGAGCTAAAGAAAAGCACAGCTACTGCACCCAGAAGGGCGAGCATACTTCCCATTACTCCGCCACGCGAAAAGGTGAGCAAGGCGCGCAAGACCAAATAGAAGAGCATAACCCAGTCAAGCCAGTTAAATGGCGTTATCTTATCGCCGTTTATTCTGTATAAGAGGACAAGCAAAATAAACCATCCAAGCATTGTCGAGACCTGATTGGGGCCAAAGCCTCCTGCTGCGGCAGAACTCGACTGCACGCTGGTAAAAACAAGAGTAGAAACATTAGCCACAACACTTAATCCGGCAATTATCGTAAAAGCAGGCAGAAAAGCCCATCTGAGGTGCCTGAAATAGTCTTCACGTATTACTATGCGCTTGTAAAAATACAGTCCGGCAGCCACCAAACTCAGAGGTCCCGAAATATTAAACATTATCATATTATTGAGACGCTCAGGATTAGGATGCTCAGTGAGGAAAATTGCAGGAATAAGCAAGCCAAGCAAAAACAGGAAGATCCAGGGAATGCCTCTTCTGGGGCCCACAAACAAGCCAAAAACCAACAAAATAATACAGGAATATTTACCTAGCTCCCAGGAGAAAGGTGCTCCTGCCATCCGGTAAATCATCTCATAGCCCACCATGTAAAGGGCATAAAAACCTGCACGGGAGCCCTTATCATAATGGTAGAGGATATCGACAAGGAAAAGGAAAAGCATCACCGGATAGGCCAACGCCACGATGATCGGAGCAAACTTCAACATCACACCCAGCAACAGATGTATCAGTATCAGAACAATATATCCTTTTTTATTATCTAAGATATCAATCATCGCTTATAAATTCATTATCAAAGTCCTCTCAGTTAATGCGCTTTTTTTTAAGCAAGCTACTGTAATAATTAAGGTTATGCTCTAAAATCTGCTCCATATCAAACATAAGGCGCGCCTCTTTCTGCCCCCGAAGAGCTATAGCCATCATCTCCTCCCTGTTTTCAAAGGCAAACTTAATTTTTTCGGCTATATCCTCAGCTGAATGAGGGTCGCAAAGTAAGCCGCTCACCCCGTGCTTAATAGTCTCCGGGCCAGGTCCCAGCTGCGAAAACAGCACCGGCTTGCCCATCAGCATTGCCTCCGGAGCTACAAGTCCCTGAGTCTCCATGTGAGAGGGGAAAACGCATAGTTCGGCAAGTTCATATTTTGCCGGGATCTGCTGCAAGCTGACAGGGCCATGAAAATTAACCTGTTTAAGCAGCTCAGCAGGGAAAGATGATTTTAAAAACTCAGTATAAGAGCGCCCATCGGGGAAAAACCAATCGCGGCCATAAACATCAAGCTGCAGCTCAGGGAAGCGGGGCAATAGCAGCCCAAGAGCCTCAAGCAACTGCCGTATCCCCTTCTTCTCACATACAGTGCCTGCAAATACCAAACGGTAAGGAAGAGCTTTGCTCAGGTCGGCCTGCGCAAAAAGTTCTGCATCAATGGGATAACGAATAATCTCCACAGGCTTCCCTCCTGTATATAGAAACTTAGCCGTATGGTTCTTGACATAATGAGAGACAGCAACAAAGGCGTCGGCACGACTAAAAGAACGTTTTTCCAAAAAACCCTTCCACTTATCGACCTCTCTGTTTTCACTTTCTGCAAAGAAATGATGCCCTCCATGCATTCTTATCACTTTCGCATAAGGACTTGATAGGGGAAGCATAAACATAAGGGATTCGGGAGTCTCAACAATATCAATAGGCGACTGTGAGTGCAGCTCTTTCAACTGCTTCCTTAACCGCCATGTATTTTCGGCAAATGAGCCCTTCCTAAAGAAACGGGGAGCAGGCAAGCGGCAAATTTCAACCCCCTGATCATTCAGTAACTCGGTTTGACTTTTTGTGCCTATTCCCAGCACCGTCACCTTGTGCCCTTTGCGCACCAAGGCACGACCTATGGTTTGTACAAAACTGCCTATCCCTCCTGTTCCCCACAAAGGATATTCATAAGTTATATAACAGATGTGCATACCTTAAAGAAGTTTTCAATTTAACAATACCTTGACAATATTCTCTGAAGCCTCGCTAACCGGATGCAGGATAATTTTTTCAAGCCAGGCCTTCCGGTCAGGAGCTACCTTCCCGGGATTCTTTACAGCCTCCATCACCTTTAAGTCTATCTCCTCCTTCGAATTAATCCATATTACGGAATCGGACGAAGGCATACTTTTAAAATGCTGATAGTTATAAATCTTTTGTACAGAATATCCTGATTTAGCATTCTCCGGGTTATAATTTATGTAGCATGCCGGTTTGTCAAACATACTATAGTCGTGAGCCATGGTTGAACCTACATTATATACCAAATCACAATGCCTGGCTACATTGACCAATAACTTTACATCGGCAAATAAGGGATAGGTCAAAGACCATTTGTCAGCCTCATCTTTTTCATGAGCCCACAAAGGATCAACTACCGTGATTATATCACGGTGTTTCTCTAATACGGGCTCAAAGCGCTTACTCCAGTCAACAGGGCATCTTCGAAACAAAATCTGAACAGTTTCATTTTCGGGCAAGCTCTTTAAGGCATCGGCCAAATCGTTAAGATAATCCTGATCGTAAGGACTCGTTAATCGGTCGCCGCCCGAATAACAAACGATAGGATGTTTTGGATCAAAACCATAGTCTCTGCAAAACTCTTCACGGCTCAGCAGCAGATCATCGCGACGGTAGAACTCGAATTGAGGCGTGCCGGTAACAGCCACTTTTTCAGAGTCAATTTCGGGGTAGTAAAACAAGAGCTCGTCTTTCATATAATCCGACCATACGAGGTATTTATCGGCACGGAAGGCCAGCCTTGCCTTTGGCAGATTGTCCCAGGAGTATATTGCCGTGACAGTTTTCACCCCTAAGAGCCTGGCAGCCGCAAACAATGGAGAAGTAGTAAGGGCTCGCTGATGTGTACAAAGAATAACATCGGGGGCGATGTCCTTCACCATGCTTTTAAAATCATTAAGAAAAGGAGATTTCCCGACCCTGTTTTGATACTTATTGTTTATAAGTTTTATAAGGGAGTAGCTAACCGTGAAATTGGAAATAAAACGAATGATATAATAAAACCACCAAGCGGCTCCCTTGTATTTTGTGAGTCGTCTCCATTCATGATCGGAAATCAGTGTAGGATTTTTCAATTTGCGCAGGAAATGCCTTAAGCGTGATATATTTTCAAGCTCTCTGTAAAATTTCTCTCTTATTCCCTCTTTATAATCAGGCAACCTTACTACTTCAAACTTCATCCCATGAACACTTTCCGCCTCCCGGATAGCTTTCTCGGATAAGGAAGCTATCAGAACCACTTCAGACTGTTCTTCGACAAGTTTTGTGATGAGTTGAGAAAACAAATAGTTCCTGATTCCAACTCCGTCGGGCAAAAACAAAGCCACTCTTTTCATAAGCATTAAGACAAATTGAAGGTGTTAATCCTTTTCCGTATTACCGGAAAGTTTTCGTGATAAGTATTCAAAATATATTTCGGCCATAAAAAAATCTTCCTCCGTATCTATATCAACATGGAAACTATGATCATTGACCCCATAAATACGATCATGATTCCACAAATTCGTGTCATTTGATAATTTTTCAAATGCATCATCAATTAAAAAAGCTCCTGTCGAATAATAGGCTAAGGGATACAGTTCCTTCAGCTTCTTTGTATTAGCCTCAAATTGCTTCATGGAATCATAAAGATAGGGTCTCAACTGACCTTCCTGATTTATCCTGAGCAACTTCTGTGGCATATGGTGCGACTCTTTTATCGCGTAAACACTGGAAGCGACTTTGTTGTAGGTCTCAACAATATCTACCAAAACCTTTGAATCCAAAAAAGGATAAGTACAAAGAAGCAGAAAAATCGCAGAACCCCGTAAATCGGGATATTGATTAAAAAAATCGAGGATAACTTCTCCCTCATTGATCAAATCACCGCTTATGGCTTCACTCCTATTGTGAATAATAAGCTCGTTGCCATACTCCCTGCGGCAGGCCTCTTGCCACTCAACACAATCGGTTGACGCAACAACATTATGAATGTAGCCTTGTCGCTTTAAGAGAATCAATTTATTCAAAGCAATTTGATAAAGCGGAGTCCCTCCAAGTAGCCTTCCATTCTTAAGGGCTAACCTTTTGGATCCTTTCCTGAATGCCACAAAACCCGTAATCTGCTGACTCACTTTTTGTTATTTTACTGTTGTCCGGAAGCCGGAATTATATCGTTAAAAAGCTTCTGTTTAGGAATCTGCCAAAAAGACTCCTTCGAAAGCTCTGCAATAAAAAGCTGGGCACTGTTTCCTGAACCAAACTGGAAGGAGGAATCTACATGTTCCTGATTAAGTGCTTTATCGATGGCATCTTCAATATCTGCCTGCTCATATCCACAATTGATAATGGAATCATTCATCGCCCGGTTATTCTGTCTTGAACCAATATTTATACTGGGTAGTCCGTAATAGGGAGCCTCTCGGATTCCTGCACTTGAGTTGCCGATTAAAAAACTTGCATTCTTTATCAGCACCAAAAAATACTCGAAGCGGATGGAAGGGAAGACCCTGAAATTCGGATGATTTTTAAAGGCTTCATAAGCCTTTAAAATGGTATCCGAGCCATAGTCATTGTTAGGGAAAACCACTATATAATTAAGCTTAGATCCTACAACGGCCCGGACCAAATTGTCTGCATAGCGCGCCAATTCTTCAAACTCGGTTGTAACCGGGTGAAACATCAACACTCCATAATCCTGATAGGGTATTTCATAATAATCTTTTACGGTTTGCAGCGAAGGCAGCTTATCCGAAAACATAACATCAATATCGGGTGAACCTATGGTAAAAATAGAGCCTTCGTATTCACCCATCTGGATTAGCCTCTTACGAGCCAATTCGTTGGACACGAAATGTATATGGCTCATCTTTGATACTGAATGTCTGATTAATTCATCTATTGTACCCGACACTTCTCCTCCTTCAATATGGGCAACAAGAATATTGTTGAGTGCTCCTGAAATTGCCCCGGCCAAAGCTTCAACCCTATCGCCATGAACCACTATAAGGTCGGGGTGCTCTTCTCTGATATAATTGGAAAGCCCCTCAATGGTTTTCGCCAAAGTTAAGTCCATGGTTGACTCCTGTGTTGAATTATAGTAACGGTAAATATTTTTAAACCCACACTTTTCAACCTCAATGGCAGTCAGTCCATATTTGCGGTGCATGTGCATGCCCGTTACGAAAACATGAGCTTCCATTCCTTCCTTCTCTTCCACAGCATACATAAGCGACTTCAGCTTGCCAAAATCAGCCCTCGTACCTGTTAAAAACAATATCTTCTTCATTTAGTCTGACTAATAATATCATGAAAACTCAACTGCTCGCCCGCTTCGATATCTCTGGAAGCAGTTGTTCCCAACACGTCATTAAACTTCTCCGCTAATATTTCACCCGTGCCGGGACGCTTGACCCAGATATTCTCCATAGTGAATTTTTCGCCTTTTCTTATATTCTTGATGGCACAGACAGTGGCAAAAGCAAAATCAATGGTAACCTGCTCTTCTTTGGCCGGTTCCTTCCTGCCGCCGCGCTGCTCGAAAATAATATTCGCGCCTTCAATAAGTTCTCTACACTCTTTTTCATCCATAGAACAAACAATATCCGGCCCTGTTCTCCCTTTATGGTCAGTAAAATGACGTTCCAGGATAGAAGCGCCTAAGGCAACTGCGCCCAAACATGCATGATTGGTCAGAGTGTGGTCAGACAGGCCAAAAGGCTGACCCGGGAAATGTGCGGCCATTTCTGTCATAGCCCCCAGACGCACCAGGTAATTTGGCGTAGGATAAAGGTTGGTGGTATGAAGCAATGCATAATCGACCTTAAACTTCTCGAAAATGGCAACAGCCTTTTTTATACTATCGATGGTGTTCATGCCTGTGCTTAAAATCACAGGTTTTCCAAATCGGGCAATATGCTCCAACAAGGGATAATTATTACACTCGCCGGAACCAATCTTAAATGCCGGAACATCCATACGCATCAATCTATCGGCTGCAGCCCTGGAAAAAGGAGTGCTTATAAATATCATACCCTTGCTTTCAACATATTCCTGAAGGGCAATTTCATCGGCTTCATTAAGGGCGCAGCGTTCCATTATTTCATAAATAGAGACATCCGCATTTCCGGGTATCACCCTCTTAGCCGCCGGAGCCATTTCATCTTCCACAATATGGGTTTGATGTTTTACCACTTCCACGCCTGCCCTGTGTGCGGTGTCAACCATCTCTTTGGCTACTTTCAAGCTCCCCTCATGGTTAATTCCTATTTCGGCAATCACCAAAGGCGCATGATTTATGTCGATAATCCTGTTTCTAATCTTCACTGCAAAAAAATATAATTATTATCTAAGCTCAATTCAATCAGGGATATTACTAAAGCTTTTGATGCATTCAGCATCTTCTTTAAACAAGCTCCCTGTGTCTGTTCTTCTGTAAATATTCATAAAGTCTTGATAGGCCTCTACCGGAATTTGCATAAATGTCTCTATGTAGCGCGGCGTTGGAGACACGGGCAAAAACCTGGCTCTCCAGGCATCCATTCCTTTCGACAAATGGTCATAACACTGTGCTTTAAGCTGGGATTCATAGCTTCTGATCAGCTTTTGCTTCTCCTGAATTTGATCAGTTATATCCACGAACTTATTGGGAAGTAAGTCGGTATGAACGGCATACATAAATAAATCACCATTATATTCAGACTTCCGCAGAGCCTTCCCAAGCAAATAAGCACACAAACGGTGCTTTGGAGGCTGGTCAAGCGGCCATACGCTAAAGATGGCATCCCAGTTCCTATTCAGAAGCTCAACTAAATCATCCAGATGATTCTTTTTGATTTCCAATCCGGTATTGCTAATTCGTAGATTCCATATATGTGCATTAAGCATCTCAGCCACCTTTGAGACCTCCGATGCCCTGACAGCAATCGACTTAACAGGATTGCCCAGCTCTTCGCCATCTGTCAAAAAGCCAAGAGTAATATTGCATCCTTTGCTTGCCAACTGAAGCAGGCTTCCTCCACATCCAATGGCTTCATCATCCTGATGGGGAGCTAAGACCAACACATTTCGATAATTGCTCAAATCCGTTGCTCGGGGCTCTAACACTTCACGAAAATAGTCCAATTGCCAAACCTTTTCCAGGAAATCAATATCAGTAGATTTATGGATTTTCTTTAATAAGAATTTATACGCACCATCAGCGTTACGCGATAAATAACGATATTGATATATTGACTCAAGCTTATTTAATATTCTTCGAAGCATAGTCTGCTTATACTATTCACTTAGTTGTGATTATATAATCCTTAATTTGCGCAGCAGGCGAAAAATATATTTACCCATAGGGAAAAGTATTTTCAGGAATTTTGCCCGACGCGACTTTTGATTTATCGGCCATACTGCGGCTTCAATATCTTCATACTTACTTTCAGCAAAAAAATCTTCCACCTCATCGGGCAAGGTATTGCCCATGTGATAGGCCATAAGCTTTGGGGTTGACACCCTTAAGAAGCCTGATTTCTCGCTTGCAAAATCAATGTAATCATGCTCATAACCATTGCCAAAGCGAAGCTCCACCGGCTTCTTGCTAAAAGCCTCCACCACGGCACGGCGATAGGTAGCAAGCGCATGCACGGCACCCACTACGGCAGTGCAGCCCTTCCTTTCAATATAATAGTGGCGTTGTCGCCAACTGTATTTCCTTTTAAATCCGGTTTTGCTATACAATCCCGATGAAGCACTATGTCCTATTCCTTGTTCAAAAAGGTCAATATCCTTGTCGTCAATAATCTTTCCCGCCTTCAGGGGAAACCAAATGCTATTGCTATTATAAAAATATCCCAGGTGAGCTGTGGGAAAACAAGTTACCATGCCGGCCGAAGGCATAGCCCTCATAATATCTGCGACACTTTTTTCCCAACCCTTCATAAAAAGAAAATCTCCGTCGGCAATCGTTACAAACTCCTCATAAGATGCGCGAGCTTCAGCCAGGACCGTTTCCAGCTTACCTCTATTCTCACTTAAGACCACATATTTATCAATCACTCCCTTCGCAACAAAACTCTCTGCTACTTCCGAAGCCTCAGGGCAGGAGTTATTATTAATGAGCGTTATATTAGTAGAAGCGTGGTTAATAGTATCGCTCAAAGATTGAAGACAGTGGCGAAGCACCTCGGGCTGATTGCGGAAATAAGGATTTATGATATCAGGAATCCAGAAGGGGAGAATTATCCTGTGCTGCTTATGTTCAAGCTTCTGCACATCCGACTTCAAAGGGTTCTCTCCTATTCGCATAATTAATTGGTGTTTCCGCTATCTATGTTTAGCGACTAAAGAGGGCTCTTAGTCCGAGTAATTCAACAGTTTTACTAATGAGCCGGCGAGGCACTCCCCGCATAACAAAGAATACGGAACTTATACTGAAGCATTTTCCAAGGGCAATACCAAATCCCTGCCAATTGGTAGCTGCATTTATCTGATTCCTGACCAGCTTGTTGCGTAAAGGCACAAACCTGCTCCTTTCCAACATCCCTCTTTTATAAAAACCGCTGACTACCTTGAAGAGGTACCAGGGCAGATAGACATAGTTGAAATTTTGGTTTGAAATGCCCGAACTATGTACACGGTACTTAAGCAAAGGCTCGTTTATAAACCAGAACTTAGTGATAAAGGCAAGGCGTATAAAGAACTCTACATCCTCTCCGGCCGCGGGCATATCTTCATTAAAAAAACCTGCCCTGTCTATAAGCTCACGCCTGATTAATGGTGAAGATAACATTACGGTAAAGTTGCCTACCATCTTGTCGAAAACGTAGCCATGCTTGTTGGCGGCATGAAGCTGTCCGGTAATCTCTCCTGTCTCCTTTCCATGCTCGTCAATAATAAGGCAATAGGCATGAACCAGTCCGTAATCACTATGCTTGTCCAATATTTCAACCTGGCGCTGCAATTTATCTTCAAGCCACAGATCATCATCGTCGAGGAAGGCTATATAAGAACCTTTAGCAGCCCGCAAGCCTATATTGCGCGGCACAATAGGACTCCCGCTGTTTTCAATCTTCTGATAGCTGACATTGGGGTAACGCTTGCAAAGCTCTTGATTCTCATTGCCGGGCGTGCCATCATCAACCACAAGGGCCTCAAAATCCTTGAAAGTTTGATTTGCCAAACTTTCAAGCGCTTCACGCAGATAATGCGGTCGCTTGTAAGTAGGAATGATAACCGAGACCTTAGGAATTCTTTCTCCCATAAACCACCCTTTTCACTTTTGCCCGAAAATATGCCGACAGCAACTTATAATTAAAATTTTTGAAAAATGCCTTTAAAATCAGACCTTCATATCCTTTTGCCCCTTCATTGTAAGCTTCCAGCGCATCGCGCCCCATTTTATCATAAATTATCTTATCGTAGTCCTTATTGATGCCCAAATACTTCGGGAGAATTTTGAAATGCCCCTGCCAGTAACGCTCCCCCTTCTTCATCTCGGCGCTGCCACTATGACGGCGATAGCGACTTACCAGATTATCCTGAAAGGCAATGCCCCGCTTTAAAGCGATACGCATAAACATATCCCAATCTTCGGCAAACAGCCCCTCATCAAAGCCTCCCACATCCTTTAGAGCCTGAGTAACGTACATTCCTGAAGCAGTTGGAATAAAACAACCCATCCTTGCCAGCTCAGGAAAAATAAATCCTGACGGCATCTCTTTGTTGGGAAAGAGCTCCCTCCTGTCGGCTATAACCGACTTTCTGAGGAGTTTATCATCATTATCAATCCACTCGATATCACCATACAGGAAACCCGGCTCCCAGTCCAAACTTTCAAGATAGGTTATCTGGCTCTCTGTTTTATGCGGAAGCATAAGGTCATCACAGGGCCAGGGCTGAAAATACTTAGTATTGCAGAGTGACAAGGCATGATTCATCGTACTTGTGATACCCTGATTTTTCTCATGCACAATTATGGTCGCTACATTATTATTTGCCTTATTCCACTGCTTGAGAAGTTCAACAGAGTTGTCGCTACTGCAATCATCGATAATATAGAAATGTTGCGGCTTCCAGGTTTGAGCCATTATGCTGTCCAGAGCCTTCCACAAGAACCGGCTCTGGTTATAGCAAATAGCTACAAAAGTCACCAATTCATCGCTTCTGTTTGGGGGAGTATTTATGTTATCTGACATTCTTCCCTAAATAAAACTATTTATAAGCTCAGCAACATAAGATATCTCCTCATCGCTGTGGACGGGACTCATAGGAAGACTGAGTTCCTGCCGGTGAATCTTTTCTGTTATCGGGAAGGATAAACCGTTCCACTGCCTAAAGGCCTCCTGCTTATGTGGAGGAAGAGGATAATGAATCATAGTGCTTACACCATGTTCCGCGAGATAAGCCTGCAAACGCTCACGCTCGGGATGCATCACGGCATAAATATGATATACATGCTCGCCCCAATCCATCACGCGGGGCTTTGTAACAATCTTAGCGTCGAGCTTTTGATCATATATGGAAGCCAGTTGACGACGACGTGCATTTTCCCTGTCAAGCCCCCTGAGTCTGATTCGCAGCCAGGCCGACTGGTTCTCATCTATCCTCATATTAAAACCTTCGTACAAGTTGTAATACTTTTTGTGTGAGCCATAATTCCTCAATGCTAAGACAGCTTCAGCAAGAGCCTTGTCGCCGGTTGTAACGGCACCTGCCTCCCCAAGCGCTCCCAGGTTTTTACCCGGATAAAAGCTATGTCCGGCGGCATCTCCAAGACTTCCGGCACACCCGCCGCTTTTAAGTCTGGCCCCGTGCGCCTGGGCAGCATCCTCTATAAGCAGCAAGTTATGCTTCCCGGCAATGCCCGCCAAAGTCTCCATATCGGCCAGCTGACCATAAAGATGCACTGCCAAAATGGCTTTGGTTTTTTTTGTGATAAGCCTTTCTGCCTCTGCGGGGTCGATATTATAACTATCCTTATCAGGCTCCGCCAAAACAGGAGTAAGTCTGCTCTGGGTAATAGCCAAAATAGAAGCTATATAAGTATTGGCAGGCACTATAACCTCATCGCCCTCGTGCAATAAGCCCAGAGCTTTATAACCCTCAAGTATCAGGCGAAGAGCATCCAATCCGTTGCTCACTCCCACGCAATACTCAGTGCCACAAAAAGCGGCATATTCTTTCTCAAAAGAACTAACCTCATTACCAAGCACATACCAACCGCTTTCAAAAAAGCGGCGGGTAGCCTCCATCATCTCCTCAAAATAAGGGGCATTGACTGCTTTTAAATCTAAAAATTTTACTTGCATAGCGTCTTTCGGTAAAAATCGTTGCAAAAACAAGCTGCACCAAAGCCCTCTTTAAATGAGGCAAGGCCTTCGTTTAGCATTCTGCCATTATCTTCGGTTGAAGCGCCAAAACTAAAGTAGCGCTTACTCGCGCTATATCTTTCGATAAGATATGCCACTAAAAACTCAGCGGCACAAAGCTCTCGTCCCTCCTTGTTGAAATGGAGATATTGGGTGTGGACAAAGTCATTATCTACAAAAAGCCAAGCTCCACCCAAAAAAAGCTCGTCCTGATAGACAGTCATTGTCATGATATTGTCGGGAAAACGGCTCTGCAGCAATAGCACTTCTTCTGCGGAGTGAACAGCCGATGTTTGATATTTACCCTGCAGGTTTTCATTTACCAGCTTCATATATAGATTGACATCGCCCTTCTCTTCTACGCGCAAATTGTTGCGCATAGATTTATTATGCCTGTATCTTTTGTCGCGGGCAAAACCTGTATGATTCTTCATGTCGAAAAAGAAGGACAAATCACGACGCCATAGTTCGTAAGCGCCGCGCCATAATAGCCATGAGTCGGTGTCGGAGGCATGACGCGCGAAGATATAGGGCTTTTGACGATACTCAAGAGTAGTTATCCCCTTGTCCAAAAGGTAGTCTTCAAGAGCATTAAAAACCTTTTCCAAAGAACTTGCAGGGAAACGTTCAGAAAGCAGCCATCCGCCATAGGTCAATCCCTGATGAGAATACAGGACTCCATCCCTCTCATTAGCAGGAAGAACGGCCTTCAGTTTACCGGCCTCATAAGCCAAAATGCTGTGGTCAAGAAAACGGTCGGAATGATAATCCATAAAGCCCCTGTCAAACAAGAAGACCCCATTCCAAGATTTCTTCACAAAATCATTCCACTCAGCGGCCCTAGCGGGCGAATATCTTAATAGCTCCAAACTCATTAGCTCTATTTCTCAATCTTTCCTATTACTTTGGCAGGACTGCCTGCAACTATAGAATAGGATGGAATATCCGAATTTACAAAACTCTTGGGATGAACAAGCACACGGTCTCCAATGCTGACACCGGCTATAACCATGCTGCCGTGACCGATAATACAATCATCACCCACGCTAATTGGCGCCTCCAAAATAGGATACTTTTTAAGCAGATACTCACTTGCTGTAGGGCCGGTGTCAACAATAAAATGGCAGAAGGACCCAATGCTGCACCTCTTGCCTATGCTCAGTTTTGCTGAATAGCCGTTAAGTATGCTTCGACTGCCCACAAGGCTGCCTTCGCCTATGGTAAGTATATTTTTCTCACTGCCAAAAATGGTGCAATGCTCGCCAATCGTCACCCTGTCACCCAAATCGACATTATTGAGTGAGCTTGAATCGCCAAGCTCAACATCCTTGCCTGTAATAATATTTGAATGTATCATCCTCCTCTATTAACGTCCTATTTCTTTGGGATCTATTGCCCGTATTATACGTGCCGGATTGCCCCCCGCAATGGAATAAGGAGGGACATCGCTATCCACATAGCTGTTAGCCGCAACAATCGAGTAGTCGCCAATAGTAACGCCCGGAGCAATAACGCTGCCCGACCCGATCCAGGTGTGAGCACCTATCTTAATTGGAGCTGCAGGTTTATCAAACAACTTAT
This sequence comes from Marinilabiliaceae bacterium UBA5488, assembly GCA_002427105.1. Classification (GTDB taxonomy): domain Bacteria; phylum Bacteroidota; class Bacteroidia; order Bacteroidales; family Marinilabiliaceae; genus Geofilum. Next base: position 21,942 of record DIPM01000024.1, on the reverse strand, counting down.
TGATGGCAGAACCCGGCGCTAAAGCCCAGTCTGCCTTTATCACACATTGCTGCCCCACGCTTGCATATTCACCAATCTCGATATCGCCATATCTGCCGTCAAGCGTCATATACATTGCACATATTACCCCTGTGCCTATCTTAATCACATGCCCGGGACTACCCATGATAAAGCAATCCTTCGCCACTTTAATATTGTCACCAAACTCCACGTTATTGATCTTTGCGGAGGGGTTGATTGAGACATTCCTGCCAAAGCTAATATTGGATACAATCATTTTAGATAATCTTTAATCAAGCATAGAAAATAATCAATATGCTGCTGAGAAATATTTTGATGACAAGGAAGGTAAAACGCTTCCTCTCCGTAAAACACACTGCACTCAATGCCATGCTCTTGCAAAAACACTTTCAAGCCGTCCAAATCGGCTCCTTTGGCCTCAAAGACAAAGGCACCGGGCACTTCGCCGTCCCTGGGCTCAAAGCGCGGCATAAAGCCTTCTCGTGAAAAGCTCTCCTTATACAGACGAAAAGCATCAAGTCGAGAGTTTATTATATGCTTTCGATACTTATCGTAAAAGCTAAAGCATGATTTGAAGTAGCTCGCCGCCTCAGCCGAAAGTGATGCCTGCTGAACACTGCCCTTCTTTGAATATAGCAGGCCCCCGGCCTGCATAGGAAACATTTTCGCCATACTGAAGAAAGCATAATCGCTGTGCTCACCCAGCTTTTTACCTGCCTTTTCAGAATACATTGAATAAGCCGCGTCTTCAATCACAGGCAAACCCAAACCCGATAGTTCTTCTACTTCAGAGGAAATAAAACCAAATTCATGATTCACCAGTATCGCGGCAGTAGCACTACCATAGCTACGACTCCACTTGCAATGTTTTTCGATGGTGCGTGTGACGCATGAACTAATATATTTGTTTCCGCTGGTAGTTACCATCCACAACTCATCATTAGCCGACAAGTTCAGCTCAGACAGAATCAAATCGAGTGCCGTGGTAGCGCTGTCGGTAATGCTAAGCTTAAGCCCATTCAGCGATATAAACGGGTTGCTGTCAGCCCTATAATTACGCCAGATATAGTTGTTACGAAAGATATCATCCGTTACAAAAGGAGAAATATTAAAAATACCCCGCCTATATTTTTCAGGCTGCTTTATGTATCCCTTAACGAATTCCACGATATTCTAAATAATCTTCATATTTGCGAATATAATCAGACTCATCGTAGCTATGCGAAGTCAGAACCAGGCAAATAGAGCCTGACGAAAAATTCTGCTCATGTGCCCAAATACCGGGCGGAATATGCAAGCCCATAAATGGTTGATTCAAGAAAAGAGTCTTGCAATGGTAGCCATCCTCTACCATAACCTCAAAACTGCCTCCCGCAGCAATAAGGAACTGATGGCATTCCTTGTGAGAATGAGCGCCGCGATTTTCCCCGGCCGGAATGTCATAGAGGTAGAACACCCGTTTGACATCAAAAGGGACATCAATGGAATTGTGAACCGAGGTTATACGTCCCGAAACCGCGCTGATTCGCGGAAGCTGATAAATGTGGCAATCAAATACTGATGCCGGAACCTTGTCCTTAGGCCATATTACAGAAGTGCTCATAGTCTCTTATATAATCAGATTCAGAAAAATCACCCGAATTAAGGTGTAGCGAAAGCGAATTTGTGCTAAAATTCTCTATATGCCGCCATGTGAGCGGGGGGAGATAAAGACCTTTGTAAGAACGGTTAAGGTGATAGCGCCGCTCAGTCCCGTCTTTATCTTTCACAACGATATCAAAGCTTCCCGATAAGGCCACAACCAACTCCTGCTGGGTGTAAAAGGCATGCCCACCGCGAATCTCGCCGCCCGGAATATCGTAAGTCCAATAAACACGCTTGATGTCAAAAGGAAAGTGGCGGCTGTTTTCCATAAATGTCAGATTCCCTCTGACATCCAAAATTTTAGGTAACTCAATTAGCTCTTCCATAGTTAAAACTCTTGTAGTTCAACCATCTTGCGAAACCTTGGAGACTTAGAAACAAGCTCATCAAAGGTTCCCGATGAAGTAATAACACCGTTTTCAAGCAGATATATCTCATCAGCATTGCGCACCGTTGACAAGCGGTGCGCAATAATTACTATCGTGTACATACCCTTAAGGGCATTGATATTCGATTGGATAATACGCTCATTTTCAGAATCCAGCGCCGAGGTAGCCTCATCCATCAGAAGCAAAGAGCAATCGCGAAACATCTCTCTGGCTATCGAAATACGCTGCTTCTGCCCCCCGGAAATTAAGATTCCATTGTCTCCCAGCAAGGCATTTTCTTTGCCGGGCATACGCTTTATTGTCTCCGTAAGAGCTGTTTTGCCTATAACGTCCCAGAAGCGGGCTTCATTTTCGGCAGTCTTCTCTGCACCAAAACTCACATTATTAAATACAGTGTCATTAAACACTACAGGCTCCTGGGTGATATATCCAATTCTTTGCCTGAATGCTCTAACCCGCTCTGCAGTGAGCTCCACGCCGTCTATAAGTATCTTTCCCCGCACCGGCTTGAGTAAACCCGAAAGCATATTAACCAGAGTGGTCTTACCCGAACCGCTCTCTCCAACAAAAGCCACTGTTTTATTCTTCTCTATAGTAAGCGAAATGCCGTTTAAAACCATGCGGTTTGGGTCGCTATCATAGGAAAACATAACATCAACAAACTTGATTTCGCTGCTCAATGGAGCCATAGGCACTTGAATACGGCTTTCAGATTTCTCCTCAAATTCTTCATAAAGCTCGTTCACGGTTCGTATTCCACCGGAACTAACCAAAAAGCTTTGCCATGAGTTTTGCAGGGAGAGCAGACTGGTAAGTGAGCGGTAGAAAAACACCAATATCAGGGCTATGCTGAACATAGAAACCTCAAAAAGTACTACCTGCACAAAAATAACCAAGGCTACCATGGCCACCGTTACGGGCTCTCTCAATGCCCCTGATATAGCATTAAGCTTGCCCATCTTCATGGTCAAATCTTCCACTTCATTAACCAGGCCAACTAACCTGACACGGTATTTTGCTATAAGGTCGGTGGCTTTCAGGTATTTGAAATTCCACACCGACTCGAGCACTTTGGATTGTAGTCCGTTGCCTATATATGACTGTAGAAGAGAGGATGTTTCAACCTTCTTGTTGATGTACTTATAAATAAAACTACTGACTAAGCCGGCGATTGTAATTAAAAGCGCAAATTGAAAATCTGAGATAAAAGCCAAACAAAGATAGCCCGTAAGGGTGATTCCTGCCTGCAAAGTACTTAGGTACGACAGTAAGGCGCCGCCGGCCTTCCCTATTTCACCGGTTATAACATTTTGTATTCTACCCAAATCCATATTTACAAATGCCGGATACGAAAGATTGCATAAGCCATTAACCAACTGCATACGCATCTCCTTCATAAAACGAACCCTGGTCTTTGTGGAAAAATATGAGTTTATAAAATACAAAACACCTTTGAAGCTAAAGAGGATTATCATAAAAAGCAATATGGAACCAACGGTTATGCTAAGCCCCAGAAAATTAAAAACATCTATCACAAAAGACAGGTTGCCCAAATCCACAGACGAAGGGTCGCCTGCTTCAGCGACCTGAAACAGGGGGATAAAAAGAGCCAACCCGAGACCGTCAACTAATGCTACAAGGGCACTTAAAGTCAAAAGCACCGGCATGCGCCATCTTAAACGCTTATAATAAAATTTGAGATATTTTACCGGACTCAGTCCGCTGAAAAGCTTGATCATCAGTTTCTTCGATTGAACGTTTATATACGGTACTACACAGCTTCGCCTCCCTCGGTCACATACCGGCACCCGCTTTTGCTATTTAGACTAGCTAAAGTTAATACTCTCGCTTCTATCTTTTTTCAAATTATGACTAAGCGATTCAATTTAATGCCAAAGATTGCGATTTCCACGATGAATGGTGCGGCTACCGTTTGAAGCAGCCGCTACCAACATAATTTCACAGCCAATCCTCCTTTAGGGGCAAGGCATAAGCAACTTTGTCCGACTGCCGGAACAGTAATCGGTCAGGCCCAAGCCTCCCGGATACAGTATTTGTTAAAAGGCTAAATATCAGCCTCAACACCGGTAATCTTTTTGTATCCAAAAGCAATTAGCTTTTTAAGATGTTTGTTGCCGGCAACGAAGCGACCTGTATTCATCACAGGATTCAGCAGATAACGAGGGAAAGTAAGAAAATGCGTATAGGCTCCATGAACTTTATGGCGCATACAACCGAGCGACTCTTTATAAGCTACCAGACCGTCTTCCCCAAAATTAACCACTGATATATTATAGTATTTATAGCCTTCTTTATGCAATTTATTAATTAATTGATACTGAAGATAATGAGCAAGGCCGTTCTTGTAAGCAAACTCATCGCCCCCAATCATCAGACCGTAAATTCGCTTATCTCTCTCGATTGCCAGACGCACACAGTGAATCACTCCATCTACCTCCAGATAGTAAAGTTTCATATATCCGGAATTGAAGAGCCTGTCAACACCCTCTTTCGTCATGCTCTCGTATGGATAAGCCTTATAGTTGCCATTGTGCCGCTCATTTCGAACCTCGTGGGTAGCCTTAAGCATCTCATGCAATTTCTGAAGCATACGCTCAGAGGTCTCTTCTCCAAAGACAGGATTAAGGCGAGCTGCCTTGCGGGCATTATATCTTACTGATTTTGTAAAAGAGGGACTTTCTTCCTCAGGATCAAAATAGCGCACAAATTCACGATTAGCCCTGCTGTAATAACCTTTGGCCTGACATCGCCACTGATGCTGCTGGTCGTAATAACAAATATCAACCCGCGAAAGCTTGTTTTTACGAGCCCACCTGCGAAGGGCCTCAAGGCAAAGGTTGTACAACTCTTCGCTATATTCGATTATTGCAGGGCCTGCATAGCAGTATAAATAAGTTCCCACCACTCCCTTCTTATTAACACCAAGTCCGGATAATTTGGCAACAACTTCTCCGCCTCTTACAAAATTCAAATAATAGATCCTTTTTCCATCTGCAAGAGAATCAATAAATTCGGAAACCAGAAAAAGGCTATAATGATACTTTGAAAAATTTAAGTCATATTCTTCTCTGCTTACCTCTCTTACCTTAATTCTGTTTCTCTTAGGCATAATGCAATTTATTTTAGCGGCTGTGCGAAACAATAAGCAACTATTGTTGTGAGCTGTCTTATTGCCGAACATCTATGATTAATGTATTCTTTGCGAAAGTTAATATGCACTTTGTTTACTTTATAAAAATTGTGATGAAAAGGTTATTTTCATTGTTAATCGCTTTTTTTTGAATGACAAGCAAAGCAGGAAACGACCTGCTTATAAGACTTAAGCATCCGTATTTATTGAGGCTTTCCTCCTTAAGCGCCACTTCTGCAAAGGATTTAGCAGCCTGTAAGGAAAGCTTAGAAACCATGAATAATAACAATAGCCCGGATAACTCAGAGCTCCTTGCTGCTCCTTAAAAAGCCGCACTCCCTCGCCTCCTTGCTCGGCTCTTGGTATCACGCCCAGGTTGTAATACGATTTACCGCTATCAAGGGCATAGTCGGAAATAGTTAGTGCTACCAAGGCAGGTATCCCGTTTTGATAGGCCACCTCATCCGAGCCCATAAGTAAAAAATAAATCCTCCTGCTATCTTCAAGCGCGAACAAAACAGTGTTGATCTCGCCATTCAGCTCAGAGTAAAACAGTTTAGCCAGGCCATTTTCTAACAGTCTCGCTAAAGACTTTTCGTTCATATTGCGGATGTACATAGGATCGTAATCCACGCCGTGCTTCTCTACCCTTGTCGCGCGGGTTTCATTAAGCAGTTGCATCATCCGATTTAGTATCTCAGGCGACGTGCTGCTCTGCACTGTAACGCCGGCCTTTGTTGCTTTCTTTGCATTTCTCTTCAAATTAGAACTCACCTTGACCGGGCCTTCTATACCTTCGTAGCTAATCCTGAACTCATCCATGCCTTCATAATAATACCCCTTTACACTCATAGGTTTTGGAATTATATAGTCGAATGAGTAAAGCATAATCCGCGAAAAACCATGCTTTTTGGCATAGTGCAGCAAAGCCTCCATGCATTTCTTCCAAAAGACTTGGTCGTCACCCTTAATCAAAAGGCCGGAAAAGCAATAAAGCATAGTCCCTGTAATTCGGCTGTCACTTAACTTAAGTCCGGCAAGCTTCCCGACCAGGCCTGCGTTCTCATCTTCAAAATTAAGGTAGAATGAAGGCGCAGCAGGGCTGCTCATAGCTTCAATCCATTGCGGGGTATGAAACAGTCCGTAATTAAAACCATCCAGATCTTCTGACCAACTGTCCTTAGCCAGTTCGAAGGGTAATATTGTTGTACTCATATCAGTTTCAGCTTTTTAAAAAATCGTCCCAGATTCAGCAATGGATTTAAGAGCTTATGAGGATAAAGAAGGAAATTTGTTGTGGCTCCATAGACAATTTTCTTAACTCCGCCCTTAGATTGCTTACTACGCTCAAGCCCTTCCGAGCCGGCATCGCCCGTTCCTCCTCCCAGATTATAATAAGACTGTCCCTTCTCTCTGTATTGTTCTATTATGCTATAATCAAGCCAGGAAGCAAGGCCATTTTGATAAGACAGTTCATCAGACCCCGCCAGAAGATTGAAAGCCTTGCCGTCTCTCTCCAAATTGAACAGCAAACAGTGCATAGCTCCATCGTCATTCATACCGCTATAGTAAAACCTCCCTGCCTTGTTAGCCAACAGCCGTTCGACACTCCCGGGATTCAAATATGGCAGATAAAAAGGATTATACTTATGCCCGTATTTATTGGCTCTCTTGTCAAGGGTACTGTTAAGCAGGGCGCTAAGTCGCCCAACCAACTTAGGATCTTCACTTTCGGCCAAAATCGCCCCCTGTTTCTGCGCTTTTTTGACATTGCGCTTAAGGTTCTGACTGAAGGCTATCTTCCCACTTTCAGGCTGCAAATCAACCACATACTCATAACGTTCATTAGCTATAAATCCTTTTACCTTGCACTTTATTCCGTTCTGCTGATCATAAGAGCCTATAATTATGCGCTGTACCTTCCTGCTTTTGGCGTAGGGCAATAGGGTTTTCATGCAGGCATTCAGAAGGGACTCCTCGTTTGTCCTTATTGCAGGATAGGCATAAAAAAAAAGCTGATTGCCTAAAGCCTTCCCTCCTTTTATAAATAAGCCTGACAACTTTCCAAACACCCTGTCAGCATCCACAAAATCAAGAAAAACCGGCGATCCTTGAGAAAAACTCATAGAACTCACCCACTCCGGGGAAATAAAGAGGCTATAGTTAAACTCCCCGATATCGGCCTCCCATTTACCCCTATCAAGTTCTTTGACAAGCAAATGCTTGCAATCCGGGCTCTTTGTTATATCAACCATTTCCCTCTCTTATCCCTTAACACTAAATTCTATTGAAAAGTGAAAATGCGAATCAGCTTTCGGCATAGATTAATTATCTTATTATCAGGGAGCTTCTTGCTTAACTTGATAAAGGGATTTAAAAGCTTATTTGGATAAATAAGGAAATAAGAATAATAACCATAACGTACTATTTCCCTGCCGCTTTGCGACTCCTTATATTTGCGCAAGCCCTGACCTCCTTCACGATCCAAAGGAACGGTGCCCAAATTGTAATACTTTGCATTCTCCTTCATAGCTTTCTCCGAGATATTCTGGTCAATAAAGGAGGGTATCCCTTTGCTATAAGCATCATCGTCTGAGCCCATCAACAGCCCGAAAATTTTCCCGTCATGCTCCAAATTAAACTGAACGCTATGAATTTCACCTGCTATCTCTGCATAGTGCATAATTCCCATTCCCGTATCCAGCAGTTTTGTCAGAGTATCTTTGTTAAGGTTAAGCATATACATAGGATCATAATTCTGACCATACTTTTCCTTCCTTGTCAAACGCGTGTTATCCATAAGCTCAATTAACCTATCCAGCACCTCGGCAGAGCGGGTGGATTTAAACTCTGCTCCTGCCTTACGTGCCTTCTTGGCATTCTGCTTAAACCCGTAACTGAACTTAACCTTATCAACATGCTCCGAATAATCAATAACATACTCGCGGGCTACAGTACGGAAATAATTGTCTATATCAAGAACTTCATGAACAACCTGCTCAAAGGGGCGAATGTGTACACGTGCAAAGCCTTCTTTTAAGGCATAACCGTGCAACAAAGCAAGACTTTCTTTAAACAGTCCGGCCTCCCATTCTTTGAAGTTGGGCCCTCCGGTTATATATAGGTGTTTGCCCTTCCTCTTCTGGTTCAGCAAAAACCCGCACGCCTTCCCTATAATCTCACCATTTTTTGTGATATGAAAATAAATGTCTTCGGTAAATTCATTAGTCAGGGAATTAACCCACTGCCAGGTGTTAAATAAACCGACATTAAAATCGTCCATATTTTCCTTATAGTCGTCGATAGAAATCCTCTGAAGTTCCAGTTCACTATTTTTCATTACAATAAGTTTTCTGTGTTTATTGAAATATTCAACGCAATTTAAAGGGATGTTTTGTCGATTTCCGTTTTTTTACACCATCGTTACGATTTCATTTACAAGATGACCAATTATCCGGACTAAGGGCTTTGCTGCTAATTCTTCTCAACAAGACCCCGCATATTAAGATATGAGAAAGCTGACTCCTGATGAGAGCCGAGAAAGTCATTGTGAGTCATCAATACAGTAAAGCCCAACTTTTCTCCTATTTTATCAGTACTATTGCTCACTCTCATATGTGCTGCTACCGCCAGATATCCATTCCTTTTAGCTCTTATTACGACTTCCAGCAACACTCTTATCGACAGGCGGCTATTGCGCTCCTCCGGAATTACAGAAGAGTTTTCGAGGTAAAAGCAGCAGAATTTCATATAGTCGGGATGACAACCTATCTCATAGCCGTAATCAAAAGGGTCATAAAGCTCCAAATTAGTGCCAAGAGAATAAGCCACCGGACGCTTATCCTTCAAGTAGAGCAAGCATATCGGATTGGGATACAAGTCATCAGTAAACCTGTCAAGAATTATACTTGCATTAGCTCTGAAGTCTTCCGGGTAGGATTTGTTCTCAATCTCCAGAAGATGGTCAATATAACCTGCTATATTATCAGAATTAAGCTCGACCACTTCAATGTAGGAACTGGTTCTTTCGACGCTTGCCTTATAATGCTTCACCAAGACATCAAATTTATTCTGATCGGGCAAAACAGAGCTTGGCTCAAGTTCATAAACTCTGCGACCAAGCGATAAAAAACGGAAAAGTGGGATAATAAAGCCTCGCTTTGCTGCATAAAACTCAGTATATCTCCAATAGACCCAGATTCTATAGGCTATCTTTTTTCTTGTCTTTTTTATAGAAATTTTCCTAAACCGACTCACAGCGCTAAACTATTTATCATAAAACAAGACTCCTTAGCACAAATTTTAAGTCAACAAATTACGTAAAAGATAAATATCATATAGTGCCCATTACACCAAAGGCAACAAATTCTTGACAAAATCCTGTACTCCTTCTATCAGACTTATACTTTCTACGATAATTACCATCGTTGCCATTCTGCATTTGAGCATTTGGAGATATGCTTCATTAATTCATCTTTGATTCATTCATCAATATTTTAAGCTGCTGTGTGGAACTTCTACATCTATCCGTAAAAAAGGTATTTTAGTCCGATTTAAATTGCCTTATATTTCGTTTGTTATTTGGGGAAGAATTAAACCCGATACATTCATAAATTAATTAAACGAACCCATGAAAGCAGCTTTACGAATTTTTGCTTCCCTTATTGTCTTTAGCTTTTTGGCAATGCCGCTAACGCATGCATCCCAAGCATCTGACTTACTGCAAACTGATGAAAATATTGATGTTACCTTCTATCACATTGCACTTGATATTGACATCGAAAACAAAACCATTTCCGGAGATGTAAATATTGAGCTAAAGTCGCTGATAGACAATTTGACTGAAGTAAAGCTAAATCTGCACGAGGCATTAGCCCTTACGGCAGTTGGCGAAAATGCAAGCTCATTCAGCAGAGAAGGAAATATTCTAAGCTTAGTTCTTGACAAAAGCTACAATGAGGGAGAGCCTGTAAGTATAAGCATCTCCTACGGGGGAGTTCCCCCGCTCGCGCCGGGAGGAACCTTTGGAAAAGGCTTCAGGTTTGATACACATTCAGATGGAATACCTGCTATAGCGACATACAGCACTCCATATCTGTCTCATTACTGGTTTCCTTGCAAAGACGGACCATCAGACAAGGCCAACTCCGTATGGCTTGATATTACCATACCCGAGGCAACTTACGAGGGCTATGAGCTTAAGGCAATATCTAATGGTGTATTAACCGAAACCACCACAGAGGGCGGAAAAAAGACTTTTAAATGGAGGCATAATCACCCGATAGTTCCCTATTATATCATGGTTGCTGTATCTAATTATGTTCACATCTCCTCCACTTATAATAATACCACAAACGGCAATAGTTTCCCGCTTGATTATTACGTGTTTCCCTATCACCAGGAGGAAGTAATGCTTAACAACGTCCCGACGGCATTTGACACCTTTATCAGCTTATTTGGAGATTATCCTTTTAAGAATGAGAAGTTTGGCTTTACTCAAGTGGCTCAAAACTGGTCGATTGAAAACCAGACTAACCCCATTTTGGGAGGAATGAGTGCTGGTTGGGAAGTTAGTATGCTTCATGAGCTTTCACACGCCTGGTTTGGCAATTCCATTACCAATCAAAGCTGGAAACATATATGGCTTAGCGAAGGATTTGCAACTTATGCTTCCGCCCTTTTCTATGAGGCTGCTGTAGGAAAAGCACGATATATGCAACATCTGAGCTCGCTAAGTTTAAGATACGTGGATGACAGAAGCCTTATTCTTGATGATGATTCTGATTATAATACCATTTTTCACACTATCTACTTTCACAAGGGAGCCTGGGTGTTGCATATGCTGCGGGGCTACCTGGGCGACGCAGTGGCTCTTAATTGCATTAAAAGCTTTGCTGAAAGTACGGAGTTTAAATACGGGCATGCTACTACTGAAGACTTTATTGCTCATTGCACAACTGTCAGCGGACTCGATTTGACGACCTTTTTTGAACAATGGGTATATGGCAAAGGCTATCCGGAGTATCACTATGAATTCTATTCTGACAGTGAAAGAGGCAAAGGCGGACTTACCCTGTCTCAGGTCCAATCAGACCTCGACGCAAGCAGGCGCGAAGTCTTTGAAATGTATATCGAACTCAAATTCCACTTTCAGGATGGCACAAGCAGCACTCAGAGAGTCCTTAACAACCTAAAAGCACAAACTTTCGAGTTCGATTTTACAAAGAAAATCGTGAAAGTAGAGATCGATCCGAATAATTGGATTCTGAGACAAAATACGATAAGCAACAGCGCAGAACTTATTGGCTTCGACATTCCTGACCAGACCAACTCGCTTATCGACAGAGAAAATATGACAATCACTGTTAGTATGCCTTATGGAACTGATATCTCAGCTTTGGTTCCGAGCATTATACTAATAGACGACAAGGCAAGCGTATCGCCCGAATCCGGACTGGCGCAAGATTTCTCTGCCGGCGACCTCTTTTATACTGTGAGTGCGGAAAGCGGCACAGTAAAGGAGAACTGGACGGTGAAACTCATCCTTGACCCATCAACAGGCTTAGATGAGGCAAGCAGCTCAAAAGCATCTCTTTATCCAAACCCAACAAGCGGACTTGTTAAGCTCAGAGCTGCATCACCACTGAGAACAATTGACATATACACAATTGAGGGGCTACTTGTTAATTCCCTAATCTATGATGATGCCAGCGAGGCTACAATCGACCTGGCAAGATATGCTAACAGGATGCTAATAATTAAAGCAAGGTTCAGCGATCAAAGCTCCTCAGTGTTCAAAGTAGTAGTTAAAACTAATAACTAAAAAAACTGATGTCACGGCAATTTAACAAAATAGGTCTTCGCATTACTACACTTGCTTTGTTACTGGCTGTGACTCATTTAGCACACTCTCAGGGCAAGGAACTGTTATATCTGGAAAAAACAGATTTCTTGCCCTACATGCGCATGAATGTTGCCTCAGACAATTTGCAAACAGATGACAATATTGATGTTACCTTCTACCATATCAAACTTGAGCCTTTTTTTCAGACTAAAAGCATTGCCGGCGAAGTAAAGGTGAGATTTAATCCACAGCGTAACAATCTGACTGAAATCAAGCTTAACTTACGGTCCAATTTTACGGTATCTTCAGTTAAAATAGGGGCAACAGTAACTAATCATTCACACACAAACAATATTCTTACAATACCCTTAAATGGCAACTATAATAAGGGTGACACTACCGAGGTGACAATTAACTACAGCGGTATGCCGCAAAAGCCCGCAGGCACTGAAAAAGGCTTTAGATTTGATTCATACAGCTTTAATGAACATGAAATTCCTGCTATTTCTGCACTAAGTACCCCTTATCTTGCCCACTACTGGTATCCCTGTAAAGATGGGCCAGGCGATAAGGCTGACAGCATAAAAGTTGATATTACAATACCTGAGTCGTATAACGGTTATCAACTAATGGCCGTATCTAACGGCTTGTTGCTTGAAATAAAGCCTCTTGGAGAGAATAAAAAAACTTTTAAATGGGCACACAACTATCCGATCGTGCCCTATTACGTGATGGTAGCAGTCTCAAACTATCAAGAAATCTCCCAAATATACACTAACATCGACAATGGACATTCCTTCCCTTTGAAATACTACACAGCTCCCTTCCTTGTTAGTGAAGTGACCACCGCGGTATCAATTATACCAAGTGCTCTGGATGCCTTTATCCACTATTTTGGCGACTACCCCTTCAAAGATGAACTATACGGGATGACGCAGATAGGATATCCGCATGCAGCTATCGAAACCCAAACCAACGCCATAATGGGAGGCTTAACAAGTGGATGGCAAGAAACGATGGTGCATGAACTGTCGCATATGTGGTTTGCAAATTCAATCACCAATGAGACGTGGCAGCATATATGGCTTAACGAGGGTTTTGCCACCTACGCCGAGGCACTATACTACCGTTATACAGGCAACAGCAGCCACAACGATGAAGCAGCATATTTATCTCACTTAAAAAGTAAGAGCTACCGCTTTGAAAGCACCCGAACTCTTTATCGCGAAGATGATTCAGACTTCACAAGCTTATTCCAATATTTTTACTACCACAAAGGTGCATGGCTGCTTCATATGCTAAGGGGCTATATCAACAACGACCCTCTCTTCTTCGATATTCTAAAGTCATACGCTCAGGACGCTCAGTTTAAATATGGTCACTCTGATTCTGAAACTTTCAGAGAATATATTGAAGACAAAACCGACATGGATTTTGAGACCTTTTTCGACCAATGGCTTTATGACATCTCTTTCCCCAATTATCAGTATAACTATATGCAAGCAGAGGGTCTTACTGGAGTTACCCTAATGCAAACCCAGGGAAGCGACCCCTCAATACCGGATGTATTTGAGATGTTCATGGAGATAAAATTCAATTTCAACGACGGAACAAACCGAATAGAAAGAGTTTTTAATAACAAACAGACCCAGACCTTCTATTTTGAGTTTGAAGCCGGCAAGACTATCTCTTCTATCAACCTTGATCCCAACGATTGGATTCTCCGCGAAGCTATAACACGCAATACAAACCTGACTGTTGACCCGCCACCTTTCCGGAGATGGAAGGGAACAGTGTCTGATAATTGGAACCTCTCTGCTAATTGGGACTTTGGCGTTCCCGATGCGCAAACGGATGCTATAATCCGGGCAGGAGCTCCCCGCTATCCTAAAATAACCGGCAATGTAAGCGTCAAGAGCCTTACCATTGAGCCGGGCGCACTTGTTGAACATCTGGAAGGTACATTTACAATTGGCGGACAGTTCCACCTTAAATCCACTCACGATTATAACTCCTCCTTTATCTCTACCGGAGGAAATTTAGTAGTCGCGCCCGATAGTGTTAAGATTTACCAGCCTATAAGCAATCCCGCCTATAACTATGCTATGTCTTCACCCGTTTCGGGCCCTTTGGCGACCAAAACAAAAAGCGGAATTACCGGAAACACCTACACTTACTATAACCCCTTGAATAACTTTAAATTGATGGCAGACGATGAACAGTTTGAGCCGGGCAAAGGCTTTGTTTTTAAGAACTCTGCCCCGGTGGTGTTTTCAGGCGATATCAACAGGGGTACTTATACACTGCCTTTAATCCGAAGCGCAAAAGGCAAGGGCTGGAACCTTGTAGGTAATCCATATACGGCAGCTATTGACTGGACTCTTCTAACAGACAAGGATAATGTTGATGATAGCTTCTGGCTTTTCCGTAATGATCTGGGGCTTTATGGGGTCTATAATAATCCGAGCGGGACTTCAGTAAATTTGCCCGCTGACCCGCATATCATTCCAACCCGACATGCTATCTGGGTAAGGGTAAATATTGAAAAAACAGCCGGCTCTATCACCTTTAGCCCAAGCGCATTAAGACCTCACACTCACAATTATCTTAAATCATCAAGCGCGGCCAAATATCCATACATAAAGCTTGCTGTTGATTTCAACAACAACAGGGATGAGCTTGCTATTGCTTTAATTCCTGAAGACAAATATGATGAGGCAAGCTATAAGGGCAGCTTCAAATATTTTAGCTACAACTCCCTCTATTGCGAAGTGTATTCATTATTAAATGGAGAGTCTTTGGCTATCAACAACTTGCCGCTATTACAATCCATAAGCGTTCCTTTAGGAATATCTAACCTAAGCAAGGGAGAGGCAGTTTTTAGCATTTCCGACGCTCAACTGCCCGACTATACCACTGTTGTGTTATTGGATAACCATAACTATGAATTAACTGAGCTAAGCTCAGGCGGCAATTATTCTGTTCTGCTCGAGAACACCGGAAAACAAAACGGACGCTTTGAGCTTATTATTTCTCAGAGCTCATCAACAGCTACCGATGATATCAAGCTTGATGAGACCAACAATAATAAAATGCCCCTAATGGTCTATACAGAAGAGGATAAGATTATTGTTCTAATTTCGGGGCTTAACAAAGCACACTACAGCTTGTACAACCTAAGCGGGAGAATGCTTGATAAAGGAGAGCTGCTCAATAATGGCCGCAACACAATAAGTGCCCCCGGGAAAGGGGTATTCCTTCTTAAGCTTGGCGGGGAAACCGGAAGCAGTACTTTTAAAGTAAGCTTTTAATTACTTACAATTTCTCTGCCATGACAAAGCGGGAGTACTGCATTCCATTAATCACCGAGCTAAAACTTGACAAAGATATTTGCCTATTATGCGCATCTGAAGAAGAGCCCCCACCTTGGCCGACCGGCATCAAACCCGATAAAAACATCCCGGAGGCTTCGCCTTTCAGAGAGCAAATATTTGAAAACAACCCGTTTGAGGGCTGGGAGAAATAGAATTAAGCCGAAGCGGAAAAGCTATTTGCCTGAAACAACAATTGGTCTGGCTCTTGCTATCCCCGTCCATCTGCCCAAACCTCCTTCGATATTGCTTTCTATACCGGTGTTATTAAAGTTAAAGGGATTATCCCTGGCCGACAAATCTTTAAACAGACTAAGTATTACCCTGTAGGAAATGGAGTCAATTGCGCCCGGAATCACTAACACCTCATCATCAATGTGATATTGACGTCTAGGAAAGTCGGGCTTATAATATGGCTCATGCTCTCCCTCATACGACATGCGCCGTTCGCGAACGCGCTGAATGGTGTACCATAGAGCATCCGAACCGGCCTGTACTCTTATTGCACCCTCAAGTGTAGGATGAAGATTTTCATTCTCAAGAGAACTCCTAACCATGGCAAAGAAATATTGAGCCTTGTCTCTACGCTGACTTATCATAATTTCCGGAAACCCCGTAGTGTCGTTTTCAAGCTTAAATCGATAACCGGAAATCTCAGGAGGTTCAGGTATCGTGGTCACAGCCCTTAGCTTTTTGCCGGCAAGCTCTACTTCTATTAGATACTCCATTCCTAATTCTCCACTTATCGAAACACTTCGGTAAATAAAGGGAGGGAAAAAACTGTCGTTCCTGAAAAGTGTCAGAACTTCCTTTTCTCCCGACGAAGAGCTAAGCGTGACTTTTGCATTATTGACAAAACTCCCTCGTATGGAGGCCGAATCATACTCCGCCAAAAAAGGTGAACTGCGGGTGATATAAATGTAAGCGCCCCGCCCGCTCTCGATATAACCGTCAATTACAATTTGAGACTCATAACTTCCCTGCTCCAGCTCAACATCCTTTACGCAAGATGCCAGCAGGCTTATAAGCGCCAAAAGGCCAAAGACTTTATTGTCTATCATTAGTTTATCAAAATTTAAAGCGCCATCCAACAGAGGGAAGGACAGGAAACAAAGATACCTGATACGCGGAAATATTAATATTATAGTTGCCCGAACCCTGTTTTACACTAAAAAATGCAAAGTAAGGATTAGCGCGATTATATACATTCATAACTGAAAAACTTAAGACCGACTCCTTAAATATAGCCGATTTTAGATGATAGTTTAGCGAAAAATCAAGCCTGTGATAAGGTGGCAACCTGTATCCATTAAAGCCATTGTAATCGTTCATAACAGTTCCCATTATCCACATACGTCCGGAAGGAAGATTCAGATTTGCTCCGCTGGCATACACAAAATAAGATGAGGCCTCCCAGCGTTCATTAATCTTATAAAACAGCGATAAAGACAAGTCATGAGTTCTGTCGAACTTATCGGGATACCACCTTCCCTCGTCAATGGCCGGGAAGGAACGCTCTGAACGCATCAAAGTATAGCTTAGTTCCCCCGTAAATCGCCCATGATGCTTCTTGCCGCTTAATTCAGCCCCGTAAATCCGCCCATTGCCAATAAAGAAATGCTCTTCAAAAAGTTCCATTTCACTATCGCCGGTATTAACTGCGAATATCGCTTGCTTGTCCATACTTTTGGCAAATAATTCTCCCGAGTATGAAAAAAGAACTCCATTATTATAATATCCTGCTGAAATTTGACGCCCTGTTTGTGGCTTCAGAAAGGGCGTTGACATCATCCATATATCATTGGGCAGAGGCAAAGAACTTATCGAAGCAAGATGAACAGTCTGCACCTGGCGTGATGCGGCAAGCTTGAAGTGATATGAGGGCTTAGGCTCCCACTTTAGTGCCAGCGAAGCAGAAAAGTCGTAAATATCGCGATTTTTATTCCATTCCTCAGGGCTGAATAATGTCCCTTCTTTGGCAGAAAACCTTAGCGGCCCCTTGGTCTTATAATTGTGCATACGCGCCGCAGCCGTCAACTGAAGCTTGTCGGATAGTCTTAAGTTATCTTCCAGATAGACATCAAACTGCGTATTCTTAAACTCATTGTAGTGCAAAACTGTATCTTCTGCCACTACAAAGCTCATGTCCTGAGGAACTGTCCGGTACGAAAACCTTTTTACTCCAAGAGTAACCGTATTGCGAGCCTTTTGGATACTTATTTCTCCATTAAGCGAAAAACGCCTGTGTTCATTGTCAAAATCAAAATAGCTATCGCTTAAGTCGCCCTCAAAGTATGAATACGAACCGGTATAAGCCGATGATAAAGAATAGCTCAACCAGCTGTTGATATTGTGCTTCCACACGAGCGAAGCCGCCCGGTTCCCAAAATGAGTACTCATCTCATCATTAATATCATCTTCACCAAGAGAAAAACGATCGGCCGAAAGATACCAGTTGAAGGAAAGTAAGCCGTTTGAAAAAGGCTGATATACAGCCCTGCCATTAAAATCGTAAAACGAGTAACTACTTTGAGCAAAATAGTTATCTTCATCAGGTATAAGCTGCATGGACATAAAACGGTATAACTCCACAAAGCTACGCCTTAGTCCGCCGGTAATCCCCCATTTGCCATTTTTAGATCTCCCGGTAAGGGCTAAGCCTGAAGTTAAAGTACCCAATGAAGCGCTGATACCCGTTTCGCCCCTAAGAGGATCATTAGAAGAGACCATGATAACAGAAGATATTCGCTCGCTTAGCGAGGCCGGGGCATGACCTTTGTAAATATCTGCCTTCTGGGTCGTGTGTGGGTTAAATACTGAATACAATCCCATTAGATGAAGAGGATTCATCAGCTCCATGCCGTCAATTAAAATCATATTTTGACCGGGAGCACCGCCGCGTACGAACACCTCGCCCACCCCCTCGCTAACGCTCTGGACGCCAGGCATAGTCTGCATTGTCTTTATTACATCAGCCTCTCCCATAAAGGAAGGCATCCTGACTATATCAGCTGAACTTATCGTAGTCTGCCCGGGAAGAGCAGAGACTGAAAGACCCGAGCGGCCGCGAACAATTACCTCAGCGCCCTCAACTGCACGAAGCTTCATTCTGAATTCCGGATAATCGGGCAGAGCCGCGCTAACAACAATAGTCTGTGCGTAATACGCGATATGATGCAACTCAATAATATCACCCTGCTTTATTCCACACAACTCAAATAGACCGAGCGAATCGCTCAAGGTACCGGCAGCTTTCGATAACAATGAAACATGAACATCGGCTAAAGCGAGACCCCTTTGGTCATCAACAATGCGTCCCCTAAGGCATTGCATTTGAGAATAGAGCTGCGTTCCTTCCGTTGCAACGAAAAAAATAAGAACCGGGATAAGGCTCCGTAAATATTTCAGGGACAGTAAAACCATCTAAAAAATTGAGGTTGCTTGTGCAACCTCAATCTATTAATTTATCGAAAGAAAAACCTACTCTTGCTGAAGTTTTTCTTCAAAATAAGCAAAGAAATCATTTACATCCTGAATCAACTCGCTAAAGCTGTTGTCGAAATACGACTCATCCATAGAACTATCATCAGCAAACTTCATTCTCATGTTAACATTCCAATAACCATCCTCTTCATAATAATAATCGGCATCATCCTCAAAAGCATAGAACTCACTGGCTGCAATGATTTCATTATTATTGTTATAGCGAAGTTTCAGATTAACAGACTCGTTTAAAGCCTTAGCCATAAACTCGTAAAATTCTTTCTCACTCGCAATATTGTCTTCGCTTACACCCTTCATCTTGTCATTAAAGGCCTTCCAGTTGGCAGTACCTTCAAATTTATAGTTGCCTATAGTTATCCTGGCAACATTTGATTGTAAGAAGCCGCCTTGAGTAGGGTCTATCTCGCCCCCATCCAAATTGTCATAAGTAAATTGACCTTTATTTTCAAAGAAATAAGAGAAAATATTCTCATCCTTATACTTCCAGGACTGTTCAACAGAAATCACTGAACTGTTATACACAAATTCAGCACTCAGCTTATAATCTTCAATTATTAGTGTTTCTTTAATTGAAGTTGGAAGACCCTTGGCATCGTAGGAAGCGCTAAAATCAAAGTTTATCAATACTTCACCATCTGCAGCCAAAGTCATTTTGGCAGAAGAAAGCATATCTTCTTGATTGTTATAAATATCAGGATTATTGACCGTTGTAGTTTTGAAGTTAGTAAGCGATGCAACTACATCCTCTCCTGCATCCGATTTAAACTTAAAAGTTAATTCAGTTGTACTCTCTTCAGTTTTTTCCCAGCTATTAGTCTCCGTATTAAAGGTATAGATTCCCGATTCTTCGGTAAAAGTATTTTTAAAAGAACTAAACTCCTCTTCTTCGGCGTAAACAAGCTTAACTACCGATGATTTCCCGTCTTTAAGGGAAGCGACCGACTTCAAAGAGGAGCTGTAATAAGCGGGACCTTCATAGCTGTCAAGACGATTAACAAGCTCGATAACAATATCAATGGCGCTAAGGTCTTTAACAGCATCCATTTTGGCAAAAACCTCTACTGCATCATCCTCCATATTGGATTTATGCTCTGTAGGAGTCAGTTGGCTAAACTTATCATCGTCATCATCTTTCTTACAAGAGACAACTGCAGCAGTAAGCAAAAAGACTAAAAACAAATTCCTGATTTTCATAGTCAATAGATTTGAGTTACACAAGGAAATATAATTAATTAAATATAGAATACCCTGTAAAAATAAGCAAGTGACTATTCTTGTACGTTAAGCAATATTAGATGTTACAACTATTCTCCCAATTTGACAACTTACAACTTATAACTCACAACCCATAACTCATAACTCATAACTCATAACTCATAACCCATAACTTATTTCGGCAATTTGATTTTATAATCCACATTTACCTTCCCCACTGTGATTGCATTCAACTTACCTTTTATCAACCTTTTTCTAAGTGGCGAGAGATAGTCAATGAACAATTTCCCTTCTATATGATCATACTCATGCTGAACAATACGTGCGACATAGCCGGTAAGGACCTCATCATGTGAAAGGAAATTTTCATCCTGATACTGAATCCGTATCCTGTCAGGACGCGAAACGTCCTCACGAATACCCGGGAGACTTAGACAACCTTCGCTTTCAGACACCTTATATTCACTCCTTTCAATAATCTTTGCATTAATAAAGCATCGTTTTAAATCCTTCAACTCAGGAAAATCTTCCGATAAAGCATTACCGTCAATCACGAAAAGTCTGATAGCCAGGCCTACCTGAGGAGCTGCCAGACCTACACCATCTGACTTATACATAGTCTCCCACATATCCTCCAGGAGTTGGGCAAAATTTTCATAATCCGGACCAATCTCTTCAGCTTCCTTCCTTAAGACCGGATTTCCATAAACATAAACAGGTAAAATCATATCTAATTACTACTTTTACATCATTCAAGAATTAAACTATAACCCTCGCATCCCCTTAGATTCAAGGTAGGACTGGAGTATTATCGTGGCGCTGATCTTGTCGATAAGCGCCTTATCTCTGCGAGCCTGCTTTTTAAGGCCGCCATCTATCATGGTCTGAAATGCCATCCGGCTGGTATAACGCTCATCCACCCATTCAACAGGAATATGTGGAAACTTGTTCTGCAGACTCTTCACAAAAGGACGGATATAAACCATAGACTCTGAATCTGAGCCATTGGCCTGCCGGGCATACCCTACGACAAAAATATCAAGCCCCTCGCTGCTAATATATTTCTGCACAAAGGGCAAAACTTCATGAACCATAAGGGTCGTCAGGCCATTGGCGATAATTTGAGAAGGATCGCTAACTGCTATTCCTACCCTTTTTTGACCCACATCAAAAGCCATAATTCGTCCCAAAGTGCTATTCTTAATCAGCTAATTTAGGCATCAGCCAACCGCAAAATTAATCATTTCTTTTCATTATTGTCCGGTAAAATTCAATTTCGTCCCATACGGGACTTTTGTCTTATTTATAATATGCTTTTTACCAATATCTTACCCCTACGGGACAGCCCCGTTAGGGGCTGGATACCGGTAGAATAAAAAGCGGCCCTCTCTGGTGTTAAGTCCCGTAGGGACGGTATATATCAGGCATTAGAGTGATTTCCTTTTATTTTTACCGGACACCAATGATTTCTTTTATAAACGGAGTCATAAACCAGCTTTTTAACCGCGTAAGGATACTTGAATAAGAATACCAATTAGCTTAATTTTGTATGTATCCATGGCAAACACACTAAATTATTAAGGCATGAAGACACATTATATTACTGACACATCGGGTAACAAAATAAGCGTAATCCTACCAATAAAAGAATACGAGAAAATAATGAATGACCTTGAAGAGTTAAAGGATATCAAGGCTTATGACCGTGCCAAAGCACGCAAAAGTGAAGCAATACCATTTGATCAAGCTGTAAAAGAAATTGAACTTTTACGTTATGGCAATGGTCGAGTAGGCAAAGGGAAC
>DIPM01000011.1:70810-80202 GCA_002427105.1 Marinilabiliaceae bacterium UBA5488 | reverse complement strand
TGAAATTATTTGTGCAAATAAATATATCTTTGACATGTGAGAAGTTTTTTTGTTGTGCAACTCAAAGATAATTTGAGATACTTAAATTTCTTCTCACTTTTTTTAATCGTTTAGGACGCTATTTTAAAAAGATGCAATAAATGTATTATGGTTGCGCGGAGCAAAGCACTAGAAATAGCATAACTCAAAACCACTTCTTCCTCCTTAGGAATATCACCATTACCAGAAAGGTAAGAATGATAATCCCCCATATTCCCAGGTAGCCATACTTCCACTCGAGTTCGGGCATATACTTGAAGTTCATACCGTAAACACCTGCGATAAAAGACAAGGGTATAAAAATGGTGGAAACAATAGTCAGCGTTTTTATCACCTGATTCATTCTATGTCCCTGCATTGAAAAAAACAGGTTTGTCGCGCTCTCAAGGGCAGCAAGTATCATATCACAGCTATCAATCAGGGTCAGGCACAAATCCTTGATTTCAGAAAAATACTTAATACTCTGCGCCTCTATATACCTGCAATCGCCACGCTCAACAGTCTGAGAGAACTCTTTTATCGGAAGTATGGATTTCTTAATAAAATGAGCAAATTTCTTTTGATTCTCAATTAGCTCTAAAGCATAAGGCGAGGGTTCTTTTCGTGTGTCTGTGAAATTGAACTTTTCAATCTCTTCATCTACCTTATTAAGCGTTGTGAAATAATTATCCAGAATTGCTTCAAGCATGGAATAAAGCAAATAGTCGGCTGCACGCTCGCGCAAAACCCCTTTGTTTTCTCTTAACCTTACCCTGAGGTGCTCAAAGAAGTCAGCCTTTCTTTCCTGAAAAGACATTAAGAAGTGAGGACCAAAAACAAAGCTGATTTGCTCTGTTAGCATCTTGTTTTCTGCAGGGACAATTGATTTTAATGTTAGAAAAGAAAAATTCTCATACTCCTGAAACTTAGGCCTTTGGCTGACATCAAGAATATCCTGAATTGCCAAACTATGAATTCCCTGTTTTTCACAAATCGATGCTATTGTCTCAGTCTCATTCAGACCATAGGTGTTTAGCCAATATATATTACCATCTTGATCAAACTGCCTCAGGTCTTCCGGCGCTATCCCCTTACTCTCTAAACATCCCTTCTCACTATATTTAAACAACTGAATATCTGTCGCTTCAACTTTAGCCTCACCTGTAAAAGTGTACTTATAGGGGTCATTCTTTTTCCGGCTCAGTTTAGTGCCTCGGTTTAAAGGCCTTAGGAATTCCATCTTTTTATTTCGCTTTTGGGTATCTTTCATGGTTTTCTTTTATGTAATCCATTCATAACAGGCTAACTTTCAACTTATCATCTCGCGCACTACTTTCATATCCACACAATAACACAAATTACGCAGATTATCGCAGATAAAAAATTCCATGCTAAGGTTTTACCCTGCAATAATGTCCCCCTTCCGGGTTTAATAAAACGTGGCAAATCCTTTTCTATAATAATGCCAGCCCTTCGGGCTTGAAAAACAAGGCATAATGTACCGGCACCTTTACATCTTTTCCCCTAACTCATAATTTCTATCCTCTACCCTCAATTCCCTTTCCCCGCTACCGCGCGTGGCCTTACACATAGAAAATAGAGGGTGGAAGGTGGAGGAAAGGTTGAAGCACCGAAGGTGCGCAATATAGTAGCATAGGGTGATGCGTAGCGAAGCCCTAGTAAAGGATACCCCTAATCCCCTAAGCCCTGCAGGGGCGAAATATTGTAGCAGGATAGCGCGACTATAGCGACAAGCGCAGAGAAGTCCTATATGTTTCCTGACTTGAAAAGTCAGTGTTTTCATAACCGCAGGACAACGACCTGCGGATAGAATCCCCAAGCAAGCATCTGCCTATAAGGCAGGACTTATCTTTCAATCTAAAGATTCAAATCCTGCCTTCCAGACAGAGTGCTGAAACCAACTGATATTCGTGTAATTCGTGGTTAAACCTTCCTTATAAATATTCATGCAGCTGCATCACTGCCGGCATAAAAAAGAGGCTGCCTATTTAGACAGCCCCTTTTTTTCTATTTCTTTTTTGGCGTGGGCGCCGGCTTAGCCTCGCCTGAGCTCTTCTTCGCGGGAGCCTGCTTAGCTCTGCGTTCCAGCTCTTTAAGCACTGCGTACTTCGCAGCAGCAATGGTTTCACGGTTTACCTTCTCGGTTATTCTGCCCTGAGTAAGATCGTCAAGCTCGATATACCCATCCATCAATAGCAACTGGGTTATCATATTATTCACTTTGGTCTCTACGGAATAACCCTCAGCTATATACAAGGCATCGGCTCCGTCTAAGAACTCCTCGGCAAACTCCGGATAGTTAGGCAGACTCATAAGCTCTTCGTAGGTCTCGCCAAAACTGGTCAGTTCAATATTCAGATTGGGAGTCACCAGTAAAGGACTGAAGGCTTCGTCGGGACTCTTTGGCTTGAAATTATTAACACCACTCAGATCTATCTCTATCTCAGGATTATCCATCCTGACAAACTGAGCCTTCATAGTCTTATCCAACTGATACAGATAGAAGTTGTAGCGCATAGTCTCACGGCTGGTACCTCCGCGACTGAAGATATGAGCATATTTCTCACGTACAATGCGGTTGACCTCATTGCGGGCGGCATTAATGCCTCCATCACCGGCCCTCATCTCCTGAATCATATTGATAAGGCCTATGGCTGCTTTGGGAGGGCCTGAAAGCTCTTTACCCTTCTTACCTATTTCGGTTGACATAATACCGCATTGAATTTTACGCCCCTGCCCCAATCCATCGGGGCCGCCCTTCAGAACATCCACCATCAGGTGTCTGTTCTCTATCTCCATCTCCTGAGCTATAAAGGGCTGTCCTCCGGGTGTACTTGCCAGTCCGTCAAACATCTGGATAAAGATATCGCGCGACAAACTTACATTTTTAGTCTCTTCACCAGAAAGAGACTCAGCAACAAAGCGGTTCTTGACAAGATCGAACTGTACAGAATTGATGGTGTATGACACTCCGTCAATTTTAAACTTCTTGCCATTAAATATTTGGTTTACCACCTTTTCCACATCAATCTTATCCATCATTTTGTATGATGAACACAGATAAAAGCGCTTCTCACTTGCTACATAGTCCCAATCGAGCAGGTCGTCGAGGTAGTTGCCATGCTGTGAAAGCACCTGAACAATATTCTTATCACCGGTGATGCGACTAAGCGAGCGCTGGAAGTTGGGTCCATCCTGACTTGTAGCCTTTTCCATACGTTCCCCATGTGAATCAATATAGAGCAGATAATTCTCAGGATTGTTAACTCTTGTGATACCTCCCTCCTCTTTCGAATAATTGCTTGCTGTAAGCATTATATCAATCTTATAAGGCAGATGAATCTCACAGAATCCGGTGATGGTACTGCGAGAGTTAAGATCGTCAACGTTGCTGTCGGCACTGGTCTCAAACAGATATTTGTAATACTTTATAAAGTCGGGGTCGAAGTCAGTTACCCTTGAGAAATCGCCCTCTTCGGTACCGAAACCATAGATATTACCTTCCTTATCGCGAAAGACATGGAACATATCGCCGGCGATAAGTTTGACAGAACGTACGCCCGGCAAATCCTGACGCAACCACCGCAATACAAGTGCGGCTATCATCTCACTCTTACCGGCTCCGCTGTCGCCGTCAATCTCGATGGTAAAGATAGAGCCGTCTTCCATCTCGATAGAGAATAGGGAGCCATGCTTAGGCACTCCGCCCATCTCCTTTACCTTCTCGTTAAGCATGGTCAGCCATGGCTTCTTAACGTTACCGAAATAATCGCCCTCCTTACGCAATGGCGTTACTATGGTCTTTATGCTTCCATTGGGCCCCTTGATATCAAAAAAGCCAACCTGAGGAAAGGAAATAACCTTTTCGGGTGCTCCCAGCAGAAGGAAGACATCAGGCACAAAATTCTGTGCTTCCTGCAGGCTTACATCGTTATACTGAACCAGGCGGAAGAAATCAGTTAAGTACTTAATATAGCCCTTCTGGAACACAATAAGCTGTTTTACAACACCATGCTGCATTACCTTACACCTGTAATCATCAGGGTCAAGGTTGGCAACAAATTTTGCCAGACGACGCTCAAAAAACTGCGAGCTTGGCTTAACGCTAAGACTTTTAATATAATCGTTCTTAGACTTGCCGCGATTCATATCAAGCAGATACATAGGCTCATTCTCGTCGCGGTCAACTCTATAGAAGGGAAACTCACGCTTCTTGGCGTCGGTGACAATGCGAGTATGCAACTGAACGGGTTGCTCCACTGATATAACTCCGCACTTAATCATCAGATCATTAATCCATGACAATGAACCACCGTTAAACTCCTGTAAAGTCTTATTTTTCATCTCAAAATTGCGGTAGAGAGTAACGCCATGCTGAATCATCTGATTCTTGTTACTATTCTGTCGGCGGAAGCGGGTTTCGACCACTTTTTTCAGCGTATGCAGATAACGATAGTAATAGTCAGTTCCCTTGGTAAGGTTCTGAAGGTGGATAATAAAGCTTACCACACGGTGGCTTACATCCTCCAATAAAAGCTCATCAACCTTAATATCCTTTTTACGGAAGATATAATTCATAATATCACTGACCTCTTGCGGCAGAATATCGGTAAGCAGATTTTCAGTTATTATCTTCAAATCTGCATCATCGGTACTATCAATGCGCTCCTGCAAAAACGACAGCTTCTCAATTACCTGTTTATGAAAGGAATCATCATTACGCAGTAAGAAAACATATAATATCTTGTCGGCTGTTGACAGCGAATTGTCCAGAACGCGTTCTTTTACAGTGCTGACAATAAAACCATAGCCGCGATACGACAAGGGGATGGAATTAAACTGCGGGTTAACACGCAGTCCTTCCAAAAACTGATGCAGATATTTTTCAATATCGATAGCATCAATCTTCAGTCCGGTAACCTCTTCATAATGAGAACAGGCCACCTCGATAATCTCTTTACGACTGGGCTCTATAGTAGGCTGCTCAAAGGGAAGGTTGAAATGCAGCAATATCTCCTGAATATGTTTTTTAAGGATGATATTAACGCCTTCCAGACGAGCTACATCGCGGCTTGCATCGCCTGTAGCCGTCAGCGAAAGTATCTTCATTTTCGCATCCGAGAACAGAATCCGCTCCATCTCAATCAAAATCTCACGCATAATATTGCGCTCTTCCGGATCGTCCAAAACGTAATTGTTGGGATGAAAGGTCTTCTTATTGTGGATATATTTCAGTATGGTAGCCTTGCTGTAACGAGAGGCTACAATATTGAAGTTCAAATCCTTAATTTGCGGAATGTTACGATAAATCTGAGGCAGCAGATTTTCATAAATCTTCGTAAAAGCACGACTGCTGATAAACTCCTCTACATTCCGGCAATTGCCTACATCACCCTGAAATTCAATAACCGAATTATTGGAATCGCCGATGGTGGTAATAGCAACTCCGCTAAGTGCCGGAGAAGCATGGTACAGGGAGCGATTATCATTGATTTTAAGCGACTTGTTAGTCTGCTTCTTTAAGTCGCGTATATCCTCGAAATCTTCGATAACGGCCTCCATCCAGGCGTTGTCCTTAAGAGCGGGGAATACCTTCTTAATAACGATTTCGGCATTGCTGTTCTTTCCGGCTTCAGCACGTGCCTCCTGAAACTTCTTCCAATAGTTTAGGAAGATGGTCAGCGCGACACGCAGCTCTTGTTCAAAAACAGAATAGCCCTTAGCGCTTCCGTCAAGGTAGCCGCCCAGAGAGAAACGCACCACGCCGGTCTTGTAGGGCAGCGCGCACAATCCTCTCTGCTCACCGATTGCCTTGCAGAAAATCTCAAGGTCGTTGTATGAACCGTAGTTAGTAAATAATAAATTGAACAGGTATGAGCCGTCAGAATCAATAATCTGGATATTTTCAGCAGCGATACTCTCCAAAACTTCTGCTGCCACACGCTTTGCCATAGTCAGACGCAGGTTTGACTCTGTGCGGAAGTTCTTATTTACCCTAAACTTATTCAGACCTTTTACCAACTGCTCAGAATAGTAAACAAAGAAGGGAACCTCCCGATATTTAAAATCATCAGGAAGATTGAGAATATCAAGTTTTGCCAGACTAACAAGCTCCTCCAGGAGGTAAAGGTGAAGCGGACTGCCTTCAAAAGTCGAGACTGCCATTTCCTTGCTTCCCTTTCCGCCCGATAAAACTTTGCTCTCATCTACAAGGAAAGACTCTATCAAGGCCTTGATTTTGCTTCTTGAAGCGTTTTTTGGAAGTTCTGCCTCCAACTTGTCCTTAAGAGTTTTTGCCTTTATTGCTACCGAAAGAACCTCATTAAGGAAATATAAGGAAGCACTGTTGCCGCGCACTGAGGTGTTACGCTTATCGGCATATTCAACCACATAGCCCATTGCCGGAGTAGCCACAATAGCACCAAGGCGGTCGCCCGAGCCAGCAAGATTTTTAGTGGTTGAGAGCGACGAAACAACCCTTATCTTTGAAAGCAGGTTCTCATTATTAAATACATAGCGGGACACCGAGCGCCACTTGGGCAGCAGCTCATCATCAATTTTCACGCTGTCTGTATATGCCTCATCAAGCAGCAGGGTAATTTTACTGTTATTGATAAATTTCAAAAACTCAATAAGGTTCTCGCGGTTAAAATCTGAGTAGCCCGTCGGGTTGGATGGGTCGTTGATTATTATTGTAAGATTTTCGCAAAACCTGTCCCAAAGATTTCCTGTTGGGTCAAAAAGCTGAAGCGTACTCTTAATACGGCTTAATTTCAGATGGATACGTTCATAGTCGATACGCTGATTATCAAGATTTTCAATCTCGATATCAAAGGGATTGATATTAAACTTCTCTTCCGAAAACAGGTCAGTATATTCCCAGGCAAGTACCTTATTATAAATAATATATGGTTTGGGCTGACTGTCCTTATTGAATAGTAAGTCACGAATAATCATCTGAACATCATCGCTGATTGAGGTCTTATCCAGATTTCCCAAATCACCGATAAAGCCGCGGATAATCTTCTTTTCATCCTCCGATTTGTGCTCATAATCCTTGTAAACACCCAGATCAATCAGCACATTACGAAATCGTCCCTTATTATCAGCTTCATTATCAACCTTGGTTATAAACTTTTGATAACGTTCAAGGAAAAGGTTGATACCGAAATTTTTATGAAAATGATTGTGCAGGGTTCGCTTGTAATTATCAGGTATAAAATTCAAAATCACCTTGCAGCGATCCACCGTTGCTTTTTCAAGAGGCGCCAACTTGCGGCCCAGGAGGTAGTCTCCATACGTGCGTATCTGATTGCGGCCACCGCCCTCAAGGATGGTAGCAATGCTCACGGCCGGAGTATTGCTGTAGAAGTATTTGCGAATTTTAGCCTCAAAATCATCAATCAGAGCCTTATTCTGGATTTTACGCTTATTGTTATCGACGCTATTTTCGATAAAGCTGATAAAATTGCTCAAACGAACCAGCGAATAACGATCTATAAGTATTTGACGGGTAAATCCGTCAAATTTGTAAAGATTAATATTTTTAACAGGATCATTAACTTCACCCAATTGCTCTTGCTTCAACTCATTAAGCTCCAGGTTGTAATCCTCTATCTTCTTATTTATAAGCTCCTTAAATTCAGCCAGATTCTTACCGTTAACATTTTCAAGTATCAGGCGCAGATTAAGCTGAGTATTGGCCGGTGCTCCCAGTTTTTTGGTGTGAACCTTATTGAGGGTGTTGATAATACCGTTGTGGAAGCTAAATACCAAGGAGGTGTTAGAAGCCACCGACTCGGGCGAATCGTCAACAACTACGATGCGCGACAGGTAGGGAAACCACTTTGAGCCGGCAAACATATTTTTGCGCATATGCTTTACCTTAACCACAAAGACACTGGAGGTATCGCCTTTCATCAATTCAAACAGCTCATCCGATTTCAGATTCTCAACCACCTTCACACAGTCGCTACCCAGAACTTCGCCCTTAATAAGCTCAACAGCCATTTCCGAATTACCCGAAACAACCGTGCGAATAAAGCCATTCAAACCCTTAAAGTTAACCGCCCACTCGCTGCGGTGAAGGAAGTTATTCTTTTCGGCTTTGGTGGTATAGTGAGTGCTCTGATTTATCATCTGATCGAGAGTGTCCATCAGATAATTCCAGTGAGCCTCGTCGATATCACCAATTACACCGATAACATCACGAAAGCGACGCAGCTCACGTGCAGGGTTACCGATAATTACGCGGGCCAGAAAGTCAATAGTAGCCTCGGTTACAGGGGGAGTACCCACCGAGAGGTCGTGTCCGGCGCGTATATTATTAATCCATGTTCGTTTCTGCTTATCAACAATATCGTGGTCGGCAAAGCGGCCAAGTTTTTGGTTAAATTTCTGCTTCAGTGAGGTATAAACAAAAGCCTTTGAATCCTCGTGGGGATATAGCATAAGAGCTACATCGGAATATCCTGGAATCTCTTCCTGAAATTTCAACAGATACTTCTGAATCTCAGCCTGCTGACGGGCAGGGTCGATAGGCTCTTCATAACACAGCCTGACAAAAGCCTTGAGATTGTCGAAGACATAGTTGGGTAGAAACATCTCTGCCCGTTCCCCCAGCGACCGGTAAAGATCGATGTATTCACGTGCCTCTTTCCGTAGAAAAGCTTTTGGGAGTCCTTCGATTTGCATAGTTGACTTAACTTTTAGATTATTATTGATTAGCTCAAATAAAGAGACTGAAATTTACAATTTAACAACTCTCACCCTCTAAATACTACAAAATGTCGCAAATATAGACAAAATACCATATAAACTGTAACTAAAACCCATTACTCACTTATATAAAACAACAATTTAACGTTTTTTTGCCACTTAGCCCCTATTTTGCGCATTTCCACCCACATAAAACAGCAAAAACCCTGTATTGTTTTTAATATAAGCCTTAAACTCCATCAACATTAAATGTTGACCAAATCAAGCTTTCAGAATAATAGCGGCAAATTAACACATTTACGAATCCAGAAAACCTGGTAGGAGATATTTTTTTAAAATAAACCTGCTCGTTTTTATTTTTGAAATCAAAAGGGCGGCAAAAGCATTTAGATTCCTCGCAAAGCTCGGAATTACATCGCCACTGGGGGGTTAAAAACAAGCTAAATAGGGTCTGCTGAAAAACTGTTTATCATCTATTAATCAGGCAAATACAGTTATATAAGAACGCTTTAGTGAAAGGATTATGAGAACATCCCGCAGAAAGCATGCACTAATACAGCCCAAACCAACTGATTCTAGCAGACTTTGAGTATTCTGGAAGCGCCGAAGGCGTTGGATTTTCATAAGCTTAGGTC
>DIPM01000011.1:0-70520 GCA_002427105.1 Marinilabiliaceae bacterium UBA5488 | reverse complement strand
GCGAGTTTTTCAGCAGACCTTAAATATCTGATTGTCATTTCGAGCGAAGTGAGAAATCTATAAGCTAAGTCGTTTTGAAATATTTACCGGACATCTATGATATTATTTGTTAAAACATGGAAAAATCAGGTACTTGGTCATTTGATTTTCCTATCTTCGGAGAGAAAAGGGGGAATGTAGAAAAACCGTTTAGGTGGATGATTAGCAGAATTAAAATTTCAATTTAAGACGATAATTCGCCTTTTAATTTATGCAAGCAGAGTCATTATTATAGTTTAAGAAAGTAAGAACCGGAAATTTTGAAAGATTAAAATATATGAAAGCGATTGTTCACACAAAATATGGTCCACCTGAGGTGGCAAGATTAACAGAAGTTGCAAAGCCCAGACCCAAAAGTATCGAAGTATTGCTAAAAGTGCATGCTTCAACAGTGAATCGTACAGACTCGGGTTTCCGAAGTGCTGAGTATTTTATTTCGCGATTTTGGAGCGGTTTATTTCGTCCTAAGTATCAAACATTGGGCTGCGAGTTCGCAGGTATTATCGAAGAAGTTGGAAATGATGTATCAGAATTTATTGTAGGCGATAAAGTCTTTGGCTTTAACGATGAAACCTTTGGTGGTCATGCCGAATATTTATGCGTAGAAGCCAAAGACATCGAGAAAATCCCCGTCAATCTTAGTCTTACAGAATCTGCTGCTATTACCGAGGGAGCACATTACGCGCTATGCAGTATCAGGGCTTCAAAAATCAAAAGCGGTCAAAACGCCATGGTTTATGGAGCCACAGGTGCGATAGGTTCAGCCGCAGTTCAGCTTTTGAAACATCTTGGAGTATCCGTTACCGCTGTTTGTAATACAAAGAATGTAGAATTAGTAAAATCACTGAGTGCTGATATCGTAATTGACTATCAGACACAAGATTTCAGAAAAACTGAGCAGAGGTTTGGGCTTATTCTTGACGCGGTAGGAAAAAGTTCATTCAAGGCTTGCAAGCCATTATTGACTGAAAAAGGCATTTACATCTCGACTGAATTGGGGAAAAATGCTGAAAATATTTTTCTGGCTCTTTTTACTCCCTTATACAGTAGAAAAAAAGTTGTTTTTGCAGTTCCGACCATCGACAAGGACGACTTGAAATTTTTCAAACAGCTTATTGAAAATGGAGAGTTTAAACCCGTGATAGACAGGGAATACACACTGGAACAAATCGTTGAAGCCTACAAATACGTTGAGACCGGTCAGAAAACCGGAAATGTAATTCTGAGAATTGAACAGCCACCGATAAACCAAAACTAAAGGATATGCGCCCTCTAAAAAACAACATCTACTTTAAGATAGGGACAATTGTAATTATTACATTGTTGCTGCTTATTCCTGCTTCAATGATTAGGAGCCTAATCATTGAAAGAGAATCGACCCAAAATGAAGCTATCAGAGAAGTTAGCTCTAAATGGGGTGAGGAACAGACCATTTCAGGACCCTTAATTTCAATTCCATATTATAGATATATTAAAGAGTTTTCTAGAAAGGACTCGACCGAAAAAATTGTTCAAATTAAGGAGTTCATCCATATACTGCCCACAGAGCTGAATATTTCGGGCAATATCAACCCCGAGAAACGTTACAGAGGAATTTACGAAATCGTTGTTTACAACTCAAAACTTAGTATATCAGGGGCATTCAACAACATAGACCTGGCATCTCTTGACATTCAGCCCAGGAATATCCTTTTTGACAAGGCAGAATTTGTAATAGGCATAAACGACCTTAGAGGTATAGAGGAGCAAGTAATTCTGAATTGGAATGATCAAAACATAGCATTCAATCCGGATGTATCGTCTAATGATGTTGTTATGACTGGCATTAATGCTTTATTGAATTTAGACCTAAAAGACAGTTCTGCATATAATTTTAGTTTAGAATTAGACCTTAAAGGAAGTCAATTGTTATATTTTACTCCGGTTGGTAGAGTAACTAACATTAATCTGAGGTCGGAATGGCCAAATCCAAGTTTCAAAGGGGCATTTCTACCGGACAGTCGAGAGGTAAGCGAAAAGGGGTTTGTGGCTAATTGGAATGTGCTACACTTAAATAGAAATTTCCCGCAAATCTGGTTGGGCAACAGACATTCTATCAGCGATTCCTCATTTGGAATTGACTTGCTTCTGCCCGTGGATAACTACCAAAAATCGTATAGGTCAATTCGATATGCTATATTGTTTATAGGATTCACATTCTTAACATTTTTCTTTATTGAAGTTCTTAACAAAGTATTCATCCATCCTATTCAATATATTCTTGTTGGCATTGCCTTAATTGTGTTTTACAGCCTTCTGCTTTCTATTTCAGAATATTTGAAATACAATCTTGCCTTTATCGTATCAGCTATATCAACGCTTGCCCTTATCGCCGGATACGTTCAGGCTATTTTAAAATCAGGCAAATTGACACTCTTAATTTCAGGCATATTGACTGTGTTGTACTCGTTTATTTTTACAATAATCCAACTGCAAGACTATGCTCTGCTGATAGGAAGTATAGGGATTTTTATCATATTAGGGCTAGTGATGTACTTCTCTCGAAAAATAGACTGGTATAATATAAACCTTAATGAATAGAATACTGAAAAACATGAGAAAGATTCTATCAATACTGACTTTGACAATTCTGATTACTTCATGCAATCAGAAACAAACGAATCAAGCTGCTTATGCCCTCGCCGATGTGGAAGAAGAAATGATACCGATAACACGGCAATCCGAAGTTGCACCAGCTGCGCCAATTGATTATATTGACAAGCAGGAAGTGATTAAGAAAAAAATCATCAAAGATGGGCGAATAGGTCTTAGGGTTTCGGAACTTGAAAACACTAAATTGAGAATTGAAACTTTAATAAATATCCATGGAGGATATTATGCAAATGAGAGCTTCAATAAAACAGACTGGGAATCATCTTTCAATCTGATAATAAGGGTACCCAGTGTAAATTTTGAAAAGTTTATTTCCGGAATTGAAAAAGGCGATGGAGAAATTCTTTACAAAGATATTCAAGCTCGTGATGTGACAGATCAGTTTATTGATTTGGAAACAAGGCTTGAAAACAAACGAAATTACCTGTCACGGTACAAGGACTTATTGAAAAGAGCCAATAGTGTAAAAGAAATACTTGAGATTGAAGAGAAAATACGAGGGCTGGAAGAAGAAATTGAAAGCACAACGGGCAGATTGAAATACTTTAGCGATTTGGTTGAATACAGCACATTGGATTTATCAATATCAAAACAAAACGATTTTGAATATAACCCGGCTAAACGCGACAGATTTTCCGAAAGATTCAAGCAATCATTATCTAAAGGCTGGTTCGGATTCGTTGATTTTTCACTTTTCCTAATTAAGATCTGGCCATTTTGGCTTATTGCTTCTTTGATCTTTTATATATGGAGAAAGCATAAAAGGAGAAATAATAAATAGAACCTGATTATAAAAACAATCAGGGAAGGCAATTTATTTCAAACAACCCAAGAGAGAACATTTGCTTCATGAGCATATATAAAAACAAATAGAAAAGGATAATTTCTCTTCAAATATTGTGGGAATCAAATGCAAAAATTACATTTGCATGCAAGTTTAAGTGCATCAAAAAGCGCCATAATATTATATAATAGAGTGGTGTGAACAAGCGGAAGTAGCTCAGTGGTAGAGCATCAGCTTCCCAAGCTGAGGGTCGCGGGTTCGATCCCCGTTTTCCGCTCACTCAAGAAAATCTATAGTTTTAACTTAAATTAACTGCACGATATATTGACGATTCAAAATTGTTCGTAGATTTGCGAACAACGAAATAGAATAATAAAAATGCTAAAAGAAAAGATGATTGTTGCAGATCAGGAATTGGTGGCACGGTTTGCGAAAGCTTTGGGTCATCCTACCCGCGTTGAGATTCTTGTGTTTTTGGCATCACAGGACAGTTGTTTTTTTGGTGATATTCATGATGTTCTTCCAATGGCCAAATCAACAGTTTCGCAACATTTGAAAGAATTGAGGGATGCGGGACTAATAAAAGGAGAAATTGAAGCGCCAAAAGTCAGGTACTGTATTAATAAAGATAATTGGGACCTTGCGCGAAGCTTATTTTCATATTTATTCAGGATATTCGATGGTAAAGCTCCGTCTTGCAAATAAAGAA
Source organism: Marinilabiliaceae bacterium UBA5488 (assembly GCA_002427105.1). GTDB lineage: Bacteria > Bacteroidota > Bacteroidia > Bacteroidales > Marinilabiliaceae > Geofilum. The sequence continues at coordinate 66,336 of DIPM01000011.1, read as the reverse complement.
GGTGTTTTTTTGTTTTCAATGTTCGTAAATACACGAATAAGAGTTTTAAATAATGAAGTTGTATTACCATTAATGTAAAGTAAAAAACATGGCAAACGACAGAAAAGAATCCGGAATCAGCTTTTTCAATAAGTACCTGTCTGTATGGGTAATCCTATGTATGGCAGCAGGAGTATTAATAGGAAGATATTTGCCCGCGATCCCGGATTTTTTGGGAAGGTTTGAATATGCAAATATTTCCATCCCCACAGCTATTCTTATCTGGGTTATGATCTATCCCATGATGATGAAGGTAGATTTTAAGAGCATCAAAAATGTAGGCAGAAATCCCAAGGGCTTATACTTAACATGGGTTGTTAATTGGTTGATAAAACCTTTTACGATGTATGCTATAGCCTCCTTCTTTCTTTTTATAGTGTTCCAAAATTTCATAACACCTGACCTCGCAACAGAGTATCTGGCAGGGGCAGTCCTGCTGGGAGCTGCACCTTGCACTGCAATGGTTTTCGTATGGAGCACATTGACAAAAGGTGACCCTGCATATACTGTTGTACAGGTGGCAACCAATAACTTAATCATACTAGTGGCTTTTATCCCGATTGTGAAATTGTTACTTGGTGTAAGCAATGTTACTGTTCCATGGGATACGCTGATATTGTCGGTTATTCTTTTTGTAGTAATACCGCTGACCGGGGGTATTTTAACCAGAGTGAGGGTTGTAAAGAGAAAAGGATTGGAGTATTTCGAAAAGAAATTTTTACCTAAATTTGATGGAGCAACAACTGCAGGATTATTATTAATGCTGGTGCTTCTTTTCTCTTTCCAGGGAGAGACAATTTTGAACAATCCCTTCCACATTTTGCTAATCGCTGTACCCCTAACAATTCAGACCTTCTTAATTTTCTTTATAGCCTATGGAGCTGCAAAGTTAATGAAATTGCCGTTTAGAATAGCTGCTCCTGCAGGACTGATTGGGGCATCCAATTTCTTTGAGCTTGCAGTTGCTGTAGCAATTGCACTGTTTGGGATGAATTCTCCTGCTGCCCTGGCCACAACAGTGGGAGTATTAACAGAAGTGCCTTTGATGCTGTTTTTAGTGTTTATAGCAAACAAAACCAGCCACTGGTTTCCTGAAACTCAGCAAATACAAAACAAATAATAAAACGTTGATTATGAAAACAAAAATTTTGATTCTTTGTACGGGCAATAGCTGCCGCAGCCAGATGGCTCATGGCTTTCTTCAATCTTTTGACAAGCGCTTAGAGGTTAAGTCAGGAGGGACAAAGCCTGCCAACAGGGTAAATCCTACAGCCGTAGAAGTGATGTCTGAGCTGGATATAGATATTAGTCATCATGTTCCTCAGAATGTGGACAATTATAAAGGTCATGAGTGGGATTATGTTATTACTGTTTGTGATAACGCTAAAGAGAACTGCCCCGTTTTTTCCGGCAAGGTAAAACACCGTTTGCATATTGGCTTTGAAGATCCTTCCGAGGCCGTTGGCACTCCTGATTTTATCATGAGTGAATATCACAGAATCCGGGATGAAATAAGGTCTCGCTTTCACGAATTATATACTGAAAAAATACTGCCGGAGTTAAACTGAGAAGTTCAATTATACTAAATATCGAAACGATGAAAAAATTACTTTTTGTATTATTTGCAGCATTTGTTTCAAATGCATGCTTTAGTGAAAACGCAAACAAAGCAAACACAAGCGAAACTTCTTCAAAAACAACTATTGAGAACTCAGCTGAAAGTTTGGACTCTGAAATGGTCTATGTTTATTATTTCCATGGCAAACAACGCTGTAAAACCTGCATGGCTGTTGAACAAGTCACACAGGAAACTATTGACCAATTGTACGGAAATAATCAAAAAGTTCGCTACAAAGAAGTGTTATTTGACGAAGTTGCAAACAAGGCACTTGTCGAAAAATATGCTGTAACCTGGAGTACGCTGCTTGTTGTCAAGGGCGGTGACTATACAGACATCACCCGACAAGCATTTGCCAATGCAAGAAATAATCCGGAGACCTTAAAAAATTTGCTAAAGAGCGAAATTGAAAAAAGAATTTTAGACTAAAAGCTTTATCGAAGCACATTATCCGTCTAAAATAATCGAATTCAAGCTATGATGAATTTCCTACAGAGCCTTTCAGAGAGCTCAAGCTGGCCGGTGCTGACAGCATTCATACTTGGTCTGATGACAGCTATAAGTCCTTGCCCCCTGGCAACCAATATTACTGCCACGGCTTATCTAAGTAAAGACATAAGCAACAAAAGAAGAGTTTTGTTTAACGGAGTTTTTTATACGCTTGGCAGGGTTTTTACTTATACAGCACTTGGAATGCTCTTTTATTTCGGCGCAAGCCAGTTAAAAATAGCAGGCTTCTTACAAAGTATTGGCAGCTTTTGGCTTGGGGTATTTCTGTTGATAATCGGGATTTTCATGCTTGATATTATTCAGCTAAACATACCCGGGCTAGGCAAGCTCACTGAAAAATTTGGCAATAAAGAAGGAAAGAAAACCTATTGGGATGCCTTTTTACTGGGCTTATTGTTCGCTTTAGCATTCTGTCCTTATAGCGCTATGTTATATTTCGGAGGATTGATCCCGATGACGATTGCAGCCCCGTCGAGTCTTTTGTTGCCCCCAATTTTCGCGGTAGCAACGGGTCTCCCAGTAATCATCATAGCGTGGCTGCTTGCATATAGTGTAAGCAATATTGGCCGATTTTATGACCGTATGAACAGTTTTCAAAAGTGGTTCAAACGTATAGTAGCAGCTTTGTTCATTATTGTAGGTGTTTATTATATTATCATTAGCATTTAAAAAAGTTCGCATAGGATTTAAACAATTAACAAAATAAAATAATCATGGAAGTATTGGTATTAGGACCCGGATGTAAGAAATGCGTTTTGACATACAACGCGATTAATAAAGTTGCAGAGGAAACCGGGGTAGATGTGTCAATCCGCAAGGTTGAAGATATAGTGGAGATAATGAAGTATAACGTGATGTCAACGCCGGCAGTAGTAGTTGACGGCGAGGTGAAAGTGAAAGGTCACGTGCCCTCTGAAGCAGAAATAAAGCAAATTTTAGGGGTATAACTATCGGGTAATCAACAAACAAACCTGCCACGCTAGCGCTGTGGCAGGGAATTGTTTTGCACAAAAAAGGACAATGGAAACAAAAAAAGAATTAAAATATTTGATATGGTTAGTGCTGATTTTTGGCTTGATATTTTTTCTTCCTCTAAGCAGTGAGCGCTTTACTACTGCAATTTACGCCGCATTAGACCTAGCAAAATGGTATGCTCGAGAGCATGTAATACTTTGTCTTCTTCCTGCATTTTTTATCGCGGGAGTGATTGCCGTTTTTGTTAGTCAAGGCTCTGTAATACGCTACTTTGGAGCCAATGCAAAGAAATGGCTCTCATATACGGTAGCCTCGGTTTCCGGCGCAATACTTGCTGTATGCTCCTGCACAATTCTACCACTCTTCACCAGCATCTATAAGCGAGGTGCGGGATTGGGCCCTGCTGTTGCTTTTCTCTACTCAGGTCCTGCCATCAGCATACTCTCAATCATCCTCACCTGGAGCATCCTGGGCACAGAGATGGGTATAGCAAGGATGATAGGAGCAATAGTTTTCGCGGTTGTAATCGGACTGATAATGGCCTTTATCTTTCGTAAGGAGGAAAAAGTAAAACAGGAGGAGCAGATAAACTTCGAGGCGCCTCCTGCTAAACGCCCTATTTCGCATACCATGCTTCTGTTTTTCACCTTGGTGTTAATCATGGTTTTTGCCAACTGGGGCGCGCCTGCGCCGGGCGACAGTTCTAGTCTGTGGTTTTATATTTTCTCATACAAATGGTATATCACAGGCTTTTTCGGATTAATGCTAGCTTACTCACTTATAAAAGTTTTAAAAATCAAGTGGCAATGGGTGGTTTTGGGTTTTATTGCGACTTTGCTATCGGCACTTCTGGCAAATATGTTTATTGCCGACCCAAAGATGCAACCCTTGGTACCCATGTTGGTAGCTGTAGCTGCTCTCTCTGCGGTAACCCTCTTCGACAAGAACGATTCGGAAAACAGAGAGTGGACACTCTCAGCCTGGGATTTTACCAAACAAATCATGCCTTTGCTGGCTATCGGTGTAGTTATAACCGGCTTCTTGCTGGGATCTACTCACGACAACGTGGCCATCCCCGGAGTCGTTCCCAACGAATGGGTCGAGTGGGCAGTCGGAGGCAACTCGCTACTCTCCAACTTCTTTGCCAGTTTCGCGGGCGCATTTATGTACTTTGCAACCCTAACTGAAGTACCTATCGTGCAAGGCCTTTTGGCCAGCGGAATGGGTAAAGGTCCTGCACTGACACTTTTGCTTGCAGGCCCCTCACTATCACTACCCAGCATGTTGGTTATCCGAGGTGTAATGGGGACGAAAAAAACGATAGTGTACGTATCTCTGGTAATAGTAATGGCTACCTTCACAGGACTTCTTTATGGTAGTTTGTTTTAACAGATGAATTAGCGAAAAAAGGTTTGCATCCTCATAAACCTGCTATAGTCTAATTTATAGTAAAACCAATAAGACTTCAAATTTTTAAGCATTATCAAAGCCCGGCTGATTCCTGCCGGGCTTTGATATTTAAAAATAAACTTTCAGGTCATGGCAAATACCATATTTCCGGTATATGATGAAAAATGTAGATTTTGCTACTTTGCAGCATTATTATTGAACAGAGCAGCTTAAATAGGTATAAATACCGCTTTATTATAATCATAACCAAGATTAAACAAATATTTAATAATTTCACCTTTCGAAAGCCAAGAGAAAAACAAGCAATGATATAGCTATGAAAAAGACAAGTATAATCTACCTGATAGTAGCAGCCTTGATACTTTCATCATGCGCATCAAAGGCGAAAAAAGAAAGAACCATTACGCTTTCAGGCGCTTTTGCGCTCTATCCTTTGGTTATAAAATGGACTGAAGAATATAAGAAGGTAAATCCGGAAGTGCGCTTCAATATCAGCGGAGGCGGTGCAGGCAAAGGTCTTGCCGATGCTTTGGCAGAGGTAGTTGATCTGGGAATGTTTTCAAGGGAAATAAGTCAGGCAGAACTTGACCGTGGCACATGGTATGTAGGTCTTACAATCGATGCCGTAATACCCGGAACCAGTGCCGATAATCCTTATCTTGCTCAACTTAAGCAAAGAGGTTTAAGTCGCGAAGAATTCAAGGCAATATATATCGACGGGACAATCACCACCTGGAACCAGCTTCTCAAGCTAGACGAGGAAGCACAAATGTCGGTCTATACACGTGCTGATGCCTGCGGTGCCGCCGAAACCTGGGCTAAGTATATCGACGCAGGTCAGGAAGACCTGCTTGGCATAGGTATTTTTGGCGATCCCGGCCTTGCCGAAGCACTCACGAAGGATCCTCTTTCGATTGGATACAACAACACGATTTATGTCTATGATGTAAAAACCGGCAAGAAGCGCCCGGGTCTTGAAGTTATCCCTATCGACATCAACGGCAATGGGGTCATTGATGCAGAAGAAGACTTTTACGAAGACTTTTCAGGCGTTTTGGATGCAATAGCAAAAGGAGTCTATCCCTCGCCGCCGGCACGCGAGCTATATTTTGTTGCTAAAGGTAAGCCTCAGAAACAGGCGGTTATCGATTTCATCAAATGGACACTAACCGAGGGGCAACAGTACGTAACCGAAGCAGGTTATGTGCCCATCAGTCAGGAATTAATTCAGAATTATTTGGAGCTATTAAACTAGGCAGATGTATTTAAGACGCAGAATAATTGATAGATTATCAGGGACATGGATGGTTATTTCGCTGGTAACCATTCTGCTTTTACCACTAATAATAGGAGTAGGACTATATATTAAAGCCGCCCCGGTTTTTGAACAACACACACTAACTGAACTGATTACATCATCCAACTGGGCACCCACAAAGGGCAAGTTCGGATTTTGGCCTTTTATTGCCGGTTCGCTCTATGTAACAGTTTTGGCCTTTATTTTCAGCGCCCCGGTATGTCTTTTGGCAGCTATACATCTGACCCAGTATGCCTCAAAAAAGCTGGTCAGAATTATCCACCCTGTTATTGATATTCTGGCGGGACTTCCCTCTGTAATCTACGGTGTGTGGGGAATTTTAATTATCGTGCCCTTCATCTCCGGGTATTTGGCGCCATTATTTGGACAAAACACAACGGGCTACTCGATACTTGCCGGAGGAATAGTCTTAGCGATAATGTGTATTCCATATATGCTCAATATGCTGATGGAGGTATTTAAGACAGTGCCCATGGGAACCCGCGAAGCATCTTTGTCACTGGGAGCTACTTACTGGGAATCAATCAAACATGTTGTTATCCGTCACAGTCGCCCGGGTATTGTATCGGCATTTGGTCTTTCACTGGCCAAGGCCTTCGGCGAAACCATAGCAGTAATGATGGTTGTGGGCAACCGCGTACTCAGCTCCCTGAATCCTTTTGATCCGGGCTATCCTCTTCCGGCCCTGATAGCCAACAACTACGGGGAAATGCTTTCAATACCGATGTACGACGCGGCTTTAATGTTCGCGGCACTTTTACTTTTAGTTATCATACTTGTCATCAATCTGTTTTTCAGATATCTCATACATAAAACCCAGAAAGCATGAAAAGGAAGAATATAGAGGAAGGCATATTTAAAATACTATCTGCTGTAGCGTCCTATTCTATTATTGCTATCCTGGCCTTTATTCTATTGATAGTATTTGTGAAAGGATTTGGCGCGCTAAATCTGGATATGATTACCAAAACCCCGAAAGGAGGCTTTTATTACGGAGGAGAAGGCGGTGTGCTCAACGCCATTGTGGGCTCTATATATATCGGACTGGGTTCAACAGTAATAGCAATTATTATCGGGGCTCCTGCAGCTCTGTATATCAATGTACACTTAATACGTTTTAAAAAGGCGCAAAACGTAGTTCGTTACTTTCTGGATGCCTTATGGGGCATCCCTCCCATTGTTTATGGAGCCTTCGGCTTTACCCTGATGCTATATCTGGGGATGAATGCCTCACTTATCGCGGGTATTATAACCGTTTCTCTTCTGATTCTGCCCATTATGGTGCGCAGCTTCGACGAGGTGCTCTGCACAATTCCCAAGGGTCTACATGAAGCATCGCTTGCACTGGGCTCGACCAAGACAGAGATGGCTTATAAAGTGATGTTTAAACAAGGCTTTTCAGGCTTTATCACGGCTGTATTGCTCTCCTTTGCGCGGGGCATCGGCGATGCTGCCGCAGTAATGTTTACTGCCGGATATACCGACCTAATTCCTGTAACCTTTGACGAACCGGCAGCCACCCTGCCTCTGGCAGTGTTTTTTCAGCTGAGTTCACCCATACCCGAAGTGCGTGAACGCGCCTATGCCTCGGCGGCAATCCTGACTATAATGATTCTTGTAATTAGTCTGGTGGCGCGTTTTGTATCCCACAGGTATTCGAAATCAAACATAAACTAAGAATCAATGAGCTTTTCAAATATAGATACAATGACAGAAGTCTCGGTAGAACAAAGGGAGATAAATGATGTAAGCAGCACCATTCTTCAGATAAAAGATCTGAATGTATATGTTGAAGACCATCATATTCTCAAAAACATCAATCTGGAGATTCCTAAAAACAGGGTGACAGTGCTCCTGGGGCCTTCGGGTTGCGGCAAAACCACTCTGCTAAAATGCATGAATAAGCTAACCGATCTCTATCGCGAGCTTGAGGTGAGCGGCAGTATATTGATTGATGGCGATGACATCCTTAATACGAGTAAAAACGTGCCTTCCATACGGCAAAAGATGGGTCTTTTGTCTCAACGCCCCTATCCGCTTCCTGTCTCCATATATAAGAATGTTGCTTACGGAATAAAACTGAAAGGAATCAGGGATAAGAAATTGATTCAATACAGCGTACAAAAGAACCTCGAAGAAGTAGGCTTGTGGGACGAGGTCAAAGACCGTCTTAACAGTCCGGCCACAAGCCTCTCTATTGGCCAGCAACAACGTCTGTGCCTTGCTCGCGGATTAGCCGTAAAACCAAGGATAATACTAGCCGACGAACCAACTTCTGCTCTCGACCCCATTTCAAGTAAAACTATAGAAGAGCTGTTTCGCCGCTTAAAAAAGCACTATACCATAATTTTAGTAACTCACGTATTGAGACAGGCTATTCGCTTGGCCGACAACGTAGTGTTTATGTCGGATGGGGCTATTATAGAACAAGGCAGCCCCGACGAACTGTTTAACAATCCACAGACCGACAAACTGAAAGAATACCTTGTGGAGGGAAATTAGGAAAGTTGTGAGTTATTAGTTATGAGTTATGAGTTTGAAGCTTAAACCTACTCACTCATAACTCATAACTCATAAGTTCTTTTCCACTATCTTTGTCACTTAGAACTTTGAACTTTGAACTTTAAACTCATAAATAATGGGAATAAATATTCAGCAGTTGCCATCGCCTTGCTATGTGCTTGACGAGCAGCCTTTTCGCAACAATCTGGCGCTGATTAAATCAGTCAAGGAACGCGCAGGGGTAGATATCATTTTGGCATTCAAGGCATTTAGCCTATGGACAGTCTTCCCTATTGTACGCGAGTATATCCCCTGCTCCACTGCCAGCAGTATTCATGAGGCACGACTGGCCTACGAAGAAATGGGCAGTTTGGCTCATACCTATTCGCCGGCATATACTGAAAATGAATTCCCTGAAATATTGAAATATAGCAATCATATCACCTTTAACTCATTCACTCAGTTCGAGCGTTTTTTGCCCATGGTAAAAGCTTTTGAACGCAAGGTATCATTAGGGATAAGGATTAATCACGGCTACAGCGAGGTTGATACAGACCTGTACAACCCTTCTTCGCCGGGCTCAAGGATGGGCGTAAGCATAGAAAATATGCCTTCAGAGCTTCCTGAAGGAATAGAAGGAATACATTTTCATTCTCTTTGCGAATCCAACTCTTATAGTTTGGAAAAAACGCTGGAAGCTATCGAGCGACAGTTTGCTAGTTATCTGAAGCAGGCCAAATGGATAAATATGGGTGGCGGTCATCTGATGACTCACAAGGATTATGATATAGAACATCTGATTTCTGTTCTTAAACGCTTTAAGGAAAAGTGGAATATTGAAATTATAATGGAGCCGGGCAGTGCTTTTGCCTGGGAAACAGGGGTGCTTGTATCTGATGTAGTTGATATTGTAGAAAACAAGGGTATCAAAACAGCCATACTCAATGTTTCATTCACCGCCCACATGCCCGACTGTCTCGAAATGCCTTATAAACCACGGATAAGAGGGGCATACAATGAGCCGGTCGAGGGGAAACCGACTTATCGTATGGGAGGAAACAGCTGCCTGGCAGGTGACTTTATCGGCGACTGGTCTTTCGACAAGCCTTTGAAACCCGGCGATAAGATAGTTTTTGAAGATATGATTCATTATACAATAGTGAAAACCACCATGTTTAACGGCGTGCCTCACCCTTCCATAGCTTTATGGAATGACAATAGCGGACTTAGAGTGCTGCGTAGCTTTGACTACTCCGATTACAAGAGCAGAATGAGCTGACGAGTTGGTTTGCGCTATTCAACAATACTTCAGAACCTCCTCAAAGCGGTAATTTTCAAATGCTCCGTAGCCACTAATCGACGAGGCCTTGATTGAGGTGAATAGCGGCGTGTGGATGCCGCATAGGAAGCGGGTAAGAGTAACCGGAGATAAATTTCGGCCTCCGTGCTCGGTCTTAAGTACGGCCAACTTGCTATCAACCACAGCCTTAGAGAGCGGCTCTAAGGAAAGGCTACTTTCAAACTTAGCCGAACTGCTAAGGCATACTGAGCAATGTCCACAGTTCTCCCAAGTACTTGTCTCCCCAAAATACTCTGAAAGCGCCACTGAAAGGCAGCGCTCGCCTTCAAAGAAGTCAATCATATCTTTTATACGTTGGACTTCTGACTTTTCCCGCGAAGCAAACTTCTCATAAATAAGGTCGGACAGCTGTTCGACATCAAATCCGGGCTGCAGGACTTCAAACACCTCGCTCATTTGACTTGCCTCCAACTGAATAAATCCCTTACTGTCAAAATAATCAAGAGCAGCAATTATCCTCTGACGATCAGTGTTATAATTAGCCATCACAGCATCAAAATCAACGGTAGTCCAGATTCTTGCCTTGGTAGAATTGTCTAATATTGCCCTCAGAAAAGCCCGGCGCTCCCCGGGGAATTTTGCCAAAATCTGCTCATCATCCAATACATTTTTATATTTATATGAAGCGTAAAAACTGTAAAGAGGCTTTATAAGGCCTTCCATTTCCAAATAAACCAGGAGAGTTTTTAGTGGTAACTGACGAATATTAACGGCATTAGACAAGCTTAATATCTGAATTTCCCATCTGCTTCCGGCAGCTGCAAGCCTCCCAAGAAGTTCTTTTATCGCCGAACGCTCCGGACTGTCGCCGTAAACAAAATTCTCCAGCACATTTACCTTGTCTTTATTTCCCAAGAGAGTACAATAAGACAGCTTCCCGTCGCGACCGGCACGGCCAATCTCCTGACTATAGCTCTCTATTGATTTGGGTAAATCATAGTGTATAACCTGCCGAATATCAGACTTATCGATGCCCATCCCAAATGCTATAGTTGCCACAATCACAGGAATCTGACCATACATAAACGCCGATTGTATGGACTCCCGCTCAACATTATTCATGCCGGCATGATAGGCCACAGCATTTATACCCTCTTGCCGCAGATTAGAAGCCACCTCTTCGGCAGTCCTCTGCAAGGTAACATACACAATAGTCGAATCATTGCTCACCGGTTTTAAGAGCTCTGCCAGCTTTTCCATTTTGGCTTCCTCAGCCACGGGCAGCACTGAAAGATGCAGATTTGGCCGATAAAAGCCTGTCATTACAACGTCATCTTCAGCAATAGCAAAGCGCTTACACATATCTCCAATAACCTTAGGGGTGGCGGTGGCTGTTAGCAACAAAACCTGTGGTATATTGAAGTTACGCTTATACTCGGGCAGCTTCAGATAATCAGGGCGGAAGTTATGCCCCCATTCAGAGATGCAATGCGCCTCATCAATCACCATCAGCGACAGCTCCACTCCCGACAAAAACTGGCGAAAGGTCTCATTCTTAAATCTTTCTACTGATATCATCAGTATCTTAACACGTCCTTGCTTCACCTCATCACGTATCTTGCGCATTTCCACATTATCCAGCGTAGAGTCAATACGTGCGGCAGGAATGCCACTTTGCTGCATAGACTCAAGCTGGTCGCTAATCAAAGCCAGCAGAGGCGAAACGACAAGAGTAAGCTTAGGTAAATGCAGGGCTGCAAGCTGATAAATAAGTGATTTACCCGATCCGGTAGGAAAGATAGCCGCTACCGAGCGTCCAGCCAAAAGAGTGTTTATAGCCTGCTCCTGGCCGGGTCGAAAGGTTTTGTATCCAAAATGTTTCTGAAGTGAGAGATGAATAGCCGACATAACAAAGATTATATTTCCAAAGAAAGATAAAGATAGTGTGTTCCTCCCTATTTTGGAAATATATAAACATTCCTTCCCGTATTCATAATTTATGCTTACATAAGAAAGCTATCCTTTAGTATCTTATAAAATTCATCCTTAACAGAATCCGAAATCGGGATATACGTTTTATTGAAAATAATACGATTACGCTCGATAGTCTTAACCATTCTAATGTTAACTAAATAGGAACGGTGAACCCTAAAGAAATCCTTTATAGGCAATTTATCCGCCATAAGCTTCATGGTCATTTGCGTAATTATTGGCTGCTCTTTATCCTTACAATAAACTTTAACATAATCGCCCATGCTCTCGATGTAAAGGATAGAAGAGAGTTCGACAGCCACCAATTTGGAATCAGACTTAAGCATAATAGAAGCTGCCACAGGAGTATCACTTCTGTTTTGAGAGCTGTTAACAAGAGAAAACCATTCACGTGCTTTTGAGGCAGCACGTAAGAATTCAAGATAGTTAAATGGCTTAACCAGATAATCAAGGGCATCAACTTTGAAACCTTCCAGAGCAAATTGACTATAGGCTGTTGTGAAAATTACCTTGACCTCGTTTTGCAGCGATTTTGAAAACTCCAAGCCGGTAAGGCCCGGCATCTGAATATCCAAAAACAGCAGGTCTATCTTTGCTTCATTCATCATAGCCATTGCCTGAAATGCACTACTGCACTTAGCGATTAAATTCAGGTAAGGAGTTTTCCTCACATAACTTTCAATCAAATCGAGAGCCAGGGGCTCATCATCAACAATCAGGCAGTTAATAGTCATTTACAAATATTTAGCATTAAGCGCTTAACTAAGATTAATTCTAAGATTTACAACAAATTTATCACCTATCCGGCCTGCAGAAATAGTGTGGGCTTTAGGATAAATAAGATTCAAGCGTTTTCTTAGGTTATCCAGACCAATACCGGTATGCTCAGATTTCGGGTCAGGTTTATTAACTACATTATTTTTAACCGACAAACTCAACTCATTATCAATCTCACTAATCTGAATGTCAATAAGCGACCTAATATCATTACTGATACCATACTTAAATGCATTCTCAATAACCGGAATAAATAACAAAGGAGCTATCAGAGCCTTGTCGTTACTCAACTGATAATTAAAGCTAACTTCCACCATAGAGGTAGAACGCATCTTCATTAAAGACACATAGCTTTCAAGAAACTCGATCTCACCCCTTAAAGGCACTTTTTCAGGATTGGTTTCATATAAATGATAACGCATTAGCTTGGCCAATCGATGAACAGCTTCTTGTGCCTTATCCTGATCTGATTGTATCAGCGAGTAGATATTATTTAGGGTGTTAAAAAAGAAATGGGGGTTAAGCTGCATCTTTAGATTGTTAAGCTCCGACTTCAAATTCTCATTCTCAAGCGTCTTACGTTGAGCGTCCAGCTTAATCCAACGGGCTGTGGTTTTTATCGCTACCGCAATACTAATTACAAAAATATAGGAGAAGAGCATGCCTGTTAATATAATGAAAACAGGCGGCCGTCTCCTCTCTTTGAATCCCTCCTCTGGCAGCTCAAGCGTTTCTCCCCTGAATAATCCGGAGGTGAATATTTCGTGCTGAACAAACTCAAAGCCCGTGATGAATGCTAAAAACACAACATTGACCACCAGAAAACGTACAATTTTATGTTCAAATAATGTTTTATCAATTAACCAGAAATAGTTTAGATAAAACAAGGCCAGAGTAAAAAACGACCTGAAGTAGTATTCGGGATGCACCGGGAAGCGAATGCCTCTATCTCCCACCGAAAACAAGATAGGAGCCACCAGCCAAAACATCCAAAAGATAGAATGAATAGCAATATTTTTCCAAATCTGAGACTTTCTCTGCTTCATCTGACAAATCTACAATAATAATACTTTATTCGTAACGTAATGCTTCAATAGGGTCAAGAGCAGAAGCCTTGCGGGCAGGATACCATCCGAAAAATATGCCTATTACTGTGCATACTACAAAGGAAAGAATAATAGAAGACTCTGAGACGGAAATTGGCCAGGATGCAAATGTCCCAATTAAGGAAGAAATCCCTACACCAAGCAAAACTCCAAGAATACCTCCCCCAACGCTCACTATCACGGCTTCCATCAAAAACTGAGTCATAATATTCCTGCCCTTTCCACCCACTGCCATACGAAGTCCAATCTCACGCGTACGCTCAGTTACAGATACAAACATAATATTCATAATTCCAATTCCACCAACTAAAAGAGAAATACCTGCAATAGCGGCCAAAAGCACCGTAAGCATCTGACTTGTAGAGCTAAACATCGAAATCAGTTCCTGTTGTGAACGCACCTGGAATTGATCTTGTCCCTCAGAAACCAAGCGCGTGTTCGAACGAAGTATAGACTCAACCTCAGCCACAGCCATTGCCGAGGCTGACTCATTAACGGCTGAAACATATATGTTCTGCAAGTAGTTGATTGCCAAAATACGCTTTTGCACAGTAGTGTAAGGAGCCAAAACAATATTATCCTGGTCTTGCCCAAAGGTGTTGGTTCCCTTTTCTTCCAGAACCCCTATTATAATAAAGGGAATCTTGTTGAACCTAACAGTTTTGCCTATGGCCTGTTCGCCGTCGGGAAACAGGTTTTTAACCACTGTTGTCCCAACTAAACACACTTTTGCCGACACACGCACATCATGCTGCGTAAACATACCACCTTCGGCGACCTTCATTTTGCGGATTTCCAGAAACTCGGGAGCCACCCCCTGAATCGAGGTAGGCCAGTTGTTTGCCCCGGCAATCATCTGTCCTGAGCCGCTCACAAAGGGCGACACATTAGCAACGTTTTTAGCTTGTTTCTTTATTGCTTCGGCGTCTTTAACTGTCAAGAGCTGCATAGACGAGGCATCCATTCTAACCCCGCCTTGCTGTCCGCTCGACGGTAAAATGGTAATCATATTTGCCCCCATTTCAGAAATCTGTTGTTCTATACTCTCCTTTGAACCTTGTCCAATCGCGAGCATGCTAATAACCGAGGCTACGCCGATAATAATCCCCAACATGGTCAGGAAGGTTCTCATCTTGTTACGAGATATGGCTCGCAGGGCGATACTTATTAAATTTAATATTTTCATAGCTTAGTATATAAACTCACTATTTTTCAATCCAATTTCTGGCATCCTGAGGGTTTTCTACCTGATAATCATCCACAAGCAAACCATCTTTCAGTGTAATCACACGATTTGTAAACTCTGCAATAGTGGGCTCATGAGTTACAAACACAATAGTTTTGCCCTTTCGGTTCAATTCCTGAAACAAGCCTACTATCTCATAGGAAGTTTTGGAGTCTAAATTCCCCGTTGCCTCATCGGCCAGTATAATCACGGGGTCGTTAATTATTGAACGGGCAATAGCTACACGCTGTTGCTGCCCTCCCGACATCTGTCCCGGAGTATGATGCCTGCGATCTGCCAATCCTACCATTTCAATGGCATGCATTGCAAGCTCTCGCCTTTGTTTGGCATTAACACCGGGTTTATACATTAAGGGCAGCTCCACATTCTCTAAAGCACTTGTTCGTGGTAAGAGGTTAAACGATTGAAAAACAAAGCCTATCTTAAGATTTCTAATCTCAGCCAACTGATCCCTATTCATATTTGCAACCGGGATTCCATCCAGATAATACTTGCCTGATGTTGGTCTGTCGAGGCAGCCCAACAAGTTTAACATAGTTGATTTACCGGAGCCGCTACTACCCATTATCGACACAAACTCACCCTCATTAATCCTAAGTGAAACACCCTTTAAGGCCTGAACAATTTCACTTCCCATAACAAATTCCCTTGTTATGTCTTCTATATTTATTATTGCCTTATTATCCATTCTTAGCTTTTATATTGGTGCTATTAGTTGACAAATCATCTCTACCTGCCTCTTGGAGGTCTTCCGGGCATAAAGGGACTATTCAACTCTTCTTTTGGAAAGCCCGGGAAAGCTGAGCCAAGGGAAATCACTACTGAATCATTTACTTCGAGTCCACTAATCACCTCTGTTTTTGCCCTATCAGTAATGCCTGTAACGACCTCCTTTTCCACAATTTGCTGTCCATTTTTAACCCACACCCTTCCGGTTCCGGGCTTTGGGAAAGCTGAAGACCCTTCAAGCGCTTTAATCTCATAGCCGGTCAGCATACTTGTATCAAGCACGTAGTTTATTGCCGAGGCAGCTACAGTCTTCACATTTTTAGCTTCTTTGGTAATAATGGTAACTGTTGCTGTCAGACCCGGCTTTAATTTGAATTCAGGATTGGGAGCATCAATGATAACAGTGTAAGTAACGACATTGCTGTTGATTACGGGCATCAGGCGAATTTGAGCAATCTTACCTACAAATAATTCTCCGGGATATGCGTCAACAGAAAACTCAACACGCTGCCCCTTAAGCACCTGACCTATGTCGGCTTCATCAACATTAGCCTCAACCTGCATACGGCTTAAATCCTTGGCAATAGTGAACAGAGTAGGAGTGTTAAAACTGGCTGCAACAGTTTGTCCTTCTTCTATTGCGCGCTCCAGTACCACCCCATCAATGGGCGAGTATATGGTAGCATACGAAAGGTTTACCTCGGCCTGTTCCACCTCAGATTTAAGTCTCTCGACGGATGTTGAGGCATTATTAAGTTTGTAAAGAGCACTCTCATATTCAGTTTCACTGACCATTTCTGATTCAGTCAACTTCTTAATCCTATTATAATTCTGCGTTTGATAATTAAGCTCATTTTCAGCAGAAGAAAGGCTGGCCTTTGCTTGTAACAATCTTGCCTGCAGGGTACTTTTATCCAGCTCGGCAAGCAACTCACCACGTTTTACCGTTGAATTATAATCTACGAATACTTTATCAATAACTCCCGACACTTGAGTTCCAACCTCTACCTGCTCTGTAGGTTCAACAGTTCCTGTAGCACTTATGGAGTTACTAATATTACCAATCTCGGGTACTGCCACCTTAATATTGACAATAGCTTCAGGTTTCTTGCGTACCAGCGGTATCAGTATCAATAATGCCACCACCGCAATTATTACTATTACAATTATTCTTTTTTTCGACATAGCTGCTAAATATTATTATTCTGAAAAATCAAAGACCAAGACATTTATTTAAGTTGCATCTTATAAATCGTTAACCCTCTACATAACCAGGGGCACACCCATATAATAATCCAATATTTTCTTATACAACAGCGAATTATATCGCGCCTGGATTAATTCCCGATTAGCATTAAGCCAATTATTGCGAGTCTGAAGCAGTTCAATAGAATTGAGCATACCAAGATTGTACTGCTCAATCGCCAGGTTATAGCTCTCTTCAGAGGCTTTCTTCTGTGCCATCGCCGCCAGATATCGTTGTTGACCTGCATAGGTCTCCTCGTAAATTCGCTCTACTTCCTGCAATAACTTATTGCGGGTGTTAGTAAGGGTCAAATCTGCCTGCTCAATATTAATCTTAGAGCGGGCAACATTAGACTTGGTGCTTAAACGATTAAAAATTGGAATAGATAAGGATAAAGATATCCTCTGGTTCCAATTGTCAGACAGCTGTGAGCCATACGAATAGGAGCTAAGGTCTCTATAATCCGTGCCCATTGATGCTGATGCAGACAAAGTAGGTAAATAGGCAGCACGGGCACTTCGAAGATCCATCTCGGCAATATCCTTCTGCAAGGCACTATACTGCACGTCAGGGCGATTACGTAGAGTGGCTTCAAAAACATCCATGCGATCAGAAAGCGGTTCCATAATTACAGAAACTTCCTCCTGCGGAACAAAAACTTCAAACTCCTCCTCTACGGGAATCTCCAGCAGCTGCTTTAAATCTGTAGTGCGCTGCGTAAGCGTGTTAGTTGCCGTAACAACGGAATAATTATCAGATGCAAGCTGGGCTTCCATATCAATTAAATCACGTCTGGACACGGAGCCTGCCTCCAGCAAGCGCTGAGTGCGCTCTAACTGCTTAAGCGACAAACCTGAAACTTCTTTGTAATACTTTAGGTTCTCGTGGGCGTAAAGAACGTTAAGGTAGGCCTGTACTACCGACATCGAGATATCCATTTCTGTAATATCAACAGTTAACAAAGCAGCCTCTTTAGCCAGATTGCTACGGCTAATATCAGCATTAATAGCTCCTCCGCTGTATAGTGTTATCCCACTATTTATTGATGCGGAGCCTCCATAAGAAAAATCCCAACCTTCAGCATTTTCGCCACGTCTGTTATCGCCCGATTGCGTAACACTAGCATTAAGGTTGGGCAAACGCTGACCCTTTGCCTGCAGCACATTGGCCTCGGCAGTAGTATAGGCTAAGCGGGATTTATTGAGCTGGATATTATTATCTAAGGCATATTCCAGACATCGATTCAAATCCCACTGATCAGGGCCGGGCTCGCCCGACTCTTGTGTCGTTGCAGAAATCGGAATCCACAACAACAATCCAATTACTAATAACTTCAAATCAACCATATTTATCAATTTTGATGTAAAGTTGAAGTTATTATATGCCCCTTGGAAATTGAATCGACTAAGGCCGCAGACTTATCGACAGAAGTCCCGGTTTTGTCGATAAGGCCTAAGAAAAAGGGGACTGTCTTATTAAAAAGATAGTCCCCATTCACTAATTAAGGTTTAGCACAGATGAATATCATCTGTTCATGCGGCCATGGAGCACCCAGGGACTGACTTCCCTGAAACTACGGATTTGATAGCGTATTCCTGAATCTCCTTCGGAAGCTGCAAGGGCTGCCGACAATACAGCCACCAGTTCGTCATCATCTTCTTGCTCAAGGGCATCAGCGGCAAGGGGTGCAGACTTGGGGACGGGAGCTTCCTGAGGCTTATTAGCGCTTCCCTCCTTACGCATCTTAAAAAACTTTTCAGCCACCTGTGGCAACAAAGCATAAGTCAGCACATCCTCATCCTGAATAATATCTTCCTTAATCTTCTCACGGATAGTTTCAAGTTCAGGTTTTATCAAATCAGCCGGACGACAATCAATAGTTTCCTCATCACCAAGGATAAGCTTTTTTATCTCAGCCGAAATTGGAGCAGGTGTTTTGCCATACTTTCCCTTAACAACGTCCTTCGACTCCTGGGGAACCATTTTATAGCGTTCTCCCATCAAAACATTGAAAACAGCCTGGGTACCAACTATCTGACTTGAAGGAGTTACCAATGGAGGGAAGCCAAAATCTTCACGCACACGGGGCACCTCTTTCAGCACCTCCTCATATTTATCCAAAGCATTGGATTGCTTCAGCTGAGAAACCAAATTGGAAAGCATACCTCCTGGCACTTGATAAATCAGTGCGTTTGCATCAACCCCCAGCATTTTGGTATCGAGTAATCCTTCAGCTATCCATTTCTCACGCAGGGGAGTGAAGTATTCAGCTATCTCGCTTAGCTTCACTAAATCCAGGCCTGTATCATACTCAGTTCCCTGAAGGGAAGCCACTAAAGGCTCTGTTGGCGGCTGCGAAGTGCCTAAGGCCATAGGCGATATGGCAGTATCAACAACATCGACTCCGGCTTCAATCGCTTTTATATAAGTCATAGAGGCAACACCGCTGGTGTAGTGGGTGTGTAGCTGAACAGGAACTTTAACGCTGGATTTGATTGCTTTAACCAGATTATAGGCATCGAAAGGCTTCAGCAATCCGGCCATATCTTTAATACAAATTGAGTTAGCGCCCATATCTTCCAGTCTCTTAGCATCTTTGGCAAACTGCTCCAGGCTATGAAAGGGACTGGTAGTGTAACAAATAGCGGCCTGAGCATGCCCTCCTTCTCTGATACAAGCCTTGATGGCAGTCTCAATATTTCGAGGATCATTTAATGCATCAAAAATGCGGATAATGTCCATTCCGTTGGCTATGGCCTTCTGCACAAAATACTCAACAATATCATCTGCATAGTGGCGGTATCCCAAAAGGTTCTGACCCCGAAGCAACATTTGAAGAGGCGTTTTCTTAGCCTTATCCTTAATTTTACGCAATCTCTCCCACGGGTCTTCATTCAAATAACGAATACATGAATCGAAAGTAGCTCCTCCCCATGCTTCAAGAGAGTGATAGCCTATATCATCCAACTTTTCAATTATCGGCAACATATCTTCGGTACGCATGCGAGTAGCGATAAGCGATTGATGCGCATCCCGAAGTATAGTCTCAGTAATTCCTATTTTTTTTTCCATTTTACCGGCAAATTGAACTATTCAATCACAACTAATACTTCACCCACTGTCATAACCGAGCCCTCTTTTACATTCAGTTTTGTAACAACACCGTCGGCCGGCGCAGAGAGCTTGTTCTCCATTTTCATAGCTTCAAAAACCAAAAGCGGCTGATTTTTGCTTACAGTTTCTCCTTCTGACACCAAAACCTTCAAAATATTACCCGGCATAGGAGCTGTAACACTTTTCCCTCCATTAACTGATTTGGGAGTTTTGATTGCCTCAGAGCTAAGGTTTTTGCTCATTTTCGGGGCAGAACTAAGAACCCGGCCGTTGCTTGCACCGGGTCTAATCTCATCTACCTCAACTTCATACTGTTTGTTGTTAACCTTAATTAGATACTTTTTCATAGAATATATGGTGTATGGATTTGATAATTCAATTACTGCAAAATTACTGTAATTAGATATAACAAGCTCAATTTTAATGATAATTAACCCAATTCGATTCCCGATTCTAAAAAACAATCATACTATTGATTTTCAACGTATTATTTTTGTTTTTGTTGCTATTTTCATCGAAAATTATCCATAATATGTTGTATAGCATATAAACTGGAATTAAGAAGTTGCTATTCAACATTTTTTTTGAGCTAAAACGCTATAAACAAAGAGTTATAAATTGTTTTAGTTTACATCCATTAATAGTATTAAGGATTTATTTCTTTATTAAAAACAGAAATTAATATCCCCTTCGTGCCAAAATATTAGCAAATAGATTAAATTCGTGACAACTAACAGAAAGAATCAAAAATGTATAAAGCCTCTCTTCAAAAACACAACTTAATTTTCAAGGAGCCCGGCGGTACCTCAAGGGGAATACTGACAAGCAAAACAAGCTATTATATTTCTTTGTATAAGGACAAAAACCAAAATACCAAAGGTCTGGGAGAATGTTCGATATTGCCCGGTCTTAGTCCTGACGAACGTCCTGAACTGGAAGAAAAGCTCAATTATTGTTGCCAAAACATCAACGATATAATTCCCGATTTTCACAACAAGCTGATTGAGTGGCCTGCTATTCGCTTTGCCGTAGAAATGGCTCTGGCAGACCTTGAGAATGGCGGCAAAGGACTATTATTTAATTCAGCATTCACTCAGGGAAAAGAGAGTATTCCTATTAACGGACTGATATGGATGGGCAGTGCAGTCGAAATGCACAAAAGGATAGAAGAGAAACTTGCCGAAGGATTCAAGTGCCTTAAGCTGAAAATTGGAGCCCTTAATATCGAAAGCGAACTGGAGCTAATAGCTTCAATACGCAAGAGCTTTGACCAACAAACCATAGAGTTGCGCGTTGATGCCAATGGTGCTTTTTCCCCCAAAATGGCAGGCAAAGTACTTGAACGACTCGCCAAACTGGGTATTCACAGTATCGAACAGCCAATTAAGGCACGCTCGTGGAAGGACATGGCAGAGCTGTGTAAAAACACAGTTATTCCCATAGCTTTAGACGAGGAGCTTATTGGCCTGCCCAAAGAAGCTGAGAGGCGGGAAATGCTAGAAGCGATAAGACCTCAATACATCATATTGAAACCTAGTCTGGTCGGGGGATTTAAGTCATCTGAAAACTGGATTTCTTTGGCTGAATCTCTTGGTATTGGATGGTGGGTTACCTCTGCCCTGGAAGCCAACCCGGGACTTAACGCGATAGCGCAGTGGACAGCGACTCTTGACAATAATATTTATCATGGACTTGGCACAGGCCAGGTTTTTAGCAATAACATC
This sequence comes from Marinilabiliaceae bacterium UBA5488, assembly GCA_002427105.1. GTDB lineage: Bacteria > Bacteroidota > Bacteroidia > Bacteroidales > Marinilabiliaceae > Geofilum. The sequence goes on along the minus strand of DIPM01000011.1, from coordinate 44,730 downwards.
CCCGGACATTTAATAGTCGAAAAAGGACGATTGAAATTCAGTCAAGGTGAACAGTAATCAATGTTCCGGGTTTAGAGTTTATGCACAAAGCACACAAAGTATGCACAAAGCTCGCAAAGATTTAACTTTGTTGAACACTCTGTGTTATTTTTGCTAAATCATAATTTATAACTTACAAGGTGAATCATAAAGCGTATCAAAATATCCTTGTCGAGGGCAAACTCTATAACAAAGAGAATATTACGGAATTAGTATCCGCAGAAACCGCCGACCTATATCTGTTCTTGCAGCAATGGATGGATGATTCTCCTGAAATAACAGTTAGAACCTCCGGATCAACCGGCATACCAAAGGAAATCAAGGTCAAAAAGGATGCGACGCTAATTTCAGCAAAACAAACACTTGGCTACTTTGGACTTAAGCCGGGAATGACGGCTCTTTTGTGTTTGCCAGTATCCTATATCGCCGGCAAAATGATGGTGGTTCGCGCAATTTTAGGGCAACTCAATATGATTGCTGTCACGCCCTCCGCCAATCCCTTAAAGGACATCAGCAGCACCATTGATTTTGCTTCCTTCACGCCTATGCAGATTCTAAATGGAATAAGATCTAAGGATGCAAACATCAAGCATCTGAGAAAAGTAATAATCGGAGGAGGAAAAGTAGATAAGGAGCTAAACGCCCTGCTTCAGGACATGCCCTTTGAGGCTTTCGAGACCTACGGAATGACCGAAACCCTCTCGCACATAGCTTTAAGGCGAATTAATGGAGCCACCCGGCAGGAAGCCTTTTACCCCCTTGAAGGAGTGGTTCTTGACAAAGACGCGAGGGGCTGTCTAAGCGTATACGCAGAAGGCATTACCGACAAAACCCTTACCACCAACGATATAGCAGAATTCCGCAGCGATGGCTCATTTAATATAATAGGGCGCATAGATAATGTGATTAACAGCGGCGGTATAAAACACTCGCCCGAGAGTATAGAAAAAAAAATACGGCATTTACTAAATGTGCCTTTTGTAATCTCAGCTCTTCCGCATAAGCTGCTTGGACTGGAGCTCGTCATAGTAACGGAAGGAAGACCTTCAGACAGTTCCTCGCTGCTTTCCGCGATAGGAAAAGAGCTAAGTCGCCACGAGTTGCCTGCGGCTCATATTATTCTGCAACACTTCCCTAAAACGGAATCAGGCAAAATTAAACGTGCCGAAATAATGAAAATAATAAGTGGCGCTTAAAAACCTAATTTCTCGCGAAGCTTGCGGTAGCCCGAACGGCTTATCCGCAGGCGATGATCAGGCAAAATTACTGCAATATAGGAATCCTTATCGTAAGGCTCAATTTTGGAGATGCGTGACACATTGGCGATATAAGAACGGTGAATTCTAACGAATTCATCCTCCGGCAAATGACTATCATAATAGTGCATCGTTTGATGCTTCATAAACCTCCCTTGCGGGGAATGAATCATAACGTATTCCTCCTGAGCCTCCAGAAAAAGTATATCGCTGACATGGATAACCGTCATGCTGCTGCCCTTTTTTACAACTATTCGCGTCAAGCTTCCCGGCATCCCATCGCTAATCTTTTCTAAAGGCAAATCTTGCTTGGGCAGGCTGCCCTCAAGTCTTTCAACAGCCTTGGTCACGGCTGCATCAAATCTTTCGACGGCAAAGGGTTTGAGAAGATAATCCACGGCATTCAGTTCAAAGGCCTTGATAGCAAACTCGTCAAAAGCTGTAGTAAAAATAACCTCAGGGGCATCTTCCAGTACCTCAAGCAATTCGAGCCCATTAATTTTGGGCATCTGAATATCCAAAAACATAAGCTGAGGGTTTAAGTCCTTAATCATGGCCAAAGCTTCAAATCCGTTGGCACACTCACCCACGACTTCAAGCTTGGGATGCCTCTTCAGGTATTCAATTACAATAGACCGTGCAGGCGCTTCGTCATCTACAACAATCACCTTATAGGTTTTAGCCTTATCCATTACTTATATTTTGAGGTATAATCAAGTGAACTATATACTCGCCATTTGAGCCGCCGGCAATCAACAAGCCATCTCTGTTATACATATTACGCAGGATATTAACGGTATGCCTCAGACCAAGTCCTGCGCCTCGGGGCGATACAGAAGCATTGTCATAATTGTTGGTGATAAGAATATGCAAATCACCTGCCTCCACCCGCGCTCCCATCTTGATGGTAACCGCTTCCAGACTCTCGTACAATCCATGCTTTATAGCATTCTCGTAAAGCGGCTGAAGTATCATCGCGGGAACAAAGCAAGTTTCACATTCCAGCGCAACATCTTCCTCATACCTAAGCAAATCACCAAATCTCACCTTTTCTATCTCCATATAGCGTCCTATATTCTCAAGTTCTTTGCATAAAGAAATAAGGTCGGTATGCTTATTAGAAAGTGAATATCGCAATAATTCAGACAACTGAGAAATCATGTGCCGCGCGCTTTCGGGCTGTTTGATAGTTAGAGCGCTGACCGAATTCAGACTATTAAACAGGAAATGAGGGTTTAACTGAGCTTTCAATGTTTTGAGTTCCGACTCTTTCACCTGCTTTTTCAACACTTCTTCCAACAGCCGCTTTTCCTCCAAATCGCGATAGAACACAAAGAAATGGTACATTATCATTATCATCATAAACTCCTCCACACCCCATAAGCTGCGTATAGGCAAGACATTAAAAGCAAGCTCAGAATAAGCGGGATTATTAGCTAACAATACCCGGCTGCTCAGTCCCGATAAAAGCAGCCAAATGGCAACAGCAACCAGACCCGTCAATAAATTCTGATTTACCTTTTTGCTGATTGAAATCTTTTGCGGACCATAGCCAATCGGAAACCACAAGGCAATTCCCACCAAAATCAAAAACAAACTATAGACCCCTCCATCTATAAGTGCCGACTGCCAATCAAGTTGCGCATAATAATGCAAAAGAGCTGCAGGTATAAGAGCATGAATTATCCAAAACAGGATAATTATTGTCCAATTATATCTGTACGAGAATACCGGATGGAGCATTTTTAGCGGCTTATCAATTCCGTTCCACCAAAGACATTAACTCCCTCAATAACAAGGGTTCGCGACATATCCACACTGTTGCCGGCAGGAATTCGCTTATCATTATAGCCACCCAAAACACTTGAGGCTTCAATCTTAATATTCCACTCCCGCGGCACTATAAGCTTTACGCCGCCAAAAACTGAGACTATCTCCAATCTTGCCCCTTCAGGCGCGAGAACAGCTTCGGTCAGATATACTTCACAACCTCCAAAAACTGAGACTATTTCGCCTCCCTTGAAGTTTTGAGACTGAATCCGACTAATAACACTGCCAAAAATAGCCGCCTCCTCAATAATATCAGAACTTTGAATTCTGCCAAGACCGGATGCCTTGTGGATTTTTCCCTTGCTGCCTCCAATTATCACGAGTCCTACCAGAATAATCCCTACAGGCCAAAACCTCCATATCTCGTGAAAAGAAAAGCCCGGCAGCACAGCAGGCAATAAGAAGAACACCCCGATTGACAAGAGTATTGTTGCCGCCACCCATTCTCTGTTAATAAGGTTTACAACTCCTATAAGAATAAGAATCATTGGCCACCTGAATATCACATTTCTAATATAATCGGGGAGAAAACCGAAGTTGTTCAACAACAGAGTCAGACCTACCAGTAGGACCACAATCCCGAATCCATAACGCTTAGACGAACATGTTGCACTCATAGCTGTTTATTTTAGTTTAATTGTAACAAATTATTATTCAAATATACGCTTCTTGCAGGCGCTACAAAGCAGTTTTCTACCAAAAAACGATTTACTGATATGAGTAGCGAAATTGGAATGGCAGACAAAGAGCCGGCTATGCTAAAAAAGCTTAAACAGACTGAACTTTATAGTCTCCTTAGTAGTTTTGCTATACACTTAATATAAATCCTAAAATCTCAAATGCGATATATTTTTTCGACGATTCTGCTATTCCTGATTTACATAAATCTTCTATCTCAAGGTTCATATCACGTTGCAGGAGTTGTCGTTGACGAAAGAAACCAGCCTATGCCGGGCTGTCATGTCAGTTCCAATGGCAGCAATACGATCACCGATGCAAGAGGCCACTTTTACCTGGGGCTTAGCGATAGCAAGCCCATCACAATAACTGTATCATTTATCGGATACAATAAGTTTGATACAACCTTGGTCACACAAGGCAATCATCATTTACGGATTGCGATGAATCCCGACAATGTGGCTTTGCAAGAAGTAAAGATTAGAGGGAAGAGCTACAAATCGGCCGCGAATCATAGTCGGGAAGTTATTGACCAACAACAACTTTCACGACAAATAACAGGAACTTTGGTTGGAAGCCTTGACAGAAATCTTGGCTTTAACTCGATGGATATAGGTGCTTCAGCTTCCAAACCGGTAATTCGGGGCATGGGTTTTAATCGCGTGGTTGTGCTTAACAATGGAATAAAACAAGAGGGTCAGCAATGGGGCGCTGACCATGGCCTTGAAATCGATCCTTTCCTCACTGAACAAGTTGAGATTATTAAGGGGGCAAGTTCGCTGGAACATGGCAGTGACGCTTTAGGAGGCATCCTTCAGCTTAATAACAATTCCACCCCTGACCCCGGCATTAGCGGCTCTGTGCAGCTTTTGGGTAAATCAGTTAATGAAACTGCCGCAGGCTCATTGCTACTTCAAGGTGCCGGGTCACGTCTCTTTTTCAAGATGCGGCTAACAGCAATTGACTATGGTGATTACAATATACCCACAGACACCATAGTATATCTGACCAGGAAAATGCCCTGTTACAAGAGGCGACTAAAAAACAGCGCTGGTCAAGAGCAGGATTTATATTTAAGGCTGGGCTATAACGGTGATTTTTGGCGCACAGCCTTATCAACAAGCCGAGTGTGGCAGAAGGCCGGATTCTTCCCCGGTGCGCACGGCGTACCCGATATTTTGCGGGTGGCTGATGACGGCGACAGACGCAATATTGCCTATCCTTACCAGAGCGTTGAGCATTGGAACATTACTTCCAACACTACAATCCAGACTCCACACTCCTCATTAAGTATTGATTTGGGCGTTCAGCAAAACAATCGACGGGAATATTCACAGTTTCATACCCACTATTCAAATCAGCCGCCTCCAGCAAGCGATGCGGATCTGGAGCTTGATTTCCTCCTAAGAACCTGGAGCGGGAACCTAAGATGGAATTACAAAATATCGTCCGGGCACACCCTCACTTTTGGAGGCCAGCAACAATGGCAGAATAATGCTTCCGCGGGATACAGCTTTTTGCTCCCCGATTTTGACAAAAGCGCCCGCGGCATCTTCCTGAAACACCAATTTGACTCGGCAGACCTTTTTCATTTCAACGTGGGCATCCGCTACGATTATAACTATTTGGATATAGCAGGCTTCTACGACCCCATTCTTTTCAGTTATCTGGCCTCAAACGGCATCGGAGCTGACGAAGCAAGCGCCTACGCCACAAGGGCTCAGGCCGTCAAGCGTTCTTTTGATGATTTCAGCTGGATTACAGGCTTGCGTTTTAGTCCGCTGCCCGACTTCAGCCTGGCTTTCAACGCGGGTAAAAGCTTCAGGGCTCCTACGGCTAACGAACTGGCTACAAATGGCGTTCATCACGGCTCATTCAGGCACGAAGCCGGAGATAAAAACCTGAGTTCCGAGAAAGGAATCTACGCGGATCTTGCATTCGAATACAAGCGCGGGAGCCGCGAAATCACCCTCTCACCTTACTACTATTATTTCTCCAACTATATCTTTTTGAATCCCACAGGAGAGTGGAGCATACTGCCTCATGCCGGTCAATTGTACAGGTTTACGCAATCGGAGGCTGTTATGCTGGGTGTAGAAATGCATTATAGTGACAAAATTGGAAACAACTGGGAATATCTGATAAATGCTGAATGGATGCGTAATCATCAGAAGGAAAGCTCCAACTACCCCCTGCCCTTTTCGCCGCCTGCCAACGTGTTTGGAGAGCTTAGCTACTTGATACAGAGCGGGGAAAAACCGGGCATCCGCGTTTCGCTTAACGCGAAATTTGCAGCTCAGCAAAATAGAATCGCACGTAATGAAGAAGTCACCCCGGCATATACTGTAGTTGGAGCAGACATCCTGATTCCTCTGCAATTAAGGAATATATCTCCCGAGCTCATTATAAAGGCTCATAATCTCTTCGATACAAAATATTATAATCATATAAGTTATTATCGAAAGATAGAAATACCCGAACCCGGCAGAAATATTCAAATATTAGTCAATATTCCATTTTAAGAAACAGATAGTAAGTCCTTATTATTTAACACTTATATCAATATCATGAAATTACATCACACTCTTGTCGCTCTTTCAGCGGCCTTACTTTTTGCAGCTTGCGACGACGACAATAATTATGACAGCGCAAAACCAGAAATTATGATTCTTTCCCCCGAAGACGACTCGCATTTTCATGCCGGCGAAAGCTTTGAGCTCGAAGCCCTAATCAGAGACAATGAGGAACTGGCCTCATGGAAAATTGATATTCACTTTAATCCGAATGGTCACGTTCACAAAAGTGCCTCAACTGAAGCAGAACTTGAATGGCAGTATAGCCTGAATGGAAATATAGAACCAGGGCTACAATCCTTCACTTTAAAACAAACTATATCCATTCCCGTGGATACTAAACACGGCGACTATCATCTGGGAGTCTATGCCCTTGACAAATCAGGTAATGAAACTGTTGTGTTTCAGGAGTTTGAAGTCACTGATGCCGGCCATTAAAAAAAGGTCGTAGAGCTTCTTCGCTGCGCTCTAAATGGCGGAAGTCATTCCGACAAAAGCGAAGTGTAAGGAGGGAACTCAAATTGTCCATCACTCGAGTTTTCAGCTGAGGGCTGAATGATAATTGTTATATTTGCAGGGATTCGAGCAAGATCCGGACAAGTATTGTAAATCCTTATTATTCTGATAGACAAAGGCAATTATGCAAGATTTGGAGTCTTCAATTCAAACTTTGGTGGACAGCGCTACGCCATTTTATGCGTATAAGCTTCCGGATGAGGATCTTATAAGCCTTGCCGTGATAGCTGACTCACAAGCCTTTGTTTACGAAGACCTGGACCGTCCTTCACGCCCGGAAGGCTTTGTTGTCTATCCTTTTGATGATAGCAGCGGCAAGGGCTGGTGTTTTATCCCTGAAAATATAAAACACTTTTACCTAAGTCAAATCAGCACTTCTCCGGGCACCGGAACAGAAATTATTGAAGATTACGAAAGCGCCGGTTTTGTCGAGTATGCCTCTCAATTTGCAATGATGAAGGAGGCTATTAATACCGGAGAAGTTCGCAAAGTGATTCTTTCCCGCACCCTGAGCATTAACAAGGCACTGGCCACACAGGCAGGCGGCATCTTTTCGAGGATGCTGGAAAGGTATCACAAGGCATTTGTCTATATGATTTCAGCGCCACAGATAGGATTATGGACAGGAGCCTCGCCCGAGCTGCTATTTAGCCGACAAAATGACCTGTGCACAACCGTCTCTCTGGCAGGCACGCGTTTACAAAATCATGGCGAAAAACAATGGAGCCTGAAGGAGACCGAAGAACAGGAAGTGGTGAGTGATTATATAGATAAAATATTGAACAGCTTCAATATAGCTTCATTTGTAAAACAAGGACCCGAAATTATTAACGCCGGAAATCTGATACATTTAAAGACGACTTACACCTTTAATAGTTGCGATTCTTTAGGTGTGGCACAGTTTGTGAAAGCTCTTCATCCGACACCCGCTTTATGCGGCGAACCAAAAGACAAGGCCATGGCGTTGATAAAAAGAGTTGAAAAACATCCGCGCCTTTGTTATGGAGGCTTTATTGGGCCGGTAGGACCTCAAGCGCTAAGCCTCTACGTTAATATTCGTTGCATGAAAATTGATGCCGAAGTCAGCACTCTCTATGTAGGAGGCGGTCTTACCCGCCTCTCGGATCTACATAGCGAGTGGGACGAGACAGCCGGGAAAAGTAAAACACTGCTTAGCGTTATTTCAGAATAGCAGAAAAGAAACACAGCACAAATCGACAGACAGATAATGAGTAAACCTATTTCAGATAAACCTATTGTAAAAACTTTGGTGGATTTATGCCACCTTCACGGCGTTGAACAGGTGATAATATCACCCGGATCACGTAATGCACCACTGATTGTATCTTTTGCAGGACTCGAAAAATTCGAGTGCCTCAGTATAGTTGATGAGCGCAGTGCTGCCTATTTTGCCCTGGGATTAGCAAAAGAGAGCCGCAAACCCGTGGCTATAGTATGCACCAGCGGAACTGCAGCTCTTAATTACGCTCCGGCCGTTGCCGAGGCATTCTACCAAAAGATTCCTCTGGTTGTTATTACAGCCGACAGGCCTAAAGAATGGATAGATCAGGCCGACGGCCAAGCCATTATGCAGCCGGGAATATTCAGTAATTTTATCCGCTATCAGTGCACTCTGCCTCTCTCGGGTGGACACTCCGACGACGAATGGTATGTCAACCGAATCCTGAACGAAGCTTTTAACAAATGTACGGGTCTTATTCCGGGACCTATACATATCAACGTCCCTTTGCGGGAGCCTCTCTATGGAAAAACCGTATATCCTGACAAAGCAGCACGCAAAATTGAAATACTTACGGGCAACAGCAGCTTGTCTGAGGAACATATAGACTTGCTTAAGTCTGAGATCTCACGCTACGAACGTGTGCTTCTGTTAACAGGTGCTCAACATCATAACAGCGAACTAAAACTGGCCTTGGATGCAATGGCAGAAAAGGGAGTTGTGGTGCTTACCGAAACACTTTCAAATTTAGAAAGCGAAGCATTTATCGCTAATATGGACAGGGTAGTTTCGACCATCGGGGAGGATGAACAACTATTCTTCGCCCCTGATATTTTGATTACCCTTGACGTACCGGTATTGTCCAAAATGGTTAAGAAGATAATAAGGCAACGAAAGCCACATATTCATTGGCATTTCTCAAACGACAGCCAGATTACGGATACCTACCACGCCCTAACACGGATTATTAAGGGCGATGCAGCACAAATCCTTAATCAGGTGGCAGAACAGATGCCTCGTCGCGATAAGAGATTCAACGACACCTGGACCAAGCGCTCGGAACAATCAAGCGCTCGTCATAATCAGTACTTTGAGAAATTAGAGTGGTGCGACCTGCAAATGTTCAGGCTGCTAAGTAAGCAAGCATTGCCGCAAATGCAAATTCAATTGGGCAACAGTACGCCCGTCAGGTATGCTCAATTATTCGACTGGCAAAAAGGCATCCGCTGGTATGCCAATCGTGGAGTGAGCGGGATAGATGGCTGCGTGAGCACTGCCGCGGGGGCAGCCTATGCTTCAAAAATTCCTGTATTGCTTATAGTAGGCGACCTTGGCTTCTTCTACGACAGTAACGGACTATGGCACAACTATTTGCCTGCCAATTTCAGGATTATTGTAGTAAATAATGGCGGAGGCGGTATTTTCCGCTTTATCCCGGGACCTGCCGAAACTGAAGAGTTAGAGCAGTTTTTTGAGACAAAACAAAGGAATTCTTGCAAGGGCATAGCCGCGACCTTTGGCCTTGACTATGTGGCGTGTAACAACGAAGAGGAATTCTCGGCCGCGATAAGTGCTTTCTTTGCTCCATCCGAAAGGCCGGGGCTGATGGAGGTATTCACTCCCAACGTAGAAAGTGGTAAATTGCTCAAGAAGTACTTTAAGTATTTGAATAACGAGCTATAAAATATTAAACCCTTAGAGTCATGCGCAACTGGAAAAAAGAGGAAGAATACAGCGACATCAAGTTTGAAAGCTGGGAAGGTATTGCTAAGATTACTATTAACCGGCCACGCGTTTACAACGCTTTCAGACCCCAAACCATCAAACAGTTGATAGGGGCCTTCGATATTTGTCGCGAGAGGCAAGACATCGGAGTCGTAGTACTGACAGGTGAAGGTGATAAGGCATTTTGCTCCGGTGGCGACCAAAATGTAAAGGGTCACGGTGGTTACATCGACGAAGATGGCGTTCCCCGCCTCAACGTCCTCGACCTTCACAAGCGCATCCGCAGTCTTCCAAAACCGGTGATTGCCATGGTCAACGGCTATGCCATAGGCGGCGGCCACGTTTTGCACGTGGTATGCGACCTTACCATTGCCGGCGAAAACGCGATATTTGGTCAGACAGGTCCCAAAGTAGGCAGTTTTGACGGTGGTTTTGGCTCCTCCTACTTAGCACGTCATGTAGGTCAAAAAAAGGCGCGCGAGATATGGTTCCTCTGCAAACAATATTCAGCCAAAGAAGCTGAAGACATGGGCATGGTAAATAAGGTCGTTCCTTTAGACAAGCTTGAAGACGAGACCATAGAGTGGTGCAAAATCATACTGCAACGCAGTCCCATGGCGCTTCGGATGATCAAACGGGGACTTAATGCCGAACTCGACGGCCAAACAGGAATTATGGAAATGGCCGGCGACGCTACCCTTATGTTCTACCTTATGGAAGAAGCCCAGGAAGGAAGAAAGGCCTTTCTGGAAAAGCGCGATCCCGACTTTAAGCAGTTTCCGAAGTTCCCCTAAAACAGTGAACAGTAATTACGAAATTCATCAATTTTTCTGGGCCCGACAAGGCCGCATCTTCCATGCGCTAATGATTTAAGGCTTTCGGTCATACATTAATTGACACGACCATCTAGAATCTTCGCACAATTAGTAGCGCAGATACAGATATTGTGACCAATGGTGTGAATTAACCACCGCCAAGAAGATTATCAAAATTTGCACAATTTGAAAGTTTTGATAATTTAATAATAGTATTGCTGCAAGGAAAATTATATAAATCGAAAGGAATACATTAGCAAATTGCTACCCTACAAAGATTAGTTTAGCCCCCTATTAATCGGACAATCGTCATCTAAAGCTATACAAAGGCAAGCTCCCGGGCAAAACTATAAACAGTAAAAAAAACGCTGACAAGATTGATCTTAGATCAAATCGAGACCTAAATAAAATTAAAATACTGACCTTTAGGTGCAAATTTTTAAACAATCAGATAAAGCGACAAATATGGATGAAGGTATTCTTTTTCAAACAATTAACTGAAAAAATATTCCGAAGAAGGAATTTAAAGGTGATAGTGGTTCTGCTTATTGGCAGACTATACAATTCGATGGGCTCAGAATAAGGTTGGTTGAATATTCACCAGGTTATATTGCTGATCTCGGCTACTATTCTTATACTTACCGCTGTGTCTCATTGCAGAAAACCCTTCACCACGGTCAAATACATTTGGTTTTTTCCGACACAAAAATACCAACGCTCAAAAACTAAAAGAGCTTGCCCTACCCCTCCACACCCAAACAGAATAATGATTTAAATACTCATTGCATGAGATGTTAAATGATTATTCTTACATTTACAAAATATAAAAAAGTCCAAGAATGAACCGAATAAAAGACGTTTTAGAACAGAAGGGAATTAAACAAAAATGGTTGGCTGAGCAATTAGGCAAGAGTTACAATATGGTAAATTCGTATGCCCAAAATAGACGGCAACCAAGTTTAGGGGACTTATACAAAATAGCTGAAATCCTTGATGTAGAAGTCAAAGAATTATTAACTGATAGAAAAGCGCAATAATGGAAAACGGAACTAAAAATATTTTTGAAAATGGAGCGACTTGGCTTCGTGCTGATTTCCATTTGCATACAAAGGCAGATAAAGAGTTTTCGTTTACTGGTAATGAGAATGAATTTTGCCGCCTTTATATTGAGAAACTTAAGGAACAAAATATCAATATTTTATGACTATTTAGTCAGATATTTTAATAATTTTGACGCTACTTGACAATTAGTCTTTTAATCTTTGTCGGATTATGACAGATTTTGGAAGAATCCATCGAATATGAAGAAGATAATAGCGAATTGAATTAATATATGGCAAAGAAGAACGGTAACGGAAACGGAAAAAGCATAGAAGAATCCTTGTGGGATTCGGCAAATAAGTTGCGAGGCAGTGTTGAACCTGCCGAATACAAGCATGTGGTGTTGGGGTTGATATTCCTGAAATTTGCCAGCGACAAGTTTGAAAAACATAGGCAGAAGCTGATTGACGATGGAAAAGAAAAATACATAGACATGCCAGACTTTTACGGCATGTCTAACGTGTTCTATCTGGATGAGATTTCACGTTGGTCGTACATCATCAAAAACTCAAAGCAAAACGATATTGCTTTGAAAATTGACACCGCCCTGCACAACATTGAAAAGAACAACAAGGCATTAAGAGGAGCTTTGCCCGACAATTATTTTTCACGGTTGGGCTTGGACAATACCAAGCTCAGTTCACTGCTCGATACCATTAACGATATTGACACCATTAAGGACAAACAACAGGATATTGTTGGCCGTGTGTACGAATACTTCCTCTCAAAATTTGCCTTGGCTGAAGGAAAAGGCAAAGGAGAATTCTACACCCCAAAGAGTATTGTAAACCTGATTGCCGAAATGATTGAACCCTATAAGGGCATCATCTATGACCCTGCTTGTGGCTCGGGAGGTATGTTCGTGCAATCCATCAAATTTATCGAAAGCCATCACGGAAACAAACGTGAAATCTCCATTTACGGACAGGAATACACCAACACCACTTACAAACTGGCAAAAATGAACTTGGCCATTCGTGGTATTGCCGGAAACTTGGGAGAGAAAGCGGCCGATACCTTTCACAACGACCAACATCCCGACCTGAAAGCCGATTACATTATGGCCAACCCACCTTTTAACCAGAAGGACTGGCGTGCCGATAACGAATTAAACGATGACCCCCGTTGGCGTGGTTACGATGTGCCACCCAAAAGCAATGCCAACTATGGTTGGATTTTGAACATGGTTTCCAAACTCTCAGAAAATGGCATGGCTGGCTTTGTATTGGCAAACGGGGCATTGAGTGGCGGTGGCGATGAATACAAAATACGCCGTAAACTCATTGAAAACAGTCTGGTGGAAGCAATCCTCATATTGCCACAGGACATGTTTTATACGACCAATATTAGCGTGACCGTTTGGATTCTGAATAAAAACAAAAAGGAACAAATCAAACAAGTAGGTGACGAAACTCGCCATTATCGTAACCGTGAAAAAGAAGTGTTGTTTTTGGATTTACGCCAAATTGGTGAGCCTTTTGAAAAGAAGTTTACACAATTTAGTGTTGACCACATTTCACAAATAGCCAAAACCTTCCATGCTTGGCAGCAAGTAGATAAAGGCTACGAAAACACACCAGAATATTGTTATTCGGCAAGCTTTGAAGAAATTGAAAAGAAAGACTTCTCGCTTGTTCCCAGCAAATACATTGAGTTTGTAAACCGGGACGAAAACATTGACTTCGATGATAAGATGAAATCCTTGCAAACCGAATTCTCAGATTTGCTAAAGGCAGAAGAGCAATCGAAAAAGGACTTATTAAATGTTTTTAAAGAGCTGGGGTATGCAATCGAATTATAAGCCAATTGGAGATTACATACAGCTTGTAGATGAGCGAAACAAAGGGTTAAATGTAAAGCAGCTCTTGGGTTTAAGTATTTCAAAACAGTTTATCCCATCTGTTGCCAATATTATTGGAACAGATATGGAGAACTATAAAATCATTCGTAAAAACCAGTTTGCTTGTAGCACCATGCAGGTAAGGCGTGATAAAAAAATGCCAGTTGCGTTGCTGCAAGAGGTTGATGAAGCCATTATTTCACAAGCCTATCCCATTTTTGAAGTAAAAGATGAAAAAGTGCTTTTGCCGGAATATTTAATGATGTGGTTTTCTCGTGAGGAGTTCGATAGGGAAGCTTGTTTTCATGCAGTTGGTGGTGTTCGTGGCAGTTTGGAGTGGGAAGATTTCTGTACCATGAAATTTCCTTTGCCCTCATCCGAAAAACAACGTGAAATAGTTACTGAATACAACACCGTTAAAAACCGTATTGAGCTTAATAACCAGCTTATTCAAAAACTTGAAGAAACCGCACAGGCGATTTATAAGCAGTGGTTTGTGGAGTTTGAATTTCCTGATGAAAATGGCAATTCTTATAAAAGTTCAGGCGGTGCAATGGTGTATAATGAGGAATTGGATAAGGAGATTCCGGCGGGGTGGGAAGTAAAAACTCTTGATACTATTTCTAATTGTTTTGATGGAAAAAGAAGGCCATTATCTGAATTGGAAAGACAAGATATAAAAGGGATATTCCCCTATTACGGAGCAATGGGTATTGTTGATTATATCAATGGCTATTTATTTGATGGAATACATCTATTATTTTCTGAAGATGGAGTAAATGTTATTGATGAAAATGGAAATCCTTCTCTACAATATATTTGGGGTAAGTTTTGGGTAAATAATCATGCACATGTATTAACAGGGAAAGGAGTATTTACTACTGAAATTCTTTTACTTGCATTAAAAAATACTAATGTATCTCATTTAGTAACAGGTGCGGCACAACCTAAAATAAATCAAAAGAATATGAATTCAATTGAGGTTTTGACGCCTACCAATCATATCTTGATTGAAATTCAAAAATTAATCAAGCCGATTTATGAAAACGTTCAAGTTTTCTCCGAACAAAAAAGTAAAATGCAAGACATGTTAGTTATACTACTCTCGAAACTAGCTACAATAAAAGACTAAAATACTGACCTATGGCCAAAATAAACTTCTTCCAAGGACAAACAGATTTGCTTGAATTAATGCAGGATAAAGATGTTGAATCATTAAAGAATGAACAGATTAAAGAAATTCAGAAACGAATTATGGAATTCTTTAATGTGAAAAACATTCATTTTCTGTTTGGTTCTGGAACTAGCTGTAACGCAATACCAAATATGAAAGGTCTTTTTAAAGAAGTTAATGAGGTAGTTGATTTATTGGGCGGTGAAATAAAGGATGAACTTGATTCTATTATTGAAAGAATTGAAAACAAAGAGAATCTTGAAGAAATCCTTGGGATATTGTATTCCAATAGAATATACCTTGACAAATTTGACAAGCTTAAAGATGAACTTAAAATCTGTAATGAGCTCATCAAAACAATAGAGGATACAATTTTTTATAAAATTAATGTTGACTTAAATAAAACTGAGGCAAAAGAAGCATTAAAAACCTATCAGGATTTTTATAGCAAGTTGGCTCTTAGAAATAAAGACCTAAGTCGATTAAACATTTTTACAACTAATAATGATTTATTAAATGAGACAGCCCTAGACAGCCTAAACATTCATTATATCAATGGTTTTGGCGGAGGCATCAACAAGTTCTTTAATCCTGCTCTTTTCAATTACACATTCTCCAAAAGAATGGATACCAGTATTGAAAAGTTTGAGCCTGTGGAAAATATGGTAAACCTATATAAGATTCATGGTTCAGTTAATTGGATTGAGGATAATTCAAACTCAAACACCTTTTTTAAAATCAGAGAAGTAAGTTTTCCTGAAAAGTTGGAAGAGTCTGAAAGAAATATATTAGTCTATCCCACTCCCACCAAGCAAAACAAAAGTCTTGGAAGTCCTTATGTTGAGTTATTTAGGGAATTTCAAAAGAAACTACTTGAACCACATAGTGTTTTATTCGTGGTTGGATACAGTTTCAGCGATGAACATGTTAACAACATCATTTATCGAGCATTAGCTACAAACTCAACTATGAATGTGGTCATATTGAATGATGTAGAACACGCTGACATTTCAAAAGTTAATGATAATCGTATTTTTAGAATATGGGAGACCTTAGATAAAGATGAATGGGATGCTGGCCAAGAACCAATTCATTTCTTTAAGAGCATTGTAAATAAACTATTGCCTAATATTGATGCCAATAAAAATCAGGACAAAACACTGAAAGATTTTATTGCGTTTTACAACGAAAACTTATCTAAAAAATGAATATAGGTAAAATCATATCCGTTGAGTATGATAAGTTTAGGGTGAAACTATTTCATACAACAAAGAACTCAACAGTTTCGCTAAATGGTCAGATATATTACTTTGGAAATATTGGCAGTTTTCTCAAAACCCAAAATGCTACGGGTGATTCAATTATTTGTGAAGTCGTTGCAGTATTAGACCATAGTACTGAAAGCAAAATGTTTTCAAGTTACAATTTGGATAGTGCCAGAGAGTTGGTAATTAAACCCATTGGAACCCTGAGTAAATCCAATGAGTTTTTTATGGGCGTTGGCATTTTCCCATCAATTTATACTGATGTAGCTATTGTAACAATTGACGATATAAAACATGTTCTTTCTCCCAGTAAAACAATTTCAGAAGATAAAAAGCTTGATGGTGTACATGATAGCATAGAAATTGGAATTAGTAAGAACATGATTAATTACAAAATTAATCTGAATATTAACAAGTTATTCAATATACATACAGCAGTATTGGGAAATAGCGGCAGTGGAAAATCAAATACAATAGCCCATATCTTACAAGAAGTCTACCGGAAAGAGGGGAATCATGCAGACGGAGCAAAAACTGTTCTTTTTGATGTGAATGGCGAATATTATAAAGCATTTGCAGACGACTTAAGCCCAAACATTTCAACCAAATTTTATAAGCCAAACATTGTAGAAAAGAATAAAACACAATTCTTTCTACCATACTACTTGATGAACCTTGATGAGTGGTTGGCTTTCTTGATGGCCTCAGAAAGAACACAAAAGCCGTTTTGGGATAGAGTTCTTCAGGAATGCTTTAAGTTTTATAAAATTTTTCAAGGGGATGAAGTTGATGAGATCTACATGAATTACTTTCAATGGAAGATTAGAAATATCCTTAGAAATATAATTGCCAAAGCTGAAAGCGATACATCAAAAATAACTGCTGCTCAAGGTGTATTGATTAAGTGTAAAGATATTATTGAAGAAGTTGGTCAAAATGAAGACCTAATTGAATTTCTGGATGATGTTAATAAGCATTGTAGTATATCATTTGGAGATAATCACGGAAAACTTTCAGACTATTTAACAAAACTGGAGCTAGACGAAGAAAGTGCTTTAGAAACAAATAGCAAAAGACTTAAACCCGGAGATTATTTTGATTATCAGTTTTTAAAGACTGCTGTCGATATTGTGTTATTGGAGGAAGAAGCGAGAGGAAATTCACGTATCAGAGAGTTTACATCAACCATGTTAAGTCGATTGGATTATTTTCTTAATAACCCCGATTGTGATTTCATGAGAAATGCCAGTTCTGATTATAAAAATGAAGAGGATTATTTAAAAGATTGTTTTGGCATTGCATCTGATGATAATTCAAACCAACTAATAATAGTTGATTCCAGTGAAGTTGGAACAGACGTTTTAGAATTAATGACAAGCGTTGTGAGTAGAATGATATTTGACTACCGCAAAAAAAAGCAGGGGGATGATAGAAGAAAACAACCTGTTCATTTAATTCTTGATGAAGCCCATAGATATATAAAGAAGGATGCTGAATATATTTTAAAGGAGAATATTTTTGAACGGATAGCCAGAGAGGGACGAAAGTTTTCTCTCTACTTATTGATTTCATCTCAAAGGCCATCCGAATTATCGAGTACAGTTCTATCGCAATGTGGGAACTATATCATTCATCGAATCCAGAATGAAATTGATATGAAATATATCTATTCAGTTTTGCCTTACTATTCTGATGACTATACGACCAAGATAAAACAATCTGTTCCGGGTGAATCACTCATTTTTGGTAATTGTGTGCCAATGCCATTACAAGTAAAAATCCATAAAGCAAAACCAGACCCTAATAGTGAGAATTGCGATATTAGTAAGGAATGGTTTCAAATTGAAGTAAATAAGACTCTTGAAAATTATTAAAATTCATGAAATCAGATAGAGTATATTTCTATTCAAAATATGATGGCGCTTGCTTCAGTAATTTGGAGTTAGCTGACAAGATATTAAATACTTTTTCCGCCGAAAATAAATATGACATTAATGATATAATTGAATTATACCAAGTAAAGCTTTATATCGACAATGAACTTTTTCTTAAAAAATGGACAGAAGTTGAAATAAACCGAATCAAAGAAAAAGTAAAGGTTATTTGGTCTACCATTGTACAATACTGGAATAAAATTAATAGTAGTAACATTAATGGGTTGTTTAGTCAGTTAGAATGTTGGACTTTACAAGATTCGTTTTGGCAAATAACCTCAAATCTTTCCATTCATAAGCATATTGATAAAATTTCATTTGCAAATCTTTTAACTTCTGAAAACTGTAACATTAGGGCAATACTTCATCAAGAAAAGCTTGTAGCGTATTATGGTTCTGAAATACGGGATTATCTGTTAAATTATGAAAAGTCAGCAGAGCTTTTATTATCACAATTTGTGGAAAAACACGATAGAGAAAGAAATGACTTATTCTTTCCCAAATGTTTAAATATCAAAGATAGAGAAGATATAATCATTCGGTATTTAGATAAAAAGGAAGCAAACTTAAACTTTGTTCGCTTAGCTTTAAATATAAAAAAATCCGATAATCTTGAAATTTCTGATAAAACACGCTTAAAAGCAAAAAGGCTAGAAGAAAAATTAAATCAGGAAATTCTTGATAGAAATGGCGGTACATTGTTTGGTATCCAAGTTGCATTTAGTGAAGACCAATTAGAACCATTTAGTGCCTCGAAAAATGGCAACACCGATATTTATACATATGGGATAAAGTATCTTTTAAAAAGTGATATGCCAATTTCATATTTGGGTCACTTTATTAATTTGTTTTTTTATCTGGATAAACAGAGATGTATTTCAATGGTGAGTAAGGATTCTGAATTTGGCACAATGGAGAAAATCTTCATGAAATCCAAAAACGAATACCCGGTTGGACCAATTTTTAGTAGAAAAGAAACTTTATCACTAGCACAAATATTTCTATTTGATAAGATTTTGCATCAAAATCAAAAGGATAACATAGAGAAATGCATTCAATATTATGTTGTTGACCACCTTGATAATCTATTTGGATTAAAAGGATTTCGATTCAATTTACCGTCTAATGGTATAAGTTATTTTGAAAGGATAAGAACGCTTTTAGCTGAATTTGATGCATTACTTAGACAGTACAAATTATATAAGGAGGAAGGAGAAATTGACAATGAACTACTCTGCATGAGTTCTACTGCCTATAACCTAAGTCAGATTCCTAGTTTTGTTGCAAGAAAATATTGCTATCTGAATGAAGGTAAGTTAGCTCTTCCAATTCACTTTTTATTCTCAGACCAATCAGGGTTAAGTTATGTAGAACCTTTCAAAAAAAGTAACTACCACTGTTTATATGATTTAATAATAAATGAGGAAGTACTTTATGGTAATTTTGAATCTTACCAATGTGACAGATTACATCATTTGTTTGAGCTTGGATACTTATACGTTGACCATAATGGTTATTTAAAGATAAAAGATGAAAATCAATTATTTGTATTAAAACAACTATATAAAGAAGAAGTCATAAACTATTGGCACTATTCAGAGGAATGCAGAGTTATTATTGACCAAATGGTTGATGATGACATAATGTATTTTGAGGATACACTCTTTAATAGATTAGAACAGAGTTATTTCAATTATTACCTGAACAAAAAGGAATTTACAAATGGCTTAGACTTACGAAATAGCTTTATGCATGGAACAAATCCTGATTCAGAAAATGAGTTGATAAAACATTACTATGTTCTATTAAGAATTATTGTTTTGACAATATTAAAAATTGATGATGACCAATCTCTTAAACTAAGAGTAAAAGACTAAGGAAATTATTATTATCATGAAATTCACCGAAGAAAAATTAGAACACGCATATATTGAGTTGCTGGAGAACGAAGGGTATTCTCACCAGTTGGGTATCACCATTGCACGCACCGAAGATGATGTGATAATTGAGGATGACTTTATTGAATTCCTTTTATCTAAGTATCAAAATCAGCAACTCACCCAAAATGAAGCGAAATCTATTCTTCTTCAATTAAAAACACTTCCGGCCAGCGACCTTTACGACACCAACAAAACCGTGATGCGCTGGTTGAGCGATGGGTTTATTTTAAAACGTGAAGACCGCAGTAAAAAAGACATTCATATTGAACTGATTGATTACAATGGTTTGGAAGCCCAATTGGCAAGTGAAAATCTGGATAGTATAGTTGCCGACCCACAGGAGAAATATCCCAAGGATTACAACATCTATAAGTTTGTCAACCAACTGGAGATTACCGGAACACAAAAGCGTATTCCCGATGGCATTATTTATATCAATGGTTTGCCGTTGGTGGTGTTTGAGTTTAAATCGGCCATTCGTGAGGAGGCTACTGTTTTTAACGCCTTTGAGCAATTAACCAAGCGCTACCGCAGGGATATTCCCGAACTGTTTAAATACAATGCTTTCTGTGTCATAAGCGATGGGGTAAATAACAAAGCCGGTTCTTTTTTTGCACCTTACGAGTTTTATTATGCTTGGCGCAGAATTGCCGGGTTGGCCAAAGATGTGGATGGCATCGACAGCATGTACACCTTGGTACAAGGCATGTTGAATAAAAACCGTTTAAGAGACATCATCCGGAACTTTATTTTCATGCCCGACACATCGAAAAAAGATGTGAAAATTGTTTGCCGCTATCCCCAATATTACGCAGCCAATCGTTTATACGACAACATTAAACTGACTCAACGCCCCCTAGGTGATGGCAAGGGAGGAACTTATTTTGGTGCAACAGGTTGTGGAAAAAGCTACACCATGTTGTATCTGACCCGTTTGCTCATGAAAAGCAAACATTTTGAAAGTCCCACCATTGTGCTGATTACCGACCGAACCGACTTGGACGACCAACTCTCGGACACTTTTGGAGAAGCAAAAAAATACGTTGGCGATAATAACATCATAAGTGTGGAAAGCCGTGCGCATTTGCGTGAACTGGTGCAAGGCCGCCAGAGTGGTGGTGTATTTTTAACCACCATTCATAAATTTACCGAAGACACACAACTGCTCACCGACCGCACCAATGTGATTTGTATTTCGGATGAAGCCCACCGAAGTCAGGTGAACCTCGACCAAAAAATAAGGGTTACTGAAAACGGTGTTACCAAAACCTTTGGCTTTGCCAAGTATCTTCACGATTCATTACCCAATGCCACCTATGTCGGCTTTACCGGGACACCCATTGATGCCACACTCGATGTGTTTGGTAAAGTGGTAGATGCTTACACCATGACCGAATCGGTCAAGGATGAAATTACCGTTTGCATTGTGTATGAAGGCCGGGCAGCAAAAGTAGCCCTGAATAACAGCGAACTCGAAAAAATTGAAAAGTATTACGAAGAAGCAGCCGAGTTGGGTGCAAACGAATACCAGATAGAGGAAAGCAAAAAGGCCGTTGCCAATATGAATGCAATTATTGGCGACCCGAAACGCTTAAAAGCTTTGGCCGAGGATTTCGTTCATCATTACGAAAATCGCATTTCCGAAGGTGCATCCATCAAAGGCAAAGCTTTGTTTGTATGCAGCAGTCGTGAAATTGCCTATGAGTTTTATAAAAACGTCATTGCCTTGCGTCCTGAATGGAATGAGGTTCTGGTGGCAGAAGAAGGTGTTGAACTTTCGGAGAAAGACCAAAAGGAAATCAAGCCGATGGAACGCATAAAAATGATTATGACCCGTGGCAAAGATGATGACGAAACCCTCTACAACCTTTTAGGCACAAAAGAATACCGCAAAGAACTCGACCGCCAGTTTAAAAATGCCAAATCGAACTTTAAAATAGCCATTGTGGTCGATATGTGGCTCACTGGTTTCGATGTGCCATTCCTTGATACCATTTACATTGATAAGCCAATTCAACAGCACAATTTAATCCAGACCATCTCTCGTGTAAACCGGAAATTTGAAGGTAAAAACAAAGGTCTGGTAGTCGATTACATTGGCATTAAAAAACAAATGAACCTTGCCCTTGCCAAATACAATAAGGGCGATGAAGATAACTTTGAGGATATTGGCGAATCGCTGATTATCGTTCGGAATCACTTAGACTTATTGGCAAAATTGTTTCACAAGTTCGATAACTCCAAATACTTTGACGGTACTCCGCTGCAACAGTTGAATGCCTTGAATGAAGGGGCTGAATTTGTAATGCAAACCAAAGATAAAGAAGCCCGGTTCATGGGTTTGGTAAAACGCCTTAAAGCAGCCTACGATATTTGTGCAGGAAGTGAAAAACTAACGCAAAATGAACGGGATTACACCCACTATTATTTGGCCATCCGTTCTATTGTCTTTAAACTCACAAAAGGTGATGCCCCCGATACAGCACAAATGAATGCCCGTGTGCGGGAGATGATAAAGGATGCCTTGGCAAGTGATGGTGTGGAAGAAATCTTTAAAATGGGAGAAGAAAAGGAGAGTCATCAGGATATTTTTGATGAAGACTACATAGATAAAATCAATAAAATAAAGCTCCCAAATACCAAAATTAAACTGCTTCAAAAGCTTTTGGCCAAAGCCATTGGCGAAATGAAAAAAGTGAACATGGTTCGAGGCGTTGACTTTTCACATAAGATGCAGGTCTTGGTAGAACGCTACAATCAACGAGACGAAAACGATGTTTTACGGAGCGAGGTTTATGAAGAAATGGCCGAACAATTGACTAACCTTATTTGGGAAGTGCATAAAGAGTTTTTTGCCGGAGATGAGTTCGGTATCAACTTCGAGGAAAAAGCATTTTTTGACATCCTGCGTCAATTATGTGTCAAATATGACTTCTCCTATCCCGAAGATAAAATGATTGAATTGGCCAGAGCCGTTAAAGAACTGGTCGATGAACAAGCCCGTTTCCCGGATTGGAACAAACGTGACGATATTAAATCGGCATTGAAAGTAGGGTTAATCATCCTTCTCGATGAACATGGTTATCCTCCAGTGGAGCGTGACGAAGTGTATCAGGATATTTTTACGCAAGCGGAGAATTTTAAGAAGAATAGAAATAAAGCATAAATTAAAAAATATGAGCCAGCCCTTAAAATATAAAATAGAAGCTACTGACACCAGTATCAGTAAATTATTGAAGGAGCAGAAATTCTACATTGACTATTTTCAAAGAGAGTATCGTTGGGAAGAAAAGCATATAAAAACGTTGGTGGAGGATTTAACCAATACTTTTTTGACCGCTTTTACCGAAGGAGATAAACGTTCAGCAGTTGCCTCTTATCAAAACTATTATCTAGGCCCGGTTGTTTTTAGTAAAAACCCCGAAGATGGTAAAAAGTCTATCATTGACGGCCAACAAAGAATAACATCAATTACTTTATTTCTCATATATCTTAACCAGCTCCAAAAAGACAAAACCGAAAAAGTAAACATCAGCGAGCTTATTTTTTCTGAAAAATACGGTGAGAAATCTTTTAATATGACAGATGAAGACCGCGAAGAATGTCTTGAAGCGTTGTTTAGAAATGGAGAGTACACCCCTCATGAAGATGATAGTGAAACGGTGGTTAACCTTATTAATCGCTACGATGACATTCAAGAAACATTTCCTGAGTTTATAGCTGAAAATTGTTTGGCTCATTTCATTGATTGGTTTACAGAGAATGTTGTAATTGTTGAGATTACCGCATATTCTGACGATAATGCCTACACCATTTTTGAAACTATGAACGATAGAGGTCTAAGTTTGACTTCTACTGAAATGTTGAAAGGGTATGTGTTATCAAAAATAAACGACCGTAAAAAAAGAAATGAAATTAATGATTTGTGGAAAAATCAGATTCAAAAACTAAATGATTTTTCAAAAAATGCTGACCAAAGTTTCTTTCACTCATGGTTTAGGGGTAAATATGCAGCAAGCATAAGACCCGGAAAGGCTGGAGCAGAGAATCAGGATTTCGAGAATATTGGTTCTCGATTTCATAATTGGTTTAAGGAGAATCATGAGGAACGTTTTAAGTTAATAACACCAGATGATTTTTATACCTTCTTTAAAGATGAATTCCCTTTTTATGTAAAATGGTATTTAAAAATTTGGAAAGCAAGACAATCATTTGATGCTACAATGCCACATGTCCATTACGTGAATCAATGGGGAATTGCTGATTCTCTTCAGGAACCGCTTTTACTTTCAACTATTGTTTATGGCAAAGACGAAGATAGCCTAAAGAAAAAAGTAGATTTAGTTGCCAAATATATTGAAACCTTTACGGTTCGAAGGAGCATTAATTATAAGAAGTTCGGTCAAACTGCGATTAAATACACGATGTTCAATATCATAAAGAAAATCAGAAATAATGATTTTGAACTTTTGCGAGCTAATCTGATAGAGGAGGCAAATGATATTTCTCAGAAATGGGATGCAATGCCTCTGTTTCGATTGCACGGAATGAACCGAAAATTTGTAAAACACTTGCTTTCCCGAATTTCCGGTTATGTTGATAATCTTGTCGGTAAGGATACAAACTATGGCACTTATCACCATCCAAATGGAAAGCAATTCCAAATTGAACACATCTGGGGTGACAAATTCAATGAACATACGGATGAATTTGACCAAATCACAGACTTTCAGACATGGCGAAATACAATAGGTGCTTTGATTTTAATTCCACAAGGAACAAATCAATCTTATAAAGATGCAACCTATGAAGAAAAACTGGGGCATTATTTAAAA
The DNA here is from genome assembly GCA_002427105.1 of Marinilabiliaceae bacterium UBA5488. Classification (GTDB taxonomy): domain Bacteria; phylum Bacteroidota; class Bacteroidia; order Bacteroidales; family Marinilabiliaceae; genus Geofilum. The sequence continues at coordinate 19,969 of DIPM01000011.1, read as the reverse complement.
GAAAACACTTATGCTCAGAGTCTTCATTGTGAGTATTATCAGAAGAATCCAATTTTTTTAAATAATCCTGTTGTACAGGAATTACAATTTAAACCTCATGCACAATTTAAGAAAACTGATATAGCGGAAAGAACTTTGTTAGTTCAGCGGTTATGTGAAAAAATTTGGAGCATTGAGTGTAATTGAGATATCCTACTATAAACATCAAAATGGCAGAACAAGCAAAGTTTCAAAAAATGTTGGAAGTGCTGTTGATGCTTGATTGCAAGTACGGCAGAACAATTCAGGAAATATCGGAGCGGTTTGTTGTTTCGCAACGAACCGTTTATCGCTACTTTGACACGTTTAAACAGGTTGGTTTTGTAATTGAAAACAACAATGGATATTTCAAGATAAATAAAGAGGAATCCACCTCTCAGGATATTAGCCAATTGCTTCATTTTACCGAAGAAGAAGCTTTTATTTTGAGCAAGGCCATTCATGCCATTGAAGATGGTTCGGAGCAAAAAGAAAAACTGGTAAAAAAGCTTTATAGCCTTTACGATTTCGACCGTGTAATTTATGCCATTACCAAAAAGGAAGAAACCGAAAACATATATAACCTCATTCAGGCTATCAAACAGCAAAAGCAGGTAATCTTAAAAGAATACAAATCAGGTCACGGAAAAGACATCAGAGACAGGAAAGTTGAACCCATTGATTTTACCATCAATTATTTGGGTGTATGGTGCTACGATACCGAAGACCAAAGCAATAAGATATTCAAAACAGCACGCATTAAAGAGGTGGTTATCATGGATAAGTGCTGGCAATTCAAGCCAAACCACCATAAAGGCATTACCGATATTTTCAGGATGCAAAGTTTTGAACCTATTGCCATACAACTAAAACTTTCAATGCTCGCCTGTAATCTATTGATGGAAGAGTTCCCTTTAAGCGAGAAATACATCAAACAAGTGGATGACAATACTTACCTGCTTACCACAGAAGTTGGTAATTTCTTGGGTGTTGGCAGGTTTGTTTTAGGTCTCTCTGATGAAATTAAAGTAATTTACCCACAGGCATTTAAAGATTACTTGAACTCCAAATTGAAGGAATTTAGTTTTTAATTGAATCATTGACGCTAGTTGTCAATTTGTAGTGATTTCTTTGTCATAAACTAAAAAACATTGAATGATGAAGAAATTAATCTACCTGTTAGTCATTGCAATCTTCACTTCCTGTTCATCACCTATGGATAACAAATACAGTGATGCCACACTTGAGAGTGATTTAAAAGCAATTAGAGATGCCAATTCTCTTGATAGTACAGAAATCAATCTGCTTGCAATGTATTTTGTCCGAGCTAAACTACTCAATGAAAGCATTGACGGGAAAAGCTATAATGAAATTTTACAACAAGCAAAAGTATTAAAGCAACAGCAGGAAGAGGAAGAACGGATTCAAAAAGAACTGGCTGATAAAGCAAAGAAAGAGGAAGATGCACGAATTGCGAGATTAAAAGAGGCAATTATCGTTTCCATCTTCGATAAAGGTTATATCGAATACGAATATCAGGAGTATATTACCTACAAGTTTGCATTTGAAAACAAAACAAATAAGGAAATAACGGCCTTTACCGGACAAATTGTGTTCACTGATTTATTTGATAAGGAAATTAAGTCCTTGAATCTGACTTATGATGATGGTGTAAAAGCAAACTCTGTCAAAAACTTCAGCGCAACAACTGATTACAATCAGTTTAAGGATGAAGACCAGTTGCTTAAATCAAAGAATCTCAAACAAATAAAGTTGGTTTGGAAACCGGAAAAGATTCTATTTTCTGATGGAACGACACTTGAATAATAAACTAAACATATTAAGCATGAAAAATCTTTTCTTTGCCTTTTTTATGGCGTTTTTCGTCATGGGATTACAGGCGCAAACACAGTTAGCTAAAGAAGTAGAAACCAGCAACGCAGAAAAGTTTTCTGCTTCATCCGGGGCATTAATTTAAAAGGACTTCCTTGATGTTGGCGAAATTAGAGGTGCAAAAATTCAAGTTGTTACGTTTCAGGATATGATTTCTGAAAAGAGCACAAGCGCTGTTCGATTTGAGTACGAGGTGAAATCGAGTTACAGCACAGATACAAAAAAAGCAATGCTTGATGCGGACGAAATTGATGGATTGCTAAAATCCATTAAAGTAATGAAAGACAAAATTTTCCCATCAACATCTGATGTATATTCTGAGGTAACTTATCGTAGCCGTGGCGGATTTGAAGCAGGATGTTACTGGAGTAAAGGTAAATGGACAACCTACTTAAAATTGGAAAAATACGATAGTAAGAGCTATGTTTTTCTTGGTCAGGAAGATTTCACAACTCTTTACGACTTATTGGTACAGGCGCAAACGAAACTGTAAAATTTCAATGTTTCCATAAATCTAAAAAGCCTCAATTGGGGCTTTTTTTATTTTATGAACCAAAGAGGTAGTCATACTACCCTAATAGAAGTAATTTTAAAAAATACAGCCTCCATTATCACATCTATTGATTAATTTCTTTAGGGAATTTATTAACAGATGCCTAAAATGCCATTTATTTAATTTTCAGATTAATAGAAATATATTCATCAAAATATGCTGTTAATAACTTGCTTTGTATTTCAATTTTTCATTCATTTGTAACAGAAACAAGAATCAAAGACATACACTATGGAAACTAACGAAATACTCAGCAGAAACATTAAAAAACTGCGTGAAAAATTTGCTTATACGCAAAGTTTCGTTGCAGATTACTTAGGTATTACTGCTGCTGCGGTAAACCAGTACGAAAACGATGCTCGTTCTATTCCTGAAAATGTAGTAGAAAAACTCTCTCTTTTATATAATGTAGAGGAATTTGATTTGTACGAAGAAGACCCTGAAAAACAAAACGTACTTACTTCTTTTGCTTTTCGTGCCGATGAAATAATAGCAGAGGATATGGAAGCTATTAGTCGATTCAAAAAAATAATTACGAATTACATTAATATGTCTTCAGCTTTAGCCAATGGATAAAAAAGATAGAAGATTAGAACAGTTTGCGGCAGACTTTCGCCGCAAAAATGGCTTGAATGCAACAGAAGCGATACGATTAAAAAGCCTACTTCTTAAAAATAATATTTTAACGGTTTTTCTTCCATTAAAGGGCGACCTGTCTGGGATGGCAGTTAAAACAAACGGTAATAATACGGCTAAATACTTCATATTAGTAAACTCTAATCACACCATTGGTCGTCAACACTTTACGATTTGTCACGAATTGTATCACCTTTATTATCAGGAGAACTTTACTGCGGAGAAAAGTAATGCTGGAAAATTTGATAAAAAAGGAGACCCCGAAGAGTATAACGCTGACGTTTTTGCAAGCTACCTCTTACTTCCTGAAGATGGCATGTATCAAATGATTCCGGAACATGAATGGGGCAAAAACAAAATCACCTTATCTACTATCTTAAAGATTGAGCAATATTACAGTTGCTCCCGTAGTGCGTTACTCAATCGGTTAATCAAAATGGACATAATTAACTTGAGTAAGTATCAGGAGTTTAATTGTGATAAAATAAAAAATGCTTTACTGTACGGTTATAATGACGATTTATACAAACCGGGCAATGAAGGGCAAGTTATTGGCAATTATGGGGATATGGCTAAGGAGCTATATGACAGAAGTATGGTTTCTGAAAGTGCCTATTTTTCATTACTGGAAGATATAGGTATTGATTTATCCGATTTCGACAAGAAGGAGGATTATGAATAATCCGAACTTAATCATCTTAGTGGATGCAGATGTCATATCGCATTTCATTGCAGCCGGGGAATTGGTTGAATTACCGAACATACTAGAACCTCATACAGTGACGATTCTCGATAATGTTTATCTGGAAGTCGCACGTATTAAATCAAGAAAAGAGTATCTCGATAAAGTAGTTCACTTTTTTAAAACCATTAAAGTAATTCCCTTCCCAATTAACAACATGGATATAAAAAAGGAATATGCTCTTATAAAGAAGAATAATCCTTTGATTGGTGATGGAGAAAGAGCTTGTATGGCTGTCGCAAAATACGAAAAGGACGTTATTGCCAGTAGTAACTTTAGGGATATTATCCCATACTGTGAGGCAAATAAGATTCTGTACCTTGGAACTCTTGATATTCTAGCTATTGCATTACAAAAACAGGTATTTGACATTGCACGTTGCGATAATTTTATCGCGATAACGCGAAAAATAAACACAGCTCGTTATCCTAATCAAGTAAACTCAATTCTTGATTATCAGCCCAAAGATGTAAGTTTCATATAATTAAAGCATTTTTAGAGCTTGGTTAATCATTTATAACGACTATCTTAGCTCCGCTATCCGTCAAGGGTATAATTGAAAAATTATGCCCAACATACTCGATTATTACCTTAAAGCAAGTCCTATTCCGGGGCTTTTTGTTGTTTGTATCCGTCATTTTTACCGAACACTCTCGGTTTTTAGTGCCAATTCCGGCAAAGTCCACCAAAGCAATTTAATTTTCCGGCAAAGCAGGATAATTCAGGCTGGTTATACCCTTCAAAATCGGGTCTGCCCTAAAAAGCATTTGAATTATCCTCTGGAAGCACCCAAAAGCATTTCGAACATCCTCAAAAGCCCTGAAAAGGAAGAAAAAGCAGTGTCAAAGCACTTGACAAGCCTGCATTTTTGGATAAAACGGAGCATATGCCCCCATCAAAAACGGTCATACCCGTTCACTTTTTTTGTTAGTCAACCATGAAAATACAAATTAATATTAATTAGCCAATAGGTTTTCTCATAGTATCACCTTTTAGTTCAAAGCGGTGTGCTGTATGAACTATTCTGTCGAGTATAGCATCTGCAACAGTTGTATTTGACAGCATCAGGTCATACCAGTCAGATACAGCTAATTGGCTCATAATGATAGTGGCCTTTCTGCCATGGCGATCCCCAACAAGTTCCATAAAATCTAACAATTGCTGACCGTCCATTATTTTTACCCCAAAGTCGTCTATAACGAGTAGATCCATGTTTGCCATTTTATCGAAAAACTTTGCCAATGTGGCTTCTACTCTATGCAGGGATATTGTTTCAAACAGCTTTTGGATATTAAAATAAGCCAGCTTGTAGCCCATTAAGCAAGCATGATACCCTAATGCTGAACCCAACCAGCTTTTACCTGCTCCTGTTGCTCCCGTAATTATGATAGGGACTCCTTGTCTAATATACTGGCAGGATGCCATTTGCATTGTTTTGCCACGCTCAAGCCCTCGTGCCGCATCAAAATTTAACTCTTCTATGGTCACTTGATAACGAAAACGGGCAGCTAATATTAGGCGCGCATTACGGTTGGCTTTTCGTTGGTTCTTTTCTGCCTGCAAAAGTATTTGCAGGCCTTCGTAAAGGGACAAGCCTTCAGTTTTACGCGTTTCTATCAGCGATGTCCAACATTGAGCCATCCCGGGCATTCTTAGGCTCTTAAATTCATTTGCAATTTCATTCATTACTCTTGTTTTTAAATGGTTATTACTGATTTATTTGAAGGAATCCTTCCCTCTGACATTCTTGTGAGAAGGGAACAATTCAAGTGTTTGATTCTTATTTATTTCCTTTACACCACGACATTTAGACTTTATTAATCTGCTGATAAAACCGTAACGATATTGTTGGTGTAGAAGAGCCGTATCACAGGCTTTTTTGAACAAGACAGGATCAGTGGTGCGTTGCAGCTTGAGTAAGCCATCGCAGCCTTTATAGAACGTTTCAACCGGCACGGTTGCTGTTGCAAACATGCATTCAAAGACCTGACCAAGTTCGTTAAGGGCACAGTTAGCTTTGTTTATGTAGTATTGAGGAGAACGCTCCCGGAAAGCATTAACATTTGATGCTAAGTGGCTCTTATCAAGAGTGTATCCACCTTGATAGGACTCCCTTTTATGCACCGCTACACATTCACCGTTGATATACACTTTTACCAGGTTGGCTGTGTATATAACCTGTGATGTTTGACCAATATGGATATATGGAACAGAGTAATGGTGTTTATCCCGGCCAAGATATATGCAGCCATTGTGACCTACCGGCAATGTTGCATAAAAGCGTACCTGGAACTTTTCAATGGGGAGTGGTTGTAACGCTTCCTTTTCAACTGCAAGAAAGTGTTCTTCTCTGGTGTAGCTGTGTTGCTGCATGCGCTTGCGGTTATGCGCAAGCATCTTTTCGGTTATGGCACAGTTAAGCTCTTCCAACGAAAAGAACTTACTGCTACGAAGCTGGGCATACACGCGGCTATAAACGATTTTTACCTGATTTTCAACTAAACTTTTATCCTTTGGGCGCCCGGGACGAGCCGGGATTACCACACAACCGTAATGATTAGCCATATCTTCCATGATGCGGTTTATTTGTGGTTCATATGCATCAGTTTTAACTACGGCTGATTTTAGGTTATCACATACTATGATTTTAGGTATGCCGCCCAAAGCTTCAAAACAAGATGTAAGTGCATGGATAAAATCCTCACTCCTTTGAGAGCGAACAGCCATGGCAAAGCCATAGTCGGTTGCAGGCATACAAGCTACAAAGACCTGTACTTTGATTACTTCTGCGGTTTCTCTGTCAATATACTCCATTGTATCTCCGGCAAAATCAATAAAAAGCTTTTCGCCGGGAACATACAGATCCTTTAAAATTGAAGAGGGATTCTTGCGCTTGGCTTTGGTGTGTTGCCTGTAATGATATCGGAACTGTGTAAGGCTATATCCATCAGGATGCTCGCTGATATACTCCTCCCATAAGAGTTGAAGTGTTACATGCTTTTTACCCATTTCTTTTTCCAGGTAATCAAGCTTCCCCTTTAGTACCTCAAAGCGTGGATCTGCATAGGCTGGATTGCCGCCTGTCATTCGATGTTGCAGTACCGGATCGTCTAATTTCAGAAGCTCTACGATAGGTAATTCATCGCATTTAGCGCGATTAACGTAACGATTAACCGTTTCCTTGTCAACCGATAGTTCTATGGCTATTTGGCGGTTAGAAATGCCATTCTGGTGTAGCCGGAGCATTTGTTTTACTTTACTCATGTCTTTATTCTTTCCTGCCATGGTTCTATTATTTTTCTATACAGATTATGTATAGAAAAATATTGACAAAAAAGTGAACGGTAATGCTCCGTTTTTTTTTTGAGCGACACCCTGGGGGGATATGCTCCGTTTTTCCTTCGCTTTTATGCTCTTAAGGAACTACTGGGGGCATATGCTCCGTTTTTGTTGCCTTTTGGGGCAATTTTCAGCGTTTTTGAACGGCAATCCACCGTTTTTTTGACCCATTTTTGACAATATTTTAGACTCTGGCTTAGCCGTTTCCTGGGGGCATATGCTCCGTTTTATCCACCAAGGCTAAATCACAGAGTGTGGATGTCCAACGAATGGGGAGTAGAATATAAGCTAGAGGATAGTTGAAAAAGTTCCAATAAGACTCAAGCTCATTTTTAGTGTTAGTATTTTTGTTAAGCACAAGCTAAATAATGGTATAGGCGCCCCTTGATAGCGCCTTAGCATTTTCATCCTTTCCAAAAAATACGGGTAAACAAAATCAGAACAGTAGTAAGCTCCAATCGCCCTATCAACATCAACAGTGATAGGAGTATTTTGCTTGCATCACTAAAAGCAGAGTAATTGCCAAAGGCGCCAACGCTACCAATCCCTGAGCCCACTCCACCCATATTGGAGGCCACGGCAGCGGCTGATGTAAGCAAGTCTGAGCCTAAAAAGACCATTAAAACAGTGCCTATACTAAAGGTCAACATATATAAGAGCATAAAAGAAACAAGTCCTCCAACTTTCTCATCATCAATCACTTCACCACCAATCTTAAGGAGAGAAACACTGTTTGGGTGAAGAGTACGCTTGAAATAGATCAGAACATGCCTGTAGGCCACAACATGTCGAATAATCTTTATGCCGCCACCTGTACTTCCCACGCAGGCTCCTGAAAAAAGCAGGACAAACAAAAGCATCCAGGCAGCATGAGGCCAGTCATGATAATCATGAGTTGCAAAACCTGTTGTAGTAATAACAGAAATCACCTGAAACAAAGCATTGCGAAGAGCCTCCCCCACTCCTATGCTATTATCATACGCGATAACGGTAATAGTAATAAGCAAAGACACAACAACAACGACAGCAAAATAAGTTCGTAATTCAATATTACTAAAGACTCGTTTAAACCTTCCCTTGTAAAAATGATAATGCAGATAAAAGTTCATACCTGAAAGGAACATAAAAATAGCTATAACATATTGACTATAGGAAGAAAAGCCCGAAACACTGGTGTTTTTCGTTGAAAACCCTCCTGTTGCCATCGTACTGAAAGCGTGATTGATAGCATCAAAGAAGGACATATCGCCAAGCAAAAGCAAGCCTATCAAAATAAAGGTCAGGACCACATAAACTGCCCAAAGCCTCTTAGCAGTACTGGTCGTCTTAGGGCTAAGCTTTTCCTGCGTCATTCCGGAAGTCTCACTCTTGAACAAGTTATAGCCACCTATGCGCAAAAGTGGCATTATAGCCACAACAAGTACGATAATACCCATTCCTCCAATCCAGTGAGTCAGGCTTCTCCAGAAGAGGATACTTTTGGGCAAGGCCTCCACATCGCTAATAATCGATGAGCCGGTGGTAGTAAATCCCGAAACTGTTTCAAATAAAGCATCCGTGAAACTTGTAATTGAGCCGCTAAGTAAATATGGCAAGGCACCAAACAGGGAGAAGACAACCCAGACAAAAGTAACAGTAAAATAGCTGTCTCTGAGGCTAAGCTCGCTGACTAAATTTTTGATAGTCAGCAGATACATAGCAGCACCGCAAACAAGGGTAATAAGTGAAGACAAAACAAAGGCTCCCACCACATCTTCGTGATATACGAGAGCCCAAATTATAGAGCTAAGCATAAATGCTCCCAAAAGCATCAATACCCGGCCAAAAATATTAAAGATAAATCTAAAGTTCATAACAACATCCCAATCTGGCTATAAAATGATGTTAATAAAGGCATTAAATGGAATTGTAGTAATAAATTAGTTAAAGCTCATTTTCATAAAAGAGCTTATAGAAATTCATACCCTTTTGAGAATCAAAGCCCTTTTCAATGTAGTCGCGCTTCCCATGCACATATACATGAAAGTTCTTATCGAGCTTAAGCACTGATTTAAAGTGCTTCTTTTCACTTTTTACTGCACTCTTGGATATGTCAAAACTATCGCTTAGTGGTATTCCCCTTTCTTCTTCAAACTGATTACGATAATCATTAAAGGCCTCCGACACTTCAGGAAAACGAACAACTTCGCGCTCAAAATCATCCTGTTGGAAGGCACCTTTTTTGTCGAAGAAGTCAAGTGAACGATTCAAAAAATCGAACTGCTCCGGCTTTGGCACCTGATTTTCGGTATTGTAAATATCTTGCACAAAACCCTTACACATATTCATGTAATTTTGAGTGTAGTAATAGCTATCCTCACGGGGCTGCAAACCCAAAAAATCATCTTTCCAAAAACGTGCTTCGTTGCCTTTGTTGATATTATCAACCATCACAACTTTAAAACCCTGCTCGCGCTCCGTGTTGAAAATTATGCAACCTTTATCAAGCTTGCGGATATTAATGCCCTCCTGGGTGCCAAGTTCGAAGTTCTGATCTTTCAAATAGACCTTTAAAAAAACATCCTTATTCTCTGATTTAAAAATGCCCATACCGTCAACCACTTCTCCATCAACCACACAATTATTAAAGAGGGCAACATAAAACTCCCCTCCTCTGATGTTGGGATGGTTGCTCTGATTATAAAGAAACTCGGCAAGCTGCAGCGAGGCATTATACAATTTAGTGCTATCATCGAAAACCTCTGCAGCCAAATTATAGACCAAGCCGGCAGCATTCTCCTCGGCACCTATAAAATTGAAGTAAGCCTCAGTTTTGAAGGCGCTGAAAAAATAGCTTTTCAATACAGAACCAACCTCTTCGGCATCCTGAAGGCGGATTGCACTTTTTGAATACCTGACAGTCTGGCCCGCTGCGCGAGATCCTACATGATGAACCACCAGACCATCAATTACAACTTGAGAGCTTTCTATCATTGACTTACGTTTTTATGGCGCGACAAATATAGACAATTAGCCAAATGCCTCCAATTATCGGCAATAAATGCACTACTACGCTTAGGCCATATCACTGCCTTTAAGTTCATAAACTGAGGCAGAGTAGGGTAACAGCTTACAGCCCAATCCACCGTTAAGAGCAATAATAGCCGGAAACTGGATATTCCTGTTTATATTAAGAAGATCTGTGCCGGTGTAGAACAGTCCGGATTGCATGCCCGATAAGTCCATGGCATCGGAAGGAATCTTCAGTTTTAACTCTTTGGCTTTGCTGTCAAAATTAGCAATGATAAGATATACCTGACCCTTATCGTAACGGAAAAAAGCAAAGAGCTTTTCACTGTCGAAGCAGATATTCTCCTTGTTTGCCCACATCAAGTCGTAGAACCGACCCTTATTAAGTGCCGGAATCTCCTGAACTAAGCTGAGCAACTTCCGGTAGAAGTCACGTAAATCTTTAGCTTCAGCGCTTAGCTCACTGCCCGACCAGTCGCCCTTTCCTCTCCAAAGCGCGAAATTCTGAAGTCCCCAATAATCGAAAATTGAAGTACGGCCGTCTTGACCACTAAATCCCTCTGCATCCATGCCACGCTCTCCAAGCTCCTGTCCTGAATAAATCAACAAAGGATTATTAAACATGGTCGCTGCCACTGTAATACCCGGAATAGCCTTAGCTCCATCGCCCATAAAGAAGTCAGACGCTATGCGTTGCTCGTCATGATTCTCCAAAAAGTAGAGCAGAAAATTATGCAGACCTTCGGTACGCTGCCAGCAAGCACTAAGTGATGAGGCCGCAGCTTTGCCTTCCATAACAGCCCGCAGACCATCATAAAGCACAACCTTGTCATACAAATAATCAAATCCTGCTTTAAAAATATAGTCACTGTAAAGCTCTGCTTCGTAAACCTCGGCAATAAAAACCATCTCGGGATATTTTTGACGTACTTCACCTATCATCCATCGCCAAAAATCTACCGGAACCATTCCTGCCATATCGCAGCGAAATCCATCCACTCCCTTTGCAGCCCAATAAAGAACCACCTCAAGCATCTTAAGCCAGGTGTCGGGCTCAGGATCAAAATCCGCTGCCGTCTGTCCGCTATAATCAATGCCGTAATTAAGCTTAACCGTTTCGTACCAATCGCTCACCTTTGGAGAAGCTGAGAAACAGTCGTTACCGGTCACTTTTGCCGGTTTCTCCTTCCACTGTTGCCCTGAGGCACTTTTGGCGGGCGAAACGAAGCTTTTCCCGGGCAAGTAATAGAAGTTGTTATTTTTAGCATAAGCCAGGCTATTATCATCATCAGCACCAAATGCCTTTATCCCTTCCGGCAAAGCATCCGACACGTAATTACGCGCAAGATGATTAGGCACTAAGTCAATAAGCACCTTTAACTGATGCTGATGCGAGCGCTCGACTAAGGCTTCAAACTCCTCAATGCGCTTGTTTACATCAACAGCCAAATCGGGATCCACATCGTAGTAGTCTTTTATTGCGTAAGGCGAACCCGCTTTCCCTTTTACCACATCCTCCGAGTCTGTAGCAATACCATAAGCTGAATAATCCGTACATGTTGCATGCTCAAGAATCCCGGTGTACCACACGTGAGTAGCGCCAAAGCCGGCGATTGATTGAAGCACCTTTGCATCAATTTCATTAAACTTTCCACAACCGTTTTCTTCTATTGTCCCCTTAGCTTTATTGGCCAACACCTTATTAGTCAATAGTCGTGGCAATACTTGATAAATCACCATTCTTCGCTTTTCCATCCCCATGATTTTCACTTAATTTAAACCCGCTAAAAGTACGACAAACTATTAATTATTGTTCCAAAAGCCCAAACAAAAACTTTCTTCTTAAAAATTTGCATCAAACTTTAAAGCCCGGACTTTGAACTCCAGACTTCTAATCACTATCTTCGCTGAGGCATAAGCCCCTTTTAAGTTAGGTTATGATAAAAAAGCTCCTTGCAGCTTTGCTTTTGTTGATTACAAATGTGGCAGCTGCGCAATATTACAGCTCAGGAAGCGACCCTGCTCGCCTTCACTGGCAACAGATAAATACTCCCACCGTCAGGCTGGTTTTTGAAAAGAATATGGCAAAGGAGGCGGCAAAGCTTGCTGCTTACATCGACAGTATGACTCCATATATTTCCTACTCACTGAAGCACAAAGCACAAAAGATTGACATCCTGCTGCATAATCATTCTGCCTACTCCAACGGGCTGGTGTCATGGGCACCAAAGCGCTCCGAGTTCTTCACTATTCCGGGTCAGGAGACCAACTCTGTTGAATGGCTTAAGCACCTTGCCATTCATGAGTATCGGCACGTCGTTCAAATAGATAAATTAAACCAAGGATTCACCAAGGGTCTTACATGGTTTTTTGGTCAGCAGGCCACAGGAGCTGTTTTAGGGCTCTACCTTCCGATGTGGCTACTCGAAGGCGATGCCGTAATTGCAGAAACAGCCTTGACACAAAGCGGTCGAGGGCGCTCATTTGCCTTTAATAATGAATTAAAAGCGCAAATCTTAGGGCGCGGAATCTATTCCTACCAAAAGGCCTATATGGGCTCATACAAAGATTATGTGCCCAACTATTACAAGATGGGCTATCTGCTCACGGCCAAAGCCCGTGAAATATATGGCCCCCAATTATGGGAAAACTCCATAAACTATGTTGGACGAAACAGCTGGAATCCAAGGGCTTTCAACAAAGCAATAAAGCAAAACACAGGCCTTGGACAAAAGAAACTCTATCTCAGCATCTTTAAACAGCTTAAAGAAGAATGGAGCCAAGAGATGAGCAAGCAAACCCAAAGCAGCTATTCTGAAATAAAGGCAACTGAAGACGAATACCTCCTATACCGCTCAGCAATAGCTATTAACGACTCAACTTTGATATCTTCTGTGAGCGGACCGGGAATCCGCTCCGGTATTGTCTCAATTGATATACCTTCAGGCAAAACCTCTATATTAGCTTACACCGGGGCGCGTGATTCAGAGTCCATTAGCGCCAACTCAAGGATGGTTGCATGGAGCGAAATACGAAATCATCCCCGATGGGAGAATGAGTCATGGTCGCTAATCCGCACTCTGGATCTGGAAAGCGGGAAGTCACGCTTTATCACGCGAAAATCTTACCTCTACTCGCCGGCTCTCCATCCAAGTCAAAACATAATAGCCGCGGTTGAAAGCTCAAGCTCAAACCAATACTCGCTAAGCATCTTAGACGCCCATAGCGGCCAAAGACTGAAAAAGATAAGCACGCCGGCTAATAGCTATCCAATTACTCCCTCATGGAATATGACAGGCGATAATATCGTGCTTATACTTTTATCCGACAAAGGGAAGGCCATTTTCACCCTCGATCCGCAACACGAGAGCTGGAGGCAAGTTAGCCCCTGGGGCTATCAGGAGCCTCGCGATCCCATACAAAATGGAAATATCATTTACTTTGTTGCACAAGGCGATTACAGCGATGAAATTTACAGTTACAAGCTAAGCTCGGGGGAAAAACAAAGACTCACTGCCACTGCCTTTGGCGCTTACTACCCCAGTCTCACTCCCGAAGCCAACACCTTGATATACAGCACGTACAGCGCAAAAGGTCTGCGTCCGGTAATGCATACCGCCTCTGATAAAGACCTACAGCCACAATCTGCCCCTTCGCTTGTTATGCAACTGGCCGAAGCTATAACAAGCCATGAGTCTGCTCCAATTGAGCCTTCTGCCTCCGTCGAACAAAAAGACTACTCAGCTCAAAGCTATAGCAAATGGAATATTTTTAATCTGCATAGTTGGGCGCCGGTGATGCTTGATTTTGATGATGAGACAATCTACACAGGCATTTCAGCAATGTCGCAAAACCTGCTTGGAACTTCGGTCTTTACAGCAGGATATAATGCTAACCCAAGTTATAAACACCAGAAGTATTATCTGGACTATTCATATCGCGGACTGTTCCCAATTTTTAATTTGACCTATCGCTTTGGCGATAGTGATTTTGAACGAAAAGGCTACTTTACCGACGACGAGTACGTTTATCATGCCGACAGCGAGCTAACTGTTTGGAACCATTATCTTAAGACAGGTATTCGCTTGCCTTTCGACTTGAGCCGCGGAGCATGGTCACGGCATATCAGCACAAGTAGCCGCCTGTCATGGCAGTGGCGCTCAGAACTTACATATCCAATGACGCAATATATACAAAGCGGCAACTTTTTGATTCCAACAGGGAATATTCGTCAGAATATTATTCCTCTGTTTAATTATTACGGACTTGAACACAATCTAAACTTTCAAAATATAAGACGAGGCAGTTCAAGGGATGTGGGAACCCGAATGGGGCAAGCACTTAGCCTCTTTTATAATCACTCCCCGTTTGGTAATATAAGTTCGGGCTCTATCAGCGGCTTTATGAGCCGCTTATATTTGCCCGGAGCCTCACGCTTCCACTCTATCTCAATCCATAATGACTTCCAGAATAAAATACCCGGAGACAGGGTCGAGACCGACGATGATTATCTTTATTATTATCGGCCTAACAATGTTATAAGCTTTCCCAGAGGGTACTCAAATGTAGAAAACGACAGAATGTATCTCTTCAGGGCTACTTATTCATTGCCATTATGGAATCCCGACCTTACGCTTGGCAAATTAGCCTATATCAAACGAATACGCCTCAATGCCTTCTACGATATGGCCGATGCTGAATACAGCCTGATACGCAAAGACAGCGGACAAAAGGAAAGCTACCACCTGAATCCTCAAAGCTATGGAGTAGAATTACTTAGCGACACCCACTTATTCAGATTTATCCTTCCTTTTACAATTGGGGGCAGACTTGGATACCGCAGCCTTGATAAGGCAATATTTGGCGAATTTATAATAAGCAGCGCTCTGGGAGGATTTATGGTTAATTAAGACCCTCTTCACTTATGGCTCCTCTTCGCAGTATGAATATTGTTATTTCGGGAGGCATACCAACCCGTGCAGGCAAACCATGACAACCTAAACCTCTGTTTACATACAAGAACTTATCCCCTTCACGATACAAGCCTGCCCAACGCTTTTGAACATATTGCGCCGGACTCCATCTGAAATCCCCCTTCTCAATTCCAAACTGCATACCGTGAGTATGGCCGGAAAGCGTAAGATCAAAGAAATCCTGAGGCAAGATCTGCTTATCCCAATGATCAGGATCGTGAGACATTAGCAAATTAAACGACAAATCTTTTATTCCTTCAGCTGCAGGCTCCAGATCACCATTACGAGGGAAGGAAGCAGTGCCCCAATTCTCTACACCCGCCAGCCCGATTTTATCTCCTTTACGGCTTAATACCAGCGACTCATTGCGAAGCAAGGTAAAGCCAAGTTTTTTATTGCCTTCTACTATACCCTGAAAATTTGCCTCCCTTTCAGCGTCCGAATCCCAACGACTATAATTCCCGTAATCATGATTTCCCAAAATCGAATATTTACCCATTGGCGCATGAAGCTTTGCAAATACAGCTTCCCAGCCGTCAATTTCCCTGGCGAAATTATTAACAAGGTCGCCTGTAAAAAGAATCATGTCAGGACGACTGTCACTAATAAGCTCTAAAGCCTCTGTTAATGGTTCACGATTATCACCGAAACTACCAAGATGCAAATCTGAAATCTGAGCTATACGGAGGCCGTCAAATCCTTGCGGCAAATTTGGGAATGATAGCTGAACCTCTCTAACGTAAAATGCAAATCTTCCCTTCAATGCCCCAAATAGAAGCGATACGAAAGGAGCGGTAGCCATTATTATCCCTATCTGGCTCAGAAACTTACGCCGTGTGATCCGGGGATAGTGACGCACCTTAGGCTCGGCGGGGCGAGCCAGCCTGTTAACTATCAACTGAAGTCCGTCAAAGCCGGAGAACAAAAGTTTAGCTGCGTAAATAATTAGAAAGGCCATGAAAAACCATCCAAAAGCAACATATATCTGTGATCCTTCTGCAACTTGCATCCTGAGGCCTATGTAAAAAAAGCCGAAAAAGGCCGCCAATGGCATCAAAAGGAAAAGAAATAGAGAAAAGAACTTTCCTGTTAAATTATCGTAGAGACCGCTATGCTTCCATCTCCAGAAAAGATAAAGATCGATTATCAACACCACAAAAGCCGCAAAAAAAACCAATCCAAACTGATACTTCATCTGTTTTTTCCTATATTTTAATGTTTAAATGCAACTCCCATGAATCCGGATTCTTACACTTCAATGAAAATCTCAGCATGGTCGTTTCACTTATTTACTATTATCCTGAATGGCTATCAGCCAAAATTTTGTTCCGCTAAGAACCAAACAGCTTTACTTAAAAATTTGTTGCAAAGTTACTACAAGCTTCCGTTAACATTTTAAAATAAGGTTAATCTTTCATAATTAAATCATTATCAGTAAGCAGCAAACAATAAAATGCAGTTTTACTGATGAACGTTTATCACTTCAGGTGCTTTTATTGCTACATTGGGAAATCAAAAGAAGTGGGTAAGAAAAAATACTATAGTTTTGTTAATCCAAAATGTTGAAGCTTGAGTATGAGAAAAAAGAAGCAAAGAGAGAATTGTGCGGATGATCTGTTTAAATATGCCGACAGAATTATGGACGTAGGCTTCGTTGCTACCTTGCGCAGGACACTTTACGTTTCCGTTGTAGGCGTTTTATCAACCTTGATCTTAGGAGAAATATTCGGTCTGCGAGAATTATACTACAACAAAAAGACCATAATAATCGCTGCTGTCACTGTAATTTTGCTCAGCGAGGGCAATGTGATAATAAATAGAATCCTAAATAAAAAAATGCCCTGGTTTGGCAAATTTGGCAAACGTATCAGGATACAACTTCTGTTAAGCTTTCTGTGGCTTGTTATAATATTCGCGTTTTTCGCTCTTATGGCTCCGCGTTCTCTGTCAAAAGACACCATTATTTCCTTTACCTTCGGGATACTGTTCGTCTTGTTTATCAATAACATTATGATTATGCGAAATTTCGCATATAACTGGAGGCTATCGGTTAGCGAAAATGAACAACTAAAGCAAGCCAAGCTGCAGGCTGATTACAAAGTGCTTCAAAGCCAGCTCAACCCTCATTTTCTCTTCAACAGCTTCAGTGTATTGATATCTGAAATACAATACAATCCCAATGCTGCTATTGAATTTGTCCAAAAAATGGCGGAAGTTTACAGATACGTTTTGCAGCAAAGGGAAACAACCACAACCTCACTGAAACATGAGCTTAGCTTTATTTCCGATTATATGTTTTTGCACAAAACACGCATGGGAGAAACCCTTGAAATGGTAATAGACATAGCATCTGAACAGCTAAAACTGGAACTTCCTCCTTTGACCCTTCAGGTTTTGGTGGAAAACGCCATAAAACACAACAGGGCTACAGATAAAAACCCTTTGCAAATTAACATTAGCAGTAGTGACAATGCTTACGTGACAGTTACAAACAACCTGAACCCCAAATCCACAAGCTATTCAACCGGCATAGGACTGGAAAACATAATTATGAGATATAAGCTGCTCACTGATAAAAAAGTAATTATTAGCGACAGCGATAATAATTTTACTGTTTCACTACCACTGATTGAACATCAGGATATTCCTTTAGATATTAACAGAAATTCAAATAGCCATGGAAACAACTAAAAGTCGTGTGTTGATAGTGGAGGACGAGTTACCTACCCAAAGGCTGCTAAAAAAAATGATTCAGGATTTAAGGCCGACATGGGATATTGTTGCTACAACCGGTAGCATTGAAGACACGCAGGAATGGCTCGAAAACAATCCCCACCCCAACCTAATCTTCCTTGATGTTCACCTCTCCGACGGACTAAGCTTTGAAATCTTTGAAAAAATAGAAATACGCTCTGCCGTTATTTTCACTACTGCCTATGACGAATATGCGATGCAGGCATTCAAAGTCAACAGTGTTGACTACCTCCTGAAGCCCATTAGTAATGAAGCCCTTGAATCAGCTATTATAAAATATGAAAAGCTGATGACCGTACTGTCAAGGCCCGGCGACTATGTTGATATCAAACAATTATCTGCATTAATCAAGCAGGGAGGCCCGATTTACAGAAGCAGGATACTGGTCCCGACTGTTGACGGCTACATAAAACTCAACATTTCAGATATCGCGATATTTCATAGCTCTCAAAAGGTAACTACTGCAATCACAAACGCAGGCCTTCCCCATGTAATCGATCAAACGCTGGAAAAGCTGGAAGATGAACTCGACCCAAAGCTCTACTTTAGAGCTAACCGACAATTCATCATTCACATAGACGCAGTGCTGCGCATAGAAACCTGGTTTAATGGCAAACTGATAGTCAAGACTAAGCCCGAATCACCTGACAAAATCGTTGTCAGCCGCGAAAAAGTAAGGTACTTTAAAGAGTGGATCAATAAATAATTAAAACAACTTAGCCCACGAAAACTCGTGGGCTAAGTTCTTATTAATACACTGTGAAAACTTTCAAATAAAACCTTCTATCCTGTGTAGTCACAAAATAATCTTATCATTTACTTTTCAGAATATCACGTATCTCGCTTAGCAGTACTTCCTCTTTAGAAGGCGCCGGAGGAGCAGAGGGACTTTCCTCTTCTTTTCGCTTCATCGAGTTCATAACTTTAACTAGGGCAAAAATCGCAGCGGCAATAATAAGGAAATCGAAAATTACCTGTATAAAATTACCATAATTGATAGTAACGGCCGCAGCATCCCCGACTGCTTCTTTAATAGTAATAGAGAGGTCTGTAAAATTAACTCCTCCAACTAATACCCCGATGGGAGGCATGATTACATCGTTAACCAAAGAAGTGACAATTTTCCCGAAGGCAGCACCAATGATGATACCCACAGCCATGTCAACCACGTTGCCTTTCATAGCAAAGGCCTTGAATTCTTTAAGAATGCCCATAATTAATAATTTAGAATAGTGATGAATTATAAAAATACAATACCAGATTATTTTGGCGAAGGTGCCAGCAAACCCGCTAAAGCACCAATAGCAGCAGAACCAACTGCTGTCAATATGGTTGGAACTCCCTGATCATCACTTATCTTTCCGCTTGCCATCAAAAGGAGCACTCCTGCTATTATCAAAACAATGGTAACACTTAAGGCTATTACAATTATGCGATAAATCCACTTATCAGTATGTAAGGGGCTTTGCTGTTCAAACTGATTAACCGCCTCTAAAGGATTGGCCTTGAACTGATTTTGCAACTCGGGCTCATTAATGAGGCGGGTCTTAAAATCTTCGAATGATTGAATCTTGCGTGTTTCCATATCCGACAATTAGTGACTACTTCTTCTTCTTTATAGTTTTTAAAACCTCTAGACCCTTGGCAAGAAGATCTCCCGAATCTCCTTCGCCTTTTCCGGTAAGAAGCGGAGTCAACTTTGATATCAAATCGCCCACATCTAATCCTGCCATTGAAGCTGCCTGCTCAAGGGAAGTAACTTTAGCTAAAGTCTTTCTTACCAAAGGGCTGTTCAGCTTTTTCAATGCCGGAGATATATTTCCCAGCATGTCTCCAAATTGAGGATAGGCTTCTAATAGGGCAGCAATTTTCGTACTCGGTGTAATTTTCATCTGTCTGTTTTTTAAGTTTTGTACAAAGCAATATAATTATTATAAATGAAAAAGTCGCTTACATTCCTTTATAAAAACATTATTAAATAAAAAACTGAAACTGACCGGGCATTTTTCCCTTACTCTCAGACTTCTACTGTACCGGCCCCTTAAATCATCG
>DIPM01000036.1:231481-345502 GCA_002427105.1 Marinilabiliaceae bacterium UBA5488 | reverse complement strand
TGCCATTGTTTCAGCTTCTACCCACTTAGCAGCAGGCTCATCATACCACAGCTTCAAGTCAGACCTTTGGGCAGTATCTTCACAAGAACTGAGAATAACAACAAATAGTAATAATTTCGATAGTATCTTCATAACAAAAACTTTTGACTCAATTATTCAGCTTAAGAATTGAAAGCATTTTTTCACCATACCTTTTGCCTAAGATGCGATAACCCTCGGCCGCAAAGTGAAGACCATCGGGCAAGCCCGGGCAGCCTTCAGAAGAAATAACATGGGCGTTGGGAATTACATTGGGAAGATCAGCAATAAATTCATTAAAGGGAGCGCATTTACCACCAAACTCATCGCTTAAGAGCTCACCTGCAAGAAGCGGCGTGTCTTCAGCTTTTAGGTCCAAATCATTCAGCAAGTTATGATAAACATCGCTCACTTTCTTAGTCCACAAGGTATCATTGGGATTAGATTCCCCCTGATGCAATAAGATACCCTTAATTACACCGTCTTTCTGTGCCAGCTTAGCCATTTCAACCAAGCGACCGTAGGGATTGCCATCATAGTTATTAATCCAGTTGAGCATCCACCCGGGAGCAGTCTCCACGTAAGATGCATAATTCTCCTTGTCAAAGAGCTCAATATGGCATCCTCCAACTGAAACATTAATAACACCAACGGTAACGTTTTCGGGCAAATTCTCTACAAGGGTACGACCAAAATAGTCGGCCGGTGAAAGACCTGCCCTGCACTCGCAAATGGGAGGCGTTGCCGTGTACCATTTTCCCATTTCTCTGCCCTTATCGGGACAATCCATGGCGCTCATCATAAGAAAGCGGGCGTCAACAGTAGAATCCTTAGCTTCAGCCCTCGCTGAACCCATCATATTAGACTGTCCAAAGCACAAATAAATATGGAAGTCAGGATTTTGAGAAAAAGCGGCTCCGCCCAAAATCAGGAGTCCGCCAAGCATTAGGAATCTTAGTCTTTTAATCATAGCATATAAATTTTAAACAATGCACCTTTGGCAAGCAATCTTGCCTAAGGTGCATTGTTCATTAAGATTATTTACAACAAAAACAGCCAAAGAGCTTCTTTAAGCTTTTACTATCGAGGCTAATCAGTTGTTTACAAAAACTACCTTGTATGTTTTCACAACACCCTTATAGCTACATTTAACTTCAGCAAACTCATCAGCCGACTCAGCCTGAGCTATTTCAATGCTAACTTCGTCGCTGTCGCTTGTAGCACTAACTACCGGTTTAGAATTGTCTGCGTCAATTACTGCAACTGCTTCATACAGGTCATAGCCCACAATGCCATTTTCATCAGTTGATCTGACGGGAGTGGCAGGCACTTCGATTTCTTGACCATCCACAAGAATCTGTACGCTTGGTGCTATGTGACGTTCAATGCTCTTATCTTTAGAGCTGAAGCCCAAACCAATAAGGTCAAAGAGCTCTTCCCGTCCTTCACCCTCTGCAACTAAGAAGATAGCGTGTTTTTTGTCAAGATTATCTACAAATTCGGCCACATCAATTGTGAACTGAGTAACTTCATTCTTAGAACCGGCAGGTACAACTATCTCTCCAATTTTTGTACCTTTCCATGTTTCATTAGCCCATGGGCCATCAAGCCATACATTAACCTTGAATGACTTTGAGCTGCGGGGAGTCAAAAACAGATTGAAAGCAGTTTGATTTCCTTCCTTGGTTCCTTCAAAAGCCTTCAGTCCTTTGGTATCTTCTTTTAGACCACCAAATCCAAAATACTTATATCCGATAATATCGCCACTTTTTGCTTTTTCAATTGGCATATGATTATCCCAGATATCCCATGAGTCGCGCTGAATGCTAATATCCGAAAGATAACAAGCATAGCCCGCTGAATAGTAATTGTATGGATCCAGCCCGAAAATATGAAAACCTTCGGAGGTAACCTCAGCTCCGGAATAAGTTAAGCCCTTATTATCCTTAGCAAGCCAAACATTATCTTCAGCATAGGCATCATAGCCTGTAATAACAACCTTTCCGCCATCAGCAACAGCGGCCTCGTCGTACTCTACCTTCACTGGAGCAACAACAGCCTGACGTGCAAAACCAAAGCCGCGTGCCGGCCTATGGTAGAAAGCATACCACTGGTCATTGATAAGTTGGATACTACCATGAGTATTATGTCCGCCATTTGTTACCTGTAATCCGCTTCCATCCTCGTTTACAACAATTCCTCGTGAATCCACCAATACACCTCCGGCTCTCCATGGGCCAAGCGGCGAATCGGCATAAGCGTAGCGCAGAGTTGAATTTGAACTTTCCACTCCATATTCAGGACCTGAATATCCACTGAATACAGTAACATATTTATTACCAATTTTGCGAATAGACGAAGCTTCAAAAAAGTTAAAACCACTTAAATCTTCATCCTGGTAAAGCGCTGAATACACGGTTCCTTCAGGATCTCTGATTTGTCCGTATCTCGAACTGGCAGGAAGGAAATAGCCAATAACCTCAGTTCCTGGCCTTAGCGAATACAAAGTATTCTGATCAAGCTCGGCAGCCATAGATCTTTGAAAGCCCCAATAGCCATAAGCCCTGAATCCTATCTCATAATCAGGATCATTGGGGTCGGTAATATAATCGATGTAAATAGCGGGATCAAAACCAAGAATACTGCCCTCAACAGTGCGGGAACCATCTTCAGTAAGGTTTATGGGCGTAAACGGACCGTCGGGACGACTACCCTTTGCTACCATTGCTTCCCTGTTAGGCCCGCGACTATGTGGATAAAGATAATACTCCTTGCTTCCATCTTTCCTCTTAACTTCAACTAAATCGGGAGCATACATCACATCCCATTTTCCATCATGCTCATAGGTAAACACGGGACCTTCATCACGCCACTGTGTAAGATCCTCAACCGGTGCTGACCATACTCTGATATCAGGACCACAATAACTGGTAACTCTCAAATCATGCGAGCCTATTATGTAAGCACGGTACTCCCCGGGCATATCCGGATCTTCGAATACCCTAGGTTCACCGTCGGGAAGATGCTCCCACAAGGGCAGATAGGGATTACCTGCCGCAGTATGCACAAAGCGCTCTGAAACAGGGATTATGCCATCATCCGCCTTTGTCTGCTTTTCGGTACAATTAACTGCCAACAGGGATACTGCAAAAGACAAAACAGCTAAACCGAATTGCCTTTGAATAGCTCCATAGTTTTTCATAAACATTAGTGAATTAAAGAATTAAAGAAAAATATTAAAACATAAATCGGCGAAAAAGCCAAGTTACGAAATCCAATTTATTCGGGGAAAAATAATCCGGTATTTCAAAAAGAAACCAAAAAAAAAGAGGGCAAGGCATTAAATATCCCTGCCCTCTTTAAGCATCATTTAATTAAATTACTTTCCGGACAAGCCATCCGCAAATCCGGCATAAGTATGCTTGCGATACGTGTCAAGTGACCATAGGCCAACAGGCTCTCCGCCCCTCCATGAGGAGCTTTCAGGACTGTCCATAGGGCACCAGTGAGTAATTCCGGCGCGCTGCGCTGCAGGAATAATCTCAAAGTATTTCTCAACAATAAACTTATAATAATCGCTCATTGCCTGATATTGTTCGCGAGTCACATTAGGAGTTTTAACTGCAACACCATCAGCATCAACCAAGCCCATATCCAACTCGGTAATTTTGATGAGCTTTCCGGTGGCTGCCATCAACTCAAACATCTTAACCACATGCTCCTCCTTACTGGCCTGTGTTTCAGGCTTCATATAGCAGGAAACGTGCATCTGCGTACCAATACCATCAATTACAGTAACACCGTCCGACTCCCATTGCTCAATCCATTGGATCAAACTCTTGAGCTTCTTGTTATCGTCCCAATCCGATTCCAGATTATAGTCGTTAACGAACAACTTAATATCGGCCGGACCATATTCACGGGCATACTTCACTGCAAGACGTACATAATCGTCACCAAGATAATCACCCCAGTAGAAGTTATTTTTAGCATCATTTTCAGATACGTTAGCAGCAGACCACAAATCGTATTTGCCATCGCCATTAGTGTCAGCTCCTGAAATAGGTTCATTAACTACATCCCACTCCTTAACGTAACCATCAGTAGCTTCCATCATACCGGCAATCCAGGTCTCCATGGCCCAGGTAAGGGTATCAGCTTTTTCTTCAGGAGTCTTCTCAATAATCTGGTCGCCACCACCTAAAGCATAACCATCTCCCTCAGGCGACAAAGATTCATATCCGGACCAACTAGCCCATCCGTTAACGTTAGCCGCTTCAAAATCTCCATTAGGAATAAGGTTTTCCTCCGAACCCTCCTTTGTTAGGACGACATTATCAACAGAAATAGTACCAACAAAATCCCCGAAATTAAATGTGAATTTATCAATTTGATCGTGACTAGGAGAAAACGTCATACTCACTTCTGTCCATTCTGTAGTAATAGCAAAACCTCCGGGGTATAGCTGACTTCCACCTGTTGATGACTGTAAAAAAATTGATTCATTATAATCAGAAGTTCCTTTAACCATACAAGTATATGTATAGCTAGCACCTTGCTCTAAAGCTTCAGGAAACTGATACCATACCTGGGCACCCCAATTATTTGCCTGAGCAGTAGAGTTGGTAAAGTTCAAACAATATCCTGCACTTCCAGGCCCTCCGGTACTATAACCCTCTCCGTCTTGAGACACATTTTCGAAGGCTCCAGGAGTCCATCCTGTCCAACCGGTAATATTACCTTCTTCAAAATCAGCATTGGGAAATAAGTTCTCGGTAGATCCATCAGCAACAAGACTTACATTATCCACATATATTTGACCAACAAAATCCCCAAAATTAAAAGTGAATTTATCAATTTGATCATGGCTTGGAGAAAATGTCATGCTTACTTCTGTCCATTCAGTAGAAATAGCAAAACCTCCAGGGTATAACTGCCCCCCACCGGTTGATGATTGTAAAAAAATAGATTCATTATATTCAGAAGAACCTTTAACTATACAGGTAAAAGTATAGTTTACCCCTTGTTGTAAAGCTTCTGGGAACTGATACCAGGTTTGTGAACCCCAATTGTCAGACTTTGCTTCTTCATTATGTAAGACTAAACAATAACCGCCATCACCAGCAGCTCCAGGTATTACAGTAGGCGCAATAATCCTGTTTAGGTACTTATTGTTCTGCTGCGCATGCCATAAAAGGGTATGACCATAAATGGCAATACCTGCCTCCCTGGCAGCTTCTACAAACTGAACCACAGAACCAAAGTTCATCGATCCATCGTCACCAACTACCGATGCGTATTTCATCGCATTACCGGCAGTCATCATGTCAAAATTTTGATTAATAAAACGGAAGTAACTGCCCTTTTTCAGATAATCGCTGACAGTAACCCCGGCTCCCAGCTTAAAATTGGGATTTGCCTCTCTATCGATGTATGATTTCAAGACATCATATTCATTGAGATACTCCAATTCCTTTATGGACTCGGGCTTCTCAACAATAAAATCATCTATGGTATCATCCACACAAGAAACTGCAAAAATCAACAGTAAGATGAAAGCACCTAAAATATTAATTGTATGTTTCATTTTCGTCAATTTAAACTTATTCATTAACTACAGCTGTAAACCATTCGGGCTTAACTCCCCTGTCGCGAACAACAAGGATGTCAGACGTCTTATAGTTGTATTGCATCACATTGTCTGGCTGACCTGAAACAGGATATTTGATCTCCACTTCATAGCTGGTCTCATAATCAAGGTACAAAGCATCTCTGTCTTGATTACCCCAACTGTTTTTATCGCCATCTTTAACAAACTCACCATCTCCGGAAACGGAAATATTTCTAACAGTTACCGAGTCGTTTACCTGATAGGTAGTCTCAAATGCTGAAGCAGTCACATTTTGATTCGCATCAAGGGTCAGATTCACCCTAAAATTCAAATCATGACCATCCTTACTGACATAACTCTGAGGAAACGCAACAGAATTCAAAGAAACAGTCGTCAATTTAACCACTTCATCCCTCTCAACATAGTCTGCTTCACGTTTAACTGTTGTGGCCGTTCCTCCATCAATGGTAATCACGTCCGTTCCTCTGCGCAAATAGTTGGCATCATATGCGTTGATGTACTTTACAGCATATAAGATATAATCCTTTGGTTGCACATCCCAATCGGAAGTTCTTCCTCTCTTAGGATTCTCAACCAGTGGTTTACCCGAAAGGATTGAATCGGCATTGGTTACACCGGTCATCACAACCGGGATGACATAATTGGTTGACAATGCCAAAGGATCATTGAAGAAAGCATCGGTTAACTGAACAGTAACACCGCCAATAACAGACCCTTGAGGAATAATAATTTTGTCGCTCGAAAGAGTATAGTAATTATCAGGCATTAAAAGCACAGGTCTGTCAGGATCAGTGTCTGATTCCTTATCAAAAATAAGGTCGTCAAGCAATGTAGGTTCAACTTTTATACCAATTTCAACATTGTTGTTATTGGCATAAACACCTCCCATGGTGGCCATAATCTGAACCTTATGCTCATTATCGAGGCTGGTATCGTAAACATCCTCACCTAAAACAACGGTACGTATGGGACTCTGGTAGGCAAAATATACGGTAGAATACTCGAAATCAGGAAAATCCCAATCTCCATTCTCGCAGGAGGTAAACGAACCGCCTACCAACGCCGTAATTAAAAATATAAATAATATCCTTTTCATTTTCAGTCTAATTAAATTATGATGGTTACCATCCTTTATTTTGAATTAATTCGCTGAACTTGTTGACCTCTCCAAAGGGGATGGGACCATAATACATATGATCACTGTACGCACGTTCTTCAACATCAATAACGCTATGAGCACCACCGGTGATTCTCACACCCTGAGCCGTTTCAGTCAAATCCTCTTTCCAGCGACGAATGTCCCAGAAGCGGAAACCTTCAAAGCAAAGCTCCAGACGACGCTCATTGCGAATCAGTTCACGCATCAGATTCTGATCACCCTTTACCGACTCCAGATAGGGATCTGCAGCATCAATACCGGCTCTTTGACGTATGCCCTTTATCACATCATAAGCAGAGAATCCATGCGTACCTGTTGCCAATGGTCCCCATGCCTCATTAGCAGCTTCTGCATAACCAAGGAAGATCTCAGTATAGCGAATAAAAGCTTTGTAACGGTTACCAGGGGTAACAGAATTTGGATTGGCATTCACGCTCTGGTTCAGCAACTTCCGCATATAGTATCCGGTTCTGGTGGAAGTTTCTGTTTTATTCAGACCATTATTATTCGGAGCATCAGCAGCCGTGTTAATAACCGTATTTTGCGGACCTGAAGTGCTTCCATTAAGTACAATGTACTTAGCTAGACGAGGATCTCTGCCAGCATAAGGATTGGCTGGGTCATATCCGGAACTGGCATGACTTACTGGATAACCATTGGCCATAGGAAAGGCATCGACCAGGTTTTGGGTCGGGTTAACCCGTCCGTTACCAAACAAAGTAGGTGGATAGTTTTCTTGTTCGAGGTTAGCATTGCT
This sequence comes from Marinilabiliaceae bacterium UBA5488, assembly GCA_002427105.1. Lineage (GTDB taxonomy): Bacteria > Bacteroidota > Bacteroidia > Bacteroidales > Marinilabiliaceae > Geofilum. Next base: position 337,936 of record DIPM01000036.1, on the reverse strand, counting down.
CTCTTTGTTACCTCTCCAGAGAATTTCCTTGGGATTTTCTCCAGCATCCAGATTCTGGATGGCTGCATTATCAGCATACCACTCATTGCCTTTTGGGTCAATTTCAGCTACAGGATTGCTTCCCAAACCATTTACAAGAACCTCACCCATATAATTGGCAGCATCCTCCCAGGTAAGATCTGAACCCTCAGCATATGCAGGACTGGCAGCCAGCAAAGCAGCTTGCGCTCGCACAGCGCGGGCAATTTGTGCACTCATCCGGTTCTTAACATTGTCGCCATACACACGGGTAAATTGTCCTGAAGTAACACCTAAATCCCGGTACTTTTGGGGCACATCCTCAACATCATCGACATTGCCAAATTCATCTGGCAACATATTGATGGCTGAGTCCACATCTGCAAACAACAGATCTAAACACTCCTGAAAAGTGTTCCTTGGCAGGTTAAACTCCGAATTATACAAATCTTCCGGCTCAGTCAAAATGGGAATACCCAACATTTGACCGTCAACTTTGGAAGGACCGGCATGGTGCAGCAAAAGGTGATACATATACAGGGCACGCATGCCATAGGCATCTCCCTTAAAACGCTCACGAAACATCTCCGCTACTACCGGGTCAGCTGCCCAGGTTATTTCATCAGCAATCACCAAAAACTGGTTCAAATACTGCCATGAGGCACGCAAATACTGCCACCTGTCAACTGGATTATAACTCGCACTCCAGGCTCCGGTACTCATTAAACGATAGGGATTTCCCGGGAAATTTGAAACAGCATCATCGGTGGCTACGTCGTTAAACGACCATGAGCCAACCGGATTGCCGATATACGCATGACCTAACAATCCCAATGCCCATGCAGGCATGTCTTTTAGGTCTTCATCCACTTTGTGGTTTTCAACAGCCGGTTCCAATAAATCTTCACAACCGGAATTAAAAACAAGGGCCAAAGTGAACAGCGCAATTATGGATAATTTAATTTTCTTCTTCATGATTAAATACATTTAATACTGAATACATCATTAAAAAGTCCCTTTAACACCGATATTGAATAACCGGGTCTGTGGTGAACCTCCAACAGTCCTTTCAAAATGCTCACGTTCCTCTGAAATAGTCAGTAAATTATATCCGCTAAGGTAAACACTTAGTCCGTTAACAAAAGAACCATCGAATACTGTTTCAGGAATGTCATAAGTTAACTGAACCTGCGACAAGTTGATACGATCTGTCTTGTACATCCAAAAATCAGAAGAGCGGAAATTATTTGTCCCACTTTCAGTAGTAAGACGCGGATAAGTGGCTACATCCTTGGTAGCTTCAGTCCATCGGCCGCGTACCACTTCACTGTACTTGCTGTCTCCAGATACCCAGTAATAAGAGCTGCTCTTTAATCCATTGCCTCCAAAGTAAGCATCGGCCATGGCATAAAAGGTAAAATTACGGAACTTGGCAGTAAAATTCAAACCAAGACGGGTGGGTGTATCCCAGCGTCCCAAATAAACCTGATCCTGGTTATCAATAACACCATCCCCATTTTGATCCTTGTAACGAAGATCACCTGGTCTTACAGAACCCCCAAAAATTTGGGCAGGAGCTTCACTGATTTCTTCCTGACTGTTAAAGAAACCAAGGCTTTCCAATCCCCACAAACCATTGACACTTCGACCAACACGTGTCTGGTAATCAAAGCTGATATTCTCATCTCTTCTTTCGGCTTCAGTGTTTGAATACATACCACTGGCTCCAAGAGTCAAATCGACTTCACCCACTTTTTTATTCAGATACACACTAAAATCAAAACCCGTGCGATCATCTATATCATAATTAAGATAGGGCAGAATGGAAGAAGTTGGATACCCGGTCTGGGTAAAATAAATGGGATATTGTGAAAAAGGCAATGCCAAATTACCATCCATTTTACCCATAAAGTAGTTAAAATCAAAGGTCAGAGCTCTGTTCCACAAAGAACCTCTTAAGCCAACGTTTAACTCCTTACGCTTGATGAAGGTCATATCCGGATTCTCTCCCCTTTGAAACTCTGTGGCAGCTTCACCACCCAAGTCAGCCCATGCATACCAGCCAGCTCTTGCTACCTCCTGCTTATACAGATAGTAACCCATTTCGTTACCCTCGGCAGTAATATCCATGTCGTGGCTGATAATACCTCCCGATACTGTAAGCATCAAGTCATCAAAAGCCGAATTGCCAAAGAAAGCTTCCTTAACCGGACGCCATCCTAAAGTAACCGTTGGTGAAAATCCAAGTCGGTTGGCACTCGGAAGCTTGGCAGAATAAGGAAGTGCCGCACTAAAGTCGAAGTAGTACTTCTGCATGTAATTATAAGAGGTTTGAATGCCCAGGTTGGCATTGCTCAACCTGTGGTACTCGCCATCAAACTTTCTCTGCCAGATGTTGGCTGCCGCCATAGCAAATACATTGTGCTTATCGCCATAAGTCCTTGTGAAATCAAACTGACCATTCGCATTATAGGTATATTGGTAGTTTGAATAGACAATCACTTCACGGTCGGTCTGCCTGTCCACACCATATATATTGAGTGCATCAATGGCATCAGAGCCATTGTAATTGTTCCATACCGGAGCATAGGAGGCATATTCGTTGATATAAGCCTGCTGGTAAGCTGAGGCATAGTCAATACCATACTTGGACCGAAAATGCAAGCCCTCAACCAAGGAACGTAAGTTAAAATCAAAGCCGGTATTAAACTGGAACTGACGACTGACTGACTTTGAAGTTCCTGATGCATAAGCATCAGCGATTGGGTTGGTAGGATGAAGCTGCGTTCCACCCAGAAAATACTTCCCATCAATGATATGACCACTGGCATTAACAGCATCCCATGAATTGGCATCGTTTTCGTCGAGGTAGCTCAAAGGTATCAATGGAGCCACTCGGTTGGGACGAAAGGTAGCCGCATTACTCCACCATCCTGTATTGGCAAAGCTATAGTTATAAAACGTTACGTTGGCATCGGTTCTGACAGCGATATTTTTATGCAATTGCATATCCAGGTTACCACGCGCAAAAAGCCTGTTATCATTATCATCGGCCGTATTACCAACCTTTAATAAAGATCCTTCACGTAAGTAACCAGTTGAGGTGTAATATCTAACCTTTTCGTTACCGCCGGTAATCTCAACCACCGCTTCTGATCGGTTGTACATACTGCGCAAATAATCAGACGAGTACATATTCAAATCAGGATAACGATAAGGATTGTCACCCAAAGAAGTATAATAAATGTCTTCATTGGAATACTGAGGTCCACTGCCATCGTTGGCTCTGGCTTCATTATATAGGGTCATGTATTCCGCAGCCCCCAAATACTTGGGAAAGGCCTTGGGAACCCGAATCCCAGTATTGGCGCTAATGGTAATTGAAGGCTCGCCAATTTTACCACGTTTGGTAGTAATCATTACAACACCCTTAGCCGCTCTGCTGCCATATAAGGCCACGGCAGAAACGCCCTTCAGAATGGTAATCTGGTCAATCTCGGAAGGCAAAACATTGTTGGCGTCCCGAACCATGCCATCGACGACAACAAGCAGGTCGTTCATTCCCCAAATGTTGCCATTCATACCACCTACCACATTTTCTACAAATGCGTAACTAAAAGTACTATAGGCTTTTTTTGACATCTCCTCAACATCAATGAAAGAGACGCCGCCCAAAAGGTCCTTTTCGTCAATCGAACGAAATGCGACCTCGACCTTTTTTCGTACAGTATCGGTTTTCAATTCTTCAGTTTCGGGCACTTCAACCTGCGCGGACAACTGAAAAACATTGAAAGCAAACACGATACATATTGTGAGACCAATAAATATATGTTTCATTTTAGTTTGTTTTATATTCTCATTTTGTTACCAACCCGGATTCTGCTCGAACGAGTCATAAATACTAACATCATCCGTTTTAAATGGAAGCCAGTAATGCCTGTCGATCAAATTGCGAGTGATTATGACCTCTTCTCTAAAATTCACAACCTTGTTTTCCTTAGGATCAGCCTCAGGATCAAGCGGTTCAGCTCTATCAAAAAACTGTCGGGTTTTTACGTTGTATGGATATTCGGTTAGCAAGCGCCAGCGACGAAGATCGTTAAAACGATGACCTTCGAAAGCCAATTCAACGGCACGTTCACGAATAAGCTCTTTCATAAACTCATCCAAAGAACCAGTCATAGAAGCATGAAGCTCGCCTACACCAGCACGAGCACGCACAGTGTTGATCGCTTCTACCGCATTCTTGGCAAATTTGGACGACTTGCCAGTCGGCGTGCCGTAACCCTGGGCAGCTGCTTCTGCGTACATCAGATAGACATCAGCCAAACGCACCCAGGAAAGATGCATGTGTGTCGAATAACTGTAACCATAGGTCTTGTCATACTTATTGGCCCCGATGGGAATAAATTTATAATTCAAATAACCAGTGCGACTTCCCATTTGGGGGTTGATATAACTACCTCCATTATGAAGGTTGGCATAACGGTATTTTTCGTCATCCGGTTCGGTAATGGTTCCGGAAATAACCTTAACTCCATCGTAAACAATGTTGTTATAGAAACGCGGATCCCTGTCCTTCCATGGCTGCTCAGTACTAAAACCAGATTCGTCATGGTCAAGAGGCAAGCCGTTGGCCATACCATAATAATTCACATAGTTGGCAGCTGGATGCAATACAATACCATCTCCCTCAGCAATATCCTGATACTGATAGGAGTTCATTTGTCTCCAATAAGAATCAGCACCATAAGTTGGGCTCCGAATGATGGCCTCTGTTCCTCCCGGCATCTCCCAACCCTTCTGGATAGTGTAAAACAAGGAAGAATAGTCTTCAAAATCGACCAAGGCATACTGCGTTTGACCGCTTTCTACCAAATTCAAAAGTTCACCAAAGACATCGGCAGCCAATTTGGCCATTTCTGTGTCGTAGGCGCGGGGACCGGAAGTGCCATTGGCCATTAATGGACTAGCAGCATACAAATAGGTTTTGCCTAGCATGGCCATGGCCCAAATTTTATTGGCGCGCAACTTATTATTGTTGAGGGTTTGACTACCTGTGGATGTCCTATCCCAATCAATCGGCAGGAGAGCAGCAGCCTTTTTAAAATCTTCCGCCATTTTCAATGCATTCTCAGCATAAGTTTCACGGGGCAGACGCAAGGCCTCATCGCTGGGTAAAACATAATCGATGTATGGCAATCCTCCCCAGTACTGGGTAAGTTGGAAATGAAACCAGCCGCGTAAGAAGTACAATTGTCCTTCCACCAAATTTCTTTCTTCCTGAGTGGCATCAACCATCAAACCGTTTGCTAAAGCCTGAAGGCCTAAGTTAGCAGTTCTGATTCCATGCCATGAACCTCCCCAAAGAGATTTTTGGAAACGATCACCGCCTGCACTCCAGGCACGATCTAAAAAACTATCTCCTTTACCAATATAGTTACGATAGTTACCACGATCAATGCTGTAACCCATCAAATACTCACCGTTACCAATGGTAATGACCTCGTCTTCTCCCCAGTTAAATGAGCTAACCCAAAAATGCTTGGCCACATCAGGTGTCAAATGGTACATACGTTCAACAAACCCTTGGAAGCTCCGAAAATTTTTGAAGGCATCCTCTTCTGAAATAACTGATTCCGGCGCCTTGTCCAAATAATCTGTGCAAGCGCTCACACCCATAGTAAGTGCAACAGCTATTCCGTATAGATAATAAACAAATTTTTTCTTCATCTTATTCGATTATAAAGAGATTCTTAATCCTAAGTTATAACGCTTCTGAGTGGGATAGGCCGTATTACCACCTGTGTTAGACTCCCGGTCATCCGGCATCTTGGTCCACAACATCAGGTTGTTACCATTCACAAAGAGTTTCAAACTGGTCAAGCCCACACGCTCCATAAATGCTTGATTGGTGAAGGTATATGACAACTCAGCATATTTCAAACGCACATAAGAACCGTCGTGCAAAAAGCGTGTTCCAGTGGTATAAGGACTGGCCTGAACCTGCCATCTGGGCAGAGGCACATCGCCATTCATATTGTCTTTAGACCAGTAAGAACCTTCGTCAAAGGCCGTATTCCTTACGCCACCAAGGCTGTTCATGTTCACATAACGGGTCACATTGGAGGCGCCGTAAAACTGAACAAAGCCACTAAAACCTTTGTAATCCAATCCAAATTGAAAGTTTACAGTATTCTCAGGCACTTTGGAAAAGCCATAAGGAATTTGGTCAAAAGTAGTGATGGTACCATCACCATCGAAATCAAGTATCACATAATTACCCGGCATTCTTCCATCATCCAATGCATCGTGAGAAGTGGATCCGTATAATTCATCCCAGTTATTATAGTACCCGTAGTCCACATAAGAACGCACCTGATCAATAGGTTTGTCAGCCTTCTTCTGATAATCAGGCTTGAGGATGGGATCATCTGCATCGATGATTTTGTTTTCTGCGCGGGTGTAGAATACATTACCCCATAAACGCCAGTCACGGATGGGCTTGTTCCACCTTAACTCCAATTCATAACCTTTGGTTTCTACCTCGCCCATATTTGCCCGGGGAGGCGTTGCGCCGTAATAACCAGGGATGGCGCGATCTGTTCCAGCCAATAAGATATTTGTTCTGTTTTCGCTGAAGAAATCAAGCGTACCGGCCAATACACCACCAAGAAATGCGTAATCAAGGGCAATATCCAGCTTGGTAGATACCTCCCATTGAATATTGGGGTTACCTATGGCAGCCTCAGCATACCACTCGTACGGACTATTAGCAGGATCAACACCTGTAATGGCATGGTTAAAGGCACCGCCATAAGCCCAACGGTCTAAATACAACCATCTGTAATCGGGGTTAAACTCCATCCATGGTGGTCCGGTTCTGTCATCACCAATCTGTCCGTAAGTTGCCTTAAGTTTTAACATATCAACCCATGTCAGGTTCAGTTGTTTGAACAAGGGTTCTTCTGAAAACATCCAGCCGGCTCCTCCCGATTGAAAAAACGCAAAACGGTTTTCAGGGGCAAACTTTTCAGATCCGTTGTAAGCACCGTTATATTCCAACATATAACGCTTTTTGTAATCGTAAGTGGTTCTAAACACCCAGTTCTCACGATAAATGGGAAGGTTGCTTCCGCGCGCATATTCTTCGCGAGCCACGTTGCCCATTAAACCGACAGTATGATCCCCGAAAGTATTGTTATAATCAATCTGGGCTGAATAGTTCATTCTTCTGAACGTCTCATTAACATCTACCGTACCCGATCCTGTAGTCCAGGCCACATTGTTCACATAATCAAACTTGTTATTTCCATCAAGTGTAGCATCTGTGAATACTTTGCCGGTTTCAGGATCGATCCATTTGTGCAAGTTGCCTTCCCAATCGTTGGTATCATCAATACCACGGTTAATTTCCCTGAAACTATTGTCAAAGGCCACTTTTGCATGCGCCTTTAGACCTTTTAGCAAAAAGCCTAAATCCTGCTCAAGGGTAAAGTCGGTATTGAGATTATCATCCGTTTGGTAACCCACCCCGTTAACACTTATATCCTCCATAGAGTTGGTAGAGGCCTGAGTAGGGTTAGGCTGGAAATAACCGAAGGAACCGTCACTGTATTTGGGACGGAAAGCATCCGGAGCAATACCGTAAAAGGCCGCCCAAACAAGATTCTCATAATTGTTGAAGTTGGTTCCCTTCTTAACCGCGTGAGAACCTGCCAGACTCATCTTTAAAGTGGTGGACTTTGTCAAGGTAAAATCGAGGTTACTTCGCACATTTATCCGGTCAAATCCAAAACCTGTCTCGTATCCTCTGTTGTTGTCAAAATTCTTGTACAAGTCACCCTCGTGGGTATAATCTAAACTCACATAGTATTTAGCAAATTTAGTTCCGCCTGATACATTCACATTGGCATTGTACGAAGTCGCGTAATCCTTAAGCAGCTCATCCACCCAGTCAACATTTGGGTAACGCTCGAATTCTGCTGTATTGGCAGGATATCTGTACTTATCAATCCTGTCCTGGGGCAAATAATAACTCCACCCTTCCGGATTATAAGCTAATTCGTGTTCAAGCACCTTGTTACGCAAGCTTAATGCGTCATAAGAATCCATCAATTTAGGTAACTTGGAATGCGTCTTTAAGGTGGTTGTAAAGTTGATGTCAATATTGGCCTTACCTTCTTCACCACGCTTGGTGGTCACAAGGATTACACCATTGGCACCACGAACACCGAATACAGCAGTGGCAGAGGCATCCTTCAAAACAGAAATAGAGGCCACAGAGTTAATGTCCACACTGCTCATGGGACGCTCAATTCCATCCACCAAAATCAAGGGCTCGCCACCATTCCAAGAGCTAACCCCCCGAATCACGATTTCCGGATCTTCCTCACCTGGTCTTCCTGAACTGGTCATGGTAACCACACCTGGCAGGTTGCCTGTAAGGGCCTGGCCAAGGCTGGATACCCCACCGGTACGTTCCAGCGTCTTGCTCGTGGTTTGTGCAATAGAACCCACCACACTTTCTTTTCTTTGCTGTCCAAACCCTACAACAATTACCTCGTCAAAGATTTGGGAGTCTTCCACCATTACAATGGACAAGGTACTGCGACCTGTGACGTTAATCGTCTGACTGGTCATTCCCAAAAAGGAGATTTCCAGTTCGGTATCCTCTGGTGCCAGATTAATGCTGAATTTACCGTCAAAATCGGTAATAACACCCACGCCTGGTTTTCCCTTAACCAAAATGGTTACACCGTAAAGCGGCTCCTCTTTCGAGTCAACTACGGTACCCTCCACCACGCGTCCGCTTTGCGCATAAAGGCAAGCTCCTCCTGACCATATCACAAGGAATGCCAGTAGCTTCAAACTGACCCACTGATTAAACAGTGGCCATAAACGACTTTTTGTTTTCTTCATTTCTTCTGAATTTGATTTTTTTCTGACTGCTTATGGGAATCTCCACATTAAAATCAATCTCCCATACGGGAGCAAACAAGTACATAAAAAACATGGTTAGGTTTAGGTTTCCGACTACAATCTCTAATACGATTCATATTTTTTAGCTTTTGATAAAATTCGATAACAAAAATAGCCTCAACTAAGTTTAGGCGTTTTCAATTACAGATAATTCTTGTTTGATATCAGATAAACCGTAAAAATATGTGAACAAAGCGCAATTTCTGAATGAACATTTGATAAACCTGCTTATAAAACACGATACTTTCATAAACCCTTTCAATAGCTTATTCTTTATATAAAAAAAGATTCAAAACCACCTTGAAAGATAAATACATTTTTTAACAATACCTAAAAACAAGCAAGCATATACTAAATTAGGTAAATTTTAAATAATTTATGCACCCTGAAACGCATCAAATTTTAAGCAAATAGTACATAACTACATAAAAAAGAGGCTGTCTAAAAAGTTTAGACAGTCTCTTTTTTTTATAATTTTTATTCTTAATTCCTTGGTCATATGGTTGATTATTAGTATATTAAAGCCATAAATCAAGCGGTTATGAAAAAGATCGTATTCAAAGAGCTTCCGAACAAACAAGCTCAGCTTTTTCCAGAAAACCTTCTGGATCATATACCTAAAAATCATCCCGTTCTTTTGGTTGATGAAGTTGTTGAGCAATTAGATATCTCCTCAATATTAAGGAAATACAAAGGAGGTGGAGCTAGCAGTTTTCATCCGAGGATGATGATTAAAATATTGTTTTACAGTTATTTAAGTAATATTTTTTCGTGTAGGAAGATAGAAAGAACTCTACAAGAGAACATTCATTTTATCTGGTTATCAAAGGGTTGTGTACCAGACTTTCGAACCATCAATTACTTTAGAGGGAAACGATTGCAGGGAGATATTAAAACCTTATTTGCAGAGGTGGTTAGATTACTACAAGAAATGGGGTTTATAAGTCTTCAGGTACAGTATATCGATGGGACCAAAATAGAAGCGGCCACTAATAAATACACCTTTGTTTGGCGTGGATCAGTTGAGAAAAATAAGGCTAAACTGGAGGAGAAAATAAGACGCATTCTCAAAGATATTGATAGTCAAATTAAAGATGACTCAAGGTCTATTACCAAAGAATGTTTGCCTCAATCCATTGATTCTGAGTTGGTAAAAAGCAAGGTGGCCGAACTTAACACCAAGATCAAGGATGTAAATAAGGCTACAGCCAAGCAAGTAAGGCAGCTACAGGAAGAGCACCTGCCTCGATTAGAGAAATACGAGAGGCAACTCAACACTCTTGGGGATCGCAATAGCTATAGTAGAACAGACGAGGATGCTACCTTCATTCGTATGAAGGAAGATCATATGAGAAACGGCCAGCTGAAACCCGCTTATAACCCACAGATCAGCACAGAAAATCAAATAATCACTCACTACAGCATCCATCAAACCCCAGGTGATACAAGAACTTTTAAGAGTCATTTAGAGGGGTTTAAAAATCAATATGGAAGTCATAGCACTACAGTCGTTGCAGACGCTGGCTACGGAAGTGAAGAAAATTACGAGTATCTGGAAGAGAATAATATAGAGGGCTTTGTCAAGTACAACTACTTCCACAAAGAACAGAAAAGAGCTTTTGAAAAGAGTGCGTTTCTTGCCGAAAACCTATACTACAATAATCAAGAGGATTATTTCATATGTCCAATGGGGCAGCATATGACGAATATAGGTGAAAGTAAAAAGACCACCGAAAATGGGTATGTGTCAAAAGTGACACGCTATCAAGCGAAAAACTGTACTGGTTGCCCGTTACGCGGGCTTTATTATAAAGCAGTTGGCAATCGAATAATAGAGGTTAACCACCGTTTAAGAAAGCTAAAAAAGAAAGCGAGGGAAAAACTATTGAGTGAACATGGCTTATACCACAGAAGCAAACGCCCAATAGAACCCGAGGCTGTATTTGGTCAGATAAAATACAACAACAAGTTCAACAGATTTACATTGAAAGGCTTGATAAAGGTCGAAATCGAATTCGGTCTGATAGCTATAGCTCACAACTTAAGAAAAATGGAAACGGTATCATTTCAACACCGTTACGATACAAACCTGTAAGGGCTACCTTTCTCTCCTCCGTCTTGATGGGAAAAGTCATAGGATAAAATGAAATCAAACCATTTGCAGTCCCTAATACGATTGCATTTACTCCTGTTGCACACGCCGCTCTTTTAGAAAACTGCTGTACCGGGAGTCCATCCTCTTCATCAAATTTGACAGCTCTTTTGCTTGTTGTATTAAAGCAATAAACACCCTGTATTGTACTAATCCAGATGTTTCCATTAAAATCCTCCACCAGACCTGAAACACTTATGTCAGGCAAACCCGAGCGTTTAGAGTAATTTCTGAAGGTATAAGCCTCATTTGAACTTATCTGCTCAAGTTCATATAAACCATTCCCCATGCTACCTAAATAAATAGCACCATCCTTAGTTTCCATAATACAGGTTATCTTTTCTTTAATCTTGCTATCAGGATCATCCAATTTGTGTTCAACGCAGACAAACTCATATACTTCTTTTCTTTCTTTTAAATCTGCAATATAAACTCCGTTCCCTCCGACCCACAAACGTGATTCTGAGTCCACAAATATTGTATTCATTCGATCAAGAGCAAGATTTGTCTGAGTATAAAATTGAAATTGGGAAATAGCTTCTGTTGGCAGATCTAAAATCTGAATGTTACTTCCACTACAAATCCACAAACAACTCCTAAGTGTATCTAGCTCTAGATCACGTATCTCCTCTGAAAGCAAGCCTGAGTTTTCTATTGTATAATGTGCGAAACTTGGATTTAATAAATCATCTCGTTTTAATTTGTTTAGGCCTCCCCCTATGGTAGAAATCCAGTAATCGCCATTTAAGTCTTGAACAATATCCGAAACATTATTATTGCTCAACGAACTTGGGTTGCCATCTTGATGATAATAAAAATTAAAGAATTCCTTACCTCTGAGTTTTACAGCAAGACCTCTATCAACAATTCCTACCAACAAGTTTCCATTGTTATCTTCCAATACAGAGCTAATAACCAATGGCCTTTGATTAAAGTCAGCCTGAAGCGAATGGGAAAAGCGTATTTTTTGGGGATATAGGATATTCAGACCTCCATAAACAGATCCAACCCAAACGCCGTTCTGTTCATCTACAAAGAGCCGATTGATAACATTGTCATTTAAAGAATAACCTTCTCCAAGTTTGTTGATCTTCAAAAAAGACTCTTCATCCTTAAGTATATTTACTCCGTTCCATGTCGCCACTATAATTTCTCCTGATTCTATTCGGGAAATATCAGTCACATAATTAGAAGACAGGCTATTATAATCGTCGGGGTTGTGCTGATATTTAACAAAGTAACTGCCATCATTTTTGGTGCAATACAAACCATCACGTGTTCCTATCCAGAGTAAATCCTCCAATGAGAAAAGTGTATTTATTGTTTTATTGGAAAAGTCAAGGGTTGAAGGCAGCTGTATCTGTGCATATCCTCCTAAACGACCTTTAACATAACGAAGTAGGTGATTTTTTCCTCCTGCCCATATTTCGTTCTCATGTTTTACAATTGTTCTGATGTCCACCTCATTTTTTAACACTTTGACTTCTTCAATATTCCTTTCACTGTTAAGTATTACATAGGCAAGGCAGTCACTTTTTCCAATAACCAGATTTTGAGCTTCATCTATATATATGGTCTGAACCGGCGAAGAAATAATACCATAATTATCTCCTTTGTATTCTTTTAAAAATGATATCTCCTCCTTCTGCAAATTTATTCGCATAATTCCGGCGTCCGATGCCACCCAAAGATATTGTGAAGTATCCTCTGCTATATCAAAGATATAATTGCTTTCAATAAATTGATTCGGATGAACCGAACTAGAAGAATAAGTTCTTAGTTCGTATCCGTCATAACGTTCAAGACCGTTGGACGTCCCAATCCACATAAAACCACGACTATCCTTATGAATTGCCCTTATATAGTTATCACAGAGTCCTTCGTTAATAGTAAGAAAAGAATAGTTGTAGGCAGCTGCATCAGTCTGCGCTTGCACCTGTGTCAGCAACAACAACCCGAAAAGTCCATAAATAAACAAAGTCAACCGGAAAGCAAAACGAACTCTCATTCTCAATTTTTATTAATAATTATCAGATAAAACCACCTATCGCGGGAGTGCTTCAGAGGGAGTTTTACCATAATGCTTTTTAAATACAGTACTGAAGTAACTCACGGAGGTAAAACCGCACAACTCGCTTACTTCCGTAATGTTGTAGGCTCCGCTTTCCAGTAGCTCAACCGATTTGGACAAGCGAACCAGGCGAATAAAGTCGGAGGGACTTTGGTCGGTAAGACTTTTTATCTTCTTGTAGAGCAAAGAACCGCTAACATTCATCTCTGAGGCAAACAACTCTTTATTGAAGGCAACATTTCCTATTTGCTCATTAACAACTTCTATGGCTCGCTTAAGGAACTTATCATTATGGTCGTTGGGGAAAAGATTATTATCCGGACGCTCCACAGAGTCTTTAAGAAATCTTTCAGCCACTAGGCGGCGGTTATTGATTATCGAAAAGATTTTCTCTGCCAACAAGCTTACGTCAAAGGGTTTGGTAATATAATCATCTGCTCCCAGACCCAAGCCTCGCAAGTGTTCTCCCTCGCCTGACAAGGCTGTCAGTAAAATAACCGGTATATGAGCCGTTTCATACGTGGATTTAATTAGGCTGCATAATTCAAAGCCGTCTTTGCCTGGCATCATAACGTCGGAAACAATCAAATCGGGCAGCTCCTTTTCCACCATTTCCCATGCACTGAGTCCGTCGTTGGCCACATGAACTTCAAAGCGGTCTTGCAGAGCTGTCTTAATAAATTCCTGCATCTCAACATTATCCTCAACCACCAAAACTGTGAAATCCTTTTTGTGGTCAGAGGCTTGGGGAGGCTCAACTACATGTGGGCTTATTTCTGCACTCACACTGCCTCCAATAATATCACTAGAAGCAATTAAATCGGCGGGCAATACAACCCTGAAAATGGAACCCTTATTTTCTTCACTTTTCCATTCAATGCTTCCACCATGCAACTTTACATATTTCTGTGTCATCAACAGGCCAATGCCCGAGCCTACTACCCTGGAGTTGATGGCATTCTGTCCCCGGTAAAACTCCCGAAAAAGCTGAGCGCGAGCTTCCTTCGCGATACCTATCCCCCGGTCTTCAACCTCCAAAACAAATTTGTTTTTTTGAGGATGAAGCCGCAGCCATACTTTCCCGCCGGGCAATGAATACTTTATTGCATTTGACAGCAAATTATCAACTATTTTAATAAACATTCCCTCATCTACAACGGCAAATAAGGCCTCTTCAGGGGCTTCCAAAATCAGGCTCAGTTCATTGCTTTGCGCGTAAGAGGAAAACATGAGCACACGTTGATTTACCAAGCCGCTTATATCAAGCCGTTGCAGCAAAAGCTGTTCCTTATCAATGTCGGCTTTTTGAAAATCCATAAGCTGGGTTACCACTCCCACCAGCCTGTTTATCTGACTGCGGGCCAGGCTCAAGTAGTACTTCCCTTTTTCGCTGAGTCCTTCTTCCTGTTCGAGTTCCTTAACGGGCGCAGATATCAAGGTTAAAGAAGTACGCATATCATGAGCAGTATTTGCAAAAAACCGAATCTTCTGCTCAGAGTGTAATTGCCGCAACAAGCCCATATAATACCTCATTACAAAGATAAAAGCACTGGCCAGCACCACTGCCACAGTCAGCAAAAACCACCATGTTTCCCAAAAAGGAGGCGACTTTTGAATCACAAAAACGCGTTCATCAATAATTTCTGACATAGAATTATCGTACATCCGCAACTTTAGTTGATACTCACCGGTTGGCAAATTAGAGTAATATAAAATGCGATTCGCCTCCGGCCGATGCCAATCCTCATCAAAACCCTCAAGTTTCCATGAAAAGCGCGGACTATAAACCGCTCCTAAGGGAACCATTTCTATAGAAAGGGTACTATGAAAATGGCGTAATTTAAGTCTATTAAGACTATCGACAGGAAGATGTAAATCGGGTATAAAGCCATCGCGTACAGAACGACCCGAAACGGTTATATCCTGAATAAAAATCCGACCGGATGCCACGTTGGGCAACAAACCTGAAGGATTAAAAACTACCATTCCGCCATTGGAACCGAAGGCCAATTCTCCATTTTTAAAGGCGGCATGCGACTTGCGGTTATATGACAGTCGCGATAATGCATCGATTGCCGGGAAAGTTTCTACCTTATAAGTGAGCGGGTCAAACTTGCATAAACCATTTTCAGTTCCGAGCCAAAAACTATCTTCATACACCAAAATACTATTAACAAAAGCTGAGGGTAATCCCATATCGGTAGAAAATGACTGTGTTGTTTTGCTTGAGCTGTCAAAACGAACCAGTCCGTCACCTACTGTACAGAGCCAAAATATACTATCCTGAACTAAAACATCCTGTACCAAATACCCATTTAACAATATATTTACATTCTTAGTCTCCTGATTCAATACACTTACTCCGTACGAACAGCCCAGCAACATATCTCCGGATGGGAGCTCTCTTATTACATTGACCGGGTGATTACCAAAGTCGATAAAATTACCGGTTTCAAAATCATAACAAAGAACATTTCCCCTTACACCAACCAGCCAAATACGGTCTTTGGAATCAAGGAAGATATCATAAATATAACTATTATGATAGCCGGATTTTGATGATTGTAATGGATAATGTGCTATTTCCCTGCCGGATTTTCCATCTATCAGAAAAACTCCGCCGCCGTAGGTACCTGCCCATATATTGCCTTGTGCATCTTCACAGAGCGATAAAAACACATGTGCTTCTTCATTATTGCTATGATAAAAAGACTGCCAGCGATTTTCACTCTTGAGCCATCGAGAGATACCATTATTAGTTCCCAGCCAAAGATTAGCCCTACTATCCTCCAAAATATCGTTAACATCATTATTTACCAAGGAATTACTTTCATTAACATGATGCTCAAAATGCTGAACCGAAGAAGGGAGTTGGACGAAATAAGAGGCTCCGCCGGTGAAGGTACACACCCAAACTCTTCCTCTGCCATCGTTAAATATATCATATACCCCATTGCCGCGCAAAGAGCGGCTATTGTCGGGATCCTCCATATGTACGTTCAGGATTTCCATACTGTATGGGTTAACTTCCCATATTCCCTGGCCATCTACTCCCACAAAAAGTAAAGAGTCAGAAGCCATATCCATGGTTAAAACCGGTTTATGAGGGAAAGCCGGGACAGAGAGCAAAGCATCCTGCTTCTGATTCATTCTAAATAAACCACGGCCGTCGGTACCTAGCCAAAGCACGCCGTCAGAATCAAAAAAAAGCTTCGACACGCCCAAGCCATTATCCCAATTTAAAACAACATTCCCGGCACCACTTCCATATACATCAAAAGCAATTAGACTAGTATCAGTAGCAACCCAAAGTTGATTATCGTCCAGCGTAAGATAGCTCGTGTTTCCAAATTTCGACAATTCAGTAATTTCCGATCCATCACACATAATCAATCCCTGCGCAGAGGAGAGCCATAAACGCCCTTTCCTGTCCACTTCGACATTATAGACCATCAAAAAACGCGAATCTATCTCCTTGCCTACATGAAGGAGCAAATCGAAACGGTCTTGCACAGCATTATAAACAAAGATTTGCCCGTTATTGGAGTAAACATATAAGGTGTCATTAGCGTAGTGAAGCTTAACAAAAACCACATCCGGTGATTCGTAGGGCAGTTGATAAATACGGTAGTCATCTTCAACAACGCGCAAAATCCCCATTTTTGAAGCAATCCACACAAAACCATTGCTGTCCATACAAGCCGAAGTAGTTTCACGCAGTGAGATGCCAAATTTCTCATTGAGACTCTGAAAGTTCAATATATTTTGACTTTTCACTTGCGTTGAAACAGCAAGAACAAACACCACAATCCAAAAAAACAGCCTATATATATGACGATTCATAATAAAAAGTTAAAAACAGTCAGGCAAGCAAAATTAACAACATAATGCAAAAAAAGAAAAGCCTGCTATTTCAAATCCCCATATTTGCACTAAACATCATCAGCTTATCAGCAATTTTATTTATTAAAGAATCGCACTTGCCACCCTTCAAATTTTCAAATTTACATGAATACTTCCTGAAAACAGAGATAATGTGTCTCAATTTATAAAACTATTATCTAAAATCAAAGCAATCCCTCCTACACCTGAGTCTATATTTACACCATACAATTGACACTGTTTTTTAAAGGTATTATTCTATTCTTTCATAAATAGGGTAATTTGGTAAGAAAGGGGAACTCAACGGAGTCCCCCGCTTGCTTTTATAAACAAAACAGCCTGCCACGGTCCTTTTTATGGGGATAGGCTTGTTTCCCTTACAACCCTATTGCAAAACAGAGCTTCCTTCATCAACCCTGTAATAGTCAAAATCAACATATCCGCCTGTCTCATGTGTTGCGTAGGAAAACAGTCCAAAGCGATAACCCATAAAATGAGGCAGAGTATAGCGCATTTGCAGAGTGTCGCCAATCGGCTTCCAATCCTGGGCGTCCAAACTATAGAAGAATATTGCTTTATCCGCTCTTTCTCTGAAGTCACAGGCAATTTTCAGATAAACTCTGTCCGTTGCCAGTGGGATTAGTTCTTTTTCTATAGGCTCATCATTTTCACTCAGCACCATAACAAGAGATTTTTTACCGTTCTCCATTTTTACACCCACATATCCATAATTCCTTTGCAAGGCGATAAAACCGGCAAAATCGCCATCCTTCATTCCACCGAGCTCGACTGCTGTTTCGGCAACACTTTGCGGGCCAAAAGTACGCTGAGTTAAGGTATTACGAGCCTGAAGCACATCCGTATCAATTCGCCCATTTGTTAGTCTCAAAAATCCCGGCCTTTGGTTTAGTGACCAAAAATCATTATCAGGGTTGTGATTCCATTGCCATGCAAGTGGGAAATCGGGCGAAGCAGCGCTACGCTCAAATTCATCAGAAGCAGTAATCCCGGCCGCATTTATATTCTTTACAGCTATATCAAGTGTGTCGGGTACTATCCCATTATTCCCTAATACGGGCCATCCGTCTTCCCATTTCATAGGGACAATGTAGGGAATACGACCAACTGCACCGTAGTCCCTGAACAGATAAGCATACCAGTCACCTTCTGGTGTGTCAATAATACAACCTTGCGCAATACCCCTGTCCTGAAGGGCTACTCGTCCTTCATAGGGTCCTGTCAGGTTGTCTGAACGGTGTACCACAACAGTTCTCATACCACCTTGTGGCCAGCAAATGTTAAACAGATAGTACTTACCATCGTGCTTGTACATCTGAGAACCTTCTGCATGAAGCATCAGGTTTTCTGAGGCCACCTTACCGGCTTCGGGAACAATAACCTGATTCAAACCGTCAGCCTTGATTCCCGAAAGGTCACTTTCCAGTTCTACTATCTTGACATCTCCACCGTTATAGATCAGATACACCTTGTCGTCTTCAAAGAAAAGGCTGTGGTCATGAAGACTAGGCTCAAAGGAATGTCCCACCCAGGGTTCATTCTCCGGATCTTTAGTAGTGTAAATATGTGTTCTGCCCGAGGTAGCCGAGAATGTAGTTGCATAGAACACACCATTATGGTACCTGATGCTAGGTGCCCAGGAACCCCTGCCATAGCTATTCTGTCCGTTGTCCAGGTTCATCATGTCATTGCTTACAAGAGTATCGTATGCATAACTAATCAGTTCCCAGTTTACCAGATCCTTTGATTTCATAATAGGCAGACCCGGATTCATGTGCATTGTCGTGCTAGCCATATAATACACGTCGCCCACCCTGACCATGGCTACATCAGGGACGTCGGCAAAAATTACGGGGTTGGTGGCTTTTTCGGTAGAATCTTTTGGCTTAGCACATCCTGCCAACAGTGCCAGCGCCATCATCCATAAAAATGTTGTTTTCATCTTTAAACAGTTTTTAATAAAAGTATTTTTTCACTTTAGGTATAAAAATACAAGGCTTTTTGCAAAATAGCACTTACTAAACGATAATATCTTTCAATTTTAGGATAAAACGTATATTTAGGCTTTTAAAATATATAAAACTAAAAAAAATGAAGCTCATATCATGGAATGTGAACGGCATAAGGGCAGTAGCTCAAAAGAATTTTTTTGACGACTTTGAAGTTATGGCGCCTGACATCATGTGCTTGCAGGAAACCAAGGCACAAGATCACCAGGTGAAAGAAACGCTTGAAGCACTCAAGGATCGCTACCATTTATTCAGCAACTCTGCCGAACGCAAAGGCTATTCGGGAACCGCTATATTAAGCCTTAAAGAACCTCTAAATGTTAGCAGTGATATTGGCATAGCCGAACACGACAGTGAGGGGAGAGTACTATGTGCCGAATACGACGATTTTTTCCTCGTCAATGTCTATGTTCCCAATTCGGGCAGCGAATTAAAGCGGCTCGACTATCGCCAGGAATGGGATCTGGCATTTTTCAGTTATCTCAAAAAGCTGGAAGAACACAAGCCCGTTGTTGCCTGTGGAGATTTTAACGTGGCTCACAAAAAGATAGATTTAGCGCGTCCGGCAGCCAATTACAACAAGGCAGCGGGCTTTATGCAGGAAGAAATTGACGGGATGGATCGCTACACCGAAGGAGGATTTATTGACACCTTCCGCCACTTTTATCCCAATCAGCCTGAGCGTTATAGCTGGTGGAGCTATCGCGCCGGTGCCCGCGGCAAAAACATCGGCTGGAGAATCGACTATTTTTTAGTAAGCTCTCCTTTCATATCTAAAGTAAAGTCGGCCGACATCCTTGACCAGATAATGGGCAGCGACCATTGCCCGGTTACTCTCGAATTACATTAACTCAAGTAAGCAAAAACAGGCTTCATCTTTTTGGGCTGAACCCCAAAAAGATGAAGCCTGTTTTGTGAATTTCGGCTACTAAAAACCTTACAAATCCAGAATGCGCAAATACTCCGCAAATATCTCCATGGTATTAAGCTCTGCTTCCATTTCAGATGCAGAAGTAATCCAGGCCTCAAGATATTTAGTAGGCTTAGACACCATCTCAAACTGAGCCTCGCCCTTTTGAATCAATTCAAAATCGTCGGGATTGTACTTTATGCCTCCGCCGATAGCGAATTTAATGGCTGCCACATCCTCAGGATGCAGTCCCCAGGTAGCGATAAAATCATCGCCTTGAAGCACTTCAGTAGTAGGGTGAAAATTAATACCGGTAAAAAACTGAACAGGTTTGCTGCTAAAAGCAAAAGCCTCAACCTTGGCTTCACGGATTCCCGAAAAGACAGTAAGCCTGACCAGAACATCAATTGTATCACCTTTATAAGATATACCCTCCGACAACATCTCCATATATGAAAGTCCGGCCTCCTTACGCACGCGTGCCGTCCTCATAGTTACCGGATCAAGCAATTGCTCTTTCTCGCCATCCCATAAACGAACGCCGCCCAAGCCAACGGTTTGTCCCACTTTATATAAATCTGCTCCCCAGCCACTGAGCTGTTGCTCTTCCGTAGGGTACCAGCCTGCTGCCGCAAGCTCCATTCCTCGCCTGCTTTTATTATAGGCATCCACAGACACTTTGTGGTCAAAATAGAGCCTCAGTGCAAGCCACTCATTCTCAACTGCAGGGCCATGATGAGACAGTTCCCGATACAGATTGCCGGTTTCGGAAGAAATAGCTTCTTTCTGCTCTCCATCTTCCTTCCAGCTGAGGCTGATATCTGTCATATTCTCCTGTCTGGAAGTATCTGTTTTGGCGCTGTTAATGCAGCCTGCTGCGGGCAAAAGGCCTGCTGCCAAACAATATAGCAATACCAACTTTTTCATATTCAAACAATTAAATAAAGCATATTAAAACTGAGCTAAAGGTACAAAGCTAAACCTTCAAAATTAAAGACTAAGCTTATAACTTAACTTTCAGCTTTTTTCCGCTATAATTAACGACAGCGTCATAGGCGACCTCCCCGGAACCTGCTATGGCTCTGTTTTGCTTGACTCTTACAATATTGAATCTCCTGTTTTTTAGCATGCCCGGAAACTCTCCTTCACGAGCTTGAATGGTAAGTTCCTTCTTGCTGTCGTCCCAGCTGAATTTAATTGTAGAGTAAATGCCCTTCTCGTAATTGTAATTGTCGTTTTCATCTTCATACAAAACAAATTCAGCGTCGGCACCTTCGTAAATCCTTATTTCAAGGTTGTCCCAGGGCTTCTCTTCGGCATATTGCACATCGGGCCCTATGGGCAATATGCTCCCTGCCTTAATGTAAAAGGGAATCATATCAATTGAGGTCTCACGAGTAATTTCCTGTCCACCGGCAAGCAACTCATTGCTATAGAAATCATACCACATAGCACCTTTGGGTAAGTAGAGGCTAGTGCTTTTCTTACTGTTAAAATCTACTACTCTGTCATCCATATCATACTTACCTCCTACTCTGTTCCAGCCTTCCTCAGTAGCAGCATCCTCAATATTCTCAGGTGTATATTGAGCATATACCACAGGGGCTGTTAATATTGATTTGCCGAACATAAATTGATAAGGCAGGTCCCAAACCTTTTTATCATCAGCAAAATCCATAACTAAAGCACGGATAAAGCTTGATTGGTTGTTTGTTACCTCCCAGGAAGTAGAGTAAATATAGGGAAGCAATGAATAACGTAGCTTTATGGCATCCTCAATCGCATCATAAACAGGCTCACCCTTTTCGCCAAAATGATATATCTCTCTCGATAAGTCAGTACCGTGCGAACGCATCATAGGGTTAAAAACCGCAAACTGCATCCATCGAATGTAAAGTTCCTGAAACAATGGATTCACAGAAGCAGAACCATCATTCCAGCCTTTATTATAGGCACCGGCAAAGAAGCCGCCAATATCGGTGTTCCAATGCGGAATACCACATAGTGAAAAATTAAGACCTGCCGGAATCTGCTTACGGAAGTTTTCCCAGCTAGTAAAAACGTCACCCGACCAAACGTTAGCTCCATATCTTTGTTGACCGGCAAAACCCGAACGGGTCAGAATAAATACTCTTTTATCCGAACTTACAGCACGCTGATTATCATACACTCCGCCAACAGTAACAAGGGGGTAAGCATTTCGCACTTTTCTGAAAGAACCTAAGGCTGTGGGAGTATCCAAATCCTCGGGTTTAAAACTCATGTGATCAGGCTCAGTAGAGTCCATCCACCAGCCGTCTATCCCTAAATCGAACAAACCCTCCTTTAAATACTTCCAATAAATATCTCTGGCCTTAGGATTAAAGGCGTCATAAACCCTCACTCCTGAAGGATAATCCATATTTGGAGGCCATGCCGTAAGACCCGACTCAGGCCATGTGTTAAAGGGATACAAGGCTCTCAGCTCCTTAAGTTCTCTGTATTGCTTTGTCGCGGGGCCAAAAGACGACCATATTGAAATAATTATATGAGCGTTCATATCATGAATCTCATCTACCATAGCCCGGGGATTAGGGAATTCTTCATTCAGGAAATCCATGGCATTCCACAGATAATTATTTCCCCAGTATTGCCAGTCCTGAATTATTCCGTCGAGGGGAACCTCCAACTCGCGGTATTTCCTGACCACTCCAACAGTTTCTTCGCGGCTCTTGTATCTCTCCTTACTCTGCCAATAGCCATAGGTCCACAAGGGAAACATCGGAACCTGCCCGGTCAGATCGCGCATTTCAGCCACCACCCCATCGGCATTCCCGCCATACATAAAGTAGTAGTCGATAGCCCCGGCCACCTCAGAACTGAAAGAGGTACCGCTAGCATCATCCTTGAAGGTTGTCGGCGAGTAATTATCCCAAAAGAGTCCGTAGCCTTTAAGCGACTGAAAGAAGGTAACAAAGTCCCAGGTATTATTTTGAAGCATATATACTTCCTGATTGCGCTGTGACATCTTGCCATTTTGCAAAATGCCAAGCCCATAAATGGCCTCTTCAGGCTCCAGAAGATAGCTTTGCTTTATGCTGTATGCCGTACTACCGGCATCATCAAACTCAACAAACTCTGAAGCCTCCTCCTTTTCTGCAAGCAGGATGGCATTATCAGCATCAAGAAAAATAACAGAGCCGTTGCTTAAGTTTAGCAAAACGCTTAACTCTCTGCTGGATAAGACCAGACTATTTCCCTTTTGTTCATGTTTTACTGTTGTGTTGGCGGGAACTTTGACTACCGACAAACTTTGCTTATCAAAGCTATGGCCTTTAGGAGTTTTCAGCACCCGCACTATAGATGGACTGTAGTATTCAATACTAACATCCATTGTCTCGAGTTGAAGTTTCGCGCCCTGTTTGCCTATTTCAATGGATTGCGCCAAACCGACAAAGGGAAACAAAGAACAAAAGAATATGCCCGCTACTATCTTTCTCATTATCTTAACTTATTTAAATAATTGCCACCAGTCAAAATGAAATAGATCCTTCTCCCCTTTAAATACATAATAAAGATCATGGACACCGTTAACACTTTTTACCGGAGCCTCATAAGTGCTCCAAATGCCGGATTTACGAGGATTATCAATATTAACAGTAGAAATCAATTCACCTTCAACCCCATCAATGCGGACTTCAATTGTTCCTCCATATATTGGAGAGACACTAACTTCTATTCTATTAGCCCCATTGCCAAGGTCAACTCCTTGCACCTTAAAAAAATCTCCGTGATTAATTGATGTAACAAACAAGTGATCAGCTATTTTAGCGCCCCTTGCCCAATCAAAATCACCTTCCCATTCCGTTTCAAAATGCGTTTTGACACCTTCGCTCCATGCCATGGTTTCAGCTTCAACCCTTATGTAAGGATTTAGCCTGCCCACCTGTTCAGGTCCTTCAACCGAAAAGTAAGAGCGGTTTTGGATAGTGCCATCGGCATTGTAAAGCATCTCATCCATATCCACCGAACGGCGCTCATAAAATTTAGGAGTTATTTGCTTCAGCACATCTAAGCTATGCCCAAAGACATAGGATTTTCCTTTAAACTCAATTATGCCGGGATGATTACCCCGTGTTAGCTCGGAGGCATCTATAATCATTCCTTTATATTCCCAGGCTCCAAAAGGTTCTGTACTCATGGCATAGCCAATTCCCTCGGGACAACATGTAGAAGCATAAGACAGGTAATATATTCCCTTACGCTTCCAAACCCATGGACCTTCCTGGTAATTCTTAGGGGTGGTCGGGTCTTGCATAATCTCACCCGAATAAGACACCATGTCCTCATTTAGCTTCACATAATAAACTTTAGGATTTCCCCAATACATATAGGCCTGGCCATCGTCATCAATTAGTACGGTAGGATCAATGTCGTGATTACTGTTTTTGATAAGCGGTTTGCCAATAGGGTCTTTGAAGGGGCCATAAGGACTATCGGCTACCAAAACGCCAATGCCTACATTACCGGGCATGGGACAATAGAGATAAAACTTGCCGTTGCGCTCCACACATTGAACCGCCCACGCCCCATTGTCGTATGGCACCCATTCAAAATCCTTCAGAGAGGCCACAATGCCATGCTCTGTCCAATTCACCATGTCAGTGGAATAATACAGCAGCCAGTCCTTCATTTTGAAGCCCATGGCATCGTCTTCGTCGTGACTGGTATAAAGAAATACCGTATCATTATAGACCATCGGCGCCGGATCGGCCGTGTATTTGGTCGAAATAATGGGTCGTTGGGGAGGAATCTCAGCTCTTGCTGAAGCAGCCGTTAAGCATAGAGCCAAAAGTATAAAAGGCCCTAATGCAGTTTTTTCTCTTAGTAACATATCTCTTATAGTTAATTGAACAATTATTATTTTCGGGAAAATAATGTTTACTCACTCAATAATTCAAAATTCTTTTTATCCACAGTCCACAGCTCTGATTCTGCCAGTCCGCAAGGATCTCCGGTAAATAGCTTGCCGGCTTCTTCATCCCCCTTCAACTGCCATTTATACCAGGCTGTAGCAACTACGGCAAACTCGCCTCCATGGAACTGACGATAGGTACCACCGTGGCCAACGTCCATATTAGCCACAAATACAGGCACATGATTTATTCGCTCAAAATCATCCATGCCGTTGGCATAAGCTATATCAGTCTCTCCACCAAGAAGATACAAGGCAGGCGTATGAATATCAGCCAGTTGCTCTTTTGCCACCCCGGGCATACCGGGCATGCCTTCGCCTACTTGATTAAACAGTCCGCTGTTGAAAACACCAATAGTAGTAATACGCGGGTCGGAGGCCACTTCAAGGGTTTGCAATCCGCCACAGGACATACCGCTTACAGCAATTTTGTTAACATCAAGTTTATTAAACAAGTAACTATTCTTTTCACTATTTTGTGCAATAGCCCAGTCAATAGCATCAGTCAACTGCGAGGCAGCAGATCTGGTGCCATGCACTTCTTCACCTTCTGCGGGCATCGGGCCGATAGCAACAACCAGAAAGCCGTGGGATGCTACCTCCGACAAAAAGTTGATATGTTCCCAAGGAGAATTTGCGCAAGCGCCGTTACCCCATGCAATAATGGGAAGTTTAAGCTTATCACCAAAAATGCTAAGATCTGCGGGACAAAAAATAGTATGAGTATTGAAGGTGCTGTCGGTGAACATCACAGCACTAAAAGATCCGCTACCACCATCTTCGACGACTCTACCCTGAGGGAGAGTAGGCTCTTTTGCTTTCTCCTGGCATGAAGCCATGGTCAAAAAACCAACAGCGATTACTAAAAGACCCAAAAAGCGACTTGTTCTATTTTTTTTCATGGTTTAATAATTTGATTATGATACAACAAAGTAAGGGGAGTGTTTATAATAATGAATAGCCTTAAGCAGGAAAACAGATATCCGGCTTAAGGCTATACCAGTTAGTTTCTGGTGTTTGGCGATTCATTCATAAACAGATGAGTCTGCTTATAACCACCAAAGTCAACGATTATTTTTTGAAACACTATACCCGGATCCATTGGTTCCAGGGTAAGAACACGAAGCCCATCATTGGCAGCCGGCAAAGTGAGTTTCAGCTCTTTGTGAACAACCCGTCCGGCAACGGTGGGATATAAAACAGTATAGACGTTTTCGGGCTCTTCATTCAGATTGTGATTGAAATTAACTGTTTTTTTCTCTCCTCCTTCAAACCCGACCCTATATTCGTGGCCTTTTTTGTCATGGAAGGGCAAGGTGGATTTTACAATCACATGGACCTTTACTTCTGACACATCGGCGGGAAGCTCCATTTTATAGTGAAGTGAAGCACCTTCAACATTTTCTGTATAGGGCATAAGTGCTATGCTACTCAAAGTCCGACCCATATATGGGATGACAGTCCATTGAGTTCCTTCCGGATTTTTAGCTTCAAAATAATGTTCAGCTTCAATCACCACAACGCCATCCTTAGCAGAAAAAACATAGCCGCCAATAGCCTCTTCAGGGTTTTCCAGGCGGTAGATTTCCGGCATAGTATCCGCCGGAAAGTTATCAT
This sequence comes from Marinilabiliaceae bacterium UBA5488, assembly GCA_002427105.1. Lineage (GTDB taxonomy): Bacteria > Bacteroidota > Bacteroidia > Bacteroidales > Marinilabiliaceae > Geofilum. The sequence continues at coordinate 311,323 of DIPM01000036.1, read as the reverse complement.
TCCAGGTTGTATAACCAATCTTTTTCTGATACATCATACCGTCCCATTTCCCGCCTGACATAACTTTGTTATAATCATAACTCAATTCAGCATCGCTATTGAAGGCGGCTTCCACCTTATCAGCCCAGTAATTAGCCTGAGGATTACCCTCGCTATAGAGCTTATGATTCATAGCCTGAGCATAGTACATCTCATACAAATTTGCCATAGCCTGAACCGGGTAAAGTAAGAGTTGCTTGTAGGCATCATGATATTCGGGCTTGAGTGACAGGTATTGTCGCAAGGCTTCGGCTTCAAGTTTGCAATATTCATCCGAAACTTGTTTCCACTCACCCGACTCCAAATTGTAAGTGTTACGATCCAGCATTTCGGGGGTAACACGACCGTTGTACTTGCTGTAGAGATTCAGAATTCTTGCAGCTTCGTCGGCCTGATCTTCACCAAATTGCTGAGCGCAAAAGGCCCGTGTATGGTCGAGCAGATTATCGACATTAATCTTTGATGGATCCCATGCCATATCCAGATAAAGACTAATTGGATACTCCATGGGTTTTAAGTCACCCACGTTAACAACCCATAATTTATCAACGCCATAACTATAGGCAAGTTGCAACTGCTCCCACATATTCTGAATGGGAGTAACATTAATCCATTTGGTACTACGAGGGGCTCCAACATAGTCAAAATGATAGTATAATCCCCAGCCACCCGGATGGTCTATCTCCTCCTTTGATGGCAGGCGGCGAACATTACCCCAGTTATCATCAGAAAGCAAGATAATAACATCTTCGGGTGGCCTCAATCCCATATCAAAGAAGCGTTGCACCTCTTTATAAATAGCCCACACCTGGGGCAATTTATCAGGCGATTGGCCTGTAACATCACTTATTATTCTTCTCTGATTATCGATAATTCTCTCTAAGAGCTTCATATTATCTTCATCACTTGGCACATATAGGTGATCTTCACCTTCTTTGCCGCCAAGAGCAGTATCTCCATCACCACGCATCCCAATTGTAATCAGATCTTCCGTATCCTTCACTCTTTCTATCCCTTCACGGAAAAAACGATCAATCACCTCCTGATTAGTGTTGTAATTCCACTCCCCGTATTCTTGTCTGTTCCTGGCCCATTCCTGGTGGTTTCGCGCCATTGGTTCATGGTGGCTGGTTCCCATAATCACACCCATTTCATGAGCGGTTTGACTGTTGAGGGGATCATCTGCATAGAAACTCCAACCCCACATCGCAGGCCATAAAAAGTTTCCCCTTAGCCTGAGTATCAGCTCAAAAACCCGGGAATAAAAGCGGTGATCCCCGTAGTCCGTTCCATAGGTATTGTACACCCAGGAGGTGAGAGAAGGGGCTTCATCATTGAGGAAGATACCGCGGTATTCCACAACAGGCTCACCTGCAGTGTAAGTGCCACGTGCTATGGACAAGTTCTGGTTTGGCACTACCGGAACATCAGCCCAATCATACCAGGGTGATACTCCAATCTGTTCAGATAGTTCGTAGATGCCATAAATAGCTCCGCGCTTGTCACTTCCGGCAATCACCAAGGCTTCCTTCACACCTGACAAAGGTTTATCAACGACCGTCATCAGGTATTTTTCATTTTTGCCCTTAAGCTCTTCGCCGTTTATTTTGCCCTTTTTAATAAGCTCCTTAATATATCGGCTCCCCAAAGTGCCAACAATAATCATACGGCCTTCATTAGCCTTAAAAGCAAGAGTTGCCGTCGTTCCTGACACTCGCCCAAAATCTTCGCTAAGATTTGTGGCAGCTATCATTACTCCTTTGTCCTCCGCTTCATCAATTAATATTGTGGTTGGAAGGCCATTCTCAATAAGAGTAAACCTGTCAGCGCCTATATCAGGGGAGCATATTCCGATGTTGTCAATTGCCGATATCGGCCAACTGAGCAATACAGATAAAAATAAAAAAAGTATCCTTCTCATTATCAAAAGATATTAATGATTCCTAAAATTCCATTTAGAGTTATCGCTATTCAAGTCAAATTTAGCTAAGGTAGGAGTACTGTCACCTGATGAAACCAAGGCATAATGCTCATTTGAATCAGGAACAAGCTTTGGCATAATACGATATGTTCCGTCGCTCAGCTGATCTATCCTCCACAATTGTTCATCTGCTCCGCTAAATTCGGGAACAGTAGTTAGTTCGGCTTCCGCAGTAGCTGCTAAAGCCCTATCAGTTCCTTCAATAGTGATTTTATAATAAGGACCTCCCAAATACCCTCCTGCCCCGGGAACTGCTGTAATAGTCCAGCGTTGGTGAGGGCGCATCATATAATCACCAATTCTAACACCAATATTTCCTTTGGGCCATGTACCGGCAACATCGTCTAAGTTCTGCATTGGAAGAGAAATAATCGGCTCATCATCTCTATCAAAACTAAATCTGGGGCCACTACGCGGCATTCTAACAAAATCAACCGCCAACTCAAGGCTGTAACCTCTTCTTTCCGATTCTATTTTATAAGTTCCTTCCTTAAAAATTTCACCTGCAACCGGCCAGCCCTCTTTCCAAAGCAAAGGAAGAATGCCCAGAACACTATGGCCGCTTTGATCCAAATCAGCTTCATAATGACACGACATCTTTTCGACTCCATCTTCTACAATAAAGCGCCCAAAATGCCCGGGTCCGATCAGTCTGTCGCGGGCAGCAAGGACTAACTTCCCTCCACCTTTCAACATATCTCTTCCCATATTGTCAAGATAAGGTCCGGTGACCTTGCGGGAACGGCCAACTACAATATTGTACGTTGAATTAGCGCCATCGCAGCAGGTGCCATGAGTGCCAAGAAGATAATACCATCCGTCGCGATACATCAGAGTTGTGGCCTCGCAGTCTATCGCAATGTCAACAGCTTCATTTCCTTCAACTCGCTGGCCGGTATGCGGGTCAAGTTCAATCAGACGAATAAAGCCGAAATAGGTTCCGTAAGAACACCACAAACGACCGTCGGTAGGATCCAGCAACAAGCCGGGATCAATAGCGTCATTATCCTCTATGCCGTCCGATTGTGCTACCAGTATAGGCTCAGAATATTCAAAATCGGGAGATTTTGGGTCAAGAGTTTTGTTCCACATAGTCAGGATTTTACCATTATGGCCACCACCCAGTCCGCCTCCTGTAGCACCATAAACCACAAGATAGCGATCTCCAATTTTCAAAGCGTCGGGGGCAGCTCCTCGTCCGGGTCTTACAGCTCCGCCATTCCATGTCCAACCGTCTTCTGAAATCAAGCCACCGCCTCCGGTACCAAAGGTGTAGTATTTTCCGTCGCACTCAACGATAGTTGAAGGATCGTGAATAAAAGGTTTACCAACTTGAGCAGTCATATTAGCTGCCAAAAACATAAATGCAATAAATATTGATGCTTGAAATTTATATAAAGCCTTCATTTGTTAGTTCAATTTAAATGGTTATTCACAAGTAATTTGGATATTTTTCACCGGCTCTCCCTGCTCGTCTATGAAGCGAACACAAAAGTCGCTCATGCCGGGGCCATTGATCACCACCCCGCGAATTATGTTCTTTCCCTTCTTTAGTGTCAAACGCGGTGATACAGCGTCATCCATAACCATCCGTCTGTCGCCCGAAAGCAGTAAGACCTCTTCTCCATTAAGCCACCACATAGATGCAGAGTTAGAGCCAACAGACATTCTAACATTATGCATGTCTTCAGGACTGTTTACCACGCTTACTGCCCAAAACATTACGCCATAAACCGGTTTATGCAGACCATAGGCAAAACGGAACAGTTTTACATTAAACAATTCACTATCAAGAGCATGCCATTTTAGCTTTGTGTCTCCCACTTTTACTGCCTGGCCATTTTTGGGAAGAAGGGTAAACTGATTTTTAAAATACTCCTTGCCAAAGGCCTCCCTTAAATAGCTGTCTGTAAAGTCTGTATTAGTCCTCACCTCCACTTCAATAGGCTCAAGTAAATTCCAACGCTGAATAAAACCATCCTTATCAGGGCTGCTGAGCTCTTTGCTTGCAGGAACAAAATATCCCTCAAGACTCCTGACAGAATCGCGCTCTACAGTCTCGTTGTTTTGGCTCCATGCCCTGCCCGTAAACACGGCAGTCTTCTCTGCTTCTTTCAAAAAGAAGTCGGTCATGGCTTTGAAGGTAGTATCATTGAAAGTAACAGGACCATGCTGACCACCGGGAACAGATATAAAACCCGCCAGCAGGCTTTTTTCCTTAAGAGCCTTAGCAAAAAACTCACTTTGGCAATGCGGCACCACATTGTCGGCATCGCCATGAATAACCAAAAACCTTGGATCTCTGTCGTCGAGGAAGGTTATGGGATTAAGCAATGCTATCATATCAGGATTATCAGACGGATTGCCCTTGATTAGTGCAGCCTCCGGAGAGTTGCCTTCTTTAAATCCCTTACAATCTTCCATACGAGCCATGTCAATCGGTCCAAACCAGTCAACCACAGCATTTACAGAGCTGCTAACCGAAGTAAAACTACCTACATTGCCTTCGATATCAACCCCGGTGCTGTTTATGCTGTATTCCTTCACCCCGTTTGTTGCCCCTGCAAGTGAGGCAAGATGTCCTCCGGAAGAATAGCCCGTAATCCCAATAAAGGAAGCATCGATTTTGTATTTTGGCGCATTAGCCCTTACAAAACGGATTGCAGCCTTAACATCCTGAATTTGAGCAGGATAAACAGCATCAACACTTGATCTGTGATTAATTGCAATTACAGCAAAGCCACTTTCAAGCAAGGCCTTTCCATAAGTATTAAAGGCATGCTGCTTCAAATCATTGCCAAACCATGCGCTTCCGTATATGGCAATAACAGCCTTGTAAGAAGGCCTTTCGATATCAGGCAAATAGATGTCAAGCAAATGATATTGCTTATCATCATCGGCATAATTAACATTTAGCCATCGCTTGTCGCTTTCCTGACCAAAACATATTACTAAACTCCAAACAGCAAGTAAAGCTGTAATTAAAACTCGTTTCATTCTTTGTAGTTTTTCAGTTTATTTTTGAGTGATTGATGCCCATTAACAACTATTTGACCTCCGACATTAAAAAGGGTTTAATATCAAGTATGCTTTTCTTTCTATAACTCAACTGTAATATTAACTTTTTTTAATCCGCTCCCGGCTGAAGTTCCACCATACATCAGGGTATATGAACCGGCCTTTAAGCTAAGGCCATTGCATTCTTCATCATAAAACTCAAAAGCATCCGGATTAACAGTAAGTTCGACCTCTTTTGAAGCTCCTGCCTCAATAAAAACGCGCTTGAAAGCACGCAAGGACTTAAGAGGAGCCATAGGATCGTCATTTCTCTTAACATAAAGCTGAACCACCTCATCTCCAGCGACAGATGAATTATTGTAAACAGGAATAACAATCTTCAAGCCTTCAGCTGCTTTAACCTTGTCGCCTGAAAGCTGAGCATCGCCATACTCAAATTCCGAGTAACTTAAACCATGACCAAAGGGATAAAGTGGCTCTTCAGTCATATAACGGTAAGTGCGACCTTCCACATTATAATTCTGGAAACCCTGATGCTCCGGATTATCAGCTTCCTTGAGAGCATTGTCGAGCTGTTCGGTGGACTTATAAAAAGTAACAGGAAGGCGTCCGGCAGGATTGTAATCACCAAAAAGCACATCAGCCACAGCCGTTCCGGCTGCCTGACCACCATACCATGCTGCAAGCAGAGCATCGTAATTCTGCTCATCAGCCTCCAGGGCAAGAGAACTCCCCGAACATAATACGAAAATTACAGGTTTACCCACGGTTTTCAAATCAGCCAAAATGCGGCTTTGCACCGCCGGAAGTTCCAGTCTTTCCCTGTCACCTCCCTTAAAACCCTCAGCACTCACAGGCATCTCCTCACCTTCAAGGCGAGGTGATAGGCCCCCAACGTAAATGATTGCATCAACATCCTTGAGGCCTTGCACGAGTTCATCAAACTGAGCCGTCTCTTTGCTGAAAATAGAAAAATCAATATATACCCTTCGCCCTGTCTGTGAGTGTTCCAGCTTAATGTCATAACTTTTCCCTTTTATCGCGTCGAACTCGTATTCTGCAGGTATAAAAGCCTCGCCACCTCTTTGTGACATAAGCTCCTTATTATCCAGATAAAGCTTATATCTATCTGAGGTGCGGGCTGACATCACAACTTTCCCTGTGTATGGTGCTATAAAGGTTCCGCTTATACGAGTGGAAGTATTATCCATATTCACACCCTGGGCAAGTGCTGTCCCTCCTGAATTATTATATAAAATTCCTTCATTATTTATTTCAGTTGCCACCGGCTCTCCATAAAAGCTGTTATTATTGAAGAACTCTACAAAAAGCCCCTCCGAATTATCACGACTATTGGTAAAATTATCATATAAAGAAGTCCTCACCCAAGGATCAACCAGGTCACAGCCCCTGTCGTAAATAATTTCAGCATCCGGAAGTTTAGCTTTTATACCATCAAGGATGCTTACTGTTGAGGAAGGCGTACCGTTATAATTGCCCCAGAGCATAACGGTATCGGCTGCATTAGCACCAATTACGGCAATGCGCTTAATATCTTTACTTAAAGGCAAAATATTATTATTATTCTTCAGAAGAGTCATTGACTCACGTGCAACTTTTAAAGCATTTTCTTTGTGCTTAGGTGAATCTACTATGGAATGAGGAAGTTTACTCCAGGGGTTACTGTCCGCAGGATCCAACATTCCAAGCTCAAACCAGGCGCGCAACACACGGCGAAGAGAGTAATCAATCTGTTCCTCCGTAATCAATCCCTGTTCTACTGATAAAACCAGGTTGTTATAAACATCTCCGCATTCTAAATCGGTAGTGTGAATCACAGCATCAGCCGCGGCAGATTCGGGGCTGGCATGAGTCCCGTGATATTCAGGAACAAAGAAATCATTGATGCCCCAGCAATCAGATACAACCATACCATCATATCCCCATTCGCCGCGTAAAATATCTATCATCAGCCTGCCGCTTCCGCAACAGGGCTCGCCTTCAAATGCATTGTAGGCGCACATTACCTGCCTGACATTGGCTTCATCTACCAAAGCTTTAAAGGCGGGCAGATAAGTCTCCCGCAAGTCACGTTCAGAAACAGACGCATTATAGGAGTGCCGATTCCATTCCGGCCCGCTGTGAACTGCAAAATGCTTGGCGCAGGCATAAGTTTTATAATAGTCGGGGTCATCACCCTGTAAACCTTTAACTGCCGCTACTCCCATTCTGGCAGTCAAAAAGGGATCTTCCCCGTAGGTCTCCTGTCCTCTTCCCCAGCGAGGATCACGGAAAATATTAATATTTGGAGTCCAGAAGCTCAACCCGTAATACCGACCTCTGTTGTTGTTTCGTATAGCTTCATTATACTTTGCCCGGGCCTCATCTGAAATAATCGTGAAAGCCTCAAAATGTCCCGGCTCATTCCAGGTAGCAGCCATACCAATAGCTTGCGGATACATAGTAGCAAGACCGGCACGTCCTACTCCGTGAAGGGCTTCGTTCCACCAGTCGTATGCTGGAATGCCGAGGCGTTCGATAGGTTCAGACACATTAACCATCAAGCCTGCTTTCTCCTCAAGTGTCAGGAGGCTGATAAGATTCTCTATCCTTTCATCAACCGGGAGATTCGGATTCTGAAAATCATATTCGTATTTAGTTTCGCATGCGATAGCAAGCAGAATTGCCATTATCGAAGTGGACAAAAATAAGATTCTTTTTATCATATTGTTTTTATTGTAGTAACACTATTATTCTTTAGCCGGGAGCATCCCTAAATGCAAATTTTCCTCTAATATAGTATCATTTACTTTTTATATCTAAAAAATTATAAAAAAAATCATTGTTTTCCAATCAACATTTTAAAACGACTTAACTAATGTATTTCTCACTTCGTTCGAAATGACAAGCTTAAAACCGGCAATATCTATGTCATTGCGGGCTTTGCGGGGGATCTAATCGTTTTTTAGCGAACAACAATAAAAAATACAAGATTGCCCCCTAAAAGATAATAGCTATTTTTGTCATTTACCAAATAAACTAAGAAATGAAACAACCATTATATCTGATAACAGCATTGACAATTGGATTGTCGGCATGCACCGAAACTCCGGGCAATAAGCATCAGCAAGCTCATACTAAGCAGGAAATTATATTAGATTCAGACCTTATGACTCCCGAAGTCTTATGGTCTTTGGGTCGTTTGGGAGACATGGCCGTCTCTCCGGATGGAAGCACAATACTATACGGGCTTAGCAACACAAATATTGAAGAGAACCGCCCCTACACCGATTTATACACTGTTTCGGCAAATGGAGGAAGCACAAAGCAGATATCAAATACCAAAACTAACGAAGCTCAGGCCGGCTGGCGTCCTGACGGTGCAAAAATCAGCTTCCTAAGTGCTGAATCGGGAAGCATGCAACTATGGGAGATGAATCCCGACGGCAGCTCTCGTGAGCAAATTTCTGACATTGTAGGTGGAATCACAGGCTATCTTTACTCGCCCGACATGAAACATATAGCCTATAGTAAAGCTGTCAAACTTGATTCTACAGTTAATGAACTATACCCTGATCTGCCCCTGGCCAATGCCCGGATTGAAGACGACCTGATGTATCGTCATTGGGATTCATGGCATGACTACAGCTACAGTCATATCTTTATCAGCCAATACTCTGCAGGCGAAAAAATCAGCGAAGGATGGGACATTATGGAGGGCGAACGCTTCGACTCACCTCTCAAGCCCTTTGGCGGGACGGAGCAGATATGCTGGTCGCCCGACGGGCAACAGCTTGTTTACACGAGCAAGAAGCTAAGAGGAAGGGATTACGCCTTTTCAACCAACTCCGACCTGTACCTTTATAAGCTGGAAGACAAAACTACTGAAAACCTTACGGAGGGAATGAAGGGTTACGACCTGAACCCCCTCTTTTCGCCCGACGGCTCAAAAATAATTTGGGAAAGCATGGAACGCGACGGCTACGAAGCCGACAGGAATCGCCTGTTTGTAATGGACATGAGCAGTCGTCAAAAAACAGAGCTATCTGCAAACTTCGACCACAATGTATCATCACCCGTCTGGGATAGAGAAAAACCATTTATCTGGTTTATTTCTAACATCAATGCTACTAATCAAATTCACGCTATCAATTTGGGCGATGGTACAATTAGCAGGGTAACAGAAGGTATGCATGACTTTACACAGCTTGTGCAGTCAGGAGATGCTCTTATAGCAAGCAGGATGAGCATGAGTTCGCCATCCGACATTTTCAGAATTGGCCTGGCAGATGGAATGGTTACTAATTTATCTAATATTAACGAAGGAATATTAAAGCAATTGAGCCTTGGCAAAGTGGAAGAGCGATGGATTAAAACCAGCGATAATAAAGATATGCTGGTCTGGGTTATTTACCCTCCACACTTCGATCCGGCGAAAAAATACCCGGCAATACTCTACTGTCAGGGAGGACCCCAAAGCGGCCTTAGCCAATTCTGGAGCCTTCGATGGAACTTCCAGATGATGGCGGCCAACGATTACATTGTTGTAGCGCCCAACAGACGAGGCCTTCCCGGCTTTGGCACAGAATGGAATGAGCAGATAAGCGGCGACTATGACGGCCAAAATATGCAGGATTATCTGAGCGCCATCGATGCTCTGGCAGCTGAGCCTTTTGTGGATGAAACCAAGCTGGGTGCTGTAGGAGCCAGCTATGGGGGCTATTCTGTATATTGGCTTGCCGGAAACCACAACAAACGCTTCAAGGCATTTATATCGCACTGCGGAATATTTAATAGTGATATGATGTACACCACAACAGAAGAAATGTTTTTTGTTGATTGGGACATGGGCGGCCCCTATTGGAAACAGCCTGACAAAAGATATGAAGCCTCACCTCACCTGTTTGCAGGCAACTGGGACACACCTATCTTAGTTATTCATGGCGAGAAGGACTTTAGAATACCTTATACGCAAGGGATGGCAGCATTTAATGCCGCACGCATACAAGATATTCCGGCACGCTTCCTTTATTTCCCTGAAGAAAATCACTGGGTCTTGTCGCCTCAAAACGGCATTCTTTGGCAGCGCGAATTTGCAGCATGGCTTGATAAGTGGCTGAAAGAAGAGTAAAATCAGCCCTATGGTAGAATAACTACTCTTAGCGAAAACATAAATTTCTAAAAATATGTTTTCACTGCAAATTCAAATTGATTTATAAAAATCTCCTTGAATTTGGAAATATTATTCTGCTCATAAAATAATAACATTGCCTTCTTGTTGTCAATAGAATCAACTGTTCTAAAGGATAAGGGACAGTGTTTTTCATTCATTAAAATAGCATTGCTAACAATTCTTGCAGTTCTATCTTTTTCTGTCTGTACTTGAATATCTGTCAAATAGTTCTCATGCATTATCTCACTCAGTCCAAGAAATCGTTTTACTCGCTTTGGTCTTTTAAAGAAAATACACCACTCCACTCCGTCAACAGCAGAAACCGAAAGTCCATTCCTATTGTCCTTGTTCTCAATCTCAAGAGATGGCGAGTAGTGAATATCTCTATAGTTTGCGGTTTTCATTTTCTCTAAATACTCCGTCCATGGAACTCGATTAAATATCTCAATGACTTTATCTTTCTAAATGTCGCCAATCTTGATGATGTCAGGCATAAATGGGTCACAAAATGATGCTCTAAAGTTCATATGTCGGTCTTTATAATTGGCTATAACGTTCGGCGCTACGCGCAGTGCGGGATTCAAAGCGCTCACTTGTCTCGTTACCGCAAACTCTATTCAATGAGCTGCAAATAAAACAGGCACAGCACCCCACATTGCTTATGACCGCATGTTAGGCATTGCCAGTTTATTCTCCGGCTTGTTCTAGAATTAATTTAAAAAGTTTTTCGCTGAATCTAAAATTGGTCTTTTTGATCTTTATTAGTATAGGTTTAACACTTTGAATTACTCCAATTTGTTTAGCCCTAAGAATCAGTCCAAATGTTCCAGAATATCGTAAATTCAGTCGTTCAGCAACTTTACGGCCTTTAAGGTCATCAATAATGACTATTGAATTATCCATTTCTAAAGACAATGCAATAGCACTGGCTTCCCCTTTATCCAAATACATTTCCAGTATCCTTTGGTAATGATTGTCTTGAGGTTCCTTTATAGTAATCCATGATGGCAAATCCTTACCATATTCATTATTTATTGCTGTAGTAATGAAGACTTTATCTGAAATCTTATTCAAGAGGTTTAATTCATCGATTTTTCCTAAGAAGTATTAAACAGCTTGTGTCAGAGATTATTATTTCAGAATTGGCCTGCATCTCTTATTATGTCTGAGGGAGGGTAGTTTATTAATGAAACATCAAAATCTCCTAATATCTCTGAGAATGCAGTTTTTGATAATCCGGCTATATCAGCAGCTTGTCCAAGAGATAACTTTCCTGATTCATACATCTTAGCAGCTAAAAATCTCTTTGTTTCCTTTTCATTGAGATTTAAGTTGTCCGGTAATTCGATAGTCAAATGTTTCATAAGGTAAAGTTAGTGAAAATTATCAAAATGATAATCGGTTTATCGGTTTTTGTTCTGATTGTGCCTAACCAGCCGTGTAGCATTAGTGGCGGATTGCGGGCTACTTTCCTGTCCGCCGACACCGAAGTTTGAGAGAGGCAGCATGATTAAAATAACCACTGCACCCGCCATTGGTTATATTGCGTGTTGATACCCGATATTCATAACCACCCTCAATATTTTCTTCCCGCTAAACGCTAACAAGCTAAGCTGCTAAGCTGCTAAGCTGCTAAGCTGCTAAGCTGCTAAGCTGCTAAGCTACCACGCGCGATAGCGCTGTAGTATTGCAAATTTTTAAACCATTAAAATGTTTATGAAATATGGCGTTTATTCCTTGACCCACAGTTAAAACTGCGAGTTATGGTTTTCACACAATGTAGAGACAAGCCACCCTGTCGCCCCATGGCACGCATCCGGATAAGTCTTTAATCTACTCCTATTGTCATTTGAGAGGGTTAAAGCTACCGTTCGGTGAAAACAATCAGAAAGCCGTCCTTCAGGCCATTATATTTGCAAGATACAAAAACGCCATACTATGTTGCATTACAATATTAATCCCGAGTATAAGTCCTTAATTAAGGAATTTCGTGACATAAAAACCTGGTTCCACAAAGAAGGTACTACCATTTATAAAATACGAAACGAAATCAAGATTATTGAAATTGACCGGCTGCGTTTGTGCGTCAAGTCTTTTGGCAGGCCCAATATCATCAATAAGTTCGTATATGCGTGGCTGCGTAAAAGTAAGGCGCAACGAAGCTTCATAAACTCCGAAAAGCTGCTTAAGCTGGGCATAGAAACACCTGAGCCCATCGCATGGCTTGAATTCCGTGACCGCTTTGGCTTTATCACCCACAGCTATTATATCTCGTTGTATCAGGAGCATGCCTTTACGTTCGAAGGCGTGTTTGGCAAAGACCTGGCAGCCAGAGAGGAAATAATTCGCGACTTTGCACACTATGCGTGGGAACAACTGCATCTCAAAGGAGTTGAACATCTCGATCTGGGCCAGGGTAACATATTGGTAAGACCTCACGCCGAAAGGTGGCACTTTAGTCTGGTCGATACCAACCGTATGCGTTTCAATCGCAAAAAATTGAGGCGCCGAGGCTTTGCCAATCTCAGGCGTTTAGGTGGAAGTCCTATAGAGATGTCGATGTTGGCAAACTATTATGCGGAAGCCAAAAATAAAAATCCTTTCTGGGGCATTATTCAATTAAGCTTTTACAAGCTACGTTTTCAAACCCTGCGCTCATTGCGCAAGGCCATTACAAAACCCTTTAAACACCTTATACCGACACATTAGTCAAGCAGGATATAGCCTAAAAGTATAGAACACCTTTACGCCTTAAGAATCCGTGATGCTGCTTTGAATAGTTTGAGAATAGTTGCATTTTTGTATCTGAAAAAAAATAAAAACACAACTATAATGAAACCTACACTACTTATTCTTGCAGCCGGCATGGGCAGTCGCTATGGAGGCCTAAAACAAATGGATGAGCTTGGTCCCTCGGGCGAATCGATTATCGACTATTCTGTTTTCGATGCAATCAGAGCCGGCTTTGGCAAGGTTGTATTTGTAATTCGTGAAGATTTCGCCCAGGCCTTTAAAGACAGGTTTGAGCCTCGCCTGAAGGGCAAAATAGAAACAGCCTACGTGAATCAAAGCATAGAAAAAATTCCGGCAGGTTTTAGCGTTCCGGAAGGTCGTCAAAAGCCCTGGGGAACAGGTCATGCAATGCTTATGGCGAAAGAGGAGATAGATACTCCCTTTGCAATTATCAATGCCGACGATTATTACGGCAAGGATTCATACGCACAGGCCTTTGGGTTTATACAAAACAGCAAGAATAATAGTGAGTACGCGATGATAGGCTATGCTCTGAAAAACACTTTATCAGAACATGGGACAGTGTCGCGCGGAGTATGTGCATCAGATTCTGACAACTATATGACTTCTGTTATCGAGCGTACCAAAATTGGAAAAGAAGGAGACAAAATATTCTTTTACGAAGATGATTACAAGGAAGAGCTAAGCGGAGAAGAGCCCGTTTCGATGAATTTCTGGATTTTCAAGCCCGAGTTTTTCACTCATCTGGAAAATGGTTTTATAGAATTCCTAAAAAAAAGAGGCTCGGAATTAAAGTCGGAATACTATTATAATGTTCCAGCCAACGATATGGTTCAAGCCGGGACAGCCAAAGTAAAGATTATTTCCACTCCAGCCCAATGGTTTGGGGTTACCTATCAGGAAGACAAACCACTGGTTAAGGCAGCTCTTGATGAGCTTCATGCAAGTGGTGTATATCCCAAAAATGGATTATGGGGGTGATCGGCATTGATGCTTCGGCTTGCAAATTACCGTGAGATGTTTTTAAAGAAAATAAAGGCATGAATTGCCTGCTTCCTTTATTTCTCTGGAGTCTGTCAGATCTGACGGTAGTATAACCCAAGGGAAAGTCGCAGTAGAAATGGCTATTACCGCCGAACCTTTAGGAGCCGCTGCTGTTACTGTAAATCAAGGATTTAGAAATAAAGATATTGAAACCATCAAATGTGATTACTCCACCCTCTGGCAGCGAGTTATTCAGGGTAATAATGAATGAATAGCGCTGTAAGCAAGAACCCAAAAATATAGATTTAGAAATATAATATTTCGAGCATCAACTTCTTCGACATGAAGGGCTCAGCTAAATAATCATGCTGCCATACAAATAACAAGAAAGGATATGCTAAAATTTAAGAATACTGTTTTTTACCATAGTATAATCGGTGGATTTGCCGCATTAATGTATTGGATTGTATTATTTGGTACAAAATTAGAAATCGGAAGGGATATTATTATGCCGAAAAACGGCAATACTCAATGGCAGGAATTTATTAACTCCTTAGCCCATAATTTAGAACATCCTCTTGCTATTCTTTTAGCACAAATCATAACTATAATAATTGTTGCCCGATTTTTCGGATGGCTATGCCGTAAGATAAGACAACCATCTGTTATCGGAGAAATTGTTGCAGGGATTCTGCTGGGACCTTCATTTTTAGGAATGCACTTTCCTGATATTTCCGCCACCCTATTCCCCGTAGCTTCATTGGGTAACCTTCACTTCTTAAGTCAGATAGGACTTATATTATTTATGTTTGTAGTGGGGATGGAATTAGATTTAAGAATCTTGAGGACCAAGGCTCACGACGCTGTTGTAATCAGTCATGCCAGTATCATCATCCCCTTCACCTTGGGTATGGGCTTAGCATACTATATTTATGAGTCTTTTGCACCGGCCGGAGTTCAATTTTCATCTTTTGCCCTTTTCATTGGTATTGCCTTAAGTATTACTGCCTTTCCTGTATTAGCAAGGATAGTTCAGGAGAGGGGTATAAACAAAACCAGATTAGGCACAATTGTAATCACCTGTGCTGCTGCAGACGATATTACTGCGTGGTGCCTGCTTGCAGCTGTAATTGCGATAGTAAAAGCGGGCTCTTTTGTAAGCGCATTGTATATAATCGTCCTTGCGGCGATATATGTGTTTATCATGATTAAAGTAATTCGTCCTTTTCTTGCCAGAATTGGAAATCTATATCAAACCAAGGAAAGCTTAAGTAAGTCAATAGTAGCTATTTTCTTTCTCACCTAAATTATGTCTGCGTGGGCTACTGAAGTAATTGGAATTCATGCCCTCTTCGGAGCTTTTATGGCAGGGGCAATTATGCCTGATAATGAAAGGTTCAGAAGCATTTTTATAGAAAAAGTTGAAGATGTCGCCCTTGTGTTATTACTACCCCTATTTTTCGTCTATACGGGTTTAAGAACTGAAATTGGCTTGCTTAACGACCCATAATTTAAGGCTTCTAACGATATCGACTCAGACATCACAGAAGTAGCCAACAAAGGCGAGTATGACCTCTTGCTAATAGGTTTAGGACAATCAATATTTGAAGGGAGCTTGTTTGGAAGGATTTTGGGATTTACCACCCGCTTAATAAATCCGGGCAAATTAATTAATAAGGTTAAAGCCGGAGAAAGTATCTTTGAAAGTTCTCCCTTAGATGAGCGAACCCGAAATATTTTAAACAAAAGTAAAATACCGGTTGGGGTGCTAATCGACAAAAACTTTTCAAAGACAGATAAAGTGTTTCTTCCAATATTTGAAGAAAATGATGGCTTTTTAATTGACTATGCGCAAAAGCTTATCAATAATTCCGACTCTCAAATTGTTATCTTAGATGCAAATTCAAAGATAAAAAATAGTCCGGCGCTAAAAGAAAGGATAAGGACTATTGAACAAAAGGCGCCAAATAACATAAGCGTACTAAGTGAAAAAATCATCGATAAAGAATTCTTTAATCGTCAGGACTTAATGATAATAAGCATTGACAGTTGGAAAAATCTTATAGATTCTAAAAGCACCTGGCTTCCCATTATTCCCTCAGCCTTAATAATAAAAGAATCTTAGCCACACTAAGAGTCAAAGTTCGTTTTGTAATACTCACAAAAATCTTTTAGACCACATTCGGGGCATTTAGGCTTACGAGCCAGGCAGATGTAACGACCATGAAGAATAAGCCAGTGATGAGCAATTGATAGCAGGTTTTCAGGTATGTATTTCACCAATTGCCGCTCCGCATCAAGCGGAGTTTTGGCCTTTTGGGTCAGACCTATTCTTGCTGCTACCCTAAACACATGGGTATCGACAGCCATTGCCGGCTTGTTATATACCACCGAAGCAATTACATTAGCCGTCTTCCTGCCCACCCCGGGCAGCTTTTGGAGCTCATCCACATCAGATGGAACAACTCCCTTAAACTCGTCCGTCAGCTTCTGAGCCATTCCAACGAGGCTCTTGCTCTTATTGTTGGGATAACTGCAAGTGCGGATATACTCGAACACCTCAGCAATCTCGGCACGGGCCAATATCCCGGCGCTCGGAAACCTCTCAAAAAAGCGGGGAGTAATCTGGTTAACGCGCTTATCGGTACATTGAGCCGACAGGATAACAGCTACCAACAATTCGTAAGGGTCTCTGTAATCCAGCTCAGTTTTTGCCTCCGGCATATTTTCCTGAAACCAGGCCAGCACTTTCGTGAAGCGTTCAGTCCTTCTCATATTTCGATTAAGCTAGACTGCTTATAAGTAGCAGCCCGAAAAAATCAGTTGTTTCACATAAATAATAACAAACTTAAAGCCATCACCACCATTCCTAAAACCATACCGTAAATTGAAAGGTGATGCTCACCAAACTCACGGGCAGCAGGCAGCAATTCATCCAGGCTGATAAAAACCATGATACCTGCCACGGCTGCAAACACAATCCCAAATAGCACAGGCCCCATAAATGGCATCAGCAAGGCATAACCCACTAAGGCTCCAATGGGCTCAGCAAGTCCGGATAAAAAGCTGTAGCGAAAAGCTTTGCGCTTACTTCCGGTGGCGTAGTAAATAGGAACCGAAACGGCTATGCCCTCGGGAATATTGTGAATAGCAATAGCCACGGCAATTGCTATCCCCAGGTTTGGATCTGCAATAGCAGCGGTAAATGTAGCCAGTCCTTCCGGGAAGTTGTGTATAGCTAATGCCAGGGCAGTCATCACTCCCATACGCATCAGCTTTTTCTCCTTAATCGTTTTTTCCCTCTGTTCTTCCGTCATATCCTCCACCATGGCTATTTCGTGGGGGTTGCGACTCTTAGGGATAAGCTTGTCAATAAGTGCGATAAGCAAGATACCTCCAAAAAAAGCTGTAACAGTAAGCCATGTACCGGGCTTATCACCCAGAGCGTCGGTAAGCTCAGTCCTGGCTTTAAAAAATATCTCGACAAAAGAGACGTAAATCATCACCCCTGCCGAGAATCCCAAGGATATTGACAAAAATTTGGTGTTGGTGCGTTTTGCAAAAAAGGCCATTGCACTGCCAATACCTGTTGACAAACCGGCAAACAGAGTCAAGCCAAATGCAAATAAAACAGTGTTCAATTCCATTTCTTAATCGAATATGCTACTTTTTATTACGTTCATAAACAAATTATCCACGCGAAAGTTCTCCTTACAAAATTAATCTTCTATTATCAAAAACAACTTAGGCTCTTAAGTCAAAAATAGTATTTTTGCATAGATAATCGGTTTTTTCTCGATTATCTATGAAAAAACATGAGAATGAGCTCTGGCAGCTACGATTTACAGATTTCTTAATTTTGAGTTTGCAAACAATTCAATTACTTTCATGTTCTTTGTAGGAGTTACTTAAATGCATGGAAAAGTTTTCCGCATGAATTAAATAAAAATAAATACTGCAAAAATGAAATTTCTATCTCTTACATTACTATTAATCCTTTCATTAACCATTAAAGCTTATGGACAGGAAGACTACAAAAACCCGGATCCCAATTTCAGTTTTGAAAACCCCTCGCCCCATAAGCCGGTAGCGCTTCCTGAGTCGGTAAAATTCAAAAAACGTCCTAAGAATATAATTCTGCTTATTGGCGACGGCATGGGAGTGGCACAGGTTTACTCAGCCCTTACAGCCAACAAGGGGCAACTGAATCTGAATTATATGAAGCATATAGGCTTTATGCAAACTCAAAGCGCCGACGATTACATTACCGATTCGGCAGCTGCAGGAACTGCAATAGCCACGGGAGTGCGTGTAAATAATGGAGTCATAGCTATTGACCAGGATGGCAAAGTTCTCAAATCCATCCTTTACATCAGTGAGGACAACAATAAAGCGACAGGTCTGGTTTCCACCTCAGCAATCACTCATGCAACACCTGCATCTTTTGTAGCCAATCAGCCCGACAGAGGAATGTATGAAGATATAGCCGGGGACTTCTTAGACAGTGGCATAGACCTTTTTATCGGAGGGGGAAAGGAACATTTTACAAGCCGCGAAGATGGAAGAAACTTGTTGGAAGAACTTAGCCAAAACAATTACCGGGTTTTTAGCTCTTTAGAAGAGGCTGCATCAGTTAAGACAGGACCAATGGCCATCCTTACCGCAGCAATCCATAACGAAGTTTACCCCGAGCGCGGTAATCTACTTCCCGATGCCACTCAAAAGGCTATTGAAGTTCTTCAAAGCAACAAGGAGGGCTTCTTCCTTATGGTTGAAGGTTCTCAAATAGACTGGGGAGGTCATGCCAACAACACAACTTACATAGTCCATGAGACCCTTGACTTTGACCGAGCCGTAGGTAAGGCCTTAACCTTTGCTGCCAATAATAAGAAAACCCTTGTGATAGTAACTGCCGACCACGAAACGGGTGGAATGTCAATCGATAATGGTGATATATCCAAGGGTACGCTTAGCGCCAAATACACAACGGATGATCATACAGGCATAATGGTGCCGGTTTTTGCCTACGGCCCCGGTGCCGAAGCTTTTATTGGCATCTATAAAAATACTGATCTTTTCGTTAAGATGGTAGAAGCATTTGGTTTTTAAACCCGAAATAGGAAGGACTTTTGATATAAGAAAAACACATTCAACTGCCCGAACAGACAGTTGAATGTGTTTTTTTTAGTGAATAATAATTTTCTGCCTGTCAGCTATATATATTCCTTTAGGAATGCCCTCATAAGAATTTTTTCCTACGTTAATTTTCAAATGGCAAACCACAACGACGCTAATTGAATACAAGCTTAGCTCCCTGGTTATACCGCTCTCTGCATAGAGTACCCCATTGCTTGAGTAAAAACGTATAGTGCTCAACAACTCAGGCTCGGCTGCTCCTGTTGGGAGAGTTTCATTCAGGGTATGATCCAAACCGCCGGCTTTGTAATATCCGCCATTAACCACATCAAAGCCTATACTTGCAGGCGCCTGATTGCCCCCACCGTCATTAAACAAGACCTTCCAATTGTTAATGCTGCCCTCTAAAACGAACTTATACACCCCGCCGCCAAGACTTTGCATCCTATCACCGGGCCAGGCCTTGGTTATCATCTTTGCTCCATTGTCTTCATAGTAGATATACGAATTAATCAGGCTGCCCCAATTAGCGGGTTTTTCAAAGAAGATGGCTTGTTCTCCGTGAAGAAGCACCGGCTCAGTAACTTCACCCGGATCTACAGGAGTGGGCACTTCTTCCAGAAGAGGCTCTGTTTCATCGGGGTAAGCGCCTTGCTCAATATTAACAGGAGAAGAGGCATAGATATATTTCCCGTCTTTACCAACCTTCCCCGGTGCCGGAGTTTTGGATGTACTAAGCACGTAAACCCTGATATTGCCCTTCCCATTAAGAGTAGCGCTAAGGGTATTATTGCTCACCTGTTTTACATCACCGCTAACAACATCAGTATAAGTTCCATTCAAAATATTGGAAAAAGTCGCGCTACCCGAGATAGCAACAAGAGCATAACTGTCGGTGTTTGCATCTACATACCTTCTTTTAAAAGCGATACCGGAGGCATTAATATTTGCCGTTGAATACTGACCTTTACGCAGTGCAGGAACTGCCATTCTAATTTGGCTCAAGCGCTGAATATGCAAAGAAAGAGGATGTTTTAAGCTAACTGCTACATTGCCGCTGGCATTCTCGTAATCGGCAAAATCATTTACCGCAAGATCTCCTTCAATATATCCTCCAAAATAGGCACGCCCTGATTCGCGCAAAGCAATAGTTGGGCCCTTATCAATTGGCTTTCCCTTTTTAAACTCTATTTCACTGCCATAATACAAACAAGGAATCCCTCTGAAGGTGTACATAAGCGAAAGGTTCTCGGCCCATGTACTTTGCGGTTGAGCAAAACGCTCCCCTTCAGGAGCTCCGTCGGGAGAATAATCGTGAGAATCAACATAAACCACATTAAAAGTAGCGTCATTATAAGCATGGTCACCACTAGTTGCTACGCCAAATGCCGAATATGCATTTTCAAAATTCCAGTGCATAGGAAAATCTATTACATCCAAACCCGAGCGCAAAGAATAATCAGGAGTGCGGTAGTCGTTACCATTCAAAAAAGCATTATTGGAGCTTGGCTGATTGCCTTCACTTGCATTGTCATTATAGTTGGCGATGCACGATTGTTGATTAAGAAAAGGAAAACCACTATCGGCAAATATTGCCGTATTTTTATATTCGTTAGCATCCTCACTCCAGGGATAGCTTTTAGAATCCTTCCATGTATAAAATGGAGTTGACATGGCAGGTGTATTCCTGTACCAGTAATTCCTATCCCTTGTACAAATTTCGCCAAACATGAAGAAATTATCCTTCCCAACAGATTCCGCAGCTGCTTTAAATGCAGGATTAAACACCTTATTAAAGACTAAGCGGGAAATATGTCGTCCTGTATCAATACGAAAGCCATCCACTCCCATTTTTATAAATTGAGAATAAGCTTCAATAATATAATTGTAAACAAGAGGGTTTTCAGTATTTAAATCCACACAGTCGCCGGCAATCTGAGCCCATTGTGAAGTAATATCATCCCAGTTAAAGTTCCCGTAGTGGTGGAAATGATTATTCTTATCATGGTTTTGACCGTCCGTATTTTTCATAAGAGCCAGGCGAGCCTGATACTGCTGTCCGGGCGTCATTTCGTCATAATTATCTGGCAAGATTCCGGGAATCTTAAGCATGCATGCCTCCGCATCGGCCAAGTCTGCTGTGTAGTCTTTTTCAAACATGGGAGAAAGAAAACTTTCGCCAAAATTTCCTGTATGATTAAAAACAACATCCAGCACAATTTTCATGTCCCTCGCATGAACCTCATCAATAAGATCTTGAAATAGAACATCCTCTGACTCATACCGCGGATCAACCTTTTTGAAATTCATGGCATGATAGCCGTGATAGTCATAGCCACTGGCATTTTCAACCACAGGAGTAATCCACACTGCCGTAAAACCAAGCGCCTTTATATAATCCAATTTTTCAATAAGACCCTTGAAATCACCCCGCCATGCAGGATCACCTTGATTTAGGCTTTTGCCGTCCCAGCAATGAGTATTATTGTCGGGATCTCCGTCATAAAAGCGGGTGGTCATAACAAAATAAATGGTTTCATCGCGAAAATCCGTGCGGGTAAAATCCTGCGCGCTTGCGATACAAGAAATGCTCAAAAAAAGCATTACTTGTATTGCAAAAGTTACACTTTTTGTAATTTTCATTATTATCCGGATTTTGCTTACTTAATTATTACTTTGATTGTCTCCAAGAGACTCCATTTCCAGGCCGGGCCAAACAGCATTTTCTCCTCCTCCACCGTTTGAATCATACACATAGGCAAAAATAGAAGGGCCCCAGGCGGCAGGTTTAGTGAAATAAAGAGTTTTAACAGTCTCAGTGTCTTCAACCCCATATATACCGATTAAGCCTGAAGTATCATAAAGTCCGTTGTTTTGCGGCAGAAATCCCTCACCTGAGGGCGCTTGAAGACTAGCGGCATTAAATATAATTCGGGGATTCACATAGCTTGCAGGAAGCGTGAAGCTGTAAATGCTTCCGCTCTCCGGAGTCATAGCTTCTCCGGGCCATGAGTTGTTCACATCTCTATCTCCATAAATGTAAATATTAACAGGGCTGCTCCACGCAGCAGGTTTTTCAAAATAAACCTTAGTTCCTTCAATGCTTCCAGCGAAAGCCAAATCGACGCCGATTATCATGATAGCGGCAATCAGCATCAAACCTTTTCTTAGATGAGTAAATGTTTTTTTCATAGAGGGATTTTTTTTATTTAAAGAATGTTTATCACACAAATACAATAACATCCGGTAAAACTACCCTATTTCTTAATTAGTGTCAAAATTTGTAAACTTTACAAAGCCGGATAAAAGAGCTCTCAAACGGTTGCATTAAGGAGAAATTTTTCCAAAAAAAAAGATTCTTCTTATTTTTTATGCCCTCGCAAACGATTGAAATTTTCAGTGAAGTTAAGGTATCAAAAACATCTTGAAATCAGGGTCAACACCGGCAATAGAACTAGGCACAACACCGTCTTCCGGGGTTACTTCAGTCTGAAAGCCAAGCCTGTCTATCATCTCATTAACATCAGTAATCATACCTCCCTGTAACAAGTCCAGACGACTATCACTGTTTACGTCCCAGTTAAAGCCAAGTCTCGGAGAAAAATTCACTCTTGAATCAGGCCAGGCACCTGTATCAATTTTTCTTCCACCTAAATCAAGCTCATAGATAGCGTAATCTTCATTAGTTTACTTAAATAAAATCAACTTTTAGTTTTCAAGCTGCAAAAACCGATGTTCACGAAGTAAGAAACACCACGGCCGGAAGGCTTCTTTTGGAGGAAAAATTAATAGCCACACTTAGCAGTGCGGCTATTTGATTGATAGTGTAGTACGAAGACTTCGTCATATACAACTCAGGGGCCGCATCATAAAGATGAACGACCCCTGTTACTTTTTAGAATGTTTCGTAATTATGCTACTGCCATCCCGATCAGATAAGTTGCTGCCAAAGCAACAATAGGATAGAGTTCAACAAATACAGCCAGGATAAGAGTTTTACCACCTACATCATGGCCTGAACCAACAGCAGCGATACCATTAGCACAGACCTTAGCCTGATTTATTGCCGACAGAAGTCCCACAATACCAAGAGCCAAGCCGGCACCGAATACAGCAGAGGCCTGAAGCCATGTAGCCTCGGCAGTCAGCAGCCCGAATCCATTAAGCAGGAAATAGCCTGCAAAGCCATACAAACCCTGGCTACCGGGCAGTGCGGTAAGCATAACATAAGTACCAAAACCTTCACTATTCTTTTTAAGTGAACCAATTGATGCGTTGGCAGCTATACCACAGCCTACGGCACTTCCTATACCTGACAAACCGACCATCAATCCAATTCCTAAATAAGCTAATACAATAGGTTCCATTTTCTAATTTGTTTTAATTGTTACTTTTCAATTCGCTATTTACGGCAATTTTCGGTTCATCGGCAAAGGGTGAATACTTACGACCACCACCAACAAAACCTGAATTATTATAGAATTCAACAAAGGTAAGCCTGATAGGATGCACAAAGGCACCAATACCCGACATAACAAGAGTAATACCATGCCCGGCCAGGAGTATTATTATCATTACAATAGTTCCCACTACCGGAATATCGGGACTCATACTTGAGGCCATCATATTAAATACAGATGCCAAAATTCCACCTGAAATACCCAGGGCAAACAAACGCACGTATGAAAGCATATCGCCCAGTAATCCTGTTACCGTGCCGTATATATCCCATATACCCATCAGAATATTCATAAACACATTGCGCTTAGGGTCATTAAGTATCATGATAAGGACACCCGCGACAAGAGCTACGGCAATATTGATATTCTTAGCTAATGCAGCAGTTATAATGTCATTAGAACTTAGCAAGTAGCTAGCCCCCAATCCTAAGATTAAAATAATCCATCCAATAGTACTGAAGGCATATCTAAAGCCCTGGGCGATAGTAATGTTGACAATCTTAATAAATTTGCCGAACATTATTTGGATAGCTCCCAACACCAGAGACAGAGTAAAGAGCTGATCGGTGGTGATAAAATGCTCCTTCATATTTTCAAGGAAGGGAATCCCAAAGTTGCCCATATTAAGTCCAAAGAAAGAGCCGTTCAGACATCCCCATACTATCGTGGCTAAACCAAGATACTGCCCCAGTGTAAGAGCCTGTTTCATCTTGGGAAGCTTCATCTTAGCTAGAGAGGATGCAAGCAGAACTATCAGACCGTAGCCCGCATCACCAAGGGCTATACCAAAGTAGAGCATATAAAAGGGCGCAAAGAAAGGCGTCAGATCCAGCTCTTTATGATTAGGCAACTCATAAAAATCACCTATCAGTTCGAAAACTTTGGTGAATTTATTATTTTTCAGCTGTATAGGAACCTTCTCTCCCTCCTCAGCATCCCGCCTGAGTGCCACAATAGCTTGCGTATCAAGATAGCTGTCCAGCTCATCGGCATTGGGCACAGGCACCCAACCTTCCACCAGTTTGACCTTCCCTTCGGCTTCGGCAGTAGTCTGATGCCACACATCAGCCATTTTGAATTCAGCCTTCATATCATGATAGTATGCCTTAATTAGCGGCTCAGCATACCAGGCTACTGCATCAATCTTCCGCTGCTCTTCATCATATTTTCGTCGCGATTCTTCCAGCGAGTCCTTAAGCTCTGAAAGAGAACGCTCAGGGGCAGCCACCTCATCAACTCCGGGGATAGTTATAGCTTCGGTCTCTTTGTCAGCAGTTTCAGTTAAGAGCACAAAATAGCGGTAAGCCCTAAGGTCGCTCACCACGGCTATAGGATATTGCTGTATCCATTCTTCCTGAAACTTTTTAATCGGGCACACTAAAAACCTGAATTCCAGTCCTGCTTGTGAAAGCTTGCACATAGTGTCCACAGAAAAATCGCCCCAGGGCTCAGTCTGTCTTATTTCTTTCTCAATATTTGAGCAGGCCTGCAGGGCCTTCTCAGCTTCATTTTCGTATTCTTTAAGCTGGGAAATTAACTCAACACCATTCTTAAGCTCAATAGGAGCAGGAGCCTCCTTCAGCGAAGCCTTTCTTAGTTCAAGAGATTTCATAGTCTGCGTGACTTCAGAAATATTACGCATCATCTCCTGCATTTCAGGCGTAGGCTCAGCAGCTTTCGTCTCAATATGAACAACCCCAATCTTTCTTATCTCATCCAGAAACTGAGCATATTCTGCATGATGAACCAAAAAAGAGTATTTCTGCATTTTTACAATCATTGCTCCACCTCTCTTTCTTTCTCTTGTCGGGTTTTAACAATTTTCTGAGCCGACTTAGACAGGTTGTCTTCATCTTCCAGAAAACGTTTAATCTTACGTATGGCATCTTCAAATCCCGGAATCTGAACCTTTTCATAAAGATTAACCTTTTGGGTAGTCTTCTTACGTGAATGATCCAGAAGCTCCATCTTCCTTGCGTAAACCTCACGATTAATGGCAATTTCAGCAAGACTCCGCAGTATGGCTATACCATCGGCAAACCAAAGGGGGCGGCTAAAAGCATGAAAGGGCTCAACTCCGAATTCGACCTCATCCAGAACGGGAGTCATAACTCCCGCTATCTTCTTCACCGACAGCACAACATTATCCACCCTGAGCAAAGACTGGTCAAACTCACCCCAAAGCCTCACCATTCCGTTATATCTGCCCATCTCTTCCATAAATTTATTATCGAGTTCGGACACCATGTCTTTGGCTCTCTTAACCTCGCTTCGCAGTGCAGACTCCTTATTCTTCAGGGTAGGCAAAGTTCTTTGGCGAACCTTCAACTGCTTGTCGAGATTTTGAAGTGATGTTTTATTATATTGAAATTTAACAGCCATCCTGATTTATGTTTTATCTGATTGGAGAAGCAGTAACTCCGCTCCTATTTTCCCTTCCAATATTGGTCAACAAACTCCTGCCTTATACCGGTCTCTGCTTTACTAAAATATTTTCCCAACAAATCCCAGCAAATATTAAGCATGGTATCAGTATCCACGTTAACATCGATGGCAAGCAATTTGTCAGAATATTCTTTGGCAAAGTCAAGTGTCCGCTCATCATAGTTGGTAAGGTCAAAACCGTTTTCAAGTTTGGTACGTGCATTCGCGGCATCTGCATAAAGTCGGATAGAGGCATTCATAACCTGAGGATGATCGGCGCGTGTCTTCTTTCCTATAACAAGTTGTTTCAAGCGCGACAATGAGCGGAAAGGGTCAACGATAACCTTACCAATTTCGCTATCACGACGCAAAAAAAGCTGTCCCTCAGTAATATATCCAGTATTATCAGGAATAGCATGGGTAATATCTCCACCCGAAAGCGTGGTCACTGCAATAATGGTGATTGAGCCACCCGATGGAAACTGCACAGCCTTTTCGTAGATGCGCGCCAAATCAGAGTAAAGCGACCCGGGCATACTGTCTTTGGAAGGAATCTGATCCATGCGGTTGGACACAATACTCAAGGCATCGGCAAAGAGCGACATATCTGTCAAAAGCACCAAAACACTTTCATTCTTATCAACAGCAAAATATTCGGCAGCAGTAAGTGCCATATCCGGTACCAGTATCCTCTCTACCGGAGGATTCTCCGTGGTATTAACAAAACTCACGATGCGCTCCAACTCGCCGGCATTCTCAAAGAGATGCTTAAAATAGAGGTAATCATCGTTGGTCAAACCCATACCTCCCAAAATAATCTTATCGGCCTTGGCCCGAAGAGCAACATTGGCCATTACCTGGTTGTAAGGCTGGTCGGGATCGGCAAAGAAGGGAATCTTCTGCCCCGACACCAGGGTGTTATTTAGGTCAATACCGGCGATACCCGTAGCGATAAGCTCAGATGGCTGCTTACGACGAACAGGATTTACCGAGGGACTACCTATGTCCCTGATTTCTCCTTCCACTTCGGGGCCTCCATCTATAGGGTCACCATAAGCATTGAAGAAACGGCCGCACAACTCATCGCTAACCTTTAGCTGCGGTGGGTGTGCTAAAAACACAACCTCAGCATTTGTTGGAATACCTTCAGTACCCGAAAAAATCTGCAAGGTAATCTCGTCGCGGACTATTTTGACAACTTGCGCCAAACGCCCGTCAACGGTTGCCAGCTCATCGTAGCCTACACCTGAAGCTTTCAGGGTAACGGTAGCTTTTGTAATATTGCTAAGCTTGGTATATATTTTTTGAAATGCCAGACTATTCATTCTTGCTGTTTTCTTTGTTTATAACTTAAGTGATGCGCCCCTAATCAGATTTAATTCATTCGTTCAGCTAAATGCTTCCGTATTTCCGCCTCCAGACTAACAAATTTTTCCGACTTATATTCAGAATAATTCATTTGCTTGTAATAGTTTATCAGCTCTTTAAAAAACCTTCCAACCTCCTCGAAATTAACAAAGTTGAAAGATGAGTCGGTCACCTTCAAAACTGAGTCTAACATATATTGCTGTCTGTCCAAAGGAGTAGAAGCATCAATATTATCAAAGGCATCCTGCTGAAGAATGATAAAATCGATAAGTTCCGATTTCCAGTAACGTTCATGAAACTCGATGGGCACACCATCATCACCAAGAATATTAATCTGCTCCATAGCTTCCTTGCCTCGAAGAAGTCTATCCTTGGCCTTTGTTACACTTTCAAGCCAGGATTCGCCTAACTTTTCTTTCAGATTCTCCTGGACTTCAGCATACTCAAGATATTTAGAGTAACTGTCGATGGGATCTATTGCAGGATAGCGTTTGCTGTCGGCCCGGTCTTGCGACAAACCGTAGAAGCAGCGGGCGGCCTTACGGGTACCCTCTGTAACAGGCTCTTTCAGGTTACCTCCTGCCGGCGAAACCGTTCCAATAAAAGTAATGGATCCGGTTGAACCATTAGCCAGATTGACGATACCTGCCCGTGAGTAAAAATTCGAAATAACAGCCGAAAGATCCATAGGGAAAGCGTCGGGTCCCGGCAGTTCTTCAAGGCGGTTGGACATCTCGCGCAAAGCCTGCGCCCAGCGAGATGTAGAGTCGGCCATTAGCAATACTTTCAGTCCCATGGCACGATAATACTCGCCTAAGGTCATAGCCGTATAAACTGATGCCTCACGCGCTGCCACCGGCATATTTGATGTGTTTGCAATAATAGTAGTTCGCTCAATAAGTTTACGCCCCGTCCTTGGGTCGTCAAGCTCGGGAAACTCGGTAAAGATTTCCACCACTTCATTTGCTCTTTCGCCACAGGCCGCGATAATCACCACATCGGCCTCCGCTTGTTTGGAGATAGCATGCTGAAGCACAGTTTTGCCTGTACCGAAAGGACCGGGGATAAAGCCTGTTCCGCCTTCAGTAATAGGATTCAGCGTGTCAATACAGCGCACTCCGGTCTCAAGCAGTCTAAAAGGTCTCGGCTTATCAATATAAGCTCCCACGGCCATTTTAACGGGCCATTTCTGAACCATTGTGATTGGAATTTCCTTATTCTCATCATCAACAACAACAGCAACAGTCTCGTCAACGGTATAATCACCTTCCGGAGCCAGGCTCTTTATAATATAGCGTTTCTCCATTTTGAAGGGCAGCATAATTTTGTGAGGGATAATGTTCTCAATCACTTCACCCAGCCAGCTGCCGGCAGTAACAGCCTCGCCGACCTTAGCCAGCGGCTTGAAATGCCATTTGGCCTCCCTGTTGAGGGGGTCGGTGTAGTTGCCTCTTTCAAGAAAGATACCATCCATTTTGTCGAGGTCATTTTGCAGACCATCGTAGTTACGCGATAAGATTCCGGGGCCTAAAGTCACCTCAAGCATGTGGCCTTGAAATTCCACTTTAGCCCCCACACGCAGACCTCTGGTGCTTTCGAAGACCTGCACAAAAGCATTCTCGCCGGTAACTTTAATCACCTCCGCCATCAAACGCTCATTGTTGTGAATAATAAAGCAAATTTCATTTTGTGCCACAGGACCTTCTACCTTAACGGTTACCAGGTTTGATACAATACCGGCAACAGTGCCTGTAGTCATATTATTTCTTTCCATAAGCTAGTGTAAATTCTTCAGGAAACTGAAAGCCGGTTTCATACTCTTTCAGCAACTTATTAAACATTCCTTTACCTTTTTCAATATCCAATGTCATCCATCTTTCAACAATAAACAGCTTCAGCACAAAAGCTAATATCTTCTCAACCGAGAAATAGTTGAAGAAGGTAAGCTCGTCCAAAAAGTGCCATTTATGATTGTCAATTTTCAACTCGCGCTCGAGCAAATTATCTATTTCAAAGAGCTGAATTATCTGCTCAATATCAGGCAGCTCGGTGGATAATCCAAAATCTCTGGCACGGCTCTTTTTCAGGGCAGATACCACCTCGTTATCGCCCACCAAAGCATCTTCAAATGGAATATTATGCTTGCGTCCGTTAAGAGCAGCCATCACATTTGCAATAGTTGACTGATACCCGACCCATTCACGGATAAACTGATTATTACTCTGCTCCAGATATTTATAATAGCTGCTGATCAACAGTTGTTCGGCCACATAAATATTTTCGGGAGAATCCTCACTTAGGTAAATCTCAATAAAGTCTATAATATATTGAGGAAAATCGGCAAGCTCTTCATTTTCAAAAGACTTACGCTCTTTAAGAGCTTCCATCTCCTCAGCTGTGTAATTAGCTCTTTCATCCCATTCCCGGCTGCTGCCATAAAGCAATTTTAGCAGATTGTTATGGTCAAATGGCATATGCAAAAGCTTAACCATATCAAAATCGGACGGGTGGATAGTCTCATGTAACATTTGCCTGAATGCCACGGACGAAAAAACAGATCTTTTCTCTTCCGGAACTATATCAGGCAAACCCGCTACTAAAGCGTAATAGTTTCGTTCTGCCATCGTCTATTTTTCAAAAAGAATTGCACTGGATTTTGGACGCAGGTAGGACTTAAAAAAGTTAATAAAATCATCGTCCGTAAAACTTACCTGATAAGCTCCATCGGCGGGTCCAACTTTAAAGCCTGATTTCACACCTTCCGAAAATGACAAGTCCAGTCCTTTGTTAAGCTCAGCTGCCAGTTGATTTTTAAAAAAGCTCTCCAAATTCTTTTGATCGTTAGCCGGCAGTATTACTTTCAAATCAGTGCTTTCCTTGCCCATTATCCCGCTAACTACTTTCTCAATAATAGACTTAAGAAAATCCTTGTCGCTGAACAATTCCCTGATAGGAGGCTCTATGGCGCTCATGCTTAACGTATTGGCAATATTTTGTTTTAATGCGGATACAGACTGGTTAACTGACATTTTTAATTCCGAATCAACGTGCCTTTTCAAATCTTCAGCCTTCTTTCCGGCTTCGGCGACTATCATTTTTGCCTTTTCAACAGCATCATTCTCAATATCCTGAGCTTTTTTCTCAGCAGCCTTTATAATAGCATCAGCCTCCTTTTGTGCTTTATCAACGCCTTCGTTATAGATTTTTTCAGTTAACTCCTGAAGTTTAGTTTGCATAACCAATCTGTTTTATTATTGATATTCTACTGTCTGAAATAAAATTTTGTCGGTTTTCAAAAATAGTTTATTCAATCGAACTTTCAAAGAATGATATTGATAACAAAAACTTTTAAATAATATTTTCAAGTACATAAAGCGCTCGCAAACTCATGTATTTTCAACATATCAGCCTAAAACTTAAGGATTATTAAAATATCCGAAACGTAAAATACGACTTCTCAAGCGAAAAGAAGCGGCTTTGATCAGCTAACAACGCAGCAAATGCATCAATAATTAGGCTCTGCTGAAAAACTGTTTCCTATTTGAATTTAATTCAACTGAGACCTCCTAAAAATATTTTCACACACTGTTGTCCGGTAAAAGCTTATAGATTCCGAGCGAAGCGAGAAATCTAATCGCTAAGTCGTTTTGAAATGTTTACCGGGCAACAATGATTTTCAAACAATTTCCCGCTTTATTTATTTTGTAAGCCCCTAATTAGCAACAAAAACAGTTTATTCTTGGAATATAGGCACAATTAATTATATATTTATAGCTGATTTCAAACAGGCAAAAGACATGCTTACAAGGCTTCCCGCATACAGATTCAGACGTACCCATCTTGAAGGCTTTTTCTGGATTGCTTCGCTAATTGCGCTTGCAAGCTTTTCGCCCGGCGAAGGGGGACACGCCTCCCTATGCCTTATCAGCAATCTTGATTTAGGTTTTTGTCCCGGCTGTGGACTGGGACATTCGATAGCCTGGCTTTTCAGAGGAGAACTGCATAATTCCTTTCAGGCCCACTCTCTTGGCATCCCGGCCGTTATTATTTTACTCCACCGTATCTATATTATTTTCAAAGCAGACATTTTACTAAACAAAACACAAGACTATGGAAAGAATTTTTCAAATGATTCCGGAAATTGATATGGCAGAAGCCCAATTTCTACAATCCCTTCTTAAAGACAAATCAGATGACGAAGTGAGGAACTTTATCAACATCTACAGGACACGCCGGCGCGACCCGATGATTATTCTGGTCACCGCGTTAATTGGCTTTGTGGGCATCTCAGGGGTTCATCGCTTCCTTATGAACCAAATTGGCATGGGAATACTCTACCTGTTTACAGGAGGTCTATGCCTGATAGGCACCATAGTTGACCTTATCAACTACAAAAGCCTTGCGCTCGAATACAACCAAAGAGTGGCTCAAGAATTACTGATGTTCTACAAATAAGAGCTTTACCTGTATGCCTCAACAGGCTCGCAGGTACATACCAGATTACGATCACCGTAGGCATCATCTACCCTGCTTGTAGTTAGCCAGAACTTATTGTGACGTACCCAGGGCAGCGGAAACGCTGCCTTTTCTCTTTTATAAGGATGCGTCCACTCATCGGCAGTAACTGCAAGCTGGGAGTGGGGTGCATTTTTCAATACATTGTCTTCGCGATCGGCACTACCGTTTTCAATTTCTTCAATCTCCCTACGAATTTCGCGCATCGCCTCCACGAATCTATCTAACTCCATCAGCGACTCGCTTTCGGTAGGCTCAACCATCAGAGTGCCATGGACGGGGAAGGACAGGGTGGGCGCATGAAAGCCGTAATCCATAAGTCGCTTGGCAATATCAGATTCAGTGATTCCGCTTCTTGCCTTTAAATGTCTGCACTCCAGTATTAACTCGTGTGCTACCCTGCCCTTTTCCCCGACATAGAGTACACCGTAGTCATCTTTTAAGCGGGAAGCCAGATAGTTGGCGTTTAGAATCGCCAACTTGGAAGCATAGGTCAGGCCTTCTCCGCCCATCATCTTAATGTATCCGTAGGTAATCGGAAGTATTCCGGCGCTGCCCCATGGAGCAGCAGAAACAGTAAGGACGGCAGCCCTTTTGTTGTCAATAACCGGGTGACCGGGAAGAAAATCAAACAAGTGGGGAGCAACTCCGATTGGGCCAACGCCGGGTCCTCCACCGCCATGAGGTATGGCAAAGGTCTTATGAAGGTTAAGGTGACAAACGTCAGCACCTATATAACCGGGGCTTGTCAGTCCCACCTGCGCGTTCATATTAGCGCCGTCCATATACACCTGCCCGCCGTTGCGATGCACTATATCGCAGAGTTCCCTGATAGGCTCTTCAAAAACGCCATGAGTAGATGGATAGGTAACCATGATACAAGCCAGATTATCCCTATGCTCAGAGGCTTTCGCCTTCAAATCTTCCATATCGATATTCCCGCGCTCGTCACAGTCAACCACTACCACCTTCATACCAGCCATCACGGCACTTGCCGGGTTGGTTCCATGTGCCGAGGAAGGTATTAGCGCTATATTGCGATGACTCTCGTCGCGACTATCATGCCAAGCCTTTATTACCATTAGTCCCGCGTATTCGCCTGAAGCTCCTGAGTTGGGCTGAAGACTAATATCCGAAAATCCTGTTATCTCAGCCAGGTCAGCTCTCAACTCCACCATCATTTCGTGATAACCACTAGCCTGATCTATCGGCACAAAAGGATGAAGTGCAGCAAACTCAGGCCAGGAGATGGCGAACATCTCAGTGGCGGCATTAAGCTTCATTGTGCATGAGCCAAGGGGAATCATCGAGTGAGCCAAAGAAATATCTTTTCGTTCCAGCCTTTTAATATATCTCATCATCTCAGTTTCAGAACGATAGATATGATACAATTCCTGCTGCATAAATTCTGAGCGGCGTTTTAACACCTCCGGAATAGTAGATTCTACATCCCTGTTTAACTTTGGCACTTCAGCGCCTATACACTCTCCCACCAACGATAAGAGCTCCTCTACATCTTTGGAAGTGCTGGTCTCGTCCAAACTGATTCCAAACTCACTTACGGCTGCGTAAAGCAGGTTGATATTACGTGCAAGAGCCATACTACGGAGTTTCTCTGTCGATGGACCCTTGGGTAATTTATAGCGAAGGGTGTCAAAAAAATTATTATTTATTCGCTTCAGCCCCATCTTTTCCAGTCCTTCCGAAAGGCTGCAAGTCAGGCTATGTATTTCAGAAGCTATAGACCTTAGTCCGTCAGGGCCGTGATAGACGGCATAAAACCCAGCCATAGTGGCAAGTAGCGCCTGAGCGGTACAAATATTTGAAGTGGCATTTTCACGCTTTATATGTTGCTCACGTGTTTGAAGAGCCATACGCAGCGCACGATTACCCTCCGCATCTTTTGTAACTCCAATAATTCGCCC
Source organism: Marinilabiliaceae bacterium UBA5488 (assembly GCA_002427105.1). Classification (GTDB taxonomy): domain Bacteria; phylum Bacteroidota; class Bacteroidia; order Bacteroidales; family Marinilabiliaceae; genus Geofilum. The sequence goes on along the minus strand of DIPM01000036.1, from coordinate 277,546 downwards.
CGGCATAGAGCGTTTCAGCTCTTCACGCGTGGCAAAAAATGCCGCGTGCGGTCCTCCATAAGCCATTGGCACTCCCATGCGTTGCGAAGAACCGAACACAATATCTGCTCCCCACTCACCCGGGGGCTTTAACAAAGTTAGAGCTAAGAGGTCGGTTGCTACAGCTAGCTTAGCTCCTCCCTTATGAACTTCCTCTACCAGCTTAGAGTAATCAACAACTCTTCCCAAAGCATCAGGGTATTGAAGGATAAGCCCAAAGTGACGTTTGTGGTCATAGCTTAATTCAGAATTTGGGACAAACTCCAGCTCAATGCCAAGACCGGAGGCTCGTGTCTCAATTACCGCGCGTGTTTGAGGCCATATTGCTTCATCAACAAGACAGGTGCGCACATCACTTTTAATTTGGGCCCTGGAGCGGGTATTACACATCATAATAAGCGCTTCGGCGGCAGCCGTAGCTTCGTCAAGCAGACTTGCATTAGCTACCTCCATGGCCGTAAGTTCAACAACCATGGTCTGAAAGTTCAGAAGAGCCTCAAGCCTTCCCTGAGATATTTCTGCCTGATATGGAGTATAAGAAGTGTACCAAACGGGGTTTTCCAACACATTTCGTATAATAACCGAAGGTGTATTAGTGGCGTAGTAACCCATGCCGATATATGTCTTCAGGACTTTATTCTTAGCCCCCAATTCTTTTATTCGTTTCAGGAAGGCATCTTCGCTGATTCCTTCACTCAAATTCAGGGCATTAACTGTTCTAATTGAATCGGGAACTGCCTGTTCAACCAATTCGTCGAGTGAGCTAAGACCCAACTTCTCCAGCATATAAGCTATATCTTCCCGGCGGGGACCAATATGGCGATCAACAAATTTTAAACGTGACATATATTTCCTTTTTCAAGTTAAACAATGAAATTATAAGTTATGGGTTTTTGGAGTTAAGCTCAGAGTTCACAAAGACCCAACTTCATTTAATCTTCTCCATTGTATCCTTTGTGTAAGACATCGTGTTCTTTCTGTTAAAATACGAGATACTGATAACTTATCACCTATAACTTAAAACTTATAACTGATAACCTTAAACTTTGAACTTTGAACTTTAAAGGTACGGGTTTGAGCGCCGCTCCTCCCCAATGGTTGTCGCGGGTCCATGACCGGGGTAAACAACAACCTCATCGTCTAAAGTCATCAGTTTCTTCTTAATACCTGAAATTAATTGACCATGATTGCCTCCGGGCAAATCACTTCGTCCAACGCTTCCCTGGAACAGGACATCCCCTGAAATCAGGATCATTTCCTCTTCATTTAGGAATACTATACCTCCTAGTGAGTGACCCGGAATATGCATCACCTTAAGTTTAGTATTGCCGAACTCCACCACATCACCCTCCTCAAGAAGTGTTTCAGGCATGGGCGGGTTTGAATTAACCTGAATACCAAAATTCAGGGCGTAATCCTTATGCAATTCTATTAAAGGCAAATCATCCTTATGCGCTTCGGCTGCCAATCCATACTTTTCGGCTACATATCCGGTTCCAAAGACATGGTCCAGATGGAGATGAGTTTGCAATAGCTTAACAGGTTTCAAGCCCTCACTGACTATAAAAGCATCCAGACTTTCATTCTCTTCCTCGCTAATCATTCCGGGATCTACAATAGCACACTCGCCCGTTTCATCATATAGAATAAGAGTGTTTTCACTAAAAGGATTGAACACCAATATTTTTACTTTCATAGCTTTTCCTTTGTTTTATTACTATCAACTCTTCAAATATAAGCATTAAAGAAATGATTAGTATATTATCACTACAATCACCTTGAAATCCCGGTAAGCATAGGGACAAAGGCACATTCTCCAAACTCTTCCTTTTCAAATTCCTCATCACTTACCCGTCTTATACGGGTCATAATCTGAGACTTTCCACCCAGAGGAAGGACCATAGTTTTCCCGATTTTTAACTGAATAAGCAATTTGGCCGGTATCTCAGAGGCGCCCGCTGTTACCAGAATAGCGTCAAAAGGGCCTTCAAGGGGAAGACCTTCATAGCCGTCGCCCAGAACAGTCTTAATTTTAATATAGCCCAAATCACGAAGCAGCATGGCTGATTTACGATGAAGCTCAGTCTGCCGTTCAATAGTAAAGAGCTCCACTCCCATTTCGCTCAATACTGCGGCCTGATAACCCGATCCTGTACCTACCTCCAGCACCTTGTCGCCCGGTTTGAGCTCTAAAAGAGCTGTTTGTCGGGCGACCGTCGAAGGTTGCGAGATAGTTTGACCCGCTCCTATGGGAAATGCAATATCACGATATGCGAATTGCACAAAGGAACTGTCCAGGAATAGATGACGAGGCACAGCATTTATAGCTTTTAAAACAGCCTCATCGCTGACTCCTTTTTTCCGCAGCTCATCGGTCAATCGTGCTCTCAGCCCTTTATGACGAAAGGTATCCTTAATCATAACACCAAAGATAAAGCTTACAATTAATAATTAAACTTTATCGGCCATTAATAATACTATCTTGCTAAATTCAGCGTTTTATTAAACAGGAACCAAACTAAAACCATAATAATTATTGCAAATATTTACCCCCTTTAAGCAATGTTGTCAACTCAGTTTTTTAAGCGAAGACTACCCGGTATCATCGCTGCATTTTTAGATTTTATTATTTCAGCCTTTATATTCAGGAGCTTTGCTTCGGTGCTTAGTCTTTTAGGGATACGAGAGCTTTTTAGCGGAATCCCCTGCCCGGCACCCGAATTACTTGCCTCCATATTGATGGTTGGGATTTTTGCTGCCCTGGGTAGCTATAAAACCAACTCCTCGTTCATTGCTTCGGTGTCAATGAAAGTTCCGATAATAATACTTGCCATACTATATTTAATATCATTTACCTACATCTCCCTTGAAGGAGAAGGAATATCAGAATTTCCACAATTTCTACTCAAACTGTTTATTATCACCATACTATACGCTTCCCTTATGGCGCTAGGCAGATTCATAACTCATCTGTGCTTAACTTATATGCTGCGTTTGGGATGGTTTAGCCACAGAGTCTTGCTTATATTCCATCGCGCACCCGACACCCCCTTTCTGAAAGAAATAATAAGGTATATAGATGTCAACAACTTTACACTTGAAGGCTATTGCAGTAGCCACAAAGCTGAATCAGAGCAGTTGTCATCAATCAACTACCTCGGAGACTTTGTTCAAGCCGCTGATGTTATCAGGCAAAAGAACATAGACGAAGTGATTATTCTTAACCACCCCCAGAAAACTAAAAAGATAGAAAATATTTTGTCAGATATAAACACCGACGAAGTGCTAGTGCGCCTGACTCCCGACACTTTAGAGACCTACTCCGACAACAGATACGGCGCAAACCTTAGCAATCTCCAGACAATTTCCATTCGCCCTAAAACACGTTCCTGGTGGTTCAAACTTTTAAAACGCTGCCTTGATTTGCTGATTGGCATACCGGGTTTAATATTTACTGTCATCATCTCACCTATAATAGCATTTTTGATAAAACGCAGCTCCGAGGGTCCGGTGATATACAAACAAGAACGTCTTGGAACCAACAAGAAACCCTTTACTATATATAAATTCAGAACCATGTATATCGATTCTGAAAAAGACGGACCCCAAATAACAGCAGCCGTAAACGATGAAAGGATTACAACAATTGGCCATTTCCTTCGAAGGTCACACATTGATGAGTTGCCGCAATTCTGGAACGTTACAAAAGGTGAGATGTCAATTGTAGGGCCGCGGCCTGAGCGGGCCTACTTTGCCAAACAACTTGAAAAGATTACCCCATATTACAATATTATCTGTAGGGCAAAACCGGGTCTTACCTCGCTGGGAATGGTAAAATACGGCTATGCACACAACCTGAAGGAGATGTCGGAGCGGGTGATTTATGATCTGATATATGTTAATAATCAATCCCTGCTAACCGATACCAAAATTATTATAGAAACAGTTGTCTATATTATCAAAAAAATATTCCTGAAAACCCTGCCAACAGAGAAGAAAAACCATAATTTATAATTCTTGAAACGACGAAGTTGCCACTCGGCTATGCCGCCTGCGCTCGGCGTAGTCTTGTGTGTAAGAAAATGCGTTGGGTGACTACGTCGAATCTTATGCGGCAGTTTGTCGCTCGGCTATGCCGCCCGCTGCAGCAGCTTTATTAAAACTCAAAGCTCATCTGCCGGCCTCCTGGTGGACGTATGAATATGAAGGGACTTTCACGCGTAGCGGTTTTGTTTCCAGCAGAATTTCGGCCAGGTCTTTAACTTCCACACTGCTTTGTCGCGCGAGTGTTTGCTTACATAAAGGGCAAGAGCTAACAATATAGTCGGGTTCATTGGCCGAGAGTACTGCCAGGGTTCTTGCAGTAATTTGCCGTCGATCTGATTCAGGCAAAGACAGAGAACCCAGATTATTACCGCAGCACAAGGCTTTGTCTCTCTCCTTGTCCACAGGCAGCAACTCACCGAGTTGTGCCAAAACACTGCGGGGCGGCTCATAACAGCCTGAGCCTCTGCCAAGCTCACAGGGATCGTGATAAGCGAATTTCAAATCACGGCTATCACGCTTTATCTTACCCTTTTTCATGAGCTCCCACAAAAACTGACTGTGGTGCATCACCGGGATATTCAAATTGTACTCTTCTGTGAAATACTTAAAGCATATCGGACAGCTAGTCACAAGCACCTGCCCGTTTTGACCATTTATCAAATTGCTGTTATATTCCTTCATCATAAGCGACTGATCGAGGGCACCGGCCAAAGCCATAGGGCGACCGCAGCAAACCCCGTCTTTTTCATCAACATGCACAAAAGATAATCCGGCCTCCTTCAGCAAAGCCTTAAAAGCAACTGTTGTCTTAGGATTCGACCGTCCCATACAACCTGTGAAAAGCACAACTTCGGTAGTATCACGCCACAGGGTCATTGAACCCGGCAAATATGAATGACTGAAACGAGCCTTAGTAAAGATATCGCTTCGCTTATCAAGCCTTAATTGTTCAACATCTACACCTACCGGACAAATGGCTGTACAAGACCCGCAGCTAAGACAAGAGGTGGCCTTTGCTTCTACTTCACTATTTTCGCGAACTCCCCTTACAAAGTAGGAAGCCTGAAAAGCTTCCTGACCGATATTGATGGCAGGACAAGCATCCAGGCAGATACCGCAGGATGAACATGAGTGAACCTCAAAGGCTTGCAAGCCCTTGTTAGGATTAAAACCTTTTTCGGATTCCAGCCCCCAACGCCTTAATAAAATAAGGACCATTTCTGTTGGAATATGCAAATAACGCGAAAACGGCAAAGCTATAAAAAACAGCCCCAGTGAAATGGAATAGGCCCACCAAAGAGGCAACTCCCAGGAAGCGGCACTATCGCCACCAAACAACCAAGCGCCAAGATTAGCCGTCAGGAAACCTCCCCCACCGTGCTGTCCGGCAGTGGCTGATTCGGCAAATAAACGCAAGGGAAATATAAACCATAAAAAAGTCAGGGCTATCCTGTTTCCCGAAGAATGACGAGTAGTGTTTTGCATGCCCATCAGTTTTTTACGAATGCGCTTGGCCAAGGCCAGGATAAGACCTGTCAAAACCATAAGCAAAGCAAACTCCATAAAAAAAACCATGACCCCGTTCATCCAGAAACCGGAGGTGACAGGTTCAAAATATCTGAAGAAGATAGCGTAGTGCATCTCGTTAGCAAAATCCCCGGTGTAATACCATGTTTCCAGTTTGCCCCCAACAATAAGCAAAAACCAGCCAAAGGCCAGACTCATATGCATAAATCCCAGCATAGGATTGACCTTGTATATTTTCAGGTGAACTAATGATTCTCTAAATATTTCAACCAGAGCCTCCCATGTATTGACGGTAAAAAAATTGCTTCTTATCCGCTTTCTGTTATCTGAAGACAAGCCTCTCAGCCATATCACATAACGCACAGTTAGCACTGCAAGCATCAGCGCGAATCCAATGCTAAAAGGAAGCACAAAGGGATGAAATTTACTGTCCATCTTTTATAATTGAGACATCATTAATACTGCATGGCGGATATTAACACCTCGCGGACAACTCATCTGGCACCTTCCGCATAACATACAAGCCGCGGCTTTTCCGACCATCTCATGCAAAAGACCGCGACGAGCCATAACGTTTAAACGATAAAACTGCATTTCGGCAAAATGGCCCGCCGAGCACACAGCAGCACAATTACCGCAGGCAATACAAGCTCTTAGCGAGGGCTCTTTCTGATAAAGACTTTCCAGCTCCGCAGGCATTTCACTGTCCAGATTAACAGAACGCTGCTCCAGCACTGAAAAACCAAAGTATTGCTTAGTCATAAGACTCCTGATAAATAATTACGTAAATCCAAAGCCGTCGCACGGGCATCATTCAATACCTCCGGCAAAGTAGCCGGGCCTTTGCATGCCCCCGCAACAAACAACCCGGGCTTCAGCCATTGAGCAGCGCCAATAACAGCTCCGGGTATTTTAACAAACTCTCCTTTATTGGCATACTCTTTTAGCTCTACTGTATTCTCTTTAACTTCAGGAGATACAGAAGCTGTCATACCCACCATCAACACCAACATATCAAGAGTCAGTTTTAGCGGTCGCCCCATAAGGGTATCTTCTGCTTTCACCTGTATCCGCCCGGCTCCCGAAGGCGAGGCCTCCGATAGTCTTCCGCGAATAAAATGCACTTTGTAATCAAGTTGAGCCTTGTGATATAATTCTTCATAGCCTAAGCCGAACATGCGCATATCCATGTAAAAACAATAAACCTCAGAAGCCGGAAAGGTCTTTTTTAGCTCTATAGCCTGCTTAACTGCTGTGATACAGCAGGCCTTGCTACAATATAAATTGCCACACTTGGCATCACGAGAACCCACACAATGAACCAGCCCAATTTTGGGAGACTTATTAGTTTTTTCAAAGGGCCATTCTTTCTCTCTGTTAAAAATGGCCTCCAATTCGGCGGAACTAATTACAGCAGGATAAATGCCATGGCCATATTCTTCTTTTTTTGAGGCTTCAAAAAGCTTAAAACCTGAAGCTAAAACCACAGCATCCGCCTCTCCTCTCACCGAATCTGATTGAATAAGCTGCCAGCTATTGCCGGCTCGTTCAAGTCCGCTAATATTTACACCGGTTTCCAGTCTTATTTGAGGATGAGCCAGCACTTTTTGCATCAAAGAATCCAGAAGTTCACCGGCAGGCTGCATATCCGGAAACAATACATGCCATTCAGCCAGATGACCTCCCGGTCGGGATTTCTTCTCATACAAATCTACCTCATAGCCCAATTCAGCTAATGAAACGGCACTCTGTAATCCGGCCGGACCGGCACCTATAATTGCTACTTTTTGTTTTGTCATAAATCAAATACTTCTATACTAAAAGTACCGAAGGCTTTTGAGGCAAAGGCACAGCGCTTGATGCCAGATGATACTTGGCTTTAGGAGCATAGTTTACACCCATTTTGTCAAGCAGGGGCTCCACAGCTATCTGATGCATCTGCAGGCCCAATTTCCAGGGATCCATGCCTACCATCAGACCCGCCATCTCTTCACTGCTAAGCACCGGAATCCCAAGACCTCTGCTATCATAAGTCTTGCCCTCCATCTCCGAAAGGGTATATTGCCATCTGTCGAGAAACATGTTACAGCCCGGACAGTTAGTCAGGATAAACTCAGGCTCGAAAGGAGCCATCGACTCAAACTTAATTTTTGAATTAGATATTGAATAGCCGCGATTGGCTCTCACCAGATAATGCCTGAAGCCAAAACCGCAGCAATGGCGGCGCTCAGGATAGTCTATCAATTCACCGCCCCAGCCTTCGATAAGGCCTGAGAGCACACGGGGGAATTCAGCTCCTCCAATCCCATCCTGAGGGAAGATTTTGGCATAGTGGCAACCCACATGCTCTACCCCCTTAAGAGCTTGACCGCTTTCGGCATTGACGAGGCTTATTTGGGACTTATTTAAAATCTGCTCTTTAAAATGAAATATCGCATCTGAAGAATGAGTAAGCAAAGCAGGCACTTCGAACTCGCGGCGGGTAGCCTTCCAGAGCGCCTCCCTCGTTTGGGCAAGCTTCTCGGGAAAGTGCTTCCACATCTCAAGGATTTCAAGGTAGATTCCGAAGGAAGTAACACAAGACACCAGTAAATTTTTATATCCGGCTTCAGTCATAAGTGCCAGCTGTCGCGCAACCACGGTCATGATAGTCTCCAGTGGAATCACATCCGAGTGAAAACCTATTCCCGTGCAGGTAGTATGGCGCTTATCTTCAAAGACATCCTTATTCAACACCTCCCGCAAAACATACAGCAAAGCAGTTTCAGCACCGGGAAAAAACGTTTGACGGATGCAACTGCGGACGTAAAAAAAGTGGTCGTCCGGTATCTCTTTTTGGTAAGATTTCCAATTTAATTGAGCCATAATAATCCACTAAAGTTGTATCTCCCTTAAATACTCATTATCATCATCGTCTGAAAAAGACAAACCCATCTCGGCGGCTTTGGCCTCCGAAGCCTGTTCAATCTTATCAAATAAAGTAAAGGCTCCTGTCTCTTGAAAAATAGCTTGCATCTCATCGAGAGTATCGCTGTCTATCTTGCGCAAACCTCCAAGTCCTTCCTCATAATACAGCGACCCGCATTTCTTATATACTTCCCTGGCATTGTCCATAACCCACTCCCAAACAGGTCCCTGCTCACGGTGCGTTTCCGGACGAATTAACTTTGGATGAACACAATAACCGGTTTCCAATATAGAATGACCAATTGCGCGTTTAAGCAACAACTGCTGACGACCCAGACGCGAATGTACAAAATAGCCCATCTCCTGACTTATCTTCCTCAAAACCTGAATGATATAGCCGGGAGTATTGTCGCGTGGACAACGGGTTTTACATGACAAGCATTGTCCGCACATCCAAATTTGCTCACCTTTGAGCAGACCGATAAGGATGGATTCATCACCGCTTTGCACATCCTGACAAATTTCCCTCGGATCATAATCGAAGTAAGCAGCAGCGGGACAAATTGCAGTGCATACTCCGCAATTCATACACGCTTTGAGTCCATCCTGAAAACGAATGTCAGCCTTAAGCCGACTTGAAATAGTTGTCATTGAAAGTAATATAAACTATCGTAATACAGGCGATGAAGCCTCTCTATTAAATGAGTTTATCACTATTCCCAAATACCATAAGAAACTCATACTCAAAAGTAAGACGGATTATTCAGATAACTAAGGGTAGAAATACGTATATCTTATCAGTACTTATACCCACTATAATTACCTGTATTTAAGCACTTTATTACTTGTTTTGATAAAGAAAGAAGCGGGAGCTTTCATCTGCAAATAACGAAAGCTCTCCCGCTCATTTTTTCACACTTTATTGTCGCCATATAGCCGTTTAGGGCTTGTTTTTTAACCTAAGCGACTATTTGCTAACTCTGTGATATTCAATCTTCCCATCTGCCATTTCAATGCGCAGCAAGTAAAAACCGGGCATCAGATAAGACACATCCATAACAGGATTAAAGCTGCTTTCAAGCATTCCGGCAACAGAGCGACCATGGATATCAAAAATCTGCAGGCCAACAACCTCTTGCCCGGCCATCACGTGCAGCTCAGTCTTAACCGGATTGGGAAACACTTCTGCTTGCTGCTGCCCTTCCAGCTTATCCTTGCCAAGCGAAGAGGCCACAACAAAACTATCGAATTTATTCCTTGTAAACATGGCAAACTCGCCCGGTTGCAAAGTCACATCCATCTCCACGTCATCTACATCTATGGTGACACCTTGGAAATGATTATACCATGTTCCGGTTGAACTAAAATCAGGCTTAACGCTACGGGCTACCATGTCAAAATTCCCCACCAGCCTGACATCGTTACTTACATCGTTAAGTTCCACTTTCTTAACGGCAGAGCTAACATCCATGGTGAAGTTGCTTGTCGCAAACACAGGCTCACTGGTTTTCAGCTCAGCCAATCCCGCGTAAACATCCCACAACTTTTTGCGCGCAGGCACTTTCATATACTCCCATTTAGGCGGTTTTTTGCCCAAGCGTCCTCCCTGGTCAATACTTATATCGTAGCCCATTTCTCCAAACTGCCAAATCATCTTGGGCCCCGGCACGCTAAATAGAAAGGCTGCAGCAGCCTTATGTCGCTCAAGCGCTACATTTAAGTCTTTAACAGAATAGGCACCTAAGACATCGCCATAGCTAATGACCTTAAAGGTCACGCGCTCTTCGTCATGGCTTTCCATATAAGCTACCAGATTAGGGTTATTCCAGCCGCGCTGCTTATAAGATGACCAACTGAAATTTGATTTGCCGCCATCATTATATCCCATCACAGCTTCTGAGAAGTTGTAGTTCATATTTCCCCATAACATAATGCCATAGTCAGCCAGTTCCTTTTCCTCCGGGTTGTCCGACAAATGCTCGAAAATAACCAGGGCATCAGCCTTATTGCTCCACACCTGGCTGGCCATACGCTTCAATATGGCAATACGGCTTGCATCATATTCGCTTGCCCATGAGCTTGGGCCATAGATTGTATTGGTAAATCCTTTGGTAAAATCAAAACGGAAACCATCAACTTTGAATTCTTCAATCCAATAGGCTATAATTCTGTCAACCAGCTCCTGAGTATAGACACTCTCGTGATTAAAGTCGTAACCCCACTGCGCATCCGGATTCTGCATGTTATGGTCCACATTATACCACGGATTCTGAGCTGTAGGTTTTGAACCGTCAAAATACATCTGCAGCAATGGCGATTGGCTAAATGAGTGATTCAGCACAATATCCATAATAACAGCAATTCCGCGCTGATGACATGCGTCAATAAACTCCTTATAGTCGTTCATTGTACCATACGCCTTGTCGGGAGCAAAGAAGAACGATGGGTTATATCCCCAGCTATCGTTGCCTTCAAATTCGTTAAATGGCATAAGCTCAATTGCATTAACGCCCAAACGAACAAAGTAATCCAGTGAATCGGTAATAGTCTTTATATCGCCATTGTCAGTAAAGTCTCTTATTAATACCTCGTAAATCACCAGTTTTTCTTTTTCGGGTAGGGCAAAATTTTCAACAGTCCAAATATATTCAGGTGGATTTGTTTCAAAAACTGAAACCAAACCCGAAGCATATTCAGAGGGGAAAGGCTTCAGATTAGGATAAACTGTTTCAGGTATATACTTGTCATTATGTTGATCGAGAACTTTGTAGGTAAAGGGATCAGCTAAACGCAAAGTGCCATCTATATAGTACTGGTAAGCGTACTCAACACCAGGCTCCAGGCCCTCAATTGTAAGCCAGAAAGAATCACCATCTTTCTTCATCTGAGAGGAAGCCGTAGGCGCCCAATTGTTAAAATCACCCAAAACATAGATATACTCCTTGCCCGGGGCAGGTAGCATAAGGTTTACGCTATTATCATCAATAAGATTAAGACCGGGAGCCAGTCCGGGAGGCATCGCCGCAATTTCGCCCGCCTCGCGTATATAAAAATTTATAATAGATTCTTCGATATCAGCACCCTTATAGGCCTCCAAACGCAAAACATGAGCGCCCGAAGCGGGAGCGTTAATAGCATAAGTAAGCTCCGACTCAGTAGTTTGTTTAATTAACACATCATCGAGGAAGAGCCTAAGTCCATCAGAGTTTAAACCACTCGCGTTAACGCTAATCTCTTGATTAGGAAGAAAAAGAGAATTGTTGACAGGCGATGACAAGAGGGCAGTTAGACCCTCCTTATAAACATCAATGAAAATATCGCTTCCGCCGACGGCTTTTCCTTCCTTCCATGCACCGGCTACCTGGCTGGCACTGCGAAACACAAAGGCCATTTGAAGAATATCCTCACCGGCAGGAACACCGTAATAGCTGCGTATATCGGGGCTTATGCTCAGCTCGTACAAATCAGTTGCAATACGTGTCAACTTAGCCTTTGGTACATTAAGACCCCAATCGGAAACCACATACTTCCAGTCGCCGCTACCTGTGCTCTCAGACGTAATCACTCCTGTATGAGCATACACATCGCCGGTATAGCCCTTTAAGCCCTTTGCTCCCTCATCTGCCCTGAATGTAATGGTAAGAGACCTGCCCTCAACGGGAATGGAAGGACTTGTTGAAACAACCTGGGCCTGAGACCAGGAGCAAGCCAAAATACAAAGAAAAAGTAAAAATTGTTTTTGCATAACATTGGTATTAAAGCACCAAAAACCTAATCCAAAAAGGAAAAGGTCTTTGAAGCGAAATAAATTCACCTAACAGCACAAAGTAAATAGACATAAGAGATACAGCCCTAAGGCTGTATCTCCCAGTCTTAAAAACTTACTCATTCAAAGTAGCGGTTGCCACCTTAGTCCATGGATCCAATGTGATTGTATAATTACCTGCAGTAACATCAATATTGCTACCATTCGGTTCCAGTGCTCCCAGTGCTCCACCAAGATTAATATCCCAAGCTCCGTTTGCTCTAAATTTATACTGATCGGTTGTCAAATCAACAGTGACAGTGAAGACCTTATTAGTAGCATCCCAAGTCATAAAGGTGTCTGAATCCCAGCCACCGGGAGTAGCACCACCAATCAATCCCCAATGATTAGCTTCGTATTTGAACACATTTGGAGTGCTTAAATCAAGAGTAACAGCATAATCGCCCGCAACAGCAACAGGAATATTCGCTCCATCAACTTGCAGATTACCATCGGCATCATTACTGCCATAATTATTGGACCAGTTATCGTTGGCTCTAAATTTAAACGCTCCTGCAGTCAAAGCATAAGCGCCCTTCAGCACCTTCAGTTCGCTATCGTAGGTCAAGGCTGTTTGAGCGTCCCATCCGCCGGGTGTAGCATCACCAATAATTCCCCAGTTCATCTTCAAAAGCGTATAGCTCATATCTGAAAGATTGGCTGTGATGTAGTAATATCCATCCTCTGCTACCGGAATATTGGCACCCGGGTTGGTCAGATTTCCTGTACCATCGTCACCGAAAGTGGTTTCATCGGCCCAGCTTCCCGGCTCCATAATTAGTTTGAAACCACCGGCAGTCAGGTAAATATACCCCACGGCAAGCCCTTCGCTGCTTTCAGTACTGATGATATAAGGAGCACTTGCATCATTGGTCCATTCATTGTAATCACCCACCACATGCAACTTAGTAATGTCTGCCAATGTTTTAAACATTTTAGTTTCTCCAAAGGCTGTTCCCTTACTGTTGGTGGCAAAAGCACGGACGTAGTAAACGGTATTGAGATCGAGCTCTTCCAGTACAAAGGAGAAAGCATCACCTTCCGCATCCATCATATCCACAAGGTTGTCATTCAAGCCGGGAGCATCGCTAAGCCCCCAAACAAAGCCGCGAGCAGTTATCTCAGCACCTCCGTCATAAGGAGTAGCTCCATTAAGTGTAGCTGTAGTCTTATTAATAGCTGTAACATCTCCGGTTTCAACTTCCGCCCAAAGAATTTCTGTGATAAACTCTTTATCTTCACCATAACCAACACCACCTTTATTAATGGCATAGGCACGTACAAAGTAAGCTGTGTTACCTAGCAATTCTTCCAAAACACCTTCGAACACTCCCAAACCGGCCTCATCATCGACAACTTTATCCCCTGTCTCTACGGTCGGATTCGCTGCAGTTGCATAAACCACACCTCGCTCAGTAACTTCACCCCTTCCATCATCGTTAACTTCAGCAGTAAAGGCAGCACTTGCACCATCTTCGTAAGTCAGGCTGCTGATAGAAACCATCGGAACCCTTGGCAGGGTAGTAAATGTTTGCTCAGCACCATAGATAGTACCACCCGGGTATATGCCATAAGCACGGGCATAATACTTAGTCGCATAATCTAAGTCGGTTAAAGTAACCTTAAAGGCCGCTTTAGTGCGTTCTTCCCCAAATATAACCTTTGACCCGTCAGAAAGCGAAGGGTTCTCGCTGGTAGAATAAACTACCCCTACTTCGGTAAAACCCTCATTCTGAGCAGTAATGTAGCCTTCAACCTCGGCGGTAAAAGCTGTAACGTTCTGATTCTGGATGGTATTCAAGCCGGGCTCCAGTCTGACATCAGCGATGTCTTCAGTACAAGCTGCCAGGGTAGCTGCAAACGCAGCTACCAAAGCAAAACTCTTAATTTTATAATTTAGTTTCATACTTTACTTTTTAATTGTTAAGCTCAGACAACATTACTGAACAACGTTCTTTTTAATTACTACCGAACCTGTTGCATCGTTAATGATGGTAAGGGTAATGGTATAATTACCTGCTTCAACAGGAATATCACTTCCTCCTTGAGTTAAAGCATCAGGACTTCCACCAAGGTTCCATGCCCAACCATCGTTCTTACGGAACTTAATAAAACCATCTATCAAATCAATGGTTATGTACCATGTTCCATTTTGAGCATCATAGTCCATCTTAGTGTCAGGTGTATCCCAACCGTTGGGAGCAGCACTACCAATAAGGCCAATCTTATACTCTGAAAGTGAATAAGAACCTGCATTCAAATCAACTAGCATATTGTAGTATCCATCACCTCCGGCAACAATCGGGTCACCTCCGGCAACTACAGCTCCATCTGAGTAGCCAAATACAGTTTCGGTATCGGGATTAAATAATGTAAAAGGATTAGCAGTAGAAAGCTTCACAAAGCCTTTATATATGCCATCACCCAAAGCCGATTCTATCTTCTGAGTAAGACCTGAACCCTGGAGATCTAAACGTGGCAATCCATAGGCAAACACTTCCACTGCTTTAGACTCAGAAATGTATTGAAATGGGTTATTGCTTGTTCCGGGTGCTCCTGTTCCGGCGTCAACAGCCAAAATCGCACGCAAACGAAATTCTGCATTTGCCACTGCATCAGCAGCAAACTTACGCAATAGCAAGGCGTTCAATTCACTAACAGTCATACTGATAACATCTGCTTTAACTCCATTGTACACTACAATTGGACTAGCAAAATTATTACCATCCGCATCAACTTCAAGGAAGTAACGAGCAGAAGCTTCAAAGCCTGCATCAACAGGGCTACAAACAAACTCAATCGTTTCACTACCCTGGTCGCGGCTAAGCTTCAAATCTGGAACGCTCACGATTTCCGGAGCTGCCGGATTCTCTTTCATGAATATCTTATCCTCGTCTTTTTCGCAGGAAACAAGAACGCCTACTAAGCCAAACAAGGCGATATATTTCAAAAAATTTGCTTTCATATTTTTAATATTTTAATGGTCAACCCAAAAATCCGGGACTAATAATTACTGTTTTGCACCATATTGGGATTGGCAGCTACCTCATCTCCCGGAATAGGATATATGTTAAGGTGACTGGAAGTTGCAGCTCCTTCAAATACGCCACCCTTCCATTGCCAATGATAAGTGCCATTAGTAAACTGGCCGAAACGTACCAGGTCAGTACGGCGCTGAGCCTCATAATAGAACTCGCGACCGCGTTCATCCAACAAAAACTGCTCAGTCAATTGCTCAGCTGTAATATTACCTGAAGCATCGCCAAAAGCGCGTTCGCGGATAAGATTAACGTCCTTAACGGCATTTTCAGCATCATTGCTTCGTAGCAAAGCTTCAGCACGCATCAGATAAGCGTCAGCTAAACGGAACACCGGAAAGTCTGTACTGGCATAAGTATCGCTATAGTTAGCGGCTCTGCTGCCATCAGCATTTTTCGCAGTAAATTTGTAAACGCCTATACCAAAATCTCCACTTGAAGAAGCACTAGGAATATCAAGAGATTTCTTCTGACGAACGAACACACGGGAATCTGCACTTTGTTCAAAATAAATATCGCTTGCAGGTATAGGATCACCTCCATAGACGGCGGTGGTATCAATCAGCACATTCAGGAAGTCCTTGCGGGCACGGTTACCATTCCAGTTGGGGTTACCGGGTAAATCATGGAAAACTCCGGCAGGAATATACTCAGCATCACTGCTCGACTGGATGATAAAGGTTGTTCCAACAGGGCCTTGAGTGTAAATACCATCCTGTTCCCAGGCAAAAATCATTTCAGGATTCACAGGATAATTATTATCGGCACTAAAGTTCTGACGATAATTATCGTTAAGTTCATATTTACCGCTATTAATTACCTTGTTAGCATAGGTAATACAATCAGCCCAGCGAGGAGTTCCTGTGTAAACCTCAGCATTCAGATACATACGTGCCAACAGCATCCAAAGAGCCCCCTGGTCAGCCTGCTGAGAAGAAGTTCCCGGTTCTGCCAGCAAATTCTCAATAGCCAACAATTCATCTTCTATGTATTCAAATAAATCAGCACGTTTTATTTGCTTAGGATAGAATTTACCAACACCATCAGCCTCTGTGGTAAATGGAGGATTACCAAACAAATCCATCTGCCAGTAGTAAGCTAAAGCCCTAAGGAAGCGAGCTTCCGAGTTATAGCGTAAAACTGCAGGGTCATTATCTCCGTTGGTCAATCCAATAAAATCGTTGGCATAAGTAATACTCAAGCCTAAACGTTGGTACAAAGCTGTAAGGAATGGATTACTTGGACTCCAGGTCTGAGTATTCAAATCAGCAATACCTATATCACCCCAGGCGCAGATAGCCTCATCAGTGGGCAATTCCTGTAAGTTCCACAGTGCACGCATAGTAGTAAAAAAAGCTTCATCGGAAGAGGCGATATCAGCTCCTCCATTGGCTCCTTGACCAACTATGATAAAGCTGGCATAAATTTTTGCCAACACTTGCTCCATATATACGGGATCATCGCCCAAATTGCCCGAAAGAATAGTATCCGGATTTTTGGGTGAAATCTCCAGGTCGTCAACACATGAATTAAACATGAAGGCAGCGACCGCAACACCTATTATTAATATCTTTTTCATACGAGTAATATCTTAAAAGTTTCAAGCAACAAACTAAAAGGACAAATTAATGCCTAGCATATATACCTGCGGACGAGGATAAAAATTGTTATCGACGCCTCCATCAACCTCAGGATCCAATCCCTTGTAATTGGTAATGGTCCAAATATTTTGAGCTGTTAGGCTAACATAAGCGCTTAGACGGTCTGTGATTTTCTCAATATTGTAACCCACGCTCACGTTGTCCAACTTAAAGAATGATGCATTTTCTACGAAGAAATCACTGGAAAACTGACGTTTAACAAACTGGGTATCGTTAAGCAAACGCGGGAAGTTTTTCCAATAACCAATCTGATACATCTGATCATAAGAAGAGCCTGCTGCAACCATATTGTAAACGTAGTTGCCGATGCTGGCCCTGCTGGAGGCAGAAACATCAAAGTTCTTGTAACTATACCTTAGTGAGAATCCCAATAAATAGTCGGGAGCAGGATTCTTGAAAAGATACTTATCCTGATTATCACCGGCTACAGTTCCACCCTCGCCTGACAAGTCCTCATATAATCCTTCAACAGGCATTCCTGTCGCACTATTGTAAATCTGTTTATTTACAAAGAAAGAATAAGCAGGGTGTCCAACTCGTGTAACTCTGTTTTGACCGGTCATACCATCTCCATATAAGACTCCGATAAAACCAGGGTCGTCAGTCATCAAAAGCTTGGTAATCTCATTCTTATTGTAGGTAAAGTTGAAACCTAACTGCAAGGACATATCACGTGTAGAAAGCGGAATCAAGTTCAAGGCCACTTCAACTCCCTTATTCTCAAGACTACCAACGTTTGTCAGCAAGCGGTTTGAGAAGTTACTTCCGGTTGGTATTGTAACAGTATTCAACAAGTCAACTGTCTCGCGCTGATAGTAATCAACCGATCCTGAAACACGATTATTGAAAAATCCGAAATCAAGCCCGATATTTTTTGTCTCAGTTTCTTCCCACTTAATATCAGGATCATAGGCATTTGGACGAAGAGTGGGTAAATAACGACCGTTGATATAGTAATAAGAACCCTCAGCAGCCTCACGATACAATGCTTGTGAAGGATAATCGTTGTTGGCCACATCCTGTTGTCCGGTAATACCCCAGCCCAAGCGTACTTTTAATTCTGTCAGGTTAGAGAAGCCCGCTAAAAAGGCCTCTTCATTAACTTTCCATGCCAAGGCAGCAGAAGGGAACAAACCCCAGCGATTCTTTTCAGAAAAACGGCTGGAACCATCGTTACGCATAGTAAATGTAAGTAAGTAACGATCCTTTAATGTATAGTTCAAACGACCAAAGAAAGAAACAAGATAATTTTCTGTTATAAACTCCGAGTCTTCCACCAACACAAAAGGATGCTCACTGTCTTCATGACCGCGGGTAAAATTCTCGCCTTCTCTTTCAAAATGCTGCCATGAATACCCTGCAGTCAAATCAAAGCGACTGTCAATACTCTTTACATCCTTTACATAGTTTAGATAAAAATCAAGAAGACTGTTCTTGTTAATACCGCTATAATCGCTCAAACGACCCCATGTAGGACTGGTCAGAACAGAAGGAGAAGTTACAGGTCGGTTATTATGACCTTCGCTTTCCGAATAGTCGGTTGACAAATTCAAGTTTGCCCTAAGTTCCGGCAAAAACGGAAGGGTGTAATCAAATAGCGCACTGGCAATCAACCTCTTAACTGTAGATTGATTATCAACTGCCAAAGCCTGTTCTACAGGGTTGGCAGTACCCAGAGCAGCTCCGTAATTTCCCCATTGGAAATAACCATCAGAAGCTGCGTTGCCATCTCTAACAGGCTGGGTAGGATCCATATTAATTGCAGAACCAATCGATCCTGAATCACCAAAATTATGGTCGGTCAACATACCCTTTGCATTTATACTCACTTTCAAACCATCATTAAAGAAAGTTGGCGAAAGATTTAAAGAAGCAGTGAAACGTTCCATATCAGTGTTCTTAAGAATACCTTCCTGATTAGTATATCCTGCAGAAATACGATAAGGCAGAAAATCAAAAGAACCTGTAAAACTAAGATTATGGTCGTGAGTAAGAGCTGTTCTGAAAATTTCATCTTGCCAGTTAGTATTATAACTACCAAGCAAATCAAGATTACTAACTCCATATAGTTCATGCTTTGACACAGCCAACTGCCGCATCTCGTCACCTGAATAAACATCAGTATAACGAATAGCACTAGACACAGATGTATTAGCACTGTAGTTTATTCTTAAAGGAGTCCCGGCACGGCCCTTCTTGGTTGTAATAATAATAACACCGTTGGAAGCACGAGAACCATAAATTGCAGTTGCAGAAGCATCCTTTAACACTGAAAATGTTTCAATGTCGTTAGGATTAACAAAAGACAGGAAGTTGCTGCTTCCACTTACATTATTATTGTCAAGCGGAACTCCATCAACTATAACCAAAGGATCATTGGAAGCATTCAAAGAAGAACCCCCACGAACCCGGATAGTTGAACCACTACCGGGTGCTCCACCCGAACTGGTGATTACCACACCAGCACTCTTACCAACCAACAAGTCTTGTGGTGAAGTAATGGATCCACGGTTGAAATCGCTTGCACTAATCACATCAACTGAACCGGTAGCATCTGATTTCTTAACCGTACCATATCCAATTACTACAACCTCATCCATGCCTATTACACTAGTTTGAAGTGCAACATTAATAAGCGCGGTACCAAATTCTACTGTACGCTCAACTGTGGAAAAGCCAATAAATGAAAACTGCAATACATCTCCGACGTTTGCATCAATACTGTAGTCACCGGTATATGAAGTAATAGTACCTGTTGAGGTACCTTTAATTACTACTGTAACACCGGGGAGCTCTTCGCCTGATAAGGCATCAGTGACAACGCCCGAAACTCGCATTTGCTGTGCGAAAACTCCAAGTGGAATCAGGCATCCCACTAAAAGCAACAGAAACTTCTGTTTAAACAAAATCTTCTTCATAAAACCTAGATTTAGTTAATTGTTTTAAATAACACTAAACTTTTTAGGGCAATCCCGCACGTTTGCGGCATTGTCTCTTTGTAACTGGGGGATTCTTCGGTTTTTTAAATCACAATATCAATCTGAAATCATAATTCAATGCAACAAAGATAGTCATTATTTGAGGTATAATAAACACTCTTTAACACTGATGGTCATATTTTTACACTCAATTCTTCGCAATCGTAACCGCAACCGTTTGCGGTTACGATTGCGATATTTTCATATGTTGTATAACATGTTTTTGACATAAATGACAAAGGGATGTGAAAAACTGTAAGTTCCTTTCCAACTTGTGCAAAGACGGGCTTTTGAATCTCTTTATAGCTGATACATAGGCATTGATTACAATTTGAGTAATGTGGAAACAAACTATAATATTTATATATTTGCCTGACAGAAGCAGAATTTACATATTTTTTAACATTTATCAATTTCATATATTTTCGCAACTCGATATTGCAAACAAAATAACCCGCTAATTGATTGCTTATGAAACCGACACACATAACCATAAAAGATATAGCCAGAATTCTGGGAGTATCTCCTTCTACCGTCTCACGGGCACTTAAGGATCACCCCGACATTAGCGAAGAGACACGCAATCTGGTTAAAACCTTTGCAGAAAAAGTGAAATACCGCCCCAACGCACTGGCTCTTAGTCTTAGAAAACAGAAAACCAACACTTTGGGACTGGTAATCCCGGAAATCGTGCACCACTTCTTTTCATCGGTTATCAGCGGGATGGAGGATTTGGCATACGGTGAAGGTTATACCCTGATGATTTGCCAATCCAACGAAAACTACTATCGTGAAGTAATCAATATGCAGGCTCTTCTAGATCACCGTGTAGATGGCTTGCTGGTATCTATAAGCAAAACAACACGCGAGTTTAATCACCTGCACAGTGCCATAGATAATAGTATTCCAATGGTTTTTTTTGATAGAATATGCGATGAAATCGAGAGCGACCGGGTAATTACTGATGACTTCGAAGGGGCAAGAATTGCAACTACCCATCTAATAGAGTGCGGCTGCAAAAACATAATGCATTTGGCAGCGCCCCGGCACCTGCTGATAGGCAAAAACAGACACGATGGTTATTTGCAGGCTCTGAAAAACCATAATATAAAGGCAAATGATGAGCTCGTGTTGAAATGCGACACCCGCGAAGAGGTACAGGCCATGCGTCAGCATATCTTAACTCTTGCGCCCAAAATTGACGGCATATTTGCTGTCAACGACAGCACAGCCATTGCCGTGATGCAAGTACTTCAGGAGAACGGTTTCAAAATACCCTCCGAGATTTCAATAGTAGGTTTTGGAGATGGACCCCTGGCAACAATAGCCTCACCGCCTCTCACAACTCTTGAGCAAAAAGGCTATGAGATGGGCAGGGAAGCTGTTCGTTTGCTTATCCAGAGATTGGAGAACCCCACGGCACAAATCAACTTCCAGACAAAAATAATTACTCCCTCCCTGGTCAAGAGAGAATCAACGAAGTAAAATGAGTTCCGAAATCGGTTGCGGAGAAACTTATAACTCACTAAAGAACAGAGCTGAAAGATTTAACATTTGCACCGCAATCGTTTGCAATATGATATTTTGGAGATTTCGCAAGAATCTCTATTTGTTAAAATAAAAATCAAACTATAGCTGTCGTTTATTTTACCCTATATTTGCATTTGTAACTAGGGAAACATACTTTCGTTTTTTGCACTCATTCCGGTTTCAGAATGAGTGTATTCTAATCACATTCTGCAATCATACATTTAATGTAGTTCTTACTTTCAATTTACAAAGAAGTATTACTTTTTCGTGCAAGTAAAAGCATAGGCTATTGCAATGACAAACTCATGCTCTATAGTTCATGCTCTATATTAAATGAACCCTTTACCGGGGGAAAATTTGGAGACAAAAAAAACAAAGATGAGAAATCTACCACGCTTGTCAAACAAGCAAATTTGGAACATGAGCATAGGCTTTTTGGGCATCCAATTTGGATTTGCACTTCAAAATGCCAACGCCAGCCGTATTCTGCAGGGCTTCGGCGCTGATATCGAACATCTGTCATGGTTTTGGTTGGCAGCTCCTATCACAGGAATGATAGTGCAGCCCATCGTAGGTCATTACAGCGACCGCACCTGGAACGGATTGGGGCGAAGACGCCCTTACTTCCTGTTTGGTGCTATCATGGCGGCTATAGCTCTTATTTTCATGCCTAACTCAGGCTCACTGGTCTCATTTATCCCTCCAATGTTTGTTGGTGCAGGAATGTTGATGATTATGGATGCCTCATTTAATATTTCAATGGAGCCTTTCAGGGCTCTTGTGGCCGACAAGCTGCCGGATGAGCAGCGCACTAAGGGCTTTTCGGTGCAGACGACACTAATTGGTATCGGGGCAGTAATGGGCTCATTGATTACTTATATCCTTGCTGAATGGTTTGGCGTTTCAAAAGTATCTGAAAATGGAGGCATTCCTTTTAATGTCACTCTCTCCTTTTACGTGGGCGCAGCTGTTCTTTTGGCAGCGGTGATATGGACGGTGGTAACAACCAAAGAATACTCGCCTAAGGAGCTGAAGAACTACGGAATTGATATGGAAGCAGGCGGGAAAGAAAAAAAGAGATCCGGACTGATGCAGATATTTAAGGATTTTGTGGCTATGCCCAAAACTATGAAACAACTGGGTCTGGTTCAATTTTTCTCATGGCTTGCTTTATACGGAATGTGGGTATTTACAACCCCTGCCATTGCTCAACACGTTTACGGCCTGGAGCCCAACGACACCTCCTCTCCTCTTTACAATGAAGCGGCCAACTGGGTAGGCATCCTATTTGGCGTGTACAACGGAGTGGCTGCAATTTTTGCCTTTGCTCTTCCGGCAATAGCCAAAAAAGTAGGTCGCAAAAACACCCATGCCTTTTCACTGGCCATTGGTGCCGTCGGGATGCTATCGGTCTTTGTAATTAAAGACCCCAATCTGTTGATTCTTTCAATGCTTTGCATAGGCGTTGCATGGGCCAGCATTTTGTCAATGCCCTACGCAATTTTGGCGGGTTCACTGCCTGCAGCCAAATACGGTATTTACATGGGTCTGTTCAATTTCTTTATTACGCTTCCGCAAGTAGTCAACGGATTATTCGGAGGTCCTATTATCAAGCGTGTATTTGATTCAAATGCAATATACGCCCTTGTAATAGCAGGCGTCAGCCTGATATTCGCAGCAATATCGGTAAGATTTGTTGACGACAAAGCAGAAGTAAGAGAATAATAATACTTTAAAACCGCTTTTTAAAATGATTAAAGCCTGTCTGTTTGATTTGGATGGAGTGATTGTGGATACAGCCAAGTTTCATTATATCGCGTGGAAAGAGTTAGCCGGCGAAATGGGATTTGAATTTAGCGAGGCCGACAATGAACGATTGAAAGGGGTAAGCCGCATGGCTTCTCTGGATATACTTTTGGAAATTGGCGGCATCTCTAAGACTAAGAGTGAAAAAGAGGCTTTGGCTCATAAGAAAAACGAACACTACGTTTCGTTTATTAATAAGATGGAACCCGATGAGATATTACCCGGCGCCAAAGAGTTCCTGCTTGAATGTAGAAAAGCCGGGATAGCAACCGCTTTAGGCTCGGCCAGCAAAAACGCCATGACCATTCTGGATCGTCTGCAACTGCACGAATTATTCGATGCCATAATCGACGGAAATAGTACATCAAAGGCCAAGCCCGATCCGGAAGTGTTTCTAAAAGGCGCACAGGCTTTAAATATTGAGCCGGAATACTGCGTCGTATTTGAAGACGCTGAGGCCGGCGTCGAAGCTGCCCTGGCAGCCGGAATGAAATGCGTCGGAATCGGCTCGCCTGAAGTTCTGGCTAAGGCTCACCTTGTAATAGAGGGGCTTCACCAAATGAATCTTGACAAACTGACATATCTCCAATAAGAAGTAGCTATGATACCATATTTAAAACATGATGAGTGGAAAATAATTGAAGAGGGATTCGACCCCCAACTCCATCAATCATCTGAAAGCATTTTTAGCCTGGGCAACGGAAAGATGGGGCAACGCGCCAATTTTGAAGAATGCTATAGTGGCGAGTCCCTCAAAGGAAGTTATATAGCAGGTATATATTATCCCGACAAAACCCGCGTAGGCTGGTGGAAAAATGGATACCCCGAATACTTTGCCAAGGTCCTGAACTCACCCAACTGGATAGGAATAAAGGTGAGCGTGGATGGCGAACAGCTCGATTTATATACCTGCCAGGTAGAAAATTTTGTACGTACCCTCGATATGAAGCGCGGTTTATTAAGCCGCTCTTTCGTAGCTACATTAAACAGCGGGAAAAAAATTAAGGTTGAAAGCTCCAGGTTCTTAAGCATGAACGAGCCGGAGTGCGGATTGATCAGATACAGCCTTAGCCCACTTAACTTTTCGGGACCTGTATCTTTTGAGCCTTATTTGGATGGAGATGTTAAGAATGAAGATTCAAACTACGACGAGAAATTCTGGAATATCATAACTACCGGAGCGAGCGATAAGGATGCTTTTTTGCTGGCTCAAACAAAAAAGCTCGATTTCCGTGTTGCCTATGTTATGAATTGGGATATCAGCACTAAAAACATTAGCATTTCATCATCTCACAATCAGCTTAAGGCAGGAATCAGAATCGACGTAAAAGCAAACCGGGATGAAAGCATAGTACTCAATAAATATGTGGGAGTAGTAAGTTCGCTGAATTACGGGCACGACCAATTAATCAAAAAAGCTGAGGAAAAATCGCTGCTTGCAAAGACTGCCGGCTTCGACCTTATGCTGAAATCACATGCCGAAAGTTGGGAAAACATCTGGATGCACAGCGACATCAAAATAGAAGGAGACCTGGCCGCCCAACAAGCCATACGTTTTAATAATTTCCACTTAAACCAAACCTATACAGGTGATGACGAACGCCTGAACATTGGGCCCAAGGGCTTCACAGGCGAGAAATACGGAGGCACGACCTATTGGGACACTGAGGCCTACTGCATCCCCTTCTTTATTGCCACAGCCCCGATGCATGTTACGCGTAATCTGTTAATATACCGTTACAAGCATCTGCAAAAGGCAATTGAGAATGCTCAGAAACTTGGATTTACCAATGGAGCAGCCCTTTATCCCATGGTTACCATCAATGGTGAAGAGTGCCACAACGAATGGGAGATTACCTTCGAGGAGATACATCGCAACGGGGCAATAGCTTTTGCTATTTTCAACTATATCAGACATACCGGTGATTATTCATACCTTGAAGAGTACGGACTGGAAGTGCTGATAGCTATCTCGCGCTTTTGGTCACAAAGAGCAAACTGGTCGGGCGAAAAGGAGAAATATGTAATCTTAGGAGTAACCGGTCCCAATGAGTACGAAAACAATGTCAATAACAACTGGTTTACTAACAAGTTTGCTGTATGGTGCATGAAATACACCCTTGAAGCACTAGAAATTGTTAAAACCAATAATCCGGCACGTTATAATACCATTCTGGGAAAGACCAATTTCAGCATTGATAGCGAAACCGCGCGCTGGAAGGATATCATTGCCAAGATGTATTTCCCCTTCAATAAGGAGCTGAATGTGTTTATGCAGCAAGATGGATTTATGGATAAAGAGCAAGTGATGGCGGCAGAACTACCGGCTTCACAACGCCCTATTAACCAGCACTGGTCGTGGGATCGTATCTTACGCTCCTGCTTTATCAAGCAAGCCGACGTACTTCAGGGTATTTATGTTTTCGAAGATGAATTTGACACGGAAACAATACGTCGCAACTTCGCGTTCTATGAACCCCGAACCGTACATGAATCATCACTTTCGCCCTGCGTTCATGCCATCTTAGCGGCCCGCACAGGAAATATGCCTAAGGCTTACGAGATGTATCTGCGCACCAGCCGCCTCGACCTTGACGACTACAACCATGAAGTACATGAAGGTCTGCACATTACCAGCATGGCCGGAACCTGGATGTCTATCGTGGAAGGATTTGGCGGCAAGCGGGTGACTGCCGGTGAACTTCAAATCAATCCCATCATCCCGCAGCAGTGGTCTTCATATTCATTCCGTATCAAATTCAAAGAGCGCGATATGGAGATAAAGGTTTCACAAAAGGAAGTAACTATTAGTTCGCATGCCAAAAGTGATATCAGCCTTTATGTATATAATGAGAAACTAACAGTGAAGCCCGGGCAGAATATAATTGTGGCACTTAAATCTGATTACTATGTATAAAATAAGCTTTTTAAGACTTACGCTAATCATGGCAACAACTATGTTTTGCGCCCATATTAAAGCGCAAAAGGTAGAGCGTATTGAACCATCATCATGGTGGGTGGGCTTCAAACATACTACAGTTCAGCTCTTGGTATATGGAGAAAACATAGCATCACTTAAGCCATCATTCAGCTATCCCGGACTTAGCCTGGAAAAGGTAATCATGGTAGAAAACCCCAACTATCTCTTTCTCGACCTCAAAATTAGCAAGGATGCCAAGCCGGGAAAAATAGAAATTGCATTTATGCAGGGCAAAAAAACTCGCTCTACCGCTATATTTGAATTATTGGAGCGAGAAGACAACTCGGCCGCCCGCGAGGGTTTCAACCAAAGTGATGCCATCTACCTGATTATGCCCGACCGCTTTGCAAACGGCAATCCCGACAACGACATGATTGAAGGTATGCTGGAAGCTCCTGACAGAGCAGAGCCTTATGGCCGCCATGGAGGCGACCTGGAAGGAATAAAGCAGAATCTTGACTATATCAGCGATATGGGCTTTACCTCAATCTGGATTAACCCTGTTCTGGAAAATGACCAGCCCGAATCATCCTACCACGGCTACGCTATTACAGACTTCTTCAATATTGACCCCCGCTTTGGCACCAACGAATCGTACAAGGAGCTTGTTGACGCATGTCGCCAAAGAGGAATTAAGGTTATTATGGATATGGTATTCAACCACTGTGGCAGTATGCATTGGTGGATGCGCGACTTGCCCATGGCCGACTGGATAAATCAATACCCGGAGTTTACACGCAGTAACTACAGATTAAGCACCGTTTCAGACCCTTATTCATCTAAGTCAGACTTTGACCTTACCACAAGAGGCTGGTTTGATACTTCAATGCCTGATTTGAATCTACAAAACGAATTGATGAGAAACTATATGATACAGAATTCTATATGGTGGATCGAATATTCAGGTTTGCAGGGTATCAGGATGGATACCTACCCTTATCCCGACAAAAATGCTATGGCAGAATGGATTACGCGCGTGAAAACTGAATATCCCGACTTTTCAATAGTGGGCGAGTCATGGATTTCGCAGCCATCAAAACTCGTTTATTGGCAAAAGGATTTCCCCAACAAGGACGGCTACAACTCACAAATGAGGTATCTGATGGACTTCCCTATGGCTGAAGCCTTAGGCAGGGCATTTAACGAAGGTGAAGGATGGGACAGCGGACTGCAGCGTCTTTACGACATTCTGGCCGACGACCATCTCTATCGCTATCCGAAGCATCTTGTTCTCTTTGCCGAAAACCACGATTTAGGTCGTATGGCTCACTTCTATGGCGGTGATATCAACAAAATGAAAATGGCTATTGCCTTTATCAGCACAGCACGCGGATTACCGCAATGGTACTATGGCAGCGAGCTTTTGATGGAAGGCGACGGCGGACTGTCGCATGGCGCTATTCGTCAGGATTTCCCCGGAGGATGGCCGGGCGACCAAATCAATGCATTTAAAAGAGAAGGCCGCACGGACGCTCAAAACGACTTAAGCGACTATCTGACAAAGCTGCTTAATTATCGTAAAACCAGCCGGGTAATACATCAGGGTGAGACCCTCCATTTTATCCCTCAAAATGAAGTATATGTCTATTTCAGATATCTGGAAGATAAGGCCCTTATGGTGATGATGAATAATAACGCCGAAATGGACAGAGCAGTCAATATGTCGCGTTTTTCCGAGATATTAGACAGCTATTCGGCAGGAACTGAAGTTGTCTCAGGCCGGAAATACGATTTGAAAAACATTACAGTGCCAGCAAAATCGGCGCTGATAATTGAGTTGGAATAAAATGCTGTCCAAATCGAGATTTTTAAAGAACTAAATCCGTTTTTTCATGGATAACGCGTGAAAATAGCTAATTTAGAGGGAAATTTCAATTTACAGCACTATTTTTGTATGTTAAAATAGAAATCAACCACTAAATCAAGAAGCATGAACCCTATTTCCACGTGTAAATCCAGGTTTTTAGTCCCCCTGTTTGTTTTCTTGATTTCCGTGGCTCCTCTTAGTGGGGAAACCACGGAAATCGGAAACAACGTTCAGCTTTTGCGCTATTATCAGAATCCTGAAAACATTGTGCTCAAAACGTCAGATGGATTCCTCAGAATACAAACCATAGCTGCCAAGTCTCTTGAGATTTCGTATGCCAGCGATTCAATCTTTATCAAGCCCAGCGACGCGCTGATTGCTAAACCCATCGTGAATCCTATAATAATACGAAATACTACCGAATCATTAGATGTCAGAATGGGCAATATGTACTTTTCTATAAAGAAAGCTCCTTTTGAAATACATGTCTCAACCGGCTCCAATAATGAACAAGCTATTATAACCGGCCCTTTTAGCATCAACGAAACAACAGGTGTTAATTTTCGCCTCGACCTGCGCGACAAAATCCTCGGCGGAGGAGCGCGTGCGATAGAAATGAATCGCAGGGGCAAACGTCTTTCATTAAATAACGAAGCCAACTGGGGCTATGAATGGGGAGCAGAGATACTTAACTATTCCTTACCCATATTCTATTCATCCAAAAAGTTTATGGTCTTTTTTGATGCCCCTCAAAAGGCCGTTGCCGACATAGGCTTCACTAATCGCAACAGATTCAGAATAGAATCAGAAGAGAAAGCCTTTAACCTTTATCTGATGACAGGTCCCGACTACAAGGCCCTTCTTAAGGAATACACCACTCTTACAGGCACTCAACCCCTGCCTCCCCTGTGGGCTCTTGGCAACCTGCAAAGCAAATATGGATACCTGTCTCAGACTCATGCAAGCAACGTTGTCGATTCTATTATCAAAGACAAGTTTCCTCTTGACGCTATTTTGCTCGATTTATATTGGTACGGGAAAGGAATCGGCGACTTCAGGATGGGAAACCTGAGCTGGGAACAAAGCAACTGGCCCAAACCAACTGATATGATTAATAATTTCAACAGCAAAAATGTTAATACTGTCTTAATTACCCAGCCATATATACTTAAATCCTCCGAAAATTACCATGAGGCAGATTCTTTAGGCTTTTTTGCTACTGACTCTGCTAATAATTCATTCTTAATCGATGATTTCTGGTTTGGCCCGGCATCCATTATCGATATTTTTGATGCTAAAGCAGCCGATTGGTTTATGCAAAAACATAAACCACTTATAGACCAGGGAATCGCCGGATGGTGGAGCGATTTAGGCGAACCGGAGAAACACCCGGCCGGCATCAAATACAAAGCAGGATCGGGCAAGAACCTGAACAACTTATATGGCCATACCTGGGCTAAAACTACCAGCAGCTTCTACAGGAAGAATTATCCCAATCAACGTGTATTTAACCTTATCAGATCAGGCTATGCCGGCACCCAACGCTACTCAACCTTCCCGCGCTCGGGCGATGTAAAAAGATCATGGGCCGGTCTTAAGGCTCAATTACCCATTATGCTAACCATGTCTATGTCGGGCATTCCATATATGCACTCTGATGTAGGCGGCTATGCAGAAGGAGTGTTTAACGAAGAACTATATACACGATGGGTTCAGCTGGGAGTATTCTCCCCTATTTTTCGTCCACACGGCGACAAACATCCTACCGAACCTATTTACTATAGCGAAGAAACCCGAAAGATAGTGCGTAATCTGCTAAATCTGCGCTACGAGTTGATTCCCTATATTTACACCATGGCCTATCAGCAAACGGTACATGGGAAGCCTCTTGTCAGACCGCTTATGTATGAGCAAGACGACGACTATTTATTAGATAAATATGACATGTACTATTTTGGGGACAACCTTTTGGTAGCCCCTATTCTGGAGGCGGGAGCAAACTCCCGTCGCGTTGATTTGCCCATAGGCACCTGGCTTGATTTCTTTACAGGTGAAGAATACTATGGAGGGCGCACCATTGAAGCAGGAGCTCCTATAAGCAAAATACCCGTATTTGTCAAAGCCGGCAGTTTTATTCCTACAATAAAAGCTCAGACCTCGCTACCCCTAATTCAAACAGATAATTTGACCATTACATTTTATTATCATAATGACGTAACACAGGCTTCAGGCGAACTTTATCTTGACGACGGGAAAAGTCCGGATGCAATTAAAAAAGGAAACTACCAACTTTTTTCCTTTAGCGCTCAAAACTCTGACAAAGAGCTTTCCATTGACATTTCGCATAACGATGGCGTCTATTTACTTAGGCCGGGTCGTCGTGAAATAGAATTACTGGTTAAAAACCTGCCGGGCCGACCCGAGAACGTCAGAGTTGACGGCAAAGGTGTAGAATTTCGCTATATTCCAAAAGATAAACAGGTTCAGGTTAAATTCACCATGGGCTCTGCCCCTGTTAATATAAAAATCAAATAATCATTTAATTTAATCATTTAAACAGAAATCAATGAAACTATTAAAATCCCCAATTTTACTTGGTTTTGCAGTTCTAATTTTCGCTTCATGCCAAACAGGGCAAAACAAATCTGAAACTAAGGCAGCACTTAGTCAAACTGCCGTTGCCGAATGGGCAAAGGATGCGGTAATCTACGAAGTGAACATCAGACAATACACTCCGGAAGGTAGCTTTACAGCCTTTGCCGAACACTTGCCCCGCTTGCAGGAACTTGGAGTTGACATACTCTGGTTTATGCCTATACATCCAATTGGTGAGTTAAACCGCAAAGGCACACTTGGCTCTTATTATTCAGTAAAAGACTATAAAGGAGTAAACCCCGAATTCGGAACTTTTGATGACTTCAAAGCCCTTGTTGCAAAAGCTCATGACCTGGATATGAAGGTT
This sequence comes from Marinilabiliaceae bacterium UBA5488, assembly GCA_002427105.1. Lineage (GTDB taxonomy): Bacteria > Bacteroidota > Bacteroidia > Bacteroidales > Marinilabiliaceae > Geofilum. The sequence continues at coordinate 246,459 of DIPM01000036.1, read as the reverse complement.
ATTATCGACTGGGTGGCCAACCACAGCGCATGGGATAATGCATGGGCCGCCGAGCATCCTGACTGGTATGCCAAAGATTCAACCGGAATGATGTTTGGCCCTTTCGACTGGAGTGATGTGGCTCAGCTTGATTACGAAAATACTGAATTGAGAGCCGCCATGAAGGATGCTATGCAATTCTGGGTGCGGGAGGCCGATATTGATGGTTACAGATGCGACGTTGCAGGCATGGTGCCGGTTGACTTCTGGAATGATGTCAGAACTTCTCTGGATTCTATAAAACCGGTTTTTATGCTGGCAGAAGATGAAACTGAAACTGATCTTTTGCTAAACGCATTCAACAGCAACTACAGTTGGGTTTTCCATCACCATCTTAACAAAATAGCCCGTGGAGAAGAAACGGTAAGTGATATGCTTCCCTATTTTGAAAGCCTGAACACCACCATGCCCGTGGGAGCATGGCCGATGCAGTTTACAACTAACCACGACGAAAACTCCTGGAATGGAACCGTACAAGAGCGCATGGCTGATGCCTACCCAACAATGGCAGCTCTGACTTTTATGGTAGAAGGCATGCCTTTGATTTATAGCGGACAAGAGGCAGGATTGAATAAACGCCTCGAATTCTTCGAGAAGGACACTATTGACTGGAGCAATATGTCAATGACAGAATTCTATGAAGAACTTATCACTCTGAAAAAGAGCAACAAAGCCCTATGGAACGGCTCGGCCGGAGGCAAGATGGAAATCGTCACTACTAATGCCCCAAAAGAAGTACTTATGTTTACTCGTACTATGGAAGACAACAAGGTTCTCGCCGTGTTCAATCTATCTGCCCAGGCCATAGTGCTGACTGCCGATCCGGGCATGGAAGGTGAATACTACGATTACTTCAGCAAGGAGCTAATCTCTTTACCTCTGAATAACTTTGAACTTGAAGCATGGGATTATTTTGTAATCTCAACAACAAACTAAGTCAAGCGTTTAGCGTTAAGATTTCTCGCTTCGCTCGAAATCACAATCAAAAATTAACTTGTTGGAGGGGGTTGGCGGCTAAGCCGCCAACCCCCTCCAACCTTTAAACCCCCAACGGCAATGTCATTCCGAGCTTTGCGAGGAATCTAATCGCTTCTACCGGACAACAGTGATATGATATATACTAAAATGCTAAAATCAGCTTATTCCTTCGGGATTGGTGTGACTATAAAATTGCAGATACCTTTTTTAACCCTGAAGTGAATTTAGGCAATATCCATCAATAGGTTTTTGAGGATCCCGCGGTTAGGCGCAATAATTCGGCAAGCTCCTGCTCGCTTAGATTACGCCACTTACCGGGGGGCATATCAAGGTGGATATTCATCACGCGCACCCGCTTGAGAGTTTTCACTTCATATCCCAGATAGGCACACATCCTGCGAATCTGTCTGTTAAGACCTTGTTTGAGCACTATTCTGAAGCTCTCGCGGTCCAACTTCTCGATCTCACATTTCAGAGTAACTGTATTTAGTATTGGCAGCCCTGACCCCATCCTCCTGATAAACTCTGCTGTAATAGGCTTATCCACCGTAACTATATATTCCTTGCTGTGATTGTTGCCGGCGCGCAGAACCTTATTAACTATATCCCCGTCGCTGGTAAGCAAAATCAAGCCTTCACTGGCTTTATCCAATCGCCCGATTGGAAATATACGTTTGGGATGTGCTATATAATCAATAATATTGTCCTTCTCTCCCTTTGTATCAGTAGTGCTAACGATTCCAACCGGCTTATTAAACGCTATATAAACGTGCTTCTCAAGCGGCTCTCCAATGAGGCGACCGTCAACCTTGATTTCATCATCCGGGCTCACCTTGGCGCCCTTTTCGGGGCGTTTGCCGTTTATCGTAATCCTTCCTTCATCAATAAGCTGGTCGGCTTTACGTCTGGAGCAATATCCTGCTTCACTCAGATATTTATTTACCCTAATGCCTTCAGCCTTGTCCATTTCTTACTTGCAGTGTATGAATTTCTATCCTTATATTTGGAGCAAAATTAAGTAATTGAATCCTTATCCGCCTCATAAGTGGATTAGTTTTTGTAACATCCGGAGATTGAAAACGTAGCAGCATTAAAGCTTTTGCTTTCGATATAGTATTTACCTCAGTCATCAAAAAATATGAATAACAAGTTCAAAATCAGCTCTATACAAAGCCTTCCCATTTCTACCGTCCTGCTTGCAGCCTTTATGGTTTTCAATTTATTTGTCAGCTCCTCAGTACCAGGGCAGCGTGCTGACGAAGAACGTGATGTTGATTTGTTTCTCGAGAATTACAGCATACATGCCCTGCCTATTCCCAGAAATCTAAATTTTGCAGGCGAAAAGGTTCCTTTACACAAAACATACGTCAGGGAGAGTTACGATCGGGAGTTATTGGTCAACACTTATTGGCAATCATCCACTTTGCTGCTTATCAAAAAAGCTAACAGATACTTCCCTGTAATTGAACCTATTTTGAAGGAAGAGGGTGTGCCCGACGACTTTAAATATCTCCCTATGATAGAGAGCGGCTTTCAGGAAAGAGCTGTTTCACCGGCCGGCGCAGTTGGAGTGTGGCAGTTCATGGCAGGAGCAGCAGGCGATTATGGCTTGGAAGTAAGCAAAGAGATTGACGAACGTTACCATATTGAAAAAGCTACCATCGCCGCTTGCCGCTACCTGAAGAAGGCCTATGAGCGTTTCGGTTCCTGGACAATGGCTGCTGCATCCTACAATGCAGGCCAGAGGGGTATGGACAGGCAGATTGAACGCCAAAAAACCACTAATTACTATGATCTTCTCCTAACTGAAGAGACCGGTAGATATATTTTCAGATTACTGGCTATGAAAGAGATAGTTTCTAGCCCCGGAGATTTCGGCTTCAAACTTGAACAAAATGATTTATACCCTGTAATTGAAACTGATACGCTTGTGGTCAGTGAACCGATACCCGACTTTGCAGACTTTGCCATAGCCAATGGAACTACATATCGCGAGCTGAAAGATTTGAATCCCTGGCTTCGTGAAACTTCATTAAGCAATCCTGCAGGCAAATCATATACCCTCAAGATTCCTAAACCGGGAGCCTTTGAAGTAAAACAGTAAGAGATAAGCTTCCGACTTCCGTCTGACTCAACTTTTATATTTATCTTTGCAAATTATTATTTGCCGGGAGGACAACTATGCAAGAGGGAGCAGTATCAAGTACAGACTGGGAAGTGTCTGAGGCAGCGCAGATTGATATATTTGGCGCGCGCATTCACAACTTAAAAAATATTGACCTTTCTATTCCACGCAATAAATTGGTAGTTATTACCGGATTAAGCGGAAGCGGAAAGTCATCGCTTGCTTTCGACACTATCTACGCAGAAGGGCAAAGGCGTTATATAGAGACATTTTCCGCTTATGCGCGTCAGTTTCTGGGCGGCATGGAAAGACCCGACGTGGATAAGATAACAGGTCTTAGCCCTGTTATCTCGATAGAGCAAAAAACCACAGGCAAAAATCCACGCTCCACCGTCGGAACCATAACAGAGATTTATGACTTCCTGAGGCTCCTATACGCACGGGCAGGCGAGGCCTTCTCTTACGTCTCGGGAGAGAAGATGGTGAAATGGACCGACTCGCAAATCATCGATAAAATATTATCCGCCTACGACGGCAAGCAGATATATATCCTGGCGCCCATGATAAAGGGTCGCAAGGGTCACTACAAAGAACTCTTTGAACAAATACGCCGCAAAGGCTATATCAATGTACGCGTTGACGGCGAGTTGACCGAGATTCGTCATAATATGAAGGTCGATCGCTACAAAAACCACTTTATCGAGGTAGTAATAGATAAACTAAAGGTTGACCCTAAAGAGCGTAAGCGGCTGGAAGAATCAATCAAGCTGGCGATGAAGCAGGGCAACAACCTTGTAATGATAATTGAAAAGGACAAAAATGAAGCCCGCTATTTCAGCCGTATGCTTATGTGCCCGGTTAGCGGAATATCATACAATGAAACAGCACCTCACTCCTTCTCTTTCAACTCACCACAGGGAGCTTGTCCCAAGTGCAAAGGCCTGGGCACCATAAGCGAGGCCGACATGGAGAAGATAATCCCCGACCCCAAACTTAGCATTTACCGCGGCGGCATTGCCCCTTTGGGAAAATATCATCACAGCCTGATTTTCTGGCAGTTGGAAGCCATGGCTGAGAAGTATGGTTTTTCACTGAAGAGCAATATCGAAAACATACCGGAAGAAGCACTTGATGCCATTTTATACGGGACAAATGAGCCTTTAACCTTAAAAAACACACCTTTAGGAACAAGCTCCAATTACTTTATGAACTTTGGAGGAGTAATAAAATATATTTTTGATCAGCAAAACAATGATGCAGGGGCAAAAGCAGTAAGATGGTCAGGGCAATATATCACTGAAACACAATGCCCTGAATGTAAGGGAATGCGCCTTAACAAAGAAGCTCTGCATTACAGGATAGATGGAAAAAACATTGCAGAACTTGCACGGCTGGATCTCTCTGAGCTCGCCCAGTGGTTTGAAGGCCTGGAAGATAGATTAAGCGAAAAACAAAAGCTGATAGCTGCAGAAATATTGAAAGAAATACGCTCAAGACTCGGATTTATGATAAATGTCGGACTTGAGTATCTCTCGCTGAACCGCGGCGCCGCCACTCTTTCGGGGGGAGAAAGCCAGAGAATAAGACTAGCCACTCAAATCGGCTCACAGTTGGTTAACGTGCTCTACATCCTTGATGAACCTTCAATAGGCCTCCATCAGCGTGATAATCACAGGCTGATGGACTCGCTCAAACAACTGCGCGACACAGGCAACTCGGTACTGGTGGTGGAACACGACCGCGACATGATGATGGCCGCCGACCATGTTATCGATATGGGGCCCATGGCAGGGCGCCATGGTGGACAAGTAGTAAGCCAGGGAAGTCCCTTGCAAATAATTAACTCCAAGTCTCTAACTGCCGATTACCTAAATGGTACAAAGGCAATCAGGATGCCGTCTGTAAGGCGGGAAGGCAACGGCAAAACAGTCGAGATAATTGGTGCGACAGGCAATAATTTAAAAAATATCAGTGTCAAATTCCCTTTAGGCAAACTTATCTGCGTAACGGGAGTGTCGGGAAGCGGAAAGTCAACCCTTATTAACGGAACTCTGTATCCCATACTTAACAAGCACGTATATAACGGAGTTCAAGAAGCTCTGCCCTATAAAAAAGTTATCGGGCTGGAGCATGTTGACAAAGTAGTTGATGTGGACCAATCGCCCCTGGGCCGCACTCCCCGCTCAAACCCGGCTACCTACACCAAGTTGTTTGATGAGATAAGAAAACTGTTCACGGGGCTGCCTGAATCGAAAATACGCGACTATAAGCCCGGTCGTTTCTCCTTTAACATCGTGGGAGGTCGATGCGAAACCTGCAAGGGCGGTGGCATGCAGATTATTGAAATGAACTTTTTACCCGACGTAACCGTCGAATGCCTCGAATGTGGCGGCAAACGCTACAACCGCGAAACCCTCGAGGTACGCTTCAAAGGAAAATCAATCAGCGACGTGCTTGACATGACCATAAATCAGGCCGTGGAATTCTTTGAGAATATCCCTAAGATACATCAAAAGGTTAAAATGATGCAGCAGGTCGGACTGGGCTATATCAAACTCGGGCAATCCTCCACCACCTTGTCGGGCGGTGAATCGCAACGCGTAAAATTAAGCTCCGAACTGACAAAGAAAGATACCGGCAAGACCATTTACATATTGGATGAGCCTACTACGGGCCTTCATTTTGAAGATATTCGCGTTTTGCTTGATGTACTTCACAAATTGGTTGATAAGGGAAATACAGTAATTGTAATAGAACATAATCTGGACGTGATTAAGGTATCTGATTACATTATCGACATAGGGCCTGAAGGAGGCAAAAGAGGAGGCGAGATAATTGCCTGCGGCACACCTGAAGATATAGCAAAAAACAAAAAGAGCTACACAGGGCAGTACTTAACACTTGAACCGGAATTCAAACACCTGAAAAGCAAATAAAGGCTATATTATTTCAAGGGTTCAGAAACATTTCGTAATTTCGGTTAATTGTGTGCTATTTCTAACATTTACTTAACTATACGAAAAAATGACCAAAAAGAAAGTTACACGTGTAGGGGATAGCTCCGCTGCAGCCCCCGAAAGCAAAAAAAGCAGCTTCGTTGCCAGCCCGGAGAGCAAGTCAAAAGCCCGCAACCTGCGAATTATCGCTATTATTGCATGGGTTATTGCAATTGGATGCGAGGTATTCGCAATCATCAAACTTCAGGAAGTTCCAGTTAGCACAACATGGCTAATTTCACTACTTGTTGCCGACCTTGTTTTCGTGGTGGTAGGAGCTCTGCTATGGAAAAAGGCCAACAGGCTGGATCCCGCATCGAAAGAAGACAAATTCAAGTTCTTTGTTCAGAATCAGCTGGGCCTGATTATCGCGATTATTGCCTTCCTTCCTCTTGTTATCTTAATCTTCACCAACAAGAATATGGATAAGAAACAAAAGGGTCTGGTTGGAGGAATAGCCGTTGCGGCTCTTGTTATTGCCGGACTGTTTGGTGTTGATTTTAATCCCCCTTCAATTGAGGAATATAGCGAACAAACCGCTGAAGTCGAGGCTTTGAACAATGGCCTTAACTATGTGTATTGGACAAAATCAGGCAAGAGCTACCATATTTTTAGTGATTGTTCTTACATCAATACTGACAGAACCACAGAAATATTTGAAGGAACAGTTGCAAACGCCCGCGAGTTGAAAAACATCACTGACCTTTGCAACCGCTGCGAAAGTAGAGCAATCAGGGAAAAAGAAGCTCTGCCGGAAGCAGAAACTACAGAGCCCGAGGAAGTTGTAGAAGAGCTTATTGAAGAATATACTGAGTAGAAACAATTTAGTTCGGAAAGACTTTCATTTATAAGGATGAAAATATTGGCATTAGCACAGGACCCTGTCCTGTACTAATGCCATATTTTTTTTAATCAGATAATTTGCGCCTTTATGCCCTTTGTGCTATTAAGTTTCCTTCATCCCATCGCCTGCATTCATATAATGAAACAGGTGCAGCCAACTAGAATGTTATCAGAATCAGGGTCTGGGCCAATAAAATCCTGAGAAACATGGTTAACGGATAAACTGCTGCATAGGCTGTAGATTGCGCATGAACAGGCGCAAGGCTGTTTGCAAACTCAAGTGCCGGAGGATCAGTCATTGCTCCTGAAATAATGCCGCATATCTTCAAGTAGTTCATTTTCATAAGCCGTGCAACAATGCCCGCCAGAATAATAGGAACAAAAGTAATCACTGCCCCATAAAGAACCCAGGAAAGGCCACCGTCCTTAAGAGTTTGCACAAATTGTCCGCCTGAGGATAGCCCCACACACGACAAAAACAATATTATTCCCAGTTCCTTTACCATCATATTAGCACCGGGAGTCATGTAAAAATCGAATTTGCCAATACGTCCCTTATATCCAAGAAGTATAGCTATCAGCAAGGGGCCGCCGGCCATCCCCAATTTAGCGGGAGCAGGCAGTCCGGGAATAAAAATCGGAATACTGCCAAGTATAATTCCCAGAAAAATTCCCAGAAAAATAGGGATAGTATTGGGATGCGCCAATTCTTGCACCGAGTTTCCCAACTCATTACGAACTTCGGGAAGCAAATCACGTTTACCTACTACCCTTACCGTATCTCCAAGCTCTACCGTCGTTCCCATGGTCGGAAGTATTTCTATCCCTGCCCTGAAAATTCGCGTTATATTAGCTTCATACCTTCGATAGATACCAATCTGCTCTATAGTTTTCCCGGCCAGCTTACGGCTTGTTACCAAAACATGAAACATGGCAAGGGAGCCGGTTATTTCCCTTTTCCCGCCAATAATAACATCGCCCAGTTTAAGCCGCAGGTTCTCAATAAGGTTAGTTGCAGAAACACCATATATTTTATCACCTTCTTGCAAAACAAGGTCTTCAGAGGCCACAAAAAAGGTATTGTTACGTTCAATTCTGGAAATGACCAGTTCTTTGTCAATAACTCTCTTGATATAGCTAATAGCCTTCCCAAACATATTGGGATTGGTAATTAGTATTTCGACACTTTCAAGTTTTTGCTGTTTATTGCTCAGTTTACTGTTATAATCGTCAAGCTCTTTATCTATTTTTATTCGGAATATATAACGCAGCAAAATCAAAGTGAGGATAATTCCTATTACACCGAAAGGATAAGCTACTGCGTATCCCATCCCCGCAATCGCCGCATCTTCAGGCTTTCCCAATTCAACTAAAGCCTGCTGTGCCGCTCCAAGTCCAGGCGTATTGGTAACTGCCCCACTCATGATTCCGGTTATTACAGCAGGATCCACGCCACCAAAACGAGAAAACATATAGGCGATAACAAATCCGCTAAGCACAATCCCTACTGCAAAAAGATTCAGCTTAAGCCCCTCATTGCGAAAAGTACTGACAAAGCGGGGACCAACATCAATACCAATGGCATAAACAAATAGAATAAGGCCAAATTCGCGCACGAAATGCAAAACATGCGGATCAAATTTTGCTCCAATATGAGCAAAAAACAGACCTGAAAACAAGACTCCCGCCACCCCAAGTTTTACTTTTTTAATCTCTATTTTCCCGATTAAAACACCGACAAAGGCAGTTAAGCTAAGATAGAGGATCGTAGTAGCTATGCCTGAACCGTTAAGCAAATCCTTAAAAAATTCCATATCTGATTACTAATTTTATACAATATAGCGGGTTGGATATTAATCCTGAGTGCGAAATTACACAAATCGCCTCAGATTTCCACATAACACTTGTCAACTCACCTTGCGTGACAACAGTTTTGGCAACCTAATCCCTACCAAATAAGGGCTTGCAAGCCAAATATAAGCAAGATCACAATCGCAGATTCTACTTTCAAATAAATGAATATCAAACTTGCTGCTTTGAACCTTCGCTTGTTTCTGTTATTTTTGAGCTTAATATCATGTCAGAACTTTCAACATTAAATATCATGTATCTGCCGGGCGTAGGGTCCAAAAAGGCAGATGTCCTCAAACAGGAGCTTCGTATTGTATCATACGAGGATTTGCTTTATTATTTCCCTTACCGCTATGTTGACCGCAGCCGCATTTATAGCATCAAAGAGATGGATCCGGGCATGCAGCATATTCAGCTCAAAGGACGGGTCACTTCTATGCGCACGGTCGGAGAAGGGCGTACCAAGCGCCTGGTTGCCGGATTTACTGACGGCAGCGGCACGATAGAGCTGGTGTGGTTTAAAGGCTTGAAATATGTCAAAAGTAGTCTTAACAGCACCTCAGAGTATATAGTATTTGGCAAACCCTCCGTCTTTAACAAAACGATAAATATCGTACATCCTGAAATGGAACGGTATGAGGAAAACAAAACTCGCCTTCAGGCAGGTCTACAGCCTCAGTATAACACCAGCGAGAAGATGAAAAGCAATTATCTGAATTCAAAAGCTATCCAGAAGCTGATATTCACGCTATTGCAGAGTTATAAGGAGAAATTTCCGGAAACCCTTCCTTCTCATATACTTGAAAGACAGAGATTGATGTTAAGAAATGATGCCCTCCGCATCATTCATTTTCCGCAAGATTTGCAAACTCTCGAAAAGGCACGCTTCCGTTTGAAGTTTGAAGAGCTGTTTTACATCCAGCTCAATATTCTCAGACTGAAGAATCAGCGCAGCTTCAATATCAAAGGACATCCTTTTGAAACCGTCGGAAACTATTTCAATCAGTTTTATAAGGAACATATACCCTTCGAACTGACAAACGCCCAAAAGCGGGTAATACGTGAAATACGTCGCGATATGGGAAGCGGAAGGCAGATGAACAGACTCTTACAAGGAGATGTGGGAAGCGGCAAAACCCTTGTGGCTCTTATGGTGATGCTTATAGCGGCGGACAACGACTACCAGGCCTGTTTGATGGCTCCTACCGAAATATTGGCAAACCAGCATTACGAAACGATAAGTGAGCAGGCGGCTCCCCTGGGTATTAAAGTTGCCTTGCTAACCGGATCCACCGGAAAAGCAGATAGAGGAGTCATACACGCCGCGCTGCAAAATGGCGAAATGCAAATATTGATAGGAACCCATGCTCTTATTGAAGATAGCGTTCTGTTTAGTAAACTTGGCCTTGTGGTTATTGATGAGCAACACCGCTTTGGGGTTGAGCAGCGCGCCCGGCTTTGGCGAAAGAATCTCAATCCACCGCATGTGCTGGTTATGACAGCTACCCCCATCCCCCGAACCCTTGCAATGACTGTTTATGGCGATCTGGAAGTGTCGGTAATCGACGAACTCCCTCCCGGTAGAAAGCCGGTTCAGACAGAGCATTTTTTCCACAACCGACGCAATCAGCTCAATCGCTTCCTTAAACAGGAGATAGAGAAGGGACGCCAGGTTTATGTGGTTTACCCCCTGATTGACGAGTCGGAAAAGCTGGATTTTAAGAATCTCACTGAAGGCTTTGAATATATGCAAAAAGCTTTCCCTGACTATAAGATTGTTATGGTTCATGGCCGCATGAAGCCTTCCGAAAAAGAGGAAGCCATGCACGTTTTTGCCTCGGGTGAGGCGCATATCATGGTAGCCACCACTGTGATTGAGGTTGGAGTGAATATACCCAATGCCTCAGTAATGGTAATTGAGAGTGCCGAACGTTTTGGCTTGTCGCAGTTGCACCAGTTGCGAGGGCGTGTCGGACGGGGCGCCGAGCAGAGTTACTGTATTCTGATGACCTCCTTCAAACTTTCAGAAGAAACGCGTAAACGCATGGAGATAATGGTGGGCAGCAACGATGGATTTGAAATTGCCGAGGCCGATATGAAAATGAGGGGTCCCGGCGACCTGGAAGGTACTCAACAGTCGGGGCTACCTTTTGAGCTTAAAATATCAAACCTTTCGCGCGACAGTCAGATACTCCAAATGGGGCGTGATGCTGCAATAGAAGTACTCGAGCAGGATCCCCTCCTCGAAAAAGAAGAGAACCAAATACTTGTACGCCAGCTCAAAAAGCTGGCGCGTGCAAAAATAAACTGGGGAATGATTAGTTAGCCGGGCTAAACCACATATTTAATAAGTATAAATCCTCCTATCAATAATACGGTAAAACCAATAGCCAGAAGATTGAAATATTTGTCGATAAAGCTTTTTATACTTGGGCCAAACTTCCAGATTAAAAATGCGACCAAAAAGAAGCGGGCACTGCGACTTATAAGCGAGGCGAAGAAAAACATTGCCAGATTGATATCGAAAACTCCTGAGGCAATAGTAAATACTTTATAAGGAATTGGAGTGAAGCCTGCAGTAAAAATCACCCAAAAATCCCACTCATCAAACATGGCCTTAATAGTAGAAAACAGTTCGACGGTAAAACCCGGGATATTATTGAAGAAAAAATTGGCAAAGGCTGTAAAATCACCCGATGAAGTCATCCACGCAAAATAGCCAACTGCGTAGCCTACAAAAGCGCCTGAAATTGATGCTACTGAACAAATCAACGCGTATCTGAAGGATTTTGCTATGCCTCCCAAACACAATGCAATAAGTAATATGTCAGGGGGAATGGGGAAAAATACGGATTCAACAAATGCGAGTATAAAAAGTGCTGTGCCACCATATTTTGAGTCGGCCCAGCTAAGAACCCAGTCATATAAATTCCTTACCCATTTCATACTCTACCGGTTTAATTACTAATCGATATTTTTAAGCTGCAAAAATAGTGTTTATTATCTTATGCCTCCAAAACATAAGGCGCATTTATGCATAGAGCAGGGTGAAATAGCACCCTAAGAAATCGAGGTAAGTGCAAAGGACTTTGAAACAAGCATGGAAAGCAAGACTTGCCCTGCGCTGCTATCTTTTTTATATCTTTGCAGAAAATTGGAAAATGTGAACCTGTTTCTGGCAAAAAAATACTTAGGCTACTACCTCCGCCCTAACCACTGGCGAGGCTACGGCATTCATTCACCTTTTATTTTTGACCTTGTCGCCAATCTTTTACGCGAAAAACATGCCTATTACGATTTTAATAGAATTGAGGCGTGGCGCTCAGCTCTTATGCGCTCAAAACAAAAGATTGAAATCACGGATTTGGGCGCCGGCTCGCTAAGTGGCAAAAAAGGCAAACGCAGAATCTCCGACCTTGTAGCCATGGGCGCATTGCCCCCTAAGTATGGGCAACTGCTTTACCGACTGGCCTGTCGCTTTGAAGCTAAGAACGTGCTTGAGCTGGGCACTTCCGCCGGCATCAGCACCCTTTACCTGGCCTTGCCTTATAAAAAAGGAAAAACTATCACGATTGAAGGCTGCCCGGAAAGTTCAAAGCTTGCCCGAACAAGCTTTGAACAACTTGATGCCAGAAATATAAAACTGCTTGAAGGCTCGTTTTCAGATTTACTACCTGAAGCACTTAAAGAACTGCAAACGCTCGACATGGTCTTCTTCGATGGCGATCATCGTGAAAAGAGTACGCTGGATTACTTTGAACTCTGCCTTCCCCACGTCCACAACAACACAATTTTTGTATTTGACGATATACACTGGTCGCCGGGCATGGAAAGGGCCTGGAATAAGATAGCAGCACACTCAAAGGTCAGCATCTCGATTGACCTGCTGAGGCTGGGACTTGTATTCTTTCGAAAAGAAAATCAGAAAGAGCATTTTGTTGTGAGATATTAAACCAATCGACTTATATTTAGTCTAAAACCCGAGAGAAGCAATACCGAAAGAAGAAGCATTATGGGCAACGTTATAGAGATTGAGAAGATTGAGAAGAACTATCAGGTAGGAAACCAAATAGTTAGAGCTCTTCAAGGAGTAAGCACGAATATTGTAAAGGGCGACTACGTGGCTATTATGGGACCCTCCGGCTCCGGCAAATCCACGCTTATGAACATAATCGGTGCGCTGGATACCCCCTCGGCTGGAACATATATACTAAATGGCACCGACGTGAGCCACCTTACTGATGAGCGACTTGCAGAAATAAGAAACAAAGAAATCGGCTTTGTATTCCAGACATTTAACCTACTGCATCAATATAATGCTTTGGAAAATGTAGTACTTCCACTGATTTATGCAGGAGTACAAAAACAAGAGCGCAAGGAAAGAGGAATTGAAGCCCTTCAAAAGGTGGGTCTGGCCGACAGGATGGAGCATAAGCCCAATGAGTTGTCGGGCGGACAGCGCCAGCGCGTAGCGGTGGCGCGCGCCTTGATAAACACGCCATCTATTATTTTGGCCGATGAGCCGACAGGTAATCTCGACTCAAAAACTTCTATTGACATAATGCGTCTTTTTGCTAAAATTCACGCGTCAGGCAATACCATAATACTTGTAACTCACGAAGAAGATATCGCACGGCATGCTCACCGAATTATCCGTTTGCGCGATGGCCAGATAGAACGCGACGAGCGCAACAATGATATTGCCGTACTGTAGCTTTCCAAAACTCTTTCTTCACATACTTGTTAAACGCTAACAAGAGAAGCTCAAAAGTTACAGTCTTAGAAAAAAACTAAACGGTAATCGGAAAGCTGAATAATAGATAGTATTAATTCAACGAATGATAAACTTGTCCGCGAATAACTAGTTAAATTATGAAGAAGAGCTTAGTTTACACAAAAACAGGCGACAAAGGCACAACTGCTTTGATAGGAGGAACCCGCGTGCCAAAAGACCACTTTCGGCTGGAAGCTTACGGAACCGTAGATGAGCTGAATACCAATATTGGAATGATACGCTCCTACCCCATCGACGAAATAAGTAAAAACACTATCATACGCATCCAAAACATATTGTTTACCGTCGGTTCCTACCTCGCCACCGACGATGAAGTGTCGGATTTGAGAAGCAGACTAAAAACTGATGAAGAGGAAATTCTGCTCCTCGAAAAACAAATGGATGAAATGGAAGCAGCACTGCCTCCTCTAAGTCATTTTGTGCTGCCGGGAGGACACCCCGCGGTAGCTCAATGCCACATAACACGCACGGTATGCCGCCGTGCCGAAAGAAGAATTGTAGCCATGGCGGGAGAAACCCCTGTGGATGAATGGGTTATTAAGTACATCAATCGTCTTTCTGATTATTTCTTCGTTTTATCGCGCCATTTATCGAATTATTTCAATATTGATGAAATAAGGTGGGTTCCGGACTTGCAAGATTGATTATTTTTTATAATTTCGCCGAAATATCAGAAGGATTTAATAACAAAATGTAAGGATAAAATTTATTCAACTATGTATTGGACCCTTGAATTAGCAGCAAAACTGGAAGATGCCCCCTGGCCTGCATCAAAAGAAGAATTAATTGACTTCGCAATTCGCTCAGGAGCTCCACTTGAAGTAATTGAAAACCTTCAGGATTTGGAAGACGAAGGCGAAATATACGAGAGTATAGAAGATATATGGCCGGATTATCCGAGCAAAGACGACTTCTTTTTTAATGAAGATGAGTATTAAGCTCAAAAAAAAGGAACTGAATTTTCAGTTCCTTTTTTTTACTCATAATGAATTGCAAGATAGAAAAATTACTCTTACCTACCGTTATCCAGACCTGCCATAATTTGATGCAGGGGAGTTTGCCCGCAACCTACACCCAAAACCACACACAGCTAGCTTGACCATATCGCCCCGCCCCCGCTGCCGCACGATTTTATCGCGTGGCTTATTTAGGGTCTACTGAAAAAGTGCTTATCACCTATTAATCAGGCAAATACAGTTATGTCAGAACGCTTTAATGCAAGGATTATGAGAACATCCCGCAGAAAGCATGCACTAATACAGCCCAAACCAACTGATTCTAGCAGACTTTGAGTATTCTGGAAGCGCCGAAGGCCTTGGATTTTCATAACCTTAGGTCTTCGACCTAAGGT
>DIPM01000036.1:172650-231218 GCA_002427105.1 Marinilabiliaceae bacterium UBA5488 | reverse complement strand
GGCGAGTTTTTCAGCAGACCCTATTTATACCATTAAACCACTGCAAAACTTATCAATTAAAGGGAAAAGGTACGCGATGCGACCGCGCACCAGCGGGGCATCGTGCGAAATTTGTGAATTATAAATCAGAGCAACTAAATTCGTGGATAAATTAAGGCTTATTGCGATTAATAATGCCAGGTTAGCGATACCCGGCTTAAGGCAAGCTACGATCAAAGTGGAAGTCGCTGTAGCTGACCTGCTGGATAGGCTCGGGGTCTTTCGTGCGGATAAAAATATCTTCCTTTGTTTTGGGTCTGTATTCTTCCAGCCATCTGAAACCTTGCAATTTACGAGCCTCAGCATCAAGCAGATAGGGCGGATTCATATTGCCGCTTGGCTGAGTCCTTAAAATAATTCCGCTCACCTTTTGATTCTCGAGCAGAATAGAAAGATTACTTGATTCAGCCCTGTTAATTCCTATTATCTCATCATTATCCTTGGGGTAATAGATAGTCTGGCCGTTGCCCTCAACATCGATGCGACGCAATTCGTTATTGCTGATATAGCCTGTCATGTGACGCCCCTTAATCTGATTGTAGGAGCCGGTATCTTCGGGTGCCACCACGAAGGCGTTATCGATAAGCTCCGCCTTATAAAGCGCATTATTGCGCGTATGCAGCTTTATTGTACCTGCGCTCATCTGGTTCAAATTGGCCCAGAGGATAGGGTCTTTATAAAAGGTGTTGATAGAATCCCTAAGATCATAAACCATCGAGTCGCAACGTCCTTGCATATCAGGACGATAAAACTTGACGTTATGGTATGCTCTGACCAACTGATATTCAGTATCTTCAATTGGATCAGCGCGCAAGGTATCGGCATGAAGGAAGAGGGTGTCATTTTGATGAACCTGCATCAGGACAGCCCGTTTGGTGGCAAGTGCCCTTTTAGTCAGCTCATTGTAATATCCATAATTACCGGTAATAATAACATGATTAGCTGAATCAAGCAGAAACATATTTGAAAACACCTCGCCGAAACCGCTCTTTCGGTCGTAATAAATAGTGTCTCCTTTAAGGCTCTGCTCCTCGCCAACAATTGAACTATTACGCTCCAATTGTGCAATATCGTTTTTAGTATCGTAATAGCCCGCCTCCGAATATATCTCGTTGCGCTCGCTGATAATGGTTGTAGGCCCTACAATCTTGACAATTTCAGGGATGGTGTAATACAGTAAAGTGTCGGAGTACATCTTGTAGTCGGGGTTGGTAACCACCACGTCCCTTCTGAAGTGCGCCTCTTCGCTGCGCGGATAATAGTATCCCCAGTTGCTTACCAGGCGATTATTGTCGCTGACTATTTCGCCTCCGTTAAAGTAGTATGCCACATCGGTCTTACGGTCATAATCAAGGAAGTTTGTCGTAAGCACGACATTTTTATTAACCAGTCTGACATTATTACGAACCATCGCCTTATCCTGATCTCCATAATAATATAGGGTGTCTCCGTAAAGATGGATGGTATCGTTCTGAATAACATGAATTGAGCCGTAGGCATGAACCCTGTTGGACTCGCGATAAAAAAACGCACTGTCACAATGCATCAGGGTCTGATGATGTCTGAAGCTAACGTTGCCAAATAAGGCCTGCACGTTTTTCCCAAAGCGGGCTGCACCTTCCATGTAGTTGGCATGTTCAATATGCACAGCAGTTCGGCCTTGATTTTGCTGAGCCGGAGCTGCTCCAAACCATAACATTATCGCCAGCAGAAGGATAAATCGAATCAAGCCCTTCATATAGATAAACTATTAATGCAACAAATACGCCGTCTCACCACTAGCTCATTCGGACTATTTATTCCACCCGCTAAATTCAAACTGGCAGTTTATCCAGTTTGGGCTTATGGAGATATAGCTCTCTTTCTGCTTAGTTACTATCCACTTGTTGAAAATTTCCTCTCGTTTTTTATTCTCCAAAATAGTCTGGATCAGTTGATAGTCATCATTGATATTTGCTCTGTGCGCGTCTGTTTTGGACTTCAACTTAATAACAGAAAAATAATCCTTACCCAGTCTTTCATCCTTCATCATAAAGGGGTCTGAAATACTTCCAACCTCCATAGTTTCTAACTGACGGTTAATAGCCGGGGGAATCATCTGAACTTCAAACTTGGTAGAGTTATCATAGGGGTTAATCATCAAACCCCCATTTATCCTGGTGTCCTTATCCATTGAATACTTCAATGCGGCCACTTCAAAAGAGATAGAATCTTGTCGTATCAAGCCTGCTATTGAATCTGCACGCTCCCTGGCAGCCATAATAGCCTCAGGCTTAGCCTTGGGTCTTAGCAATATATGACGAACATTCACCCTGTCGCCTTGTCGTTCAATAAGTTGAATAATATGATAACCAAATTCAGATTCTACAATCTTGGATACCCGCCCGGGCTCCTGCATATTAAAGGCTACCTGAGCAAACTCGGGTACCAGCTCAGCCCTTGCCATAAAGCCCAACTCGCCGCCACGTGCAGCGCTTCCCTGATCTTCCGAGTAAAGCACCGCCAAAGTAGCAAAATCGCGACCTTCAGCCACCTGGCGCTGAAAATCTCTAAGTCTGCTCTTCACAGACTCAATTTCCTCAGTGTCAATTTTTGGAAATATAGTTATCTGTTGTATCTCATATTGAGAAGCCACCATTGGCAAGCTATCGGGACTTGTATTGCGGTAAAAAGCACGTATCTCGGCAGGAGTAACTTTAACTCCGCCGGTAATATCGCTCTGCATCTGTTGAGTAAGCATCTGGTTACGCACGATAACGCGTTGTTCGCTTTTTATCCGGTGCAGCGGCTTATTCAGCCACTCCTCTAATTTCTCCTTCGAACCGGCCCGGTTTACAAATTCATTTATCTGACGGTCAACCTGCATAATAACCATGTTTTCGCTAACCTCGATACTGTCGAGTTTGGCCTGTTCAAGCAGCAGATTTTGAAGCAAGAGTTGTTCAAAGATATGACACTTAAGATCGCCCTGAAAATTTGCGCCTTGCATCATAGCTTGTTGATGTTGAAACTCCACGTCCGACAGCAATACCGGGTTATCGCCTACCACTGCAATAACTTCATCAATAATGTTAGACTGGGCATACAAGGCCGAAGTGCTAAGGACAATCCCCAGAACCAAAGCTGTTATTTGCAATTTTAGCTGAACCATACTATATGTATAATAATTAAAGACTACTTAAAACTAACGATTTTCTCCTTTATGGCTTCATCATACAAATCAGCCCCCAGCTGCTGGATAAACTCTATGCGCTTCTTATTCAAGAGGATGGCTTTAATACGCTCTTCAACATACTTAATTGGGGCACTGCTACCGGGAAGTTTATAATCCGTAATGGATAAAAAATAGTTGTATGTGCCGTCACTTGTCTCGTAGAAAGTGTTCCATCTCAAAAACCTTTCTTCATTCCCCACTGCCTCAGGCAAGAGTGAATTTATCCGGCTAAAAGGAACCCATGTTTCTACGAATTGCTCGTAAGTACGAGCATTTCGAAAGGCATAGGCCTCGATATTAACAAGGTTCTCAAGATCCGCAGAGTTTATCCACTTACGCAGCAAGTCCTGGTTGGGCGCATCTTTGGGAATGCGAATAAAAATTCCTTTAATAATGCTCTCCTGAAGATTAAAATTATCCTGCATCTGAGTATAATATTCTTCTATCTCACGGCTTGTTACCAGGGGCGAATGTTTCTGCTCAAGCATCTTTTGCTGGTAAAGATGCACTAAAAGCGATGTGCGATATTCCTCCAGTAATTGTTCTACATCCTTCTCCTCTGCCGAGAGGTTGATTTCCGCCTGACGCAACATCAGCTTTGTCCTAACCCATCTGCTTATATAATCTTCAGCTATCGCGATACTGTCTTGTGCAGCCAAATTATCAGGAACAGCTCTGTTAAGCTCCCCTAAGGTTAATGATACGCCGTCAACTGTAACTATTGCTTCCATAGAAGGATCTTCCGGGGTAGTATTACAAGCCCCAAAAGCAATTGCCACAATTAAAGGTAACCAACTCTTCCTGCTCAATACCATAATATATTATTGTTGAGATAACAATGAGCAATGCCCATTGTAAACCCTACCTTTTTCTTTTTATCAAATCATAATTAAACCTGGGCTGATACTTCTCTCTTAAGGCCTCAACCCACTCTTGTTCCTTATATTGCTGGTAGCTGCTCATCACCTGTCCAAGCGACTCACTGTAAGGAAGGGGCTCAGACTCACGCACTTCGCCTTGCCAAAACAGAGGGCCCTTGTACTGTTTCAACACGCTGGAGGCAGGCAAAACAGCCACCTCTACAGGATTAGGAGCATTTAAAACAAAGGCAAACTCACCCTCATCCAATTTGAACTGCTCCGGCTTCCTGGCGTTTTGCTTCAATATTTGTACCAGATTGTAACTGCCTTCCGAATTAGCCACTATTTTTAAAACTTTCCTAAAAAGCCTATCATCAAAAATTTCACAAACTGTACCGGTCATAAGCGGTGCAGGAGTATACTCCCGGATATTGTCCCTGTAATATTCCTGCAAGGCAAGTGTATCCTTACCTACATTCTGCCAAATTTCACGGTCACTAATTTCAAATATAAGCAAACCATCGTAATATTCATTGACCAGATATCTGTATGCGGGATTGTCAAGAGCCAGATTTTGAGCCTTCATATCACTTACACTTTCAACACGACCGTGGCGTGAAAGCATATTTGTGATATAAGGCAACTCATCTTCAAAACCTCCAACAGGCGTAAGCTCTATTCGTTTGATAATATGCCATCCATAGGTGGTCTTGACCGGCTCGGAAACCTCGCCGTCGCTCTCTAAATTAAAGGCAGCAAGTGCAAAGTCAGGATACATTTCAGCCATCGTAAAGGGATACATCTCACCCCCTCTATCCGAGCTGTTTTTGTCGTCAGAAAACTTTGCGGCAAGCTTCTCAAAAGACTCGCCTCCCTTCAACACCTGATAGATTGAATCAATAGCCTCCTTCGCTCTCAACTCCGAATCCGGCCTGTTAGCCTCATACATTTTCATGATATGAGCCACCCTGATTTTTCCCTTATTGGGAATTCTTTCATGTACTTTGATAATATGATAACCAAAGTCCGTTCTAATAATTGGCGATACCGAGCCGGCTTGAGTAGCAAACGCGGCTTTTTCAAAGGGATAGATCATTCTGAAAGCCGAAAAATAGCCCAGACTGCCTCTATTCTGCATAACCGAAGGATCCTGAGAATAATTTTCCGCCAGAAGGTTGAAATCCTCACCGGCTAAAGCTCTGCTCCTCAATTCAGCGATAGTATTGTAAGCTTTCAAGGTATCTTGCGGCAAGGCTCCCTCAGCAAGCGTAATTAACAAATGGCTTGCATTTACCAGCTCCTGCATATTAGAGTATGCCTCGCGGGCGCTTTCTTTAAGAGCTGCTGAATCAACTAAAAAAGCCGACTTCAGCTCCCCGGCATATTTACTGTATTCATCTTTAAAAGAAGCAAGCGTATCCAGACCCTTAGCCTTAGCTTCAACTACTTTCAGCTTATAATTAATAAACCTGTCGGCAAACTGTTGCGGCGTCTCTTCAAAACCGGCCAGATGCCTGTTTTTGTTATACACGTGCCAAAATTCGCCAAGCTGAAAAGTCTCATCACCGATAGTCAGCACAGGACTGCTGTCCTGAGCCCCCAGAAACGAGAAATTAACTATTAGAATAAGTAATAAAGCAGGGATACGAATACTCTTCATGCCATATTCTTTTTAAGATAAAACCTAACGTGAATAATTAGGCGCTTCGCTGGTAACGGTTACATCATGAGGATGCGACTCGGCAACTCCGGCATTTGTAATACGTGTAAAGCGTGCATTATGAAGATCTTCTATGCTTTTGGCACCACAATAACCCATACCGGCCCGCAGTCCGCCAAGCATCTGGTAAATTACTTCATAAACGGTTCCTTTATAAGGCACCCGTGCTGAAATACCTTCAGGAACAAGCTTCTTAATATCGTCTTCAACATCCTGGAAGTAGCGGTCTTTCGATCCTTTCTGCATCGCTTCAAGCGAGCCCATACCCCTATATGATTTGAACTTACGACCATTGTAAATAATAGTCTCACTCGGAGATTCCTCAACTCCGGCAAGCATCGAACCGGCCATAACAGACCAGGCTCCGGCAGCCAGTGCTTTAACGATATCTCCGCTATAACGCAGGCCACCATCAGCAATCAGAGGAACTCCCGTTCCCTTCAATGCCTTGGCCACATCATAGATAGCTGAAAGTTGAGGAACGCCAACTCCCGCAATTACGCGGGTTGTGCATATAGAGCCGGGTCCAATGCCCACCTTTACTCCATCGGCGCCAGCCTTTACCAAATCGAGGGCAGCCTCACCGGTAGCAATATTTCCCACAACTACTTCCAACCCGGGGAAACGGCGTTTTGTTTCTTTCAGAGTTTCAATAACACCTTTTGAATGGCCATGAGCAGTGTCTATTACTATTGCATCGACATTTGCTTTCACCAAAGCTTCAATTCTCTCAAATGTATTGCTGGTTACTCCAACACCTCCAGCCACACGCAAACGCCCCTTTTCATCCTTACAGGCAAAGGGTTTATCCTTGGCCTTGGTTATATCTTTGTAGGTTACCAGTCCTATAAGTTTATTCTCCTTATCTACTACCGGTAATTTTTCAATCTTGTGTTTTTGCAAAATGGCAGCTGCCCCTTCAAGGTCTGTTGTCTGATTGGTGGTGACCAAATTTTTAGATGTCATCACCTCATCAATCAGGCGCTCCATATTATTTTCAAAACGAAGGTCACGATTGGTTACGATACCCACTAAATAGCCATGCTCATCGACAACAGGAATGCCGCCTATTTTATACTCTTTCATCAGGCCAAGGGCATCAGCGACCTTGCTGCCTCGCATTATAGTAACAGGATTGTAAATCATCCCGTTTTCAGCCCTTTTAACTACCTCAACCTGACGAGCCTGTTCCTCTATGGTCATATTTTTGTGAATCACGCCAATTCCTCCTTCACGAGCCATGGCAATAGCCAGACGTGACTCAGTCACTGTATCCATGGCAGCCGACAAAATAGGCATGTTTATAATAATATTCCGCGAAAATTTTGAAACCAGAGAAACCTCTCTTGGCAGAACTTCAGAATATGCAGGAATTAGAAGAACATCATCAAATGTTAAGCCGTCCGAAACGATTTTATCTTCAATAAATGACATAGGTGATGCTTTTTGTTGATGTAAAAAATTATTTCGGCAAAGGTACAAAAATTATGCAAGCATGCTTCCAATTGCGATTTTTTCTATCTTTGCGTATTCCCAATAGTTAAACATAGGTAACGATGAGAATACGCGCCCTCCTTTGTCTTTCCGTTTTATTGATAGCTTCATGCTCACCTTCCCGTCAGGAAGAAGCAGCGGCTCGCCTGACTGAAGCAGTTTCCCTGCGCGATTCAGGCAATTTTAATCTCGCCAAACTCAAGCTCGACACTCTTATCAGAGATTTTAAGGATGTAAGTGAAGAATATGAAAAAGCGAAACTCCTGATTCTGGAAATCAGCAGGGACGAGCAGATGCGTAATCTGAATTTCCTCGATAGCGCCCTTATTGCACAGGAGGCATTGCTCGAACCTCTTATGAAAAACTTCATCCTCTCGGATGAGTATGGCGCAGCAAAATTATTAATACACAAACGGCAGAAACCTGAGAATAGCTATAATCGCACTTTCCTAAGGGCACATCTGAATCAGGAAGGCGACTTTTACATTTCGAGCCGTTATCACGGAACCCGATGGATTAATCATCAGCAAATAAAAGTTTATTACGGCGACCAATCTGTTCTATCCGAAATTGTGCCGGAAGACGGCCTTAACAATAGGAGGTTTGAAGATGGTGAGTATAAATGGGAGTTTGTCAACTACAAAGATGGGAAAGATAACGGCATTGTTGACTTTATAGCCTCCAACGCCGACAAGCCATTGAGAGTTCAACTAATAGGCAAGTCGCACGAGTATATTATTATGGAACAGTTCGATCGTGAGGCGATTCGTAATGCCTACGAAATCTCTTTTATTCAAAAGGAGATAACCAGAATAAGAGACGAGAAAAAACGGATTGAAATCAGTTTGAACCGGCTAGAGCAAGACTCTCTATAGCTTCTTTGGTCTCAACTAATTTATACTCATTCCATATAGTCTAAGATTAAGCTGACTTCGCAGCCAAAATCACCCGGTTAATCAAAAAAAGCAAGCATTTGCACACAGGCCGTTGTATTTTTACTCTTAAGTAATTTAAAACAGGCTCCAATGATGCGATTGCTTCTATTGATTTTATCCATACTATCCTCATATCCGATACTCTTTTCACAAGAAACCGTTTCTTTGCAGGCAATATCCAATGCAAAAGAACCGGCACAGAACGGCAGTTTTAAAGTCTTAATAGACAACGCGCTTGCAAGTGATCTGCTTATTAATTTACAATACAGCGGCACAGCCACAATAGGAGAGGATTACAGCTCACCGGCTTCAGCTACTATAATTGCAGGACAACTAGAAACTGAAATAATTCTTACTGTAATTGATAACGCCATTGCCGAGCCCTCCGAGACTGTTGTTGTGTCAATAAGCGCGACAGACAATCCTGCAGTAATTATTGAGCCTAATAGCGTGACTATTAATATTGACGATAATGACGCAGCTACAATCAGTCTGACAGGCTTTAGCCTTGCGGAAACAGACGCCTCTCAGACGGCAAATTTTGTTGCTACAATGAGCGCCGCAGCTCAACATGATGTACTGCTTTCCTTCAGCACAAGCGAGGGGACTGCTCTTGCCGGAAGTGACTATACGGCACAAACAGCTGCATCTTATACAATTGCAGCCGGTCAGACTTCCGTTAACATCCCTGTTACTATACTTGGTGATCAGATTTCTGAGCCAACAGAAACTTTCACAGGAACTATCTCCATCAACAATGCAAACGCACAGCAAGTTACCGTGCTCAACCCCACAGCCACGGCGACCATAACAGATGATGACGCCGCCAGCTTCTCTATTAACGATATTACTGTTAATGAGGGAGCAGGCTCTGCTATTTTTACCGTTACACTTAGCGCTGCGGTTCAGGGCGGGGCATCGCTGCAATATGCCACAGTTGATGGAACAGCCCTGGCGACTTCTGACTATACTGCCAGCTCCGGAACCTTGAACTTTACAGGGAATGCAGGAGAAACTAAAAGCATAACTGTTGCTATTATAGACAATGCTGTTGCCGAGCCAACAGAAACTTTCTCTGTTAAGCTTTCTGCCGCCACAGGAAACAATGTTAGCATAGCTGACAGTGAAGGAATTTGCAGCATAACAGATAATGACGCTGCTACAATCAGTCTGGCAGGCTTTAGCCTTACGGAAACAGACGCCTCTCAGACGGCAAGTTTTGTTGCAAGCATGAGCGCCGCAGCTCAGCACGATGTGCAGCTTTCTTTCAGCACAAGCGATGGGACTGCCCTTGCCGGGAGTGACTTTACGGCACAAACAGCTGCAGCCTACACAATTACTGCCGGTCAGACTTCCGTTAACATCCCTGTTACTATACTTGGTGATCAGATTTCTGAGCCAACAGAAACTTTCACAGGAACTATCTCCATCAACAATGCAAACGCACAGCAGGTTACCCTGCTCAACCCCACAGCCACAGCAACTATAACAGATGATGACATTGCAGATTTGTCAATCACAAAAATTGCCGACAACACTTCCCCAAATGTGGGCAACAGCATCACCTTTACCATCACCGTAAGCAATCCGGGGCCAAGCTCAGCCTTCTCCACAGTTGTAAGCGACATCCTTCCATCCGGTTACAGCCTAACAAGCTCATCGACATCAAATGGCGTCTGGGATTCACCAAATTGGAATATCGGGACTCTTGAAATGGGCAAGAATGCCACCCTTATTCTTAATGCCACTGTTCTTGCCACAGGAAGCTACAACAATACCGCAAGCGTAAGCTCAGCGACCACAGATAATGTTTCCGAAAATAATAGTTCGACCGTAAATATAAACCCAATTCCGGTTGTTGATCTGGTAATGACAAAGGCTGTTGATAATGCAAATCCCAAGATTGGCGAAGATATTCAGTTTACCATAGGCGTCAAAAACAATGGTCCAAGTAAGGCAAGCGGAGTCAAAATTAACGATTTGCTGCCGGATGGGTTCACCTACAAATCACATACAGGCGCCGGCATCTATACACATGAAACAGGCTTATGGGATATCGGCGAACTTAATAAGGATGCATCTACCAATTTGAGCATTGTTGCCACAGTAAAATTGGGCAGCGAGTATAATAATATTGCTTCCGCTACTGCAAACGAGCTAGATTCTAATCCTGCAAACAATCAGGCTTCAGCTTCTGTTTCAGTTCAAAATAGCGCACCAATAGCTGCAAACGACTTATACTCAACCCCGGAAGATCAGGTTCTGACTGTTATAGCACCCGGACTGCTATCCAACGATTACGATATAGACCTAAACACGCTGACAGTCAGTGGGTTTTCTATTAGCGGGACAAGCTACAACCCCGGACAAACGGCCCTACTCACAGGGCAAGGTTCTCTAAGCATATTTTCAGATGGAAAATTAGTATATGAGCCTGCCCTAAATTATAACGGAACCCTTCCAATAATTACTTATACCATATCGGATGGAAGTCTGACAGCGTCTGCAACGCTTACTGTGATTGTCAATCCGGTTAATGACCCTCCGACGGCCGTTAACGACAGCTACTCTACAAACGAAGATAGCCCTCTGATGATTGATGCAGCCAATGGCCTGCTGAAGAATGATAGCGATGTTGATGGAGGCGCCATTAGTGTAAGCAAATTCATGATTGGTACGACAGATTACAATGTAGGAAACCCGGTAGTCCTAACACAGGGCAGCATTACTATTAATGCAGATGGCAGTTTTAGTTTTAGCCCCTCCCTCAACTATAATGGCATCCTTCCTAACATTACTTACACGATATCAGACGGGGAACTAAGTGCCTCAGCCTTGCTGAAAATCACTGTAGTAGCAGTTAACGACCCGCCGGTGCTTAACCCCGATTATATATATACCTCAGAAGGAATAGGGCTTACCTGGAATATCCTTGCTAACGACAATGATGCCGCTGACGGAACAATGGGAGGTCTGGCACCCAATACCCTCAGCATCTCCAAACAGCCCAAAAATGGCACTATCGTTATACTTGGCAACAAAAGCATCAGCTATATGCCTAATTTAGGGTTCTTCGGATCGGATACTGCTGAATATGAAATCTGCGATTTGGGATATCCGCTTCCTCCTATTTGTGTCAAGGGAAATATTTTTATTGAAGTCAGCAGACTATCACCCCATGCGATTGATGATGCCGCAGCAACAGACGAAGACTTCCCGGTAAACATAGATGTCCTGGCCAATGATATAGACCTCGATATTGAACCCTCCACCTTTGCTATAGTTACTCAGCCGACCAATGGCAGCGTAGTTTACAAGGGCAACGGTATCGCGACCTACACTCCCGACCCGGATTACCATGGCAGCGATTTTTTTACCTATACTGTACGTG
Organism: Marinilabiliaceae bacterium UBA5488; assembly: GCA_002427105.1. Lineage (GTDB taxonomy): Bacteria > Bacteroidota > Bacteroidia > Bacteroidales > Marinilabiliaceae > Geofilum. Next base: position 219,565 of record DIPM01000036.1, on the reverse strand, counting down.
ATGCCACCGGACATATTAGCAACGTAGCACGCGTGGATATTACAATTACCCCTGTGCCCGATCCGCCGGTATCAACCGATAGACTATATTCAACCAAAGAGAATACATCCTTAATTATTCCTATTCATACCTTGGTTAGCGACCCGGAAGATGACATCGACTTTGCCACAATAGTTATTGAAACAGCTCCGGAACACGGCAGCATATCATCAGGCTCGCTTGTAGGCGAACTCTTGTTCACCCCTTCATCCGGCTATTCGGGCAACGACAGCTTCGACTACAGTGTGGCAGACGCAACCGGATTAAGAAGCAACACCTCTACAATAAGCATACAGATTACCGACCAGGCTCCTATCGTGGTAAACGACAACTTTACAGTAAATGAAGATATTACAAGTGAATTGAATGTGCTTTTAAACGATAGCGATCCTCAAGATAATATAGACCCTGCCTCTGTCTCGATAGTGAGCCCTCCCCTAAACGGAACAGTTACAATTAACAGCCAAACAGGGATTATCAGCTACACTTCTAATGCCGACTATAATGGCAGCGATGCCTTTGTTTATCGTGTTTGTGATCTAAGCGCATACTGTGGGGAAGCTAGTGTCAGCATCACGGTTGTGCCGGTGAATGACGCTCCTGTTGCAGTGGGAGACAGCCGAATTATACTTGAAGACAGGCCGGTATTTATAGATGTCCTGGTTAACGATTACGATATTGACAACCTTAACGACGAGCTTATTATTTCAATGGTTAGCGAAGCGACAAACGGATTAGTGCAGGTAGCCACCAATCCTGACGGCATAGTATATACTCCGAATTTGAATTATAACGGAAACGACAGCTTCCGTTACCGTATCACTGACCCGGGAGGTCTGTCGGGTGAGGCGAACGTCAATATAAGCATTACGCCCGTAAACGATCCTCCTGAACCCTCCGATGATATGTTTAGCGGAATAAATGCAAGTGGTGCTACCCTTGATATCCTTGCCAACGATACTGATCCGGAGAATAATATTGACCCTTCCTCGGTTACGATTGTTGCAGATGCTCAGCACGGAACGATTACTGTGAATAGCAATGGGACAGTTTTCTTTCTACCTAACTCCGACTACTTCGGAAATGATGAATTTACTTATTCAGTATGCGACAGCGACGGCGAATGTAAACAGGCCAGGGTCAGTATCTGGATTACAGCAGGGAATGGCCCGCCGCTGGCAGAAGACGATTACATAGTCCTTGACGAAGATGTGCCGGCAATCTTCAGTCCAATCAGCAACGACACAGACCCGAACAACAACATAGACGCCGGGTCTATCACAATCACAGTCATGCCTCTAAACGGAACCATAACAAAGACTGATAATCCGGGAGACTTGCTTTATACTCCCAACAAGGATTTTTACGGAACTGACCGACTCGAGTATCTAATATGCGACGCCGGCAATCCGGCCCTATGTGATGCAGCCTCAGTCTATTTTACCATTAACCCGGTCAATGATGCGCCTCGTGTGGAGGATGATGTTCTTAATATCAAGGATATGTCAATCGCCTCAATCTCTGTCTTAAGCAACGACCATGAAGTTGAAGATGAGCTGATGACGGCAGTGCTCCTGACTGAGTCGCCATCGCCATACGGCGAGTTTAGCTTAACAGCCGACGGAGTATTTGAATATAACTCATTCCCGGGTTCATATTGCATGACTGATATAATAGAATATAAGACTTGCGATCCTTATCAGGCCTGTTCTGTGGGCCTAATATATGTTCATATTACACCCTTGGACAGCGATGAAGACGGAATTCCCGACTTTGTTGAAACAATACAGCTCGACACGGATGCAGATGGCCTTCCTGATTATCTGAGTTTTGATTCAGATGGTGACGGAATACCGGACAGCGTAGAGTCGGGTATCATAGACGCCTGCGTTGATGATACGCCGCGGGATACAGATGGTGATGGCATACCCGATTACAGAGACCTTGATTCGGACGATGACGGGATAGCTGATTCAATTGAAGGTACAGGCGATTGTGATAACGACGGCACTCCCAATTATATTGATAAGTATGACGACTGTGGCGATCGGCTGAATATTCCGGGGCTTTTCATCCCTGATTTGGGGCCGTGGATGATACAAGGAGTTATCGACTATCCCGATAACGAGCTGGCAATTTATAATCGATGGGGAGGATTGGTGTATCAAAAGTCACCCTATGATAACAGCTGGGACGGAACCACCACGATGAAGCTGTATGGCTCGGGCGACCTGCCTGAGGGTAGCTACTATTATATTTTAAGGCTCGAGAAAGCTATCTTCAAAGGGAGTATTTACATTAAACGCTAATGGACAAGAATAAACACCAAAAAAATGCGGCTACATATATTACATATAATTATAATTCTAAGCTTCCTCCTTGTCCGACCTGTTATTTTAACAGGCCAACAGGATCCCCTTCTTAGCCAGTATATGTTCAACACCCTGGCCTTTAATCCTGCTTATGCCGGAACCTCAGGAATGTTGCATGCTATGATAACTTCCCGGCATCAATGGTTAGGATTTGAAGACGCTCCAACAACGCAGACCTTAACTGTACACACCCCGGTGAGTACAAAGGATTTCGGGATAGGTCTGACTTATATTCATGATAAAATAGGTCCGGTCAGAACCAGCTCAGCGTGGTTTGACTACTCGTATCACCTGCGCCTGAATGAAGAAATAAACCTATCGCTCGGTCTTAAAGGTGGATTTAATCACTACAAAACAGATTTTTCTGAATTTTTAGCCGATGCATCCCCTGAAGAAATGAACTATCTCGACGCCCCTGAAGTCACTATCCTGCCCAACTTCGGACTGGGGGCTTATCTTTGGACAGAGCGCTTGTACCTTGGTCTTTCGGCACCCCGCTTACTGGAAGGAAAGCTTGACGACAACACCGACCCGGGGGCATATATCTCAAAAGAAAGACGTATTTATATATTGATGGCCGGGTATGTGTACAATATAAATGAAGAACTTAGCCTGAAACCTTCGTTTATCGCCAGGTTTACCGAGTCTATACCGGCCTCTTTTGATATTAATGCGATGCTGTTTTTTAAAAGCAGATTTGCTGTTGGTGCCTTTTACAGACCTTCCGGCTACATTGGCGGGATGGCCCAAATAAAACTCAACAATCAGCTAAGCATAGCTTATGCCTACGATATAAGCCTTAACAAGCTGGCTTCTGAGTTTGGAAGCTCTCACGAACTGATGATAGGCTACGAGCTAAACTTCAGAAAAGATAAAGTATTAAATCCCAGGTATTTCTAAAATGGACAAAACTGCCGACATATATACCCCTACTTATGCCATATCAGCTGCAAAGATGAGAAAAGCCATGAAGCTAATAGCCTTAACATTAATACTGCTTGGGCTTAGCGGACTTGTTGCGGCTCAAAGCAGAGCCTTAACAAAAGCTGACGATGCATTTGAGCGCTTCGACTACAGCCTGGCTCTCAAAAGATATAATAAGCTGGATGGCAAAAGCGAGTCACGCTACTATGTAACAAAAAGGATAGCTGACTGCTACCGCTTGTTGAACATGCCGGTAAATGCACTTGAATGGTATGAGAAAGCTATTGAATTTCATGATGTTGATGCCGAAACATACTACCATCTGGGGCAAACTCTTCGTGTTCTTAAAAGATATGAAGAATCAGACATTTACCTGAACCGCTTCAGAGAAATCACTCGTACCCAGGCTCCGCAACAAGGACTTTCGCCCGGGGAATTTCTCATGGCAGTAAAATCTGATTCAGGCAGGTATGAAATTATTCCGCTCAATGTAAACAGCGAATATTCAGAGTTTGGCCCCGCCATACTCGACGGAAACAAACTGGTATTTTCTTCCAATCGTCCCGGGAAATCAGTGATACGACAGCTCGACTCCCGCAATAACTTACCGTTTTTCGGACTATTCGTTTCGGAGCTCAGCGATCTTAGCACAGCCACTTACCCCCTTCCCTTTCTGCCAAAAATTAAAACAGAGCTCAACGACGGACCTGTAAGCTTCACGGCAGACGGCCAAATGTTATACATAACCCGCAACACAACTGCGACACAGGAAGGATTATCCGAGCTGGATATATTCTCATTAAATCGCAGGGACGGGAAATGGTCAAGCACCCTGGCATCATTACCCCTCAAAATTAAGGGCTACTCCATTGCGCATCCCGCAGTTTCGCCGGATAATCAACGACTGTACTTCAGCTCTGATATGCCCGGGGGATATGGAGCGAAAGACTTATACTACAGCGAACTAAGGGGAGGATTCTTCTCCCAGCCCGTCAATCTGGGGCCGGATATCAACACTGCTGGCAATGATGTTTTCCCTTTTGTGGATAGTGCCGGACGGCTTTTCTTCGCCTCTGATGGTCTGCCGGGACTGGGAGGTCTCGACATTTTTATGACTATACCTGAGGGACAGAACTTTTCCAAGCCTTATAATTTGGGACCGGGGATAAACACAGCTTACGACGATTTCAGCATAGTAATAAAAAGCGATGACAGTGGAGGGTATTTCTCATCCAATCGTCCGGGCGGTGCGGGCAGCGACGATATATACGCCTTTAAAACTCTTAAGCCTCTGCGTTTTACTCATATCCTTGGAACTATTGTGAATCAGCTTACCGGCGAGCCTGAAGAAGCAGTCTCAATCTCCGTAATAAAGCAAAACGGCATAGTAGTAGCCAATATTGAAAGCGACGAAAAGGGAAATTATTCACTCCATCTTTTAAGCGATGAGGAATATACTATACATTTTAGAAAACGGATGATGCAGGCTGTCGAAAAGTCGCTGACTCCTTCCGAGATGAAGGCTTTCAGTACTTTAAACCTTCATATCAAACTGGTTCCGCGCTAGGTATCGTTTTGGGGCTCAATCGCAAAATGCTTCAATTAATTCCGAAGCAAGCATTTGCTGCAAAATCACTGTAATATTGTAACCGTATCACGATTTTCACGTTATAGAATGTTATTAACGCGCCCAAAATACCTATGTAAAAATATCTGACTTAAGAAAAATGGCAGAAGAGATAAAATACAAAATCGCTAAATGGTTCCTGAGCGCAAGTAATTGGGCGCTATTCTTCCTAATTTTTATACTTCCGCTGGCTATCATAGTGCCTTCGTTTTTTATGCCGGCCTACTTCCTTAACGGAGCCCACTTTTTCTTCGCCCCCGGTATTGCCCTTGTAATATGCGAAGTAGCTATCTACCTTTGGATGTGGTCTGTTGGTAATACTTACTACAAAATGGCGGGCTTCAATAATCTGTTTTCAAATAGAGTGTTTCGCTTTTTTGTGTGGATACCGGTGCTGGTAAGCTTGTTATTCCTGATATTCTGGATCTCGGGCACTTCCATGTTAGGGATGGGAAGATTATCCATTGCAAATATGCTTACCGGAGCCCTGCTCTTTCTAATTCCTTTGGAATTGCTTTTTATGGTAGGAAAATTCTATTGTTTCTATTTCACTTCAAAAGTGATTAAGTCGGCCGAAAATAAGGAGCTTGCCAAATTCGATGATTTCATCAGCGAATTCATCCTCTTGCTACTTTTCCCAATCGGGATATGGTTTATCCAACCACGGATCAACAAGCTTTATAAGAAATTAAAAGATAAGTGATTAGACGTGATAAAAGAAGCAAATTCCGCCTCAGACACTAATAAGCCTGAGTTACGGATCTCTGAGGATGGCAGTACAACTTTATACTTAGCCTCACTGGATGAGCACTATCACTCATATCACGGTGCTATTCAGGAGTCTATGCATTTATTTATCAAGGAAGGACTTGCAAAGCTCCCTCCCTCTGAGAGCCTGAATATCCTGGAAATAGGATTCGGTACCGGACTCAACGCTTTACTTACCTTGATGCATAAGCCCGCATCTAACATACACTACCACAGCCTTGAGAAGTTTCCCCTTGGCAATGAGCTTACACGCCAACTAAATTACCCGGAATTGCTGGGAGATGAAGGACTAAGGCTGCTATTTAACCACTTACACGATTCAGAGTGGAACAGGGAAGTAAAAATTCATGAGGGTTTTTATTTAAGGAAACATCTTTGCGATTTTAGAGATTTTTGCTCTGAACTTAAATTTGACCTTATCTATTTTGATGCTTTCGGACCCGACAAGCAGCCCGAATTATGGAGTGCTCAACTCTTTGGCAATATTGCATCAATGACTGCAAAGGGCGGACTGCTCACAAGCTATTCGGCCAAAGGCACAGTGCGACGCACGCTGGAGGCAGCAGGCTTTAAGGTTGAGCGAATACCGGGTCCCCCCGGCAAGAGGCAAATGATTAGAGCCACAAAGCAGTAGAATTTCAAAAAAATAGAAAGAGCTAAATTTTTTCCGTGAAAATTTTAGAGCTAACTTTCGGCGTTTTTATTTTAAGGAACAATACTTGAATAATTAAATTAATTCACTTATGAAAAGAAAATCGTGCGTATTATTTGCCTTAATGCTTGTTGTTATGGTTTCGGGATGCAACACCGGAGTTCGGGGTTCAGGAGAAGTTGAAATGAAAAACTCGGTTGACAGCTTAAGCTATGCCATGGGATATCTTGAGGCTCAACAATTCAAACAAATGCTGAGTCAGACAGCCTTTGATTCTTTAGATAACAAAGCTGCTGCCAGGCTGTTTTCGGATGCCGCCCTTAGCGAGCAATACCTGGAATTTAGAAAAAATCAGTTTGGAGATTTTAACCCTGACATGTTCCGTGCTGGGTTTATTAATGAGCTTGCCTTTGGCAAATCCTACTTTGATGAGATAAGTGCCGACCTGGCTCTTAGAACCTCATTCGAAAGAGAACAAGCCAGAAAAGCAGAAGAACAAAAGGCTCAGTTTGCCGATAATATTGCTAAAGGTGAAGCCTTCCTTGCCGAAAATGCAAAGCGTCCGGAAGTTACCGTTTTAGAAAGCGGATTACAGTATGAGGTAATTACTGAAGGTAATGGTCCACGCCCCACTGCCGCAGATCGTGTAAAATGCCATTACCATGGAACTCTTATTGATGGAACAGTATTCGACAGCTCTGTTGAACGCGGAGAACCTGCCACTTTTGGTTTAAATCAGGTAATTCCCGGCTGGACTGAAGGAGTACAACTAATGCCTGTAGGCTCAAAATGGAAGTTCTTTATCCCCTCAGCACTTGCTTATGGTGAAAGAGGTGCAGGTGAAGCAGTAGCCCCTAATTCAGCATTGATTTTTGAAATAGAATTGATAGATATTGAATAGCCTAAGAGGCTATGCCAAAAAAAGAGGCTGCCTGAATATTTTATTATATTCAGGCAGCCTTTTTTTCTAATCTATCAAAGGAAGACATCCAAAATCATCTTCAAGCAAAAGCCCGTTGGTATATTCAATATCAAACTCTTCGGCTTCCCAATCAGCATCCAACCAGTCTAATAAAGCCTCCCTGTCGGGATGTCCGGGCAGATTAATGACCTTAAGCAATTCCTTGTATCCTGGAGCTCCCCCGCAATCTTCAGGTGGACAATTGCGCTCTCCATCGATGCATACAGGATAATACCCGGAATTATCGGGAGAAAGTATATCTTCCAAAATAATATCATGAACCCAATAGTCGCCAAAATCATAAATATACTGAAAAGACTCGCCCGTTGACTTAAGAATATCTTTAAGCCTGACTGAGGTATAGTCAATAAAATTTTTCGATGACTCATTCTCATCATCGCCGGGGCCGAAAGTCCGGCCATTTTTGACAAACTCATGCAGATGCATATTTTCCCAGCCCATCGCTGTCTGAATAATTTTATGCAAATCGTGAAGGAACAAATCATCCGGCAACAGCAATCGTCGCCAAATAGAAGGACTAATACCTTTAAGTTCAACTTTGATTTGATATACGTCAGGCACTTTTATCATATATCCGCGAATTAGAAAATATAAATCATTGATTATCCAACAATTGAAACGACAAACAAAAAGAGCAAAGCCTTAGATTACAAATGTAGGAATAATATGCATTTGTAAAGCCTCCCTACAAAGAAAAGAATTTGTGAAAAACATTATTGACCTCCCGTATATTATCCCTACTTTTAAAGTCTTTATTTTTTTAAATATTTACGAATGAAAAGTGCAGAGATTTATACCTCAAAAGGCGTTATGAAAGTGAAGTTTTATCATGATGACGCACCCGGTACAGTGGATAATTTTATCAAATTATCAGAAGACGGTTTTTATGATGGACTGGCCTTCCACAGAGTGATTCCTGATTTTGTTATTCAGGGCGGATGTCCTTTCTCAAAAGAACCAGGTAATCCACGCGTTGGTACAGGAGGTCCGGGTTATCAAATTCCTTGCGAGTTGGATGGTGATTTACAGTATCACGACAGGGGAGTAATGAGCATGGCACACGCGGGCCGCAACACAGGCGGTTCTCAGTTTTTTATATGCCATAGCCGCACCAACACAGCTCACCTGGATCGCAACCACACCTGTTTTGGAAAAGTTTATGAAGGCCTCGAAGTAATTGACGCGATACGTGCCGGCGATAAAATCGAAAAGATCCTTATCGTTGATACAGAATAAATAATATTCTCAAGATTAGCAATTGATTAAACGATATTACTGATGAATTTCGAAATCGAAGGTAGTTTGATAGTAAAGGAAGATGTAATAGACATTAGCGCCTCCTTTAAGAAAAGAGAATTTGTGATAGAGGTATTTAACGAGCGAAATGCCGATTGGAATGACTTTGTTAAATTCCAACTTACCCAGGATAAATGTGCTTTAATAGAACCATTCAAATTGGGTGATAAATTAAAGGTCTCATTCAACTTACGCGGAAGAAAGTGGGAGAAAGACGGGAAAGTCAGCTATTTTACTAATCTGGAAGCCTGGCGTGTAGAGTCAGCAGCCAACGCCAATAAAGCTGAGCAACAAAGCCCTCCTCCATTTATCGAGGCTGACATTCCGCCGGCAGACCCTCAGGACGACCTGCCATTTTAAACGCGGAGACCGTCTCAGGCGGGGCTTTATGAATAAAATTGAAAAAAAATAAGAAAAAAAAGATGGAGTACTGCCTTATTATCAAAAAAAGCCTATCTTTATCTTGCTTATTAATATTTTAAATACCTTAGAATGAACATTTTCGTTGGCAGCTTACCCTTTCGACTGGAAGAAGCTGAATTAAAAGAGCTATTTGAAGCTTATGGTGAAGTAGCATCCGCACGGATTATTACTGACAAGTTTTCAGGCAGAAGCCGTGGTTTCGGCTTCGTTGAAATGCCCGATGACGCAGCAGCCCAAAAGGCCATTGATGAATTGAACAACTCTGAAGTTGACGGACGCGCAATCGTTGTTAACAAATCAGAAGAGCGTAAAGAAGGTGACAGACGTCGTCCTTCAGGTAATAGAAATGGTGGCGGCGGCGGTTATGGCGGCGGCGGCGACAGAAGAAGCAGCGGAGGTTTTAACCGTGGTGGGGGCAACAGAAGAGAATATTAATAATACTCTCCTGCTGACGAAAAGAGCTTAGATTTTTCTTTTTGATCCCAAATAAAAGACCGTTTTGAAAAAAACGGTCTTTTTATTTGTTTACAGCTAACTTTATGCTATTCCTCCATTCCTTTAAGCCCTCAGGGGCGACTATTGCATGCTATGCGAACTCATCCGGGACCCGACATTTCAGCCTCTAACAAATGACTTATAAGCGGAATTGTTTATCAGCCACACTGCACACAATCATCACCATCAAACTCAAGGGCAATGGTAGGATGGTCTATTTCGTAGCTCTTAATTATCTTATCTGCTTTGGCTCTTACTTCGCTTTGTCCGGCAGGAGAAAGATTCTCGGGCACAACCAAATGAATACTAAGTATATTAAAATTACCGTCCAGACTCCATACATGAGTGTCGTGCAAAGCAAGCACATTTTCCAGGGCGAGGATCTCCTTTTCCATTGCGGCCTTATCGAAGCCAACCGGGGATGTCTGCAAAAAGACCCTTAATATGCTTTTCAAATTAATGATGACACTGCTAAGAATAAATACTGCAACCCCAATTGAAAGAAGGGGGTCAATCCAATACCTCTGAGTATAATGGATTATTACACTACCCACCAAGACCGCAACCCAGCCCAGCACATCCTCAAGAAGATGAAGCATAACAGCCCTGTTGTTTAGCGATGCCCCTCCTCCTCTAAGCCGCACAGCAGCAATACCATTGAAGACAATACCCAGAACAGCCATCCACATCATTCCCCTTGCCATGACCTCTTCGGGCTTAAGAAGACGAGGTATTGACTCATAAAGAATAAGTACGCTGCCCACAACAAGTATGGTGCTGGTAATAAGCGCTCCCAAAGTTGAAAACCTACGATAGCCATAGGTATAACGGTCGTTTCTCTCCCTTTCGGCAATCTTTTCAAACCAAAGTGCACTGCCAATGGCGACCGTGTCGCCAAGGTCGTGGACAGCGTCCGACAGGATTGCCATTGAGTTGGTAATGGCACCGCCAATAAACTCAATAATGGTAAAGAAAAAGTTTAATGCAAAGGCCGTCTGCAATCGCCTTTTAACCCCAACCTTGTCTTGTTCACCTATTAGCCGCTGGTGAAGGTGTTCATCATGTTTATGTCTCATTCTTTCAACATTTTTCCTGCATAATAACCAAACAGATGTCAATCAAATAATGTTGAAATGTAGGGAAAAAAACCAAGTCCCGGAAATATACCTCTTCGCAAAAACCGGGACCTGCTAAATATCATTCTCGCCCTTTACATATCCAAAGTTTGCAAGAATTCCGCCGTCAACATATAAGACATGCCCGTTTACAAAGTCACTTGCTTTTGATGCAAGGAAAAGAGCTGCATTGCCAACATCCTCCGGCTCGCCCCAGCGACCGGCAGGAGTGCGGGTCATAACAAGGTCGTTAAAGGGGTGACCTCCTTCACGAATTGGGGCAGTTTGTGAGGTAGCTATATATCCGGGCCCTATACCATTAATCTGCAGGTTATATTTTGCCCATTCACAGGTCATATTCGCGGTAAGCAACTTCAAACCACCCTTTGCCGAGGCATAGGCTGACACCGAGTTACGGCCATAAACGCTCATCATAGAGCACATATTAATAATCTTTCCGGCGCGCTTCTTTATCATGCCCGGGGCAACTCGTTTAGATACAATAAAAGGAGCCACCAGGTCAACGTCAATAACTTGCTTATAGTCACTTACCGGCATATCCAGAATAGGAATACGCTTAATAATACCGGCGTTATTTACGAGGATATCAATTGTGCCTACTTCTTTCTCTATCTGAGTAATACCCTTATCAACATCGTCTTCTTTGGTCACGTCAAACACCAGAGTGTAAACATCTACACCGTCTTTCTTATACTCAGCCTTGCAACTATCCAAACGATCCTGAGAAAGGTCGTTGACACAAATCTTAGCTCCGGCTTTGCCCAAAGTTTTACCAATGGCCATCCCTATACCGTGAGTTCCACCGGTAATAAGGGCTACCTTGCCGCTCAGGTCAAAAAGTTGATTTATCATTATTTCTATTTTTTAAAGTATTAGTCTGTTATTCTACTTTAATTCAGTAGGCTTGGCTTTATCCATATCATCATAATCAAGGTTTTCGCCGGCCATACCCCAGATAAATGTGTAGTTAGAGGTAGCCGCGGCACTGTGAATACTCCATGCAGGAGAGATAACAGCCTGATCGCCCTTCATCCATATATGACGTGTCTCTTGAGGTTCGCCCATAAAGTGACAAACCACCTGATTTTCGGGCACTTCAAAATAAAAATAAGCCTCCATGCGGCGGTTATGAACATGAGTGGGCATAGTATTCCATACACTTCCCGGTTTTAGCTCAGTCATTCCCATTTGAAGCTGACAGGTTTCTACAACACTGTTAATCAAAAGCTTGTTAATCTGACGATGATTTGATGCTTCAAGACTGCCTAAAACCACTACCTCAGCCTCACTCTTTGTTACCTTCTTGTTTGGATAACTTTTATGAGCCGGAGCTGAGTTAATATATAGCTTAGCCGGATTTGAAGGGTCTTCGGAAGCAACGCTTACCTCCTTGTTGCCCTGACCCAGATAGAGAGCCTCCTTATAAGCGAGCTTATACTCCTTGTCATCAGCCTTAATAATGGCAAGTCCTTTACCGACATTAATAAAACCTATTTCTCGCCTCTCAAGATAGTACTTAGCCTTTAACTCCTCAAAAGGCTCAAGCTTCAGAGTCTTTTTCACAGGATACATACCTCCAACAATCAAACGGTCATTCATTGAATAAACCATTTTCACATCATCGGCTATAAAAAGATCTTCAATCAAAAACTCTTTACGCAAACGAGCTGTATCATAGCTTTTCGCGTCAGCCGGATGGTTTGCATACCTTAATTCCCAATTCATAGTGTCTGTTTTTTTAAGTTAATAAATTTATTTGCGCGCATCTGATTCGCGCATTGATGATGCTCTGACTAATAGTCGTACAGGGACTATTTCTTCCTGAAATACAGAGGGGAGAGGAGTCCCGGAGATTGACCTTATCAAAGCCCTCGCAGCTCTGTGACCCATATCATAAGCATTCTGCTCAACGCTTGTAAGACCGGGACTTATCAAAGCTGCAAAGGGCTCGTTTGCGAATCCTGCAACACCTATATCCCCGCCAACACGCAAACCACTATCATTCAGAGCATTTATCACTCCTAATGCCGAATAATCACCCGCACAAAAAATGGCATCAATACGCTTCTGCCTAATTATATTAAGAGCAACTTCATAGGCCGTGTCGCGCGTTATTGCTCCCTTGAATACCATATCATCCGTGGGCAGTGAGGCTTCCTCCATGGCATACATATAGCCCTTATAGCGTTCCTGGTAAATATTCACCTTTAAAGAACCGGTGAAATGAGCAATGCGCCTGTATCCGGATTTCATCAAATGCTTTACTGCCATATAGGCGCCTGAAAAATTATCGTTAATTATTACAGGACCTGAAACTCCCTTAAAGACCCTGTCAAATTGAACAAACGGAACTCTGTCGGCTACCGCCAAATCCAACACCTCGGAACTTTCACTCTCCATAGCATGGGAAATTATTATCCCCGCCACACGATTGTTCAATAAAACCTTCATCGACTGCTTCTCTATATCAGAACGTTCATGGCTCTGACAAATAAGCAGATTATAGCCGGCAGGATTTAAAACCTCCTCAACGGCACTTATCACATGACTGAAAAAGTTACGGTTAATACGAGGTACTAACATACCAACCGTGTCGCTCCTGCCCCGCCGAAGAGAAGACGCAACTACATTAGTCCGGTATCCCAGCTCCTCAGCCTTCTCCTGAACCTTTTGGCGTGTTGACTCACCGACTCTTGAACTTCCGGTCAATGCACGAGACACCGTAGAGGGGGTTATCCCGAGAGCTGTGGCAATATCAATTATGGTTACGCGTTTCATAAAAATTTCTATAGTCAGACAAAAATACAAACGTTTGCGCAAATAACACAACATAAACTCTCTTTTTTTTTATTATTCTAAGTCATCATCCAAAATTTATCAAAAACAAAGCAAGAAAAAGCCAATCAATCAACAAATTTCATATCCCTGTTTATTAGCATTATAACAAAACATGCCCAACTTTTAGTCAATATATCACCAGAGATAATTTCAAGAATATTTGGAATAATTTAGAAGCCTTTGTACCTTCGTGTTCGTTAACGATAATCAGATAAGAATAAAACTAAGCCGTGAGCGTTAATCTCGCAAAGGCAATTTAAAACTGAAATACTTAGCTATGAAAAAGTTTATCAACGACGACTTCGCATTAGAAGGTAGAAAAGCACAAAAGCTCTATCACGACTACGCGGAAAAAATGCCAATTGTAGATTTTCATTGCCACCTCTCGCCCCAGCTGATAGCTGAAAACCACCAATTTGAAAGCCTCGGACAAATCTGGCTTGAGGGCGACCATTACAAATGGAGGGCAATGCGCACTAACGGCGTGGATGAAGCCTTTTGCACAGGCGATAAATCTTTCAGTGAGAAATTCCGGAAATGGGCCGAAACGGTGCCTTCAACCATAGGCAACCCATTACACCACTGGACTCATCTCGAATTAGCACGACATTTCGATATTTTCGACCTTCTTTCGCCCGTCACGGCTGACAAAATTCACGAAAAAGCAAGCGCTATGCTTCGTCAGGATGAGTTCAGGACTCAGAATTTACTTAAGAAAATGAATGTTGAAGTTGTCGGTACCACGGATGACCCGGCTGATAATCTGGAGCATCACCTTGCCTTAAAGGATTTTAGCGTCAAAATTCGCCCTACTTTCCGCCCCGATAATGTGGTAAAAACTGAGAATCCTTCAGCTTTTGTTGCTTATATAGAAAAACTGGAAGCTGTATCAGGCAAAGCCATTGCAAGCCTGGATGCTATGATTGCCGTATTGGATGAGCGTCACGCCTTTTTCGACAAGATGGGCTGCCGTGCCTCCGATCATGGCTTAGACCGCCTATACTACACTCCTGATTTTGCCGAGAATCCGGACAAAATCTTTCTTAAGCTTCGTTCAGGAAACAAGATTACAGAGCAGGAAAGTGAAGCATATCGCTGTTATGTAATGTATGAACTTTGCAAAATGAATCATAAACGAGGCTGGGTTCAACAATTCCACCTTGGAGCCATGCGTAACAATAACACTCGCATGTTCAAAAAACTGGGACCCGACGTGGGTTACGACTCTATCGGCAACCCGCAGGATGCTGTTAAAATATCACGCTTTATGGATTTGCTCGACAGTGAAGATAAGCTTGCTAAGACCATCCTTTATAACCTGAATCCTTCTGATAATGAAATGTTTGTTACCATGATAGGAAACTTTCAGGATGGAAAGACAGCAGGAAAAATACAGTACGGCGCCGGATGGTGGTTCCTTGATCAAAAAGTAGGTATGGAAAAACACCTGCGCGACCTTTCTGTTTTGGGCCTCCTGGGTCGCTTTGTAGGCATGGTTACAGACTCTCGCAGCTTCCTGTCATATCCGCGTCATGAATATTTCAGGAGAATCCTCTGCAACCATCTTGGAAATGAAATAGATAAAGGTCTGATCCCTGATGACGACGCCTTACTAAAGACTGTTATACAGGATGTTTGCTACTATAACGCCAAGAATTATTTCGGGTTTTAAGCTGCATAGGTCTTTACTGATTACGAAACCTTCCCTCCCCTTTTTATGAATATTCTGTAGCATTGTATTGTAACAAATTTTTAATCAAAGAGAGAATGACATCTAAAGTTGTTTCATTTGGAGAGATTATGTTGAGATTATCTACTCCGGGTTACCTGCGTTTTGCCCAGGCAAACTCATTTGACGCCTGTTATGGCGGAGGTGAAGCCAATGTTGCTGTTTCACTGGCCAATTATGGTCTTAATTCTTCCTTTGTGACCGCTCTACCCAAAAATGATATTGGCGAAGCATGTCAGAAAGAGCTTAAAAAATATGGTGTTGACACGAAGAATATCCGCTTTGAGGGAGAACGTCTGGGTATATATTTCCTCGAAACAGGAGCCGTTGCACGTGCCAGCAAGGTGGTTTACGATCGTGCCTACTCTTCCTTTTCACAGGTAAAAAAAGGCCAATTCAACTGGGATGAAATCTTCGAAGGCGCCAGCTGGTTTCATTGGACCGGCATAACTCCGGCTGTGTCTCAGGGCGCTGCAGAAGTGTGCCTGGAAGCTATCAAAGCAGCTAACCAAAAGGGAATAACTGTATCGACCGATCTAAATTACAGGAAAAATCTTTGGAGGTATGGCAAAAAGGCCAGTGAAGTAATGCCCGAACTTGTTGAAGGATGTGATATCGTACTGGGCAATGAAGAAGATGCCGCTTTGGTATTAGGCATAAAACCTGAAGGACTAAACGTTACCGGCGGACATGTTGAAGCGGAAGCTTACCGCAGTGTCTCACAACAAATAATGAGTCGCTTCCCTCGTGTTAAAAAGGTTATCACAACTCTACGCGGCTCTATTAGCGCGAACCACAACTCATGGTCTGGTGTTTTATACGACGGTAAGAATCTGTTTACTGCTCCTACCTACCAAATCACCCACATCGTTGATCGTGTTGGAGGGGGTGACTCGTTTATGGGAGGATTAATTTACGGATTGCTGACTTACAAAGGTGATGACCAGAAAGCTTTGAATTTCGCGACCGCAGCGTCTTGCTTAAAACACACTATAAATGGTGACTTTAACCAGGTTAGCGTCGAAGAAGTCGAAAAACTAATGGGAGGCGATGCCTCCGGCAGGGTATCAAGATAACAGTTATCAGAGATTTGGAACCAGAAATTAAACTTTAAACCCAAAACTTTGAACTTAAAACTTTTAAATCAATGGCAAAATATAGTCGCAGCGAAGTGTTTGCTGCAATGAAGACAACCGGAGTGGTACCGGTATTTTTCCACTCTAATATCGACACTTGTAAAAAGGTTCTAAAAGCATGTTACGACGGGGGAATCCGCGTGTTTGAATTCGTCAATCGCGGCGATTTCGCCCACGAAATCTTTAGCGAACTCAACAAGTATGCTCTTAAGGAATTGCCCGGCATGATACTGGGAGCAGGCTCAATAGTAGAAGCGGCAACTACTGCCCTTTACATTCAGGCAGGAGCTAATTTTATCGTTTCTCCATTACTGAATGAAGAAATGGCGAAAACCTGTAATCGAAGAGGAGTAGCATGGTCACCCGGCTGCGGAACTATTTCCGAAATAAGCAAGGCTCAGGAGCTTGGAGCAGAGATAGTGAAACTGTTCCCGGCCGCCGAAATTGGCGGGCCTTCTTTTGTTAAGGCGGTAAAAGGGCCTATGCCATGGACGAATATAATGCCCACAGGAGGCGTAGATACTACCGAGGCGAATTTATCCGGGTGGTTCAAGGCAGGCGTAACCTGCGTGGGAATGGGTTCTAACCTCTTTCCCAAAGAGCTTATCGAGAGTGGTAATTATTCAGCATTAACAGCTAAAGTTAAGGAATTGATGGATATTATTAACAAAGTTAAAACAAGTTAAGATGACAGCCCCTATTAAAGAATTGAATCTGAAAGGAAAAATCGCGGTAATAACCGGCGGTAGTGGACTAATTGGCTCAACTATGGCCAAAGCTCTTGCTGTTCACGGCGTGAAAACTGCCATCATAGGCAGAAACCTCGAAAAAACCCAAAAGCTTGCCGATGATATTAAGTCAAAGTATGGCGTTGAATCGATAGGAGTTTCCGCCGACGTACTAAACAGATCTTCTATTGAAGAAGCTAAAAAGATAATCAATAGCAAGTTAGGCAAAATAGACTACTTGATTAATGGCGCAGGCGGCAATAGTGCTACCGCCACCTCTAAAGTTGAAAAAATACAAGAGGGCGACAAACCGGAAGATACAATTTTCGGGCTTTTGGAGGAAGGCTTTGATAGCACCTTCGACCTGAATTTTAAAGGAACTTTAATTCCTACCCTGGTCTTTGCTACTGATATGTTGGAGAAAAAGGCAGGAGGTATTATTAATATATCATCTATGAACTCCTACCGTCCCCTCACTCGTATCGCGGCCTATTCAGCTTCTAAAGCTGCCATTAACAACTTTACCCAATGGCTGGCAGTACATTTTGCTAAGACCGGAATCCGTGTTAACGCCATAGCGCCCGGGTTTTTGCTGTCCGACCAAAACAGATTTCTCCTTACAGATGAGAAGACCGGCGAATCAACACCGCGCGGGCGAAAAATTCTGAATGGCACACCAATGGAGCGTTACGGAGTTGCAGAAGAGATGACCGGGGCTCTCGTGTTTCTATTGTCCGACTGGGCAGAGTTTATTACAGGAATTGTAATACCTGTTGATGGAGGCTTTAGTGCTTATAGTGGAGTATAATTTTATTATGATATATCATGAGTATTGAATTGAGAAAAAACTACAAATGGGCCCTGGTTGTTCCTACCAGTATGGGAGTGCGCATAACTCCCGTAAACGGCCAGCCGGTGCATAGCAGCGACTGCTTCCAAATGTACGCTACCAGCGCCGAGACCAATGTTGCAAGTATATCCTCATATCTGGGACTGCCCGTGAAAGTCTTAACCACCTTTGTAAAAGGAAGTCCCATAGCGCAGTTTATCAAAAGCAACCTTCGCAATCGCTATATGGAATATGAAGGACCCGAAGTTGACCAGGGCGACCCCTGGGGCTATCGTCACCAGTTTAATATTGCCGATAGCGGCTATGGCTCCCGTGGACCAAGAGTCCAAAACGACCGTGCCGGAGAAGTAGGACGAACCCTTAACGTTAAGGACTTTGACCTGGAGCGCATTTTTGGAGAGGAAGGAGTGCAAATAGTTCATCTTTCAGGACTTATCGCGGCGCTATCACCCGAGACCGGCAACTTTTGTCTGGAACTAGCCCGTGCGGCCAAAAAGCATGGCACACGCATAGCCTTCGACCTGAACCACCGTGCTACTTTTTGGAAGGGACGAGAGAAAGAGCTTCGTGAAATTTTCACCGAAATTGCTTCAGTAACAGATATACTTATTGGCAACGAAGAAGACTATCAACTCTGCCTGGGTATTAAAGGCCCCGAAGCAGGCGGGAAAGCAATAGGAGACAAAATTGAGAGCTTTAAGGAAATGATTCTACGCGTAAAAAAATCATTCCCCAACGCGGAAGTTTATGCCAACACCTTAAGAGAAGTGATTAGTGCCAACGACCATTTATGGGGAGGCATCCTGCTCGAAAACGACAAGTGGCACGTGGTAGAACCACGCCCTATCAGGGTTCTGGATCGCATTGGCGGAGGAGACGGATTTGTAGGAGGTTTGCTTTACTCTATTCTTAAAGGCTGGGAGCCCGAAAAATGGCTTCAGTTCGCCTGGGCTTCCGGAGCTTTGGCTACAACCTTCCTTACCGATTATGCACAGCCTGCTGATGAGGAAATGATATGGAGCGTATGGAGCGGCAACGCCCGTGTGAGAAGATAGTTAGCATTAAACTGAACAAAAGATGGTACTATATCAACGAGGCTCGGAAAGTGACGAACTGTCGCCGGCCGATATGAAAGCAGCGCTTTTTGAAGCAATGAATAAATTGGGTGCACGACGCAAAGTCCTGGCTATACCTCCCGACTATACTCGTCTTCATTCAAAAGCCGGCATCCTGACCTCATTCGCCTGGGAGTATTACGGTGATGCACTCACCGACGTATTACCGGCCCTGGGTACTCATGTCGCCATGACGCCGGACGAAATAAGCGACATGTTTCCCAAGGTGCCGCATAAGCTTTTCAGGGTGCATGATTGGCGCAACGATGTTGTTACTCTTGGTGTGGTACCGGGCTCATACATTTCTGACATTACCGAAGGTCGAATCACTTACGACTGGCCGGCTCAAGTCAATAAGCTGCTAATAGAAGGGGGTCATGATCTGATCCTCTCTATTGGGCAGGTCGTGCCTCATGAAGTAATCGGCATGGCCAATTACAACAAGAATATCTTTGTGGGAACGGGAGGCTCGGAAGGTATCAACAAGAGTCACTTTATTGGAGCTGCCTACGGCATGGAGCGTATTATGGGAAGAGCCAACAATCCGGTACGCAAAGTACTGAATTATGCCTCCGCCAAGTTTGCTAAAGATTTACCTATCATCTACATACAAACTGTGATTGGCAGAAATAGCAGCGGCAAGCTGGTAACAAGGGGAATCTATATAGGTGATGACGAGGAAGTATTCGAATTGGCCTCCGATCTTTCTATTAAGGTGAACTTTGAAATGGTTCGCGAGCCCCTGAAAAAAGTGGTCGTTTATCTCGACCCCGCAGAATTCAGAAGTACCTGGCTGGGCAACAAAAGCATTTACCGCACTCGCATGGCTCTGGCTGACGGGGCGGAACTAATTGTTCTGGCGCCGGCGCTAAAAGAGTTTGGTGAAGATAAGGCAATCGACAAATTAATCAGAAAATATGGATATTGCGGAACTCCAAAGACACTGGAGTATGTGGAAAACAATGAGGACATGAAAAATAATCTGGGCGCTGCAGCCCACCTCATCCATGGCAGCTCTGAGGGTCGCTTTTCGGTGACCTACTGCCCCGGTCACCTCAGCCGCGAAGAAATCGAGTCGGTGCATTTCAAGTACGCAGATTTGAAGGAGATGATGAAACGCTACAATCCCGAAACCCTCAAAGACGGTTTCAATACTCTGGCCGATGGTGAGGAAATTTTCTATATTTCGAATCCGGCTGTGGGCTTGTGGGCACACAAAGATCGTTTTAATGATTAACATTAGTTGAAAATAATCTAATAGTAATAGTTCAAACCAATAAACAACACAATATGAAACCATTATCAGATATAGGCCTGATAGGACTAGCAGTTATGGGTGAAAACCTGGTGCTAAACATGGAAAGCAAAGGCTTCCAGGTATCGGTATTCAATCGTACCACCGAAAAAGTTGACAACTTTGTGAATGGACGGGCAAAAGGAAAAAACATTAAAGGGACCTATTCGCTCGAAGAGCTTGTCAAATCGCTCGAACGGCCGCGCAAAGTGATGCTGATGATTAAGGCAGGATCGGCCGTGGATGCCTCTATTGAATCCTTAATTCCACTGCTTGAACCCGGAGATATTATTATCGACGGAGGCAATACTCACTACCCCGACACCGACCGCCGCACAGCCTACGTTGAGAGCAAAGGACTGCTTTATATCGGAACAGGCGTTTCAGGCGGAGAAGAGGGTGCCCTTTTAGGCCCTTCAATAATGCCCGGAGGAAGCCCCAAAGCATGGCCTCTTGTTAAACCAATCTTCCAAAGCATAGCTGCAAAAGTTGACGATGGCACTCCTTGTTGCGACTGGGTGGGCGAAAATGGAGCAGGTCATTTTGTCAAGATGGTTCATAACGGCATCGAATATGGTGATATGCAACTAATTAACGAGGCATATCACATAATGAAGGATTTGCTGGGCATGTCGGCCGACGAGATGCACCAAGTATTCAAAGAGTGGAACGAAGGACCCTTAGACTCTTATCTTATTGAGATAACAAGAGACATTATGGCCTTTAAAGATAAAGATGGCTCTGCTCTGGTTGAAAAAATCCTGGATACAGCGGGCCAAAAAGGTACCGGCAAATGGACAGCTGTAACTGCTTTGGATTTGGGAATACCTTTGACCCTTATCGGCGAAGCTGTATTTTCACGCTGTCTGTCAGCTCAGAAAGAAGAGCGGGTGATAGCTTCAAAAGTACTTAAAGGCCCTAAGTCTGAGTTCAAAGGCGACAAAAAGCAGTTCATAAAAGACATAGAGTCTGCATTATACGCCTCCAAGCTTGTATCCTACGCCCAGGGCTACGTTCTTATGGCGGCCGCTGCCAAGGAGTTTGGCTGGAACCTCAATTACGGTGATATAGCCCTGATGTGGCGTGGGGGCTGTATTATCCGCTCCGCATTCTTAGGCAAAATAAAGCAAGCCTTTGATAATAACAAAAGCCTAAGCAATCTTCTGCTCGATCCCTTCTTCAAAGATGTTATGGACAAAGCCCAGCAAGGATGGAGAAACGTGGTGGCTACAGCAGTAATAAACGGTATCCCTACACCTGCTATTGCTACTGCCCTCAACTATTTCGACGGCTACCGCAGCGAAAGACTCCCAGCTAACCTTTTGCAGGCTCAACGCGACTATTTCGGCGCGCACACCTACGAGCGCATTGACCGTCCGCGTGGAGAATTCTTTCATACTAACTGGACAGGACGCGGAGGCACCACAGCATCGACCACTTACAACGTCTGATTATCTACTTAATTAATAAATCAATTATGTCTAATTTAGCGACTAAAGCAAAAATGACCCACTACAGATGGTATATCTGTGCGATGTTGTTTTTTGCAACTACTATTAACTATCTGGACCGACAGGTTCTCTCCTTGACATGGAAGGATTTTATTGCTCCGGAATTTCACTGGACAAACAGCGACTACGGAACTATCACAGCTCTTTTTTCAATTTTTTATGCTGTAGGTATGCTCTTCGCCGGGAGATTTGTCGATAGGATGGGTACAAAAAAAGGCTTCTTATGGGCAATTGGAGTTTGGTCGGTGGGAGCCGTATTGCATGCTTTTTGCGGCATTGCAACATCAGGAATCGTCGCCGGACAATGGTTTGTAGGATTTGAAGGAGCCAGGAATGCTATTGCCGCCGTTGGCGACATCGGATTAGTTGTTTCGGTTAGTGTAACCCTCTTCATTATTGCCCGCTTTGTTCTGGCAATTGGTGAAGCCGGTAACTTCCCCGCTGCAATTAAAACAACAGCTGAGTTCTTCCCTAAAAAAGACAGGGCCTTTGCTACAAGTATTTTTAATGCAGGAGCAACAGTAGGAGCCCTGGTAGCCCCTATCACTATTCCTTTGATTGCTGCTCGTTGGGGATGGGAAATGGCCTTTATTGTGATTGGAGCACTTGGTTTTGTGTGGATGGGATTCTGGATATTTATGTATAAAAAACCTGAAGAGCACCCCAGAGTCAACAAGGCAGAGCTGGACTACATTAATCAGGACAGCATAGCTGAAACCGCCGCGAATAACAATGTCGCAAAACCTGAAAAGAAGATTTCCTTTATTGACAGTTTTAAATACAAGCAAACCTGGGCCTTTGCCGTAGGCAAGTTTATGACCGACGGAGTGTGGTGGTTCTACCTGTTCTGGACTCCGGCCTACTTAAGTGATGTTTACGGATTAGCCTCAGACACCACTATGGCACAGGTTTTATTGTTTGTACTCTATGCCATTACTCTGTTATCAATTATTGGCGGATGGTTGCCGACCTACTTTGTCGATAAAAAAGGCATGAACCCCTATGCCGGAAGAATGAAATCGATGTTGATTTTCGCCTTTTTCCCGCTTTTGGCACTCTTTGCTCAACCGCTGGGTGCATACTCATTTTGGTTCCCGGTTATTATTATCGGTATTGCCGGTGCAGCGCACCAGGCATGGTCGGCCAATATTTTCTCGACCATTGGCGATATGTTCCCTAAATCATCGGTGGCAACAATTACCGGAATTGGAGGCATGGCAGGCGGGGTTGGCTCCTTCCTTATCAACAAGGGTTCAGGTGTACTGTTCGATTTTTCAGCTAATACCAATATGAAGCTATTTGGTTTTGAAGGCATAGAATCAGGCTATTTAATTATTTTCTCGATTTGTGCAGTGGCATATTTGATAGGATGGGTGATTATGAAATCACTTGTTCCTCATTACAAGCCAATTGTATAATTAACAACTTCAATTTACCTGCATCTTCGGATGCAGGTAAATTACTTTACTAATAAAACAGAAAGAACATCTTAGCTGCAATTAAAGCGCGTGATGTTTCAATAAAAACGAAATGAAGCAGGTTCGCATCAAAGATATTGCTGAAAAAGCCGGTACTTCAATTGGTACAGTTGACCGCGTTCTGCACAATCGCGGGGAAGTGGCCGAGAAAACCAGGGAAAGAATACTCAAGATAGCCCGTGAGCTGCAATACCAGCCTAACATTTTGGCACAGGCACTCACGACTAAAAAGCATTACAGCATTGCAACGCTTATTCCTCAGGGCAACGACGATAATGCTTTCTGGTTGCTGCACCCGATTGGTATTGAAAACGCCGTTAAGGATCTGCGCCCTTTTAAGGTAGATGTGAAGTTTTACTTTTTTGAATTGCATAACGAGGCTGACTTTATGAAGAAGTCGCGTGAGATGCTCGCCGACAAGCCGGAAGGGGTTATAATGGCTCCCATCTTAAAAAAGGAATCTATCCAGCTCTGTAATGAACTAAAAGAGCGCAACATTCCATTTATACTTATAGATACAGCAATAGAAAACAGCGGCTGCCTTAGCTTTATAGGCGAAGATGCCTACCAGGGCGGAAGGGTTGCAGCAAGCCTTATCGACTATGGTGTTCATCCCGATAAGGATATTCTTATTGTCAATATTGCCAAGGATCTTGGAAACACGCAACATCTTAACCGTCGAAATCAAGGATTTATGAGCTACTTCCTTGACACAGGCAAAAACCGCGGAATGAAAATTACCGTGGAGATTCCATCCACCGACAAAGTAGTAGTGGAACAGAAAATGGACAGGATCCTTGAAACCAACCCTAATATTGGAGCAGTATTGGTGTCAAGTGCCAAAACACACGTTATAGCACGTTATCTGCAATCTAAAAAGGATAAAGACATAATATTGGTAGGCTACGAGCTGACAAAAAAGAATATCGATTTCCTTAAAAAAGGAGTTATTCAATTTCTTATCGGACAAAAACCAATAGAGCTTTCGGAAAAAGCAGTTAAAAAATTATTCGACTATTTAAGCACCCGACAAATTCCGGCAAAGGAAGAGTTTCAGCCCGTAGAAATAATTAACGTGGAGAATGTTGACCTTGTAAAAGGATAACAAGCTGAAAATAAACCGGTCATGCTCTTTGTTATCATTAATAAATTACTAACTAAATTACTATCTTATGAAACAATTATCAAAATATTCAATCGGGATGGGCGATCGCTTTGCTCACCAAGGCAATTATCAACTAAAAGCTTTAGTTGAAGCGAGCAAAAAGGGTTTTGACATCTCCCCCGTGTGGAACAAGTCAAACCGCGAGCATACAACCATAGGCAGCGAACCAATCGACGTGCGTAAAGAGGCAGACGCAGCGGTAAAAGCATTGGGATGGAAAAATCTCTACTTTGTTGATGCCGATCATATTAACCTCGACACTGTTGACAGGTTTATGGACTCTTCCGACTTCTTTACCATTGATGTTGCCTCATATATAGGAAAAAGTGGTGAAGCTGCACAACAGGAGGACTTTATAAAGTCGATGGAAAAGTATATCGGTACTTTTTCTATTCCCGGCATAGCCGAGCCTTTCACAGTTACCAAGAGCCAACTTGAGAAGATTGCAGGTCAATATCTCTACGCAGCGCGGATGGCAGGTGAAACCTACAAAAAAATTGCTGCCGCCAAGGGCGCAGGAAAATTTATCACAGAGGTGTCTATGGACGAAGTGCCCAATCCGCAAACGCCCGTAGAGCTATTCTTCATTCTCGCAATGCTTGCCAGGTATGAAGTGCCCGTTCAGACCATAGCCCCTAAATTCACAGGACGCTTCAATAAAGGTGTTGACTATGTTGGTGACAATAACGCTTTTGCTAAAGAGTTTGAAGCAAACCTAATGGTTATAGAATTTGCCGTTAAAACTTTCGGACTTCCTGCAGAACTGAAACTTAGCATTCACTCCGGTTCTGATAAATTCAGCATCTATGATTCCATACGCGAGCTTACACAAAAACACGGAAAGGGATTCCACCTCAAAACTGCCGGAACAACATGGCTTGAAGAGGTTATTGGACTGGCACTTGCCGGAGGTGAAGCTCTCGATTTTGTTAAGGATATTTATGCTAAAGCCCTGGTGGACATCGAAAAACTTTGCGCTCCTTATGCTGATGTTATTGATATTAACGTCAAAGAACTCCCTACTGTCACAGAGGTAAGCAAGTGGAGCAACGAAGATTTTGCCAACGCACTGCGACACATTCCCAATCATCCGCAGTACAACTCGAATCTACGCCAGTTGGTGCATGTTGCTTATAAACTGGCAGCCGACCAGATTGACCGCTACAATGCCTTGCTCAAAAAGCATGCAGACATCGTAGGAAATTGTGTCTATGAAAATATATATGACCGTCACCTGAAACGCCTCCTGGCTCTTTAGCTTAAAGCCAAAAAGGTTCAGAGTTTAGCATACTCTGAACCTTTTTAATTCACGTCTTAAGTCAAACTAACAATTCAATATCAAAATTTCTGCCTTTTGTAAAGCAATACACAATTACCGCCCCAACTCAATAGCTGCAACAATAAATGGAGCCACTCCTTTAGAATCATTATCACGTACAAGCTCGGTAACATAGTATTCGTATGAACCGTCGCGATAAGGATTGCCGCCCAGACCACATGCCCCGCATATATTGGTCATGGTAATTAAGCCATCTTCTTCCTCCACTATAAGATGCTCGATTATACTATCAAAGCCTTTGTTGGCAATTTCTAAATACCTTTCAGGAAGATAGCCGTTTTTAGCGCCCTTGGCAAATGTGTAAACAAACATGGCAGAACCCGAACCCTCAATATAGTTGCCTTCAGCACCTACATGGTCAAGAACCTGATACCACAAGCCGGTTTCCGGATCCTGAACCTTCATCACAGCCTCGCAAACATTATTCAAAATTGTTATAATTGAATCCCTGTCAGGATGGTTTTTGGGAAGATAATCAAGCACATCAACAATAGCCATCATATACCATCCGGTGCCGCGGCTCCAAAAGTGCGGGGAATGACCGGTTTCAGGATCTGACCACCTCTGTTCACGACTCTCATCATAAGCATGGTACAACAACCCCGTCTCTTTGTCAACAGTAACCTTGTAAGCAATTTTAATCTCTGAAGCTACCTCATCAAACCACTCCGGGGCATTAAACTCGGCAGCATACTGCGCCAAAAACGGTGATGCCATATACAAGCCATCTAACCATATCTGATTGGGATAGACCTTCTTATGCCAATAAGCCCCCGACCTTGTTTTTGGATGATTACGCATTTGCTCAACATGTAACTCGATAGCATCAAGGTACTTCTTTTCGCCTGTACGCTTATAAAGAGTAATTAGATTCTTAGCCGGATTGATACGGTCAATATTGTATTCTTCAGGTTTATAGTGTTTTACAGAACCATCTTCCTGAACAAAATAGTCAATAAAGGTCTCCATATACTCCGAATATTTCGGGTCTATATCACCTAATTTGTCAATAGCCTGGCCAACAAAGGACACATCATATTGCCAGCGAACACGCGGGGCATCCATCTTCAATAGCGTATCATAACGTGCCATAACTGAATTGGCCATTCGAACTGACCAAAGCTCAGAGTTGGTTTCTGCCTTGCTGCCACCACATGACAAAGTGGAAAAGATAAGGCCAAGAGACAATAAAGCATTTATTATTATTTTCATACCTTAATAGATCAAAAACTTCAAGTTAAAAATAGGGGCAACCACTGTGTTGCCCCTTTATTAAATAGTTATACCTCTTAAGGAAGCCAACGCGGATCACCTATACCATATAAAATTACATCTTCATCGCTAACGGTAAAATTGTAAGCATCGGCATTCACAAACCCGGGATCATTGGTCAACCCTCCGCTTTCAAAACCCAGCATAACATCGGCCTGGAAATAATTATTTCCTGATATAGACTTCGATGCCACAATGTCGGTGTCGCCTATAGTTCCAGTTCCAATTATCGCCAACAAGTTTTTGGTGAAAGTCAAACTACTTCCTACCGTACGAATCTGCATAAATTGCGCTGCAGGAGTAGAACTATTATAGAATGTACACTTGTCGATAAGTATTTGCTGACCTTCAAAACCGGCAATTGCGTCAGCACGAAGAAACCTTCTTGTAAGCGGACTGTTAGCGAAAGTACTTCTGGTAATAGAAATATTGCGAACAATACCCGAACGCAAATCAATAAATTCGTTATTGCCATCGCAAGTTCTGAGAACCAGGGTATTGTCCACCTTGAAATTCTGCATCTCACCACCTCCGCTTGTTGCACGCAGTAATGAACGCTGGAAATCCTGAACAGTCACATTAT
This sequence comes from Marinilabiliaceae bacterium UBA5488, assembly GCA_002427105.1. Classification (GTDB taxonomy): domain Bacteria; phylum Bacteroidota; class Bacteroidia; order Bacteroidales; family Marinilabiliaceae; genus Geofilum. The sequence continues at coordinate 191,813 of DIPM01000036.1, read as the reverse complement.
TCAGACTTACAGTATTGAAAACAGCACTAGAAGTAAGATCAAGAACATAAGTATCTCTAACTTCAGTAAGCAAACCGGTTTCAACATCTACAGTAAAGCCTGAAAGAATAATATTATCCAGGCTGAAATTACTGTTGGCTGTGCCGCTTAGGATAAACTTAGCATGGACAACAGGCTTTTCTGTGGGCCTTGCAGCAACAATTGAGATATTCTTCGTGATATCAATTGCACCGCCTCCTATTATGTATGTTCCAGGGAACAAAGCAAGAGTAGTACCATCTTCAGCATTTGTAATGGCATCCTTCAGGTTATCTTCAGGATACACTGCAATAGCTCCGCCGAGATCTATCAAGGTTTTGAAACTCATAGTACCGCGGGTCTTTTCACCATTCAACAAGACAGCAGTGTAATCTGTTTCACTTAAAAGCCCGCTAACCTCGGCTCTACCTGCTTCAATATCAGCTGCAGAAACCTCATAAACCATTACATCTCCGGCGGCGGGGGTTAATCTTATGGTAGTTGCAATTTCTCCTGCCGGCCATGTCAACACAACAGATGTAGCAGCCAAATCTTCAGGATTTACCGCCTTAAAAATCTGCTCAGTTCCGGTTGTAAAGCTTTTACTCATCCACTTAGATTCTGCTATACCCTCGCCTTTAGCCTTAATTCTAACGGCATAATCGGTATCGCCGTCAAATCCTGAAACAAGAAACGGTTGATCTGTCATTTTCAGGTTTGTAAAACTCCTACCGGGGATTACCTCATAATCTTCATCAGTCACACGAATGGCAAAATCCAGATCATAAGAATCAGCATCCTTCACAGCTTTCCATTTCACACGCGCTCCTGTTTTGTCAATAACAAGAACCTCTATATCGGTTGGTGAAAACAAACGGCTCACTTTCAACTCAGTAATCTCAGGGTCAATATCGTCATCACAACTCCCTAATAACAGTGGAGAAAGAAGAGCTATGCAAAACACCCATATTTTTTTTATCTTATTCATCGTTCAAAGTTTTACAGGTTATTAATTAGGGAAATCAAAACCATCATTTGTCAGCATATTATTGCTTGATTCAATAAACACTTGCCAGATTGGCCAATAATGTTGAATATCAGGATTCCTTAAATATAAAGCATCCCAGAAAGTAGCTTTTTCATCGGAAGATGTTATATTCCAGCTTTTATTCTCCTCATATCCTAATGCAGCCCCCTCTTCATCAGTGTCGCCATAGTTTAAGCCATAAATTTCCAGGGTCTCACCATCCGCAAGAGTTTTGAAGTAAATTCTGGCAGGCAGGTCGGCATACTTTCCTTCGCGGTTTTCAAGCTGTTGAAGCTTTTCTTTGGCCTCTTCCAATTTTGAACCCAGCTTGTTCCAGCGGATTAAGTCACCCTTACGCAGCATTTCACCTGTAAACTCAAGAGCTCTCTCATCAACAATGGCATTAAAAAATGCTTCCTTGCTGGCAGTGGCAGCAGACATAAAGGCATCAACCTTTGCGCTATTGCCCGGAAATGCGCGCTCACGAACTTCACGCAGATAAGGAGCAGCAGCTGTGGGGCCATCAAGCTCGTTAATAGCTTCAGCAGCCATCAACAAGACATCAGAATATCGCATATACAGCCAGTTCAAACCATCATCATTGGTAGAAGTAACTCGTCTGGGCAACCATTCGTAACGATACTTTCCAAACATCCACCGTCCATTGTTAGTTGGCACTTGTACTCCATCAGTCCACTCGTAGGGAACACAAGATACGTCACGTCGTGCATCCTCTACATCATACTCGTAAAACATAATAGGGTTGGGTCCATTTGTTCCCCCTCTGTTTTGACCTGTATATTTATCACTTGTAGTATGCCTTAAACCTAAGTCAAATATCACGCGACCACGGCCTTCGCTAAAAGGTATCTCCCACAATATTTCTCTTCCGGCCTCAAATTCCTCACTATGCAAGGCTTTGAATACTCCTTCAAAACTAGGCTCAAGATTGGCTGTTCCGCTATTAATAACGTCAAGACATTCCTTTTTGACAATGGCGTACATTTTAGCGGGTTCTAATTCCGGATAGCTGCTCCTCCTAATAGTCCCGTCTTGTCTAAGACCATAACCGGCAGCCGAAAGTGCAATACGAGCCCTCAAACCTTTTACAAAAGCCTTGTTCACGCGCTCAGTGGATCGGGTCATACTTGTCTCATTGGGCCAGGCGACAAGTTCGGCAGCCTCTTCCAAATCATCTAATAATTGCATATAAATTATATCGCGGTCTTCGCGGGCCAAATAAACAGTTTCTGTGTTTACCGGCTCAAAACGCGCCGGAACATCTCCCCATGCCTTTACAAGGTCACTGTAAACCACAGCTCTCAAAGTAAGAACCTCACCTAATAGCTGGGCTAATTGAGGATTATTCCCGACATCGCCATAGGTGCGCAGGCCGCGGATGGCCATGTTGGCACGCTCAATACCCTGATAAAACATTGCCCAGGCATTGTTTTCAGAATTCATCTGTCCGTTTCCGACATTAGTATTATAGTTTACTAACCGTGCTCCATCGGCATTAAAATCGCGAAGGCCATTCCTAACCTCGCAGTCAGTATTTACACCATAATAAACTAAAAACCGGCCTCTGTAAGAGTTTGTCTCACCAAAAGAGTGGATTATCCCTGCTACAGCGCCTTCAGCAAGACTAGGATTGGAGAAAATCACCGACTCATCAAGGGCAGACTTTGTGGGTGCATCCAATGTATCGTCGCAAGAACTTAACACTCCTACGAGTGAGAAAACTGCTAAAATATTATATAATAACTTTTTCATTACTAACAATTTTAATGTTTTAGAAAGTCAGATTCAAGCCAAATACGATTGAACGGCTTTTGGGATAGGCTGAATAATCAACGCCCGGTGTCAAAGCAGTCTTCCTACGTGTTGAAACTTCAGGATCGAAGCCTGAGTAATTTGTCCATGTATAAACATTGTATGCGCTGGCATAGAGTCGCAGATTCTCTAACTTTATCCTGCTTACTATGTTTTTGGGAATAGTATAACCCAGTGTCAGGGTATTCAGACGTAAGAAAGACCCATCTTCCACTGCCCAATCAGAGAATATATAGTTATTCATCATTGGCGACCACATAGTTGTTGTAGCATTCATAGCTTCCAACTCGGCAGGATCGTTGCTGATAGTACCATCGTCGCGTAAATTCGTCCAACGCTTACCATCTGCCATAATATCAATCAGGTTTCTGTTGGCATTTGCGCTGGTTGAGGTGTATTCAATTTTATTAGCATTATACACATCGTTGCCGTAACTCCAGTTAAATGCAGCTGAAAAGTCAAAACCATAAGCACGGGCATTTACAGTAACACCTCCTGTATGTAAAGGGTTAGCATCACCTATAATAGCACGGTCGTTCAAATCAACAACATCGTCTTCTTCAGGATTAAGATTTTTAAGCTTCATAGAACCCGGACGAATAGTACCAACTCCGGGAACTGTAGGAACCCCATCCTTAAGCACCCAGGCACCATTAATATAACCTTCAAAGTCAGATACCTCATAGCGGCCATCGCTAATATAACCTAACATCTGACCTACTGATCCACCTTTTTTAACAACAAAGTCACCGGCAATCTCCGTTGATGCCCAACCTGTTGCAGCATCAAAGTCTTCCATAATACCCAAGGAGATAATCTCATTTTTATTAAATCCTATATTCCCGCTCAGAGACAAACCATAATTACGATGATCAAGAACTATCCAGTTAAGTGAGCCCTCAATACCTTTGTTTTCGGTTTCCCCCATATTACGGTATTGGTCTATATAACCGGTACCCGGCGTTGGGAAGCGAATTAGCAAATCTTCAGTGGTATTTTGATAAACTTCCACAGAACCATTTAAACGGCCACCCAAAACAGTAAAATCAAGGCCAAGGTTTCTGGTGATAGTAGTTTCCCATTTTAAATCAGGATTGGCCATGGTTGAAGTAGATGCCCAGTAGCTGCCAAAATTATTCACCCATGTTGTATTTCTCACTTCAAGCAATTGAGACAACTGCCCGGATGGAATATTGTTATTACCGGCCGTACCGTAGCTAATGCGCAGCTTCATATCATCAAGCCATCCTCGTGTGAAGCCCATAAAACTTTCGTCTGAAATCCGCCATGCAACGGCAGCAGATGGAAAGTAACCCCACTTATTTACGTCTGAAAATTTGGAAGAACCGTCAGCCCGGAAAGTGGCACTCAATAAGTATTTACCTTTAAAATCATAATTTACACGACCAAAATACGATAACAGAATATCATCCGGGAATAAATAGTTCGCTATTGAGTTAGCATTACCTTCAGCCGATAACCTTCTTGCATCATAAAATGAAAAAGTACTAGGAAAACCGTGTACCGTTGTGGTATGCGATTCTGATTCCCTAAAGACGTATTCATGTCCCAAAAGTGCATTTAACTTATGGTTTGATCCCATGAAATTCTTGAAATCATAATTCAAAGTGTTGGTATTTCGAATAGTTTCTCTCGAATCCTTGTCAAACACAATAGCAGGCTTGTTCTGATTGTCGCCAAGAGGAACGTTCTTAACATAGTAAGTTGTAGAGCCATAGAAGCGGTCGCTGCTGTAGCGATAATCATCAAGCCCAACTTCGGTCTTAAACTTTAAATTGTCAATAATTTCCCATGTTACACTTCCACTCATATTATAAGTGATACGCTTTTGTAAGCGATCGTTATCAAGCAAAGCATCCATAGGATGGTTCAAAATAACTGACTGATCAGTTTCCCCGGCATCTGTTAGATTAGCTACGGGGAAAGGAGGATAAAGCAAAGAATATTTCAAACGTGAGTCGGCTGAAGAAACCTCGTTTTGCTCATTGGCGCCACCGCCTTCAATTTCAGTATCAGCATAACGCATTGACACATCAATGGTAACCCGGTCATTTGCCTTGTGCTGTAAACTCAATGAGAGGTTGTTACGCTTAAAGCCTGACTTTTGCATAATAGACTCCTCGTCGATATGACTATAGCTTATCGAATAAATTGTCTTATCGGAGCCCCCTGTAATACTAAGGTTGTGATTGAATGTGAAACCCGTGCGTCCAAAAATCAAATCCTGGTAGTCATTAGGAGTAACTTCTTTATAAAGATCCATATCCTGAAAGTTTCCATATACCTCTGTGTAAGGACTAACACTATTGTTCTCCTCAATCAAGGCACGCTCATACTGGAATTTCACAAAGTCATAAGGCGAGATAACATCCAGTTTATTAGCAAGTTGCTTCCAGCTTGTGTAGGCGTTGTAATTTACAGTAACCTTACCCGCCACACCTCGTTTGGTTGTCACAATAATAACTCCATTAGCGCCTCGCGAACCGTAAATCGCGGTAGAAGAAGCATCCTTCAACACGTCGATCGACTCGATATCTGCCGAAGCAATATCAGAGATTGACTCTACAGGAAAGCCATCTACAATATACAGTGGGGTATTGCTGCCTGTAATAGAACCTCCGCCCCGAACACGAATAACAATTTCTGCATCAGGAGAACCTTCAGTCGCTGAAATCTGCACCCCTGCGAGCTTACCTGTGATAGCTTCAGTTACATTTGATACGGGTATGGCCTGTAAAGCCGTACCACTGACAGAAGCTACAGAGCCGGTAATATCACGGCGTTGTACCGTTCCGTACCCAATAGCCACTACCTCATCCAATCCAATGGAGCTGGATACCATAATTGCAGTGATTTCACGCCTTCCCTGAACAGCAATTTCCTGCTCTTCAAATCCTATAAAGCGCAAAGTCAACACAGCTGTTGAAGCATCAGGAACCTGCAAGCTAAATTTACCGTCTATGTCGGTTACAGATCCACTTGTAGTACCTTTAATAACAATGTTTACTCCGGGTAGTGGTTCACCTGTTTCGTCAACCACCGTACCTGAAATTAAACTGCCGTTTTGGGCATAAGCCAACATACCGAAGGCCCAAATCCCAATAACGTACAACATTCGAAAAATCTCTCTTTTTCTCATAATTTGAATTGATTACTTCGTAATAACATTTTTAAATTGATTATTCCAAATCCTCTCCTTAGCTGACTAAAGAATTTCAAACAAAGACGCCCTTAAAACAATTAACAAAACCTTAACTATTTTAACGCAATTTATAGATAGATTTTGGTCTTGCTGATAGAATAAGTATCTAAAAATGTGGTGTAAATTATCCAAATTAGAGTAGCTCAAATTATCTACACCCTCACTACCAAGTATTTACAATTTTAGCCTAAATGCCTAAATTATCTAAAAAGAGTTTAATTTCTCCAGGCGCAATACTAATTTGCGCTTCTAACTAATCTCAAGCCTTGATCGGGTCCCTTCCCACTTGCTTCAAAAAGTCCGCGATAGCTTACTGCACAAGCATGCTCGCCGCCAAGCCATCCGCCGCTTCGCCAAACGCGCCCATAGCCTTTGGCCAATTCTTTGTCCTCATACCAGTCCCAGCACCATTCACGCACATTACCCGACATATCATACAAGCCCCAACTATTTGGGCGCTTCTGTCCTACTTCATGCGTTCGTCCCTGATTCTCCTCTATAGCAGTCCATGTCCAATCGCCCTCAAGATACTCACGGCCTGAATTGCGCCAATACCACGCAACCTCATTTATATTATTACTTCCACTGAAAATCCTGTTTTTAATGCCTCCCCGTGCAGCATACTCCCATTCAGCCTCTGTGGGCAAACGATAGCCGACCGAATTAACATTCACCTCAACCCTCCATTTCACACTATCAAGTTCGTTAAAATTAACCGGGTCAGAAGGCTCTTTTATTACCAAATAATAAGGTTCTAAGCCCTCCAAAATGCTAAGACGATTGCAAAATTCTATGCAATCGTACCAGCTAACCATTTCTACCGGCAAATCAGCTCCCTTAAAAGCAGAGGGATTACCAGCCATCACCTCTTCCCAAACAGACTGGGTAACTTCATATTTCCCGATATAAAAATCTGAAACATACACTTCCGAGGGGCCATGCTCATCATCCGCCATAACAAACGAACCTCCCTTTATCAGTATAAAGTCATCATCATCTACACTTAGACAAGATTGTAAGGCGACAATGGCAAAACTCATAAGCTTAATAAAAACTTTCATACAATAATTGTTAATTATATTCACTACAAGTAGATACTCATACCCAAGATATAAGTCTCTTACTATAAAATGTGATTATACCCGGATTGTTAAATATACAAAATGCGTTGCCCGCAAGATCGCGGGCAACGCTAAATCATAGCTCTGTCTTGGCTGAAAAAAACATAAACTATTGAACGGGAACAAAACGCCACTGGGCGTTTACATGGGTGGTATTTGCATATAAACTAACTGCTGAACCATTTGAAGTCCGTCCGTATCCGTCCATATAAAGCCCGGTTCCTCTGTTCTTTAAGCGATAATAACCATCACCTGAAGACTCAAGACTCCATTGGGCATTAACATGGGTAGTGTTGGCATATTGACCACAGTTTTCACCATTTACAGTTCTTCCCATACCATCAATATACAAGCCGGTTCCCCTGTTTTTGAACCTTTCAAAGCCACCGGATGCTTCTCGTATCCATTGTGCATTTACATGAGTTGTATTTGCATATTGACCTAAATCAGAACCGTTTGTAGTCCTGCCCATTCCGTCAAGATACAAACCGGTAGCTCTATTCTGGATGCGATAATATTGACTACCGCCTCCTGTGTTGCCACCTGTATTGCCACCTCCGCTGCTAGTACCGGCACTCCAAACTGTTACGTTTGCATAACCGCTACTTCCGCTATATGCTTCTGTCAGCATAATGGCGTAAGGCGACCAGTCGTTGCCTAAACCCAAACCCACACTTGCCCATGCATTTGCGTGATTGGCAAAAGTAATCGTCTGGTTTTGACCCACCGGAGCCAGAGAGCGACGAGTACTGAATACCTGTCTGAATGTCTGAGTACCATCTATGGAAGGAGCATTATACCGCATAGCAGTATAAATATCGTAAGTCGTTCCATCAGTGGTTACACTTCCACGATGTTCTCCAGTTGTGCGAGAACCCGCCCAACGCTCGTTAACATAATACTCAATCATAGGATTCCTAGTCCACCCGTAATAGGCCACGACGCCTCCTCCTCCTGATTGATTATGAGCACCAATATTATATCCAACAACCCTTGTACCCGATCCCGAACTCCATCCTTTTCCGCAAGTAAAATTGCCGGTATAGTCCCAGGAAACTGAATAGTTTCCACCTGAGCCATTTTGATAGTCCACCCAACCCTGCCGATCATCCGTCCAAAACGACCAAAAATAATTATCATGGGTACCCGAACTGTACCCCTTTAATTGAACGTCTGTTGCTTCCTCTGTCAGAAGGTCCATATCGTTAATATCATCTGAACATCCTGCAAAGAAAAGCATCAAAACAATTGTTGAACCAATTAATTTTTTCATTTAAAAATGGATTTTTTGTAAATAAACAAATCAGCCAAGCAGTACTTCAAAACCTGATAAAAACTCAAAAAAAGCAGAGTTATTTACCCGATTAAGCAAAAGTGAAGATATACCTAAAACGAAATCAGACCTTTGTGATTTCAAACACATTTTTTATAAAATTAAACATTATTGAGAATTGAATCGAAAAACAAACAGCAGCATTAAACATAATACTTCTTAGGGCCATAATAATAGGCCCCGCATAAATCGACCTAAGATTTTAAAGGAGACAGGGAATTAATGTTGTCCGGTTAAAGCGATTAGATTCCGAGCGAAGCTCGGAATGACATCCTGTCATTTCGAGCGAAGTGAGAAATCCATAAGCTAAATTGGATTGAAATGTTTACCCGACAACATTGAAAAAATGCAGTGTGCCAGACGCCAATTGATAAAAGCAGCCCGGCATAACAAGAAGGCCCTTATTGTAAGATAGGAACTTCAATTACTGTTCTTATCTTTAGCAGCTAAAAGACAAAAAATGCAGTGGACGTGGCGACAATTTTCTATTTTGGCCATAGTGGCCATTACCTCCTTTATGGGCACCTTCCTGATTTCATCAATAAACATAGCCCTGCCGGCTATCGAAAGGGAGTTTTCAATGCATGCAGTAGCTTTAGGATGGGTAGTGACCGCATTCCTGCTCTCAAGCGCAACACTGCTGCTGCCTATGGGACGGATAGCCGATTTGAGCGGAGTACGCAGGATTTTTAAAATTGGGGTAAGTATTTTCACCTTATCCTCCTTGCTTTGTGCCTTTGCACATTCAGGAAACTGGCTGATTGCCTTTCGCGCTGTTCAAGGGATAGGCGCGGCTTTGACAAGCACTACAGGAACTGCCATACTAATCACTGCCTTCGCGCCCAACCAAAAGGGCAGAGTTCTTGGTATCTCTGTGGCAGCTGTTTATATTGGTCTGGCAACAGGTCCTTTCTTTGGAGGACTTCTTACTCAGACCCTGGGATGGCGCTCAGTTTTCATCAGCTCTTTTATACTGGGCTTGATAGTAATGCTTATCACCAGGCGTTATTTAGGAAAAGATGAGATAAGCGACTTCAATGCCTTCCGCAAATTGCGACTTTGGGGAAGCCTGTTCTACATTGTGGGTCTCAGTGCCCTGGTCTATGGCTCCTCACTTATACCCGAGACAAGAGGTTGGCTAATAATGCTTCTGGGAGCATTGAGTTTTATAATATTTTGGCGTATTGAATCACGCTCCGAATTCCCCGTTTTCCACACCCGCCTGTTTACCCATAACCGCTTGTTTGCTTATTCCAATATCGCAGCGCTCATAAATTACAGTTCTACCTTTGCAATAGTGTTTTTACTGAGCTTATACCTGCAGAAAGTCAAAGGGCTGGCTCCTCACGCTGCCGGAACGGTTTTGGTCGCTCAGCCGATAATGATGGCTGTATTTTCACCTCTGGCAGGGAGGCTATCTGAGCGAATACAACCACGCTATCTTGCAACCATGGGTATGAGTATTTGTGCTCTCGGTCTGGCTGCCCTGTCCTTTTTGCAAGCCGACACTCCCCTGCCCCTGATAGTCGGCATCCTGCTGTGGGTAGGCCTCGGCTTTGCTCTATTCTCATCCCCAAATATGAATACTATAATGAGCTCGGTTGAAGCTAATGCCTATGCCCAGGCTTCCGGCACTGCAGGAACCATGAGGGTGGTAGGTCAGATAGTCTCTATGACCATTGCAACCTTCTTTTTTGCCCTCCACATGGGCAAAACCCACATGGAGGAGGTTGCAAATAATGACTTTATGCTGGCTCAGCATAAAGCATTTGTAGTCTTTGCCGTAATAGCGCTGGTCGGTATATATTTTTCATGGTACCGCGGCCACCTGACTCGCTCCGACAAGCCGGAGTAAGTCTTCGTTCATCTTTACTTATCCGATTTTAAGTGAAGTCATAGTCAGACTTCCGCCCAGCGGTTTATCATTAAAGAGTTCAAGCTTCTCGCCGGGCTTCTGCAAACCAACAGCATACAGCAGTGGCAAATAATGCTCCGGTGTAGGAATGGCATTTTCAAAGGCCTTTCCGTGACAACGATAGTTAATTAATTGCTTATGATCACCATCCAGCAAAAACTGCTTCATTTTATGTGAAGCCTCCTCTGCCCAATCGTAGGCATAAGGCTTATTAATCTGCTGCCAGTCAACCATCCGGAGGTTATGTACCATATTTCCGCTTCCAACGATAAGCACTCCGCGCTCGCGCAGCGGCTGAAGCTCATGCGCCAGATTATAATGATATTCCGTAGTTTGCAGATAGTCCAGGCTCATCTGAACCACAGGCACCTCAGCTTCAGGATATAAATGACGTAGCACGCTCCAGGCTCCGTGATCCAATCCCCATGAATGGTTAGGCTCTAAGTTGTACGACTGAACCGTCTCACGCGCAAGCTCAGCCAGTGCAGGCGAACCGGGTGCCGGATATTGCACCTCATACAAGGCCTTGGGAAAGCCACCAAAATCGTGAATAGTAAATGGATTTTCCATAGCCGTAAGCTGGGTGCCGCGAGTCTCCCAATGAGCCGAAACACACAAAATAGCAGCCGGGCGAGGCAGCTCGGCTGCCACTCGCCTGAATCCTGCCACAAACTCATTCTCCTGAATGGCATTCATGGGACTTCCATGACCCAAAAACAATACAGGCATTACAGGCGTAGGCCGGAATGTTTCGGCCACCTTATTCAATATATTTTGTGACATGTACTCGTGTTTTGAGGACAGAACCCACAAGCTGCATTATCAGCTCATGGGAACTTCCATTAATCAGTCTTTGCTATAGGTATATTCTAATAATAGTCCACCGGCTTAACGCAGTTATTATCAGGCTTGTTTAACAAATTGTACTTCTCCGTATATTCTTACCTCATCGCTCACAAGAACTCCGCCGGTTTCAAGCGCCGCATTCCAATTCAAGCCCCAATCCTTACGGTTAATTTTTCCGCTAAAAGAAAAACCTGCTTTCTGGTTGCCCCATGGATCCTTGTTTACTCCGCCATACTCGACATCCAGTTTAATCTCTTTGCTTACTCCTTTGATATTCAAATGACCTTTCAGCTTATACTCATCATCGCTCACTTTCTCAAAGGCAGTGCTCTCAAATACTATTTCAGGATAAGCTTCCACATCAAAAAAGTCAGCACTCTTCAGGTGATTGTCCCGATCTTCGTTATTGGTGAATATCGATGAGGACTCAACTTTAACCTCAACTTTTGCCTTGCTGAAATCTTCATTATCTATGCCGGCAGAAAAATTCTTGAATTCTCCCTTTACATTACTTATCATCAAGTGCTTTACCTTAAAGGTTAACTCGCTATGTGTCGGATCTAATGTCCATTTTGCATTTTCCATGATTGTTATTTTTTTAAGTGTTTCAGTAATCAATATCTATAATGCAAAAATACAAGCAAAACCGGGGCGGGTGGTAATAGTTTTCGGAAAGAGGGTGGTACTTTTCGGAAAATGTGTAATTTTGGGAAAGATTTCCAGTTATGAGTTTTGACTTTCTCCAAATCAGTTTTCCCATAAGTGATCCGGTACTAAAGTTCCTGATTATTCTCATAATAATTCTTTGTGTACCAATACTATCAGACCGTTTGCGACTGCCTCATCTGCTGGGCATGATACTGGCAGGGGTGATAATCGGACCTTTCGGACTTAATTTGCTTGAGCGCGACAGCAGTATAATTCTGTCGGGTACGGCCGGGCTTCTATATATTATGTTCTTGTCGGGACTCGAAATTGATATGAACGATTTTCAAAAGAACATTGGGAAAAGTACTACTTTGGGGCTTTTAAGTTTTATAATCCCGATGATACTTGGAACCCTGGCGGGCTTGTATCTCTTTGATTTTTCGTGGCTTAGCTCGGTACTTCTTGCCAGTATGTTTGCCTCACACACCTTGATTACTTATCCCATTGTCAGCAAATTAGGAATTACCAAAAACAGAGCTGTCAACATTTCGGTGGGTAGCACACTTATCACAAACACACTATCCCTGCTTGTTTTGGCAATAGTGGTAGGAATGACAAGCGGCACCATGTCTGGCGGCTTCTGGGTAGGACTGCTGCTTTCTTTCACAGCCTCTACCCTTATCATTCTCTTTCTGTTTCCACGTGTTGCACGCTGGTTTTTTAAGAGATTCAAAGATAGCGTTTCTCAATATATCTTCGTGCTGATGATAGTCTTTCTTGGTGCCATGTTGTCACAATGGGCCGGGATAGAGGGAATAATCGGAGCCTTCATGGCCGGCTTGGCTCTTAACAGACTAATACCCAGCTATTCTCCTTTAATGAATCGGATTGACTTTGTTGGCAATGCCATCTTTATTCCCTTCTTTTTGATTGGAGTAGGAATGCTTATCGATTTCAGGGCTTTTGTAAATAAGGAAAGTCTCTTTGTGGCAATAGCGATGAGTGTTATCGCGACACTGGGGAAATTAATCCCAGCCTGGCTCACGCAAAAAAGCTTTCGCTACAGCAAAGTGGAAGGACAGCTAATATTCGGACTCACCAATTCGCAGGCGGCGGCAACTCTGGCGGCAGTTATGGTTGGGTATAACATTATCCTTGGCTACAACGAAGTGGGAGAACCACTGCGCCTTTTAAATGACAACGTGCTCAACGGTACCATTGTAATGATTCTGGCAACTTGCACCATCGCGTCGTTCGTTACCCAGAAATCAGCGCAAAGAATAGCCTCATCCGACCAGGCCAACGGAAGCCGGTCTGATATGCGCGAAAGAATTCTGATTCCTATCAGCAATCCCAATACTCTTGAGGAGCTTATCAATATAAGCATCTTATTAAAATCAAAAAACAATCAAAACGGTTTGATAGCTCTAAGCGTAGTGACTACGGATAGCGATGATGCCGATGCCGGCAACAAGGCTGAGAAACTTCTCAACAAGGCCATGATGGCTGCTGCTGCTACTGATATCAGAATAAAGACCTCCCTGCGCTACAGCGACAGTCCCGTAAAAGGCATCACCCACATGCTGCAGGAAAAAAATATTACTGACCTGATTTTGGGTCTGCACGAAAGCAAAGGCTTGTCTGATTCATTTTTAGGACAAGTCACACAAAACATTCTGTCCAACACCAACATTACTACTTATATTTATCATCCTCATCAGCCAATATCAACAATCAGACGCCATTTCGTGCTGATTCCGGCAAAGGCCGAACAGGAAACCGGATTCTCTTTCTGGCTGGCCAAAATATGGAATATGGCACGGAATACCGGATCGACAGTAATCTTTTATTCCGTCCCCGACACCCTTAAATTCTTGCGTAACATACAGCTTCATCATCCAATAAAGGTCGAGTTTCAAGAGCTGAACAGCTGGCACGAATTAATTAATATCAAGCACAAGCTCAAGACTGACGACAATGTTACGATCGTCCTGAGCAGGGAGAATTTACCCTCCTACAACAGCTCAATGGCGTATATTCCGGCCTATATCAATAAATATCTAAGCAAACACAACTTCCTGCTAATTTATCCTTCTCAAATAGATCTTAATGACGACAAGGTTGACCTGACCTATCCTTCGCTGATTGAAACAGTAGAGAAAATTGACGGTATAGGCAAAACTATGGCAGCGCTTTTCAGAAAGCGCCGCCCAAAAGAGCAGCCGGCTCCTTCCGAATTGAAGAAGGAGTCTGACCGGCCTGCTTCCTAAGCCATGGAAAAGACTTTTCACTCTTATATTTTTCAGCAATCCAATCTAAAAACTATCACTATGAAATCAAAACAGCTTCTCAGACCGATTTTAATCAGCATCCTGGGCCTTTATGCTATAAGTACTTTCGCACAGGACGGTACAATTTATCCAATGGACAAGCCTGATGAACCCAATGCTATCTTGTTGAGAACAGGAGGTGTTGAAAATCAACCGGCTAATGAATCATGGTTCAGGCAATGGGGCGACCCGATGGCTCGTAATATCACCACTGCCACTCTAACTCCCTTTCTGCCGGAGCCGGGAAAGGCAAATGGCGCCGCTGTCATTGTAGCCCCCGGAGGAGGCTTCAGATGGCTTTCTCTTTCCAATGAAGGATGGGAGGTTGCCCAAGCACTTGCCGACAAAGGAATTGCAGCTTTTGTGCTAAAATACAGGCTTCACCCTACTCCTGAATCTATTGAAGGATTTACTGAATCTATGAACAGAACCTTTGCTGCAGTTACTCCAAAAGATGAAGACGCGGCTGAAGAGGCTCCTCCATCACAAGCTGAATCCAGGCCGGTATGGAGCCTTGACAACCAGCTGGAAGATGCCGAGGCTGCATATAAGCTGATTATTGAAAATGCCGACAAATGGGGCGTTGACACTTCCCGCATAGGAATGATAGGCTTTTCGGCAGGAGCAGGCCTTACAATGCATTGCACTTTGAATTCCGAGATTATGAATCTGGCATTTATCGGCCCTGTTTACGGCGGAATGAATGCTGTTGAGGTACCTGCCAACGCTCCCTATATGTTCAACGTCATTGCCAGCGACGACTTCCTGTTTAACGGGCAATTTGGAGTTATTGAGGCATGGTACAAAGCCGGTGTGCCGGTTGAGTTTCACCTATATCAAAATGGCGGACACGGCTTTGGCTTGGGTAACCCCGACAGAACCAGCAATCGTTGGTTTGAGGCCTTTATCCATTGGCTGGACGTAAACAAGTTTCTCAATAAATAGATAAAGTATTCTAATAAAACTAACTGCTCTTTTCAGGATGTCCCATCCAAAAGAGCAGTTATTTCTTCCCTGAATTCAGAAGGAGTCTGACCCGCCTTCTTCTTAAACACTTTCGAGAAGTAGGATTTCTCGTTATATCCAAGTTCAAATCCTATCTCGGAGACCGATTTTGAAGTATGAGCCAAAAGGTGTTTAGCTTCAGTAAGCTTGCGGGTCTCAATCAGCTCGGAAACGCTCTGGTTCATGATTTTTTGACTGATAAGATTCAGATTACGCGATGACATAAATAGCTTTTCAGCATAAAAGTCAACACTCAAGGGACGCCTGAAATTATCCTCCAATATCTGCAAAAAACTTACAAAGGTCTCGTTTTGAATGGCTAAAGCATCATGCTCACCCGGGGCAACTTTCTTTTTTTCCGACTCTATCATTATAAAAAGAGCACTCAAAAGATGCCTTACAACAGACAAATCCGGGCTTGAACTCCGCATCTCTTCATCGATAAGCGAACAAACCGTTCCCAATCGATTAAAACAAGTACCCGACTGCAAAGACAGGCCTGCCTTCTGAAGAAAATTCCGGTAAAGCTGGAATACTGTTTCAGCCACAAACTCACTCTTAAAGCGTAGCATCCACATATCAAACTCCCCATTTACCTCCTTTGTTATAAAGCGATGGGGCTGTCCCTTCGCCACAAAGGCAACAAGTGGGGCATTAACCACCGACGGCCTGAAATTAACTGTATGCTCAAGACTCCCGCTAAGCCCCACGATAAGCTCTTCAAAGTCATGCACACGGCTATCATCAGAGTCAGCGGCCATAAGCCGCACTTTCTCAACTCCTATTCTGGCTATACTAAATAAGTGATTCATAGCCTAAAGATAGAGCTTTTTGAAAAATATAATCACTGTTGGCTAAACCCCTGCATGAAAATTTTTATTGCTTAAATGTCAATAATATATTGGCCTATCACAATATCAACACAAAGCGCTCATTTTCATGCAAAGCTACTCCTTTAGATAAGCAGCCAGCTCAGGCAGTTCCCGCTTTATGGCAGCAGCAAGCATATCGGCCACTTTAAAAGCGCCATAGGCTGAGAGATGCGTATCATCAACTAGCGGCTTGTCAAGATGAGCATATTCATTGGTATCGATATGTAGAAAAAGCTTTTTGGAAGCTTCTTCCCCAAAACTCACAAGCATAGTCTGAGTACTCTTATGCAAATCTATCAGCACAACATCAAGCTCTTCTGCTACGGAGCGAACAGCATCAGGATAGCCTCCGTGGGTATCATAAAATGCTCTCTTATCATCAAAGCGACGACGCATAATAGGGCTAAGCAAAACCGGAGTGGCTTCTTTTGCACGAACATCCGCCACAAAACGCCTCAGATTATCGCTGTAAGCCCCATCAGCAGCAGCATAGCGCGTCGAATCAGAAATTTTGGCATCATTATGTCCAAACTCTATAAAAACATAATCGCCCGATTTGACCATACTAATTAAGGAATCCCACTTGCCTTCATCAATAAAGCTCTTGGTGCTGCGACCATTAACGGCATGATTATCAACCACTACCCCCTTCTTGAAATATAGCGGCAAGACCTGTCCCCAGCCCTTTTCAGGATTACCTTCTCTATAAGGTTTGTTGGCCACGGTAGAGTCACCTGCCAGGAATATCGTCACTTTCCCTTTTTCTTTGCCACATCCGAATATCGTCAGCAGCAGCAGCCCTGCAAATAGTATCTTTTTCACGTTTCTATTATTTATATCTTACTATTAAGCTAAGTAAAAGGCTCAGCGCCCCTGCCTTATCGCTTAACAATTTTAAGAACCTGCGTAGCACCATTGTCAAACCCAATCTTAACAAAAAACACTCCTTGCGGGAGATGGCTAATCCCGGAGCTATGGGTAAAACCCTCAGCACTTTCTGCCATCACCAAAGAGCCGTTTAAATTGAATATTTCTATCCTGGACATAGGCTCCGATGCCGTAATATTTATCTGCCTGTCAGCCGGTTGAGGAAAAACAACTACCTGTGCAGCATTAGCGTAGATATCACCCGTTGATGATGCTATATCAAAAGTGTCATAATAATTTGCAAGTCCCCCAACACGCTTTGCTGCAACAATATCCTTTACCAAACTGTTAAGATATACCTCCACGTTGGTATAGGCACTGTTTAAAGTTAACATAATTCCATCCGCCGCATCGTTTGGATTGAGGCCCTTGGCTTCTTCCCAATCGTCGGGCATGCCGTCACCATCGCTATCAAGTGGAGCTGACGCGGAATACAAAAGAGGCCAGCCTCCCACATCGGCCTGACTATCAATCAAACCATTAGTGCTGCCATTCGACCCGACATAAGTGAAAGTCCCGTCTTCCACTTCTCCGACAATGCGCTCATCCACTGCATCTCTGGAAAAACTTGCTCCGGCGTAGCTAAGAACCAAATCATAAGCCTTATCGGTAGGATGTGTGGTAATCTGGCCTTTTGCAAATTCTATGTCTGATTTTAATTCAGCTTTGTCTTTGCTCGTTGGAGAAGGAGTGATGCCCAACCAGTTATCCTCTGTAATGTTGGCATACTGTGAATTAAGATTGCCGGCAACATAGAAAGTACCCCAAACGCCGGCCGGCTGAGCATTCTTACCATCATCCGCATAAGGTTGGAAAATTCGTGTGCGATTACTGCTGGCAGGCCCGGGCTTGTAATAGTTATTGACCATATTATAACTTCCCCCTTCGCCGGCATAACCACTATTCGCGCCCCAATTGTAGATAAGGTTATTGCGGAAATCCACTAGTTCCAAATCGGGTCTGTTGCTATATCTGCTTCCGCAGAAACGGGGATTACGGCTGTCACTGTGAGCTATCAGGTTATGGTGAAAACTGGCTCCTTTGCCACCCCAAATCCCCGTGTAGCCATGCTTTCCCTTGTCATGAACCGAATTGCGCAAACTTTCGCCCAGAAAACACCACTGCATGGTAAAATTTTCATTGTCATAAAACGAAGAAATCTCATCCGTAGCCCAGCTCATAGAGCAATGATCCAGTATTATATTTTTTTGGTTTCTTCCCCAAATAGCGTCATTCTCGGTCATCTTCTCGTCGCCCATCCTAAAGCGCAAAAAGCGGATAATTATATTATTGGCCCGCAGCTGAACAGTGTAGTTTCTCAGGGTAATACCATCACCCGGGGCAGTCTGCCCCGCGATAGTCAGATCGCCATTGCTAATACTGATACCAGATTGAAGTTTTATATCACCCGAAACGCTAAAAACAACTATCCTCGGGCCGGAGGCAGATACAGCCGCACGGAAACTGCCGCTTCCCGAATCATTAAGGTTAGTAACATAAATAATTCTTCCTCCGCGACCTCCGCTTGTGAAACGACCAAACCCTTCAGCACCGGGGAAAGCAACCGGTGTTGAGTTCTCAATCACTTCTTCAGAAGCATAACTGTTTGCCGCACAAAGCGAGAGTCCAAACACTAAAGTTACAAATCGTAGAATTTTCTTCATGTCAGTAATTTTATTGCATCTTAAGCTGAATAATCATTATTATACATTGTTGTCCGGCAAACATTTCACAACGACTTAGCTTAGAGATTTCTCGCTTCGCTCGAAATGACAATCAGACATTTAGCTTGTTTTTAAACCCCCAATGGCAATATCATTCCGAGCTTTGCGAGGAATCTAATCGCTATTACCGGACAACAGTGATTATTATATTCAAAGCTACACAATATATCACACGACCTTAAGCCAAAAACATGATTCGACAATTTGTCCCCCCTAAAAAAACAATTATTCTTCGGTAAATAAGGTCTGCTGAAAAACTCGCATCGCTTAATTCAGAAGGGTTGAAATTTGTAATTCAAGCATCTGACCTGACTTGAAAAGTCAGTACTTTCATAACCGCA
>DIPM01000036.1:118459-172532 GCA_002427105.1 Marinilabiliaceae bacterium UBA5488 | reverse complement strand
CCCAATACCTCTCTGCCTGAATTAAGAAACTTGAAACTGTTCCAGGTTTTATGTTCTAAGTTTTATGTTTAAAGTTTATGAACTTTAAACTTCAGAAATAAATGCACGGCTCACCCGAAGCCGCCTTTTTCAAGATGCTTGCTTGGAAGATGCCCGAACAGAGCTTTAAACTGACGGCTAAAATAGCGCGCATCATTAAAGCCCACTTTCATAGCCGCCTCAGAGACGTTGTAACCCTGAGTTAAGAGGTGGGCAGCCACTTTAAGTTTTAACTGCCTGACAAACTCAACGGGACTCATACCGGTAAGACCCTTCACCTTATTATAAAAGACAGTTCGGCTAACACACATTTCGTTTGCCAACAGCTCTATTGAAAACTCCTCAGTATGATTTTCTTCTACAAAACTGATTAACTTCCTCAAAAACTCCTCGTCCTTTGAATTCACCCTAAGAGTTGAGGGGTCGATAGTTTTATTATCCCTAAACTTGGCAATAATGGCCTTTCGCTGCTCAATAAGATTATTCACCACTGCCTTTAGATAAGAGGCATTAAATGGCTTTACAATATAAGCGTCAGCTCCGTGTTCAGCACCTGAAATATGATCCTCAACACTCGACTTAGCCGTTAGCAAAACAACCGGGATGTGACTTGTGGCAAAATTCTCCTTTACGGCACGCGTCATCTCCATGCCGTCCATAACAGGCATCATTACATCCGAAATAATTAAATCGGGATTTTGGCTGCTTAGCATATTTATAGCTTCTTCGCCATTCCCCGCGATGCAGGAAAAATACTCAGGACTGAGCGATTGACAAATAAACTCGGCAATTTCACGATTGTCTTCAACAACCATTATCTTAGTGCGCTTATCCAGGGGATCAACAAAACCTGCCGGAGCCGGCAAATCCGAAAAATCATCCTCAGGCTGCATCGCCGAGTGAACAAGCACACCGGCATCATCGCTAAACTCAACAAAAGAATCATCCTCAAAATGCTCCTTGCCCGAAGGCAGCCGCAAGGTAAAAATACTGCCCTGATTAAGCTCCGACACAACAACAATTTCGCCATGATGAAGACGAGCCAACTCATTTGACAAAGAAAGGCCTATGCCCGTGCCTGCAAGCTCTTCACCACTCAAAATAGTATAACGCTCAAAAAGCCGCGAGAGATTCTCGAACTCTATACCGCGGCCTTCATCCTCAACCTGAATTTCAATAAAGTCATCTGCTTCGTTATGATTGATAGCAACTCTGACCTTTTTACCGGCATCCGTAAATTTCAGGGCGTTCGACAGCAGGTTGTATATCACAGTGTCCAACTTTGAGGGCTCAGCCCATATATTGTAGTGTTCAAGAGCCGTGTAGAAACTATAAACAATGTTTTTATGCGTTGCCAAAGGGGCAAAACTATCGAAGATACCGCGCGTAAACTCAACTATATCAAACTCCTTGACATAAAGTGTCATCTTATTATTTTGGATTTTTCGAAAATCCAGAAGTTGATTTGTCAACTGAAGCATCCTTGTGCCGTTTTTGCGTATCAGCTCTAATTTTGGCTTGTCTCCATTGTTCAAATCCTTCTTTAACATATCTTCAATAGGCCCGATAATCAGAGTTAAGGGGGTACGTATCTCATGCGAAATATTAGTGAAGAAACGCAGTTTCAAATCATTAACACGGCGCTCAATCTGCAGGTCATTGCGATAGCGGTTAATCTTTGTAACTGTAGCAACAATCACGAAAATCAGCAAAGCTATCAGCACTGAATATAGAATATAAGCCCACCTTGTTTTATACCAGGGCGGCATAATTGTAATATACAAAGCACGCTCATTATCAGCCCATTGTCCATTGCGGTTGGTCGATTTTACACGGAAAATATATTCTCCCGGCGAAAGGTTAGTGTAAATGGCTTTCCGCTCTGCTGTAACTACCCTCCACTCCTCATCAAAATTTTCTAACAAATAGGCATACTGGGTCATATCAGGACTCATGTAGTCCATAGATGAGAATTCAAAACTGAAACTCGACTGAAAATGCTTCAGATTAATGTTATTAGTATAAGCGATGCTCTTCTTTAAGGGCTCATCAGGACCTATTGGCACCTCCTTGTTAAACAGCTGGAAATCGGTTATCTCTACATTGCGATTCCATTTCGGGGTAACAATTTTGTCAGGATTGATTACCTCAATACCCATAAAACCTCCAAACAGGAGCGACCCGTCTTTGCCTCTGAAACATGTATTTTCCGAAAAGCTGTCGAAATTCAGGCCGCTGTTGCTGTTGAACGTCTCGAAAGTATTCAGTTTTATATTAAAACGGCTCAGACCGTTTTCGGTGCTGAACCAGAGATAATCTCCCGGCGCATCGCCAATTATGCTATATACGACATTGTTGCTCAATCCGTTGCTTTGATCATATTTCCTGAAAATGGCGTTACCGGCAGATAGCGGATCAAGCACGTTAACACCTCCTCCGAAGGTTCCGAGCCATATTCGCCCCGATTTGTCTTCATACAGGTGTGTTATATCATTCAGACCTATACTGTTGGGATCACTACTCGCGTAAAAGCTTCTGATTTCGGGGATAACGCCCGCGCCAGTAGTCTTTTCTATCACATTCAGCCCGTAAACGGTAGCTATCCATATCCGGTCCTGCGAATCGACAAACAGGTTCCGTATCAGGTCGCTGCTTATTGCGGAGTTTTCGGTTGTGATACGCAGGAATCCGTATGAGCCGTCACTCTGTCTGGTACCCATATTCAGTCCGTTGCCATAGGTGCCAACCCATATATTACCCGACTTATCCTGAGCCAGCGAGTAAACATTGATATGGCTTAAGCTGGCAGTATCATTCTCAACCGGCAGATAATTGATAAAGGTTATATCACGCAGACTCCGGTAGCTTGCAAGGGGAAAACGGCTTACCATAACTCCTTTACCCTTCGAACCCAACCAGAGATGACCCTCCGTATCCATCATAATGGTATAGATATTAACCCCCGTTAATATCCCTTTATCGGTATTGAACTGATCGAAAAGGAATGTTCTCCGGCTATTCTCGAACACATGCAGCCTTCCCGCTTTGGTTGCCGCCCATATCCGCCCCTCGGGGTCTTCAAACAGAGCCCTGACGATATTGTCGGAAATATGACTACCCTGTGGCTGGGGAAGCAGATGTTCAAAGGCGGGATATTTCAGGATAACCTTTTCAAGACCGCCCTGAAACTGCCCTGTGCCAACCCACAACTGACCGGAATGATCTTCCGTTATGCACATAACGATATTGGAAGAAATAGAATTGCTGTTTTTGGGGTCATTCATATACTTTACAAACTCGCCCTTTGAGCGATCGTAGAGGTTTAGCGCGCCTTCATGGGTGCCAATCCACAGGTTATTATTGCTGTCCTCGTAGAATATATGTCTTTCTGTATCCGGAAGGGTTGACTGCTTCGGATCCAGGAACTGATGAAATTCCGATTTGCCGGTTTCGAGATCGAAACCGGTTATGCCGAATTTTTCCGTCGCAATCCAGACTTTGCCCGCTCTGTCCTCATAAATACTCTCCACCTGAACCCCGTTCAATTCAACATTACTCCATTTATTAGTTCGGGGTATATATATCTGCATCCCGTTCTGATAAAAGGACGCCATAATGGTTCCGTTCTTTGTTATATGCAGATCCAGAATCTTATCGGAGCGTAGTGTCGGACTGTTTTCTACGTTAATATATGTGTAGAGCTGACTCTTCTTCTGAAACTTTAAAATGCCGTCCTCTTTGGTTCCAAACCAGAGTTCGGTGACGGTCTCTATAATCGACGAAAAGCTGTGGGAGATAAAAAGGTGATTGAATAGCGGCGTATCGCCTTTTAACGAACCGGCATCCACAAAGGTCAGTCCCCTGTGAGTACCAATCCAAATATTGCCGTCTCTGTCAGACTCGATAAAAGCGACATTATTATTGGAAATAGCGCTACTGCCGCGCGCTGTGTAGTGCGTTACCTTGTATGTGTGTGATTCGGCCTGATAAATCAGCCGCAGCACTCCCCGGTTGCTCAATCCTATCCATACCTCATCGTCTGAATATTGCATAAATTGATTGAACACGGCATGTCCTTCACCCAACTCAGGAAAAAGGTAGGTGAGCGACTGAAACTTTTCAGAAACGGGATCAAAATAATGATAATGAGCATCGTGAGTTTCAAACCAAATAAAACCACGTGCATCCTCCCAAATATTAACTATGCGGTTATGAGAAAAATTCTGCTCGCCCGCCTGCTCGTTCATAAAAACCCTGAACTTGTTGCCATCAAAGCGATTGAGCCCATTGTTTGTGCCTATCCATAAATATCCTTTTGAATCGCACAAAATAGAAGTTGCGGTATTTTGAGACAAACCGCGGGCTGTATTGTAATGCTCAAATCGCAAAATCTCCGCGAGCGAAGCCTTAGCTTCAGGAGAAAGCAATAGTATTATTGCAATAAATAGCGAAAGTTTTCGAAGAACAGGACAATCCATAAACCACCAAAAATTGATTGTAAACCCAAAACCCTAAATGTTAAGAGTGCTTAAAGATAGTAAATTTTTCACCTCACAGCGAGAACTCTACTCTTTAAGCACTCCTAAGAATATTTTTTACAACCATTCGGACTTAGATGCTGTCCGCGGACTTGCTACTAACAATTTTTCTCAACCCACTTGGCAAAGGCTCCCATAAATGCAGTGAAGCTCTCCTTCTTTGATTCGCTGACCAAATTACCGGCATCATCAAAAAGTGAGGCTGCATCGCTAACGTAAGCTTCAGGCTGAGCCATGGCAGGAACATCCAGGAAAGATAAAGTCTGCCTTAAGTGATGATAGGCTCCAAAGCCGCCAAGATGACCCATAGATACACTTACAACTGCTCCGGGCTTCCCGCTCCATACGCTCTGACCATAAGGACGAGAGCCTACGTCAATAGCATTTTTCAATACACCCGACATAGAACGGTTGTACTCAGGAGTTAGAAACAAAAGACCGTCAAATCCCCTTATCTTGTCGCGAAACTTAGTCCATTCCACAGGTCTGTTGTTATCATTATCCAAATCATCATTAAACAGTTGTAGCTGAGCTATCTCAACGATTTCAAGCTCCAGAGATTTGGGGGCCAACTTGATTAAAGCCTTTGCTACCTTGCGATTTAATGAGTCCTTGCGAAGGCTTCCTACTAAAACTGCAATCTTTTTTGACATTTCTAAAATT
Source organism: Marinilabiliaceae bacterium UBA5488 (assembly GCA_002427105.1). Taxonomy (GTDB): domain Bacteria; phylum Bacteroidota; class Bacteroidia; order Bacteroidales; family Marinilabiliaceae; genus Geofilum. The sequence goes on along the minus strand of DIPM01000036.1, from coordinate 167,292 downwards.
TTTAGTTGTTAAACATCCACTACAAAAGCTTATACAGCCCAGAGTTAAACACCCAACAAGCTACTTGGTTCAAAAAGGAAGAATTACAGCTCACAAAAGAATGCCCTAGAAAAGTTATATTTTCCAGGGCATTTGCCTTTACTTGATGCTAAAGCCAAAGTTTCTATGACATTAGCCTATAAGCACCGGTTAAAATCCAATACTACTCACCTAAGGTAAAGCTTGTACCAGCAGATGGTCCAAAGTCTCCAATAGCTTCAAAAAGAACTTCTTCACCAAAAAGAGCCTATTAAAAATCAGTGAGGGCAATGGCTCAACCGTAAGCATTAATATTTAATAATGGCCATAACCACTTATCAAAAACTAATATAAATGACAATAGGCAATTCTTTGAAAGCAGAAAATTCAATTTGAACCGAGCCCAACCTTCTGAAGAGTTACATCCGTTCAAGAAGAGTTCAATAAAAAGCGACCATCCTTTTGGAATGGTCGCTGCAAAAAAATCGTCACCTATTTTTGAAACCACATCTTATCTGTGATCTCAGGCAAAGGTGAAGGAACATTTGGATTGACATTTCTTTCTCTATCAGGATATACCCAACGATAAATCAAGGACTCATATGGAGCTAACTCGGGAACCGTCAGTTCGGGAAAAGATGTGCGTCTTGAATGCACCCAAGCTTCAAAGGGCCGAAGCATAAGATCTACCCAAACCTGTGAATAGATAGCCTCCAGGGCATCTTCTTGATTCATCGTAGAAATATCACCTAACTGAGCAATAAAGGCATCAACCTCCGCACTCTCAATCTGCCAAAAACCTAAAGCAGATTCTACACCGGCCAAATAATGCTCTTGGGCTTTACTTAGATCTTGGGTCACGCCCAATCCACGCGCATATACCTCGGCAAGATGGAAAGACAGCTCACTAAAAGAGTACATAACATCAGGAGCATTAGCTGCCCAAACTCGCTGGAAATTAATGGGAGAAGTAAGATAAACCCCTTCTACATCTTCTACATCTTCAGAGGTCAGCAGCCCATTATAGTTCCCATCAACCCCTTTCTCGAAATAAACTGGCAGCCGTGGATCATTCAACGGTTTCATAAGATCCAAAACACTATTGTGGGCAAAAAACATATAATACTCACCTGGAGCAGCGTATCGGTCATTAATTCTGAAGTTCGGATTCTGAGTACTGGCTTCTTCGAAAAATGGAAAAATCCACTCTGACTCTTCATTAATAAAGCCGATTGCATCATCTTCAACTAACAACTTAATCGCAGCCTCTTTTGATTGATCTTTATCAACCATTATCATGAGTATCTTTAGCTTGAGCGATCGGGCAAGTTTCGCCCATTTGGTCATATCTCCACCATAAAAGATATCGTATTGTTGAATCCCCGGCGAATCCAAATCTACCTTCGCTAAAGCATCATCCAACAATACTAAAAGGCCATCTAATACATCCTTCTGAGTGTCAAATTTAGGTGTCTTATACTCTTCAATATTCAATGCTTCAGAAAAAGGCACATCACCAAATATCATAGTCATTTCAAAGAGTGCTTGTGCTTGAAGAATTTCGGCTTGAACAATTGCATTAATATTCTCATTTTTTAAGGCGAACTCTTTGGCTTTAATTAAGTTAGTGCCAACATTTGCGTACGCAGTAACCCATGTATTTCCAGTAGAATAAATACTTATATCATACAGGGATTCAGACCAATATCCACCCAAATCAACAAAGCCCCCATCCGCAACTGTTTGACCAGAAATCAACAGGGGAATGTAGAAATCTCCACCTTGTCTATTTGAACTATGCGTTGTTGCGGCGTAATTAAACAAATACCCTGGATCAATATTCGTCTGATCGTTTGCCACATAAGGATTGCTATTAATATCTAACCAATCCGAACAAGAGGCAAATGGTACTGCAATTGTCACCCAAAGAAGAAGTGGCAATTTTGTGAACTTAAATATTTTCATACTCTAATATTTTTTGGTTTATAAACTAAACTTAAGGTTAAAACCATAACTTCTGGTAGATGGGATGCTTCCAAATTCAACCCCGGAGCCAACGTCACTGGGTGAAAAGAAGTTTAACTCAGGATCGATGTGTGGAACATCACTACTAATAATCCACAAATTACGAGCCTCGAAGCCAACAGACATATTATCTAAGAAAATTTGGTCAAACCACCTCTTGGGCAAATTATAAGTAAGGGTAACCTCTCTCAACTTAACATAGGAAGCATCAAATACATTGGCCTCAGTGTTTGATGTTTTATAATTCTGAGTCCAATAATCATAAGCAGAGATCTCCTTAGTGTTATCAACAAATCCGCCATTTCCATCAGAAACAACTCCCTTATCAATGATGGCGTTACGGCCGTTTAGCATAGTTTCCTCAGCAACTCCGTTTGTGCGCAGCGATGATACTGTATTGGAATACATTACACCTCCTTGACGGATATCCAAAACTCCAGACAAAGATATTCCCTTAAATGAAAAGGTATTGGCAATTCCCAATGTAAAATCAGGTGTAATCTTACCTAAATTCTGTGCAGTGGCTTGAGTCTTGCGGAATCCAGTAGTGCCATCAATAACAATATTCCCAGCTTCGTCTCTTTCCCAAGCAATTCCATACAGACTAAAGGGCTCACCCACTGCAGCTTTTATTTGAAGACCGCTATAACCAGAGGTTAGGTTTAACTCCGTGATGGTTGGATCGAGTGAGACAACCTCTTGCTTGTTTGAAGCAAAATTAAAATTGACATCCCAGTTAAAGAATCCAACCTTTACTGGAGTAACACCCAGCATAACCTCAATACCCTTATTTGAAACTTCTCCGGCATTCTTTCTGAAATTGAAATATCCGGTGGAATTCGGTGCATCAACAAGAGCAATATGGTTGACAGTTAAATTAGAGTAATAAGTTGCATCCAGATTAATACGACCATTAAAGAATCGCAAATCAAACCCAACTTCAAAACCAGTTTGCTTTTGAGGCTTCAGATTCGGATCCGGATATGCTCCGGGAGATGTGTAGCCCAACAATCCTCCATGTGGAAATCTGCCGGCTGTACTTCCTAAGTATTGCAAGAAATAAGAGTTAACTGGTGCATAAACATAATCTAACTGATAAGGATCGGTATCGCTTCCGACAATAGCATAATTTGCCCTCAGTTTTCCAAAGGTCAGCACCCTATTATTCTCTAATAATTCGGTAAAAACGAAACTACCACTGAAGGAAGGATAAAAGTAAGACTGCTCAGAAAGAGGCATTGTTGAAGACCAGTCGTTTCGCCCTGTAACATTAAAAAACGCCATGTTCTTATAACTAACACCAATATCGCCGAAAACTCCAACAAGTCTTCGCTGCCTATAGGTATTACTTGGAGAGTTGGTCTGAGCGTTGGCATACGAATAAATATCTGCAACTAATAAATCCTTTGCATCAACTTCAACCAGTTCTGTTGTCGTTTGAACTATATTATGTCCTGCCAACAATTTAAGATTAAAATCCTCATTGATATCATAGTCATAAGTTATCAACAAGTCATTATTCAAAACCTTATTATCCTGATTATAAGTGATAAATCTTCCCTTGTTCTCGCCAAGAGTATTTTTTGCCCAAACTCGACGACTGTCGTCAAAGAAAAAATCAACACCAGCATTATTAGTAATAGTGAGGCCTTTGAATGGTTTATAAGTAAGAACTAAATTACCAAAAACCCTGTCAAGCTTATTAGTAAAAACATTCTTATTTAATATCCAGTAAGGGTTATTGGTAGAGGCAACGCCACCTGAACCCAATGGGTAAGGCGAACCATCAAGAATCCAATTATCCTTAAGAAGATTAACGTCCATTGTTCTTGGCATAGAAAAAATGGAAGATATAATCGCATTAGGGTCATTACTCCCTTGGGCAGCCCTACCCTCAGAGGCTATATTAACATAGGAAAAAGAAACGCGAGACGAAAATTTTTCTGAAAAGCTTCTTCCTCCATTGAAGGTTACATTATATCGATCATAAGAGTTGTTTGGAATAATCCCTTCTTGATTCAAAGAACTTAAACCAATTCGATAATCACTCTTTTCATCGCCTCCGGCAATTGAAACACTATTTGCTAGGGTAACACCTGTTTCAAAAAAGTCCTTAACATTATTGTCATAAGCTTTCAACGTGACATCTTCACCTGTAAAGATAGGAAACTTCTGATCACTAACGCTAGCAAGGCTGGGGCCCCAACCATTCCATGAATTCATGCTATAGTTTCCAGTAGCTCCAGGCCCAGGTCCAAATTCATTCTGGAAATCAGGCAGTTTCAAAGGATTCTCAAATCGTACAGAAGAATTAACTGAGACTGCGGCAGGGGAATTCTTACTACCCTTCTTAGTAGTAATTACGACTGCTCCATCTTTAGCTCTGGCGCCATAAAGAGCAGTTGCAGCTGCACCTTTTAAAACGCTTATTGATGCAATATCATCAGAGCTAACATCGCCAATTCGAGATCCTGTGTCAACTGCACCATTAATCCCAAAACTCAAACTATTATTGCTAATAGGCATACCATCAACAATAAAAAGAGGCTGACCCGAGCTTCCTAAAGAAGATTGACCACGAATTACAACTTTTGATGACCCTCCGGCAGTACCAGAACTTTGAATTATATTAAGACCTGCTACTCGGCCAGAAAGTGAATTAATCACATTACCCTCTCTGGCTTTCTCTAAACTCTCGGAGTTAACAACACCAACCGAGTAACCTAGAGATTTCTCTTGGCGAGTAATACCGATAGCGGTTACCACAACCTCATCCATAGCAATGGCACTGCTATTTAGGACAACATTAATCACGCTACGACCGGCAATTGACTGCTCCTGGGACTCCATACCCACAAAGGAGAAAACCAGAATTTCAGCATCCTGGGGTACGCTAAGCGAGTAATCACCATCAATTTGGGTAATAGTACCCATGGTTGTGCCTTTCACAAATACGGACGCACCCGGTATGGGTTGGCCGTCATCACTTCCTGTTACTGTTCCGGTAATGGTTCTTGTTTGAGCCAAAATATTGCCCAAACTAAATACCATTACGAACGAAAGTGCCATAAAAACTTTCTTCATAAAGTTTAAGGTTTAAATTAATAAATAGGACTTTTTTCTACTATACTTCACTATAAATATGCAATCCAAAAAATCTGAAACCATAAGTTTGAAAACTTCTGATTCGTCGTTTTTCTCTCTATTTTGATTGCAGATTTGAAATTTTCTACTTCTCACACAAAACATTAAACAAAAAAACAGCTATTTAGTTTATTAGCACTACAAGTTAAGAAATAAAAAACCGCATTTTAAAGCAATTTAACATTTATTTTATTGATTTTCTTACAAAAAGAACAGACCATGACTTTTGTCATGGTTTCAGCTTACAAACTCCAGCGTTTTCAGTCGTTTTGCTTATAATCGAAGCGCAAAAATAGTAAAAAATTTACACAAATAAAGGGAAATGATTACGCACTAACGCATAAGGGGTAACAGTAGTAAAAACACCCATTAAAAAGGTTTCTTATCCAAATTTTATAGTATGCAAAAGGCTCTTGGAGAAAATTGCGCGGACAGCAGATCTTATGGTCGCGGCAAACCCAAAAATGGCGAGATTATAACGACCGGACAAGTAATTATTTGTCGCCCCCACAGGGTTTAAGATATGTGGAGAACTCTATCCCCCGGCTGAGCTTCACTTTACCTGATTCTCTGCATAAATTCATCCATCTGTCCGCTGAGCACTAAAAGTGAGAGTTCAAGCACCTTGCTTTGATACATCGCGTCGAGGGAGCGATCGACAGCGTTGATATAGCCCAATTGAAACTCACGGAAGCCCAGACCAGATAAAACGCCCAGCTCATAGCGCTCCAGCGCCAGGTCGAAATTTGCCCTCGCTACTTCGACGTTTTGCCTTTCAAAATCAACCATCATAATATTATTCAGGTAGGTATTGTAAAGAGAATGTAACTGAGCCCTAACAGCCAGTTCTGTTTCCTCATAGCTTAGTTGGCGATTTTCCAGTTCTATACGGGCATTACGAATATTACGATTGACTTCAAAGCCGTTGAAAATATTGATACCGGCCTCCACGCCATAATTAAAGCCATTCGACTCATTAAAGGTAATAACCGAGGCAGGTGTTTCGGCTCTGCTGTAGGTATAGCCGCTTACAAGGTTGATAGTGGGATAGCGACGCGACTGTGCCAGGCGTAAATCCTGCTCGGTAATGGCCACACCAAGTCTATTGGCCGCGAGCTGTACATTATTGTCGAGAGCCATCGCCAGCAAATCATCTTCCACCAGAGGAGAACCGATAAAGATAGTGTCGCTTACAAAGCCATGACTCAGCAAAGGCTGGTTAATAAGTTGGTTAATCCGGATATACGCATCCTGCAAAGCTTCCTTATGGCGAATCAGCAATGAACTGTCGGCATTCAGGTCAAGACGGGCTTGCTGCAAATCCATGCCCGAGGCTGTTCCAATATTAACCTGCTCTGTGATAATACGAAAGCGCTCGCGCGATAACTTCATCAGCTCACCGGCTGCCTCCAAACGGTGCTGTTGCACAACTATACGATAATATAGTTCAGACAGCTCGCCCAGCAGCTGCTCAACCACCCGGCGAGTTTCAAGTTCTGCCGCATCAAGCTGATAAGCGCCGCGCTGATAGTCGGCAAACATTCCCAGACCGTCAAAAATTGTCCAGCTAAGACTCAGCCCCGCACTTACATTTTCGGAAGTAGTATTTTCAAAGTCCTGCTCCTGTTCATTGAATACACGCTTGCTGTTTGAGTTTGACTTATTATAACGCGCTGTGCCCCCCAGACTTGGCAGGAAAGGCTGTATGGAGTGCATATTATCAGCCTGCCGCCAACGGTTACGAACGACACCTACGGAAGGATTTTGCTCTAAAGTCTGCTCTATCAACACAGAAAGTTTCTGAACCGAAACGTCCTTGCTTCCCTGCGCCTGCCCACGGCCTGTATGGGCTAAAACCATTAATATTCCTATAATAATTAACTTCTTCATCTTAGCTTCTTAATTACGCAAAAGTTCTTATTTCTTCTTCTTTTCAGCTCAAAAAGTTGCCATGAAGACAAGCTCTTTGATTAAGCTTAAGAAATTATCCGACATTAGTGACATACTTCTTATCATCAGAAATATAAATATACATAGCCGGAATAACGAACAAAGTAAATACTAAGGCAACTGTTAAGCCCCCTACAACAGCAATACCCATCGAAACACGGCTCTCAGACCCGGCGCCCCATGCCAAAGCCATCGGCAATATCCCTAAAATGGTAGAAAGGCTGGTCATCAAAATAGGACGAAAACGAGCCCCTGCCGCATCGACTATTGCATCATAGCTGTTAAGGCCTGCTGCCTTCCGCTGGTTGGCAAACTCAACCAACAAAATACCGTTTTTGGAAACCAGGCCTATCAACATTATTATACCAATTTGGCTAAAGATATTAAGGCTCTGGCCAAAATACCATAGTGACAAGAGAGCACCAACAAGAGCCAAAGGCACAGTAAACATTATAATAAGCGGGTCGCGGAAACTTTCAAACTGCGCTGCCAGCACCAAATAAATTAATAAAAGAGCCAGGGCAAAGGCAAAAAGCAAACTTGAGGTACTTTCCACAAAGTCGCGCGAATCGCCAGTCAAAGAAGTGCTGAAGGTGTCGTCAAGAACCGAAGCCGCTATTCTGTCCATTTCCTCAATACCGTCGGCAATGGTATTACCCCGCGACAGTCCGGCAGATACGGTTGCCGCCACAAAGCGGTTGTAACGGTAAAGCTGAGGAGGAGTACTGCTCTCTTCAATTGTAACCAGATTGTCCAGCTGTATCAACTGCCCGGTCCTACTGCGCACATATACAGAGGTTATGTCGCTGGGCTTGTCACGGTCGCTTCGCTCCAGCTCCCCGATTATATAATACTGTTTGCCATTCATAATATAATAGGCCAAACGTTGACCGCTCAAGCTGAGCTGAAGGGTCTGAGCTATATCGCGCACCGAAACGCCTAAGAGGGAAGCCTTCTGACGATCAATATTCACACGGATCTCAGGCTTGGTAAACTTCAAATCCACATCATAATTCTGAAAACGCTCGCTTTTGTCAAGCTCTTCCATAAACCGAGGCAGGTATTCCTTCAGTTTGTTAAGATTCTGGGCCTGGATAACATACTGGACAGGCAAACCGCCGCGTCGTCCTCCAAAAGTTTGTTGCTGGGTCACAAAGGTACGGGCCCCCGTAAAGGCTCGTACCTTTTCGCCTAAGTCATCGGCAATTTCTTGCTGCGAGCGGCTGCGCCCGCTGGCATCGCTCAGTGTAAGACGGTGGCTGGCAGCATTATTATTCCACAATCCTACGATTTGAAATAAAGACTCTATCTCCGGCACATCTTCCAGCATAAACTGCGACAACTCGTCTGAGTAGCGCAGGGTATATTCGTAAGTTGCTCCTTCAGGTGCGGTACTGTTAACATTAAGCTGGCCGCGGTCTTCCAGGGGAGCCATTTCGGAGGGCAAATTAAGCCATAGAACAGCGATAAGCACCAGGGTTACAATCATTATCAAGGGCGTATATATCCGTCGGCGACGCAAAAAGGAGGTAAGCGCGTTCTTGTAAGTTCGAACCAACCACACGAAGAAAGGCTCGGTGGCCGTATAAAGCCGGTTATGCTGCCCTGTGCGCTTTTGAAGGATGCGCGACGACAACATCGGGGTCAAAGTAAGAGCCACAAAGGATGAGATAATCACAGCTCCCGCTATTACAATACTAAACTCGCGGAACAGGCGCCCGGTTATCCCCTGCAAAAACACGATGGGAAAGAAGACGGCAACAAGGGTGACGGTGGTAGCAATAACAGCGAAAAATATCTCGGCAGTTCCTTTTATACCGGCCTCCTTTGGATCCATCCCCTTTTCTATCTTGGTATAGATATTTTCCATTACCACGATGGCATCATCAACCACCAAACCAATGGCCAATACTACTGCCAAAAGAGTTAGAATATTGATGGTAAAGCCCGCGATATACATAATAAAGAAGGCTCCGATAAGCGACACGGGAATTGCAAGCGAGGGAATAAGAGTAGTACGCCAGTCGCGTAAAAAGGCAAAAATCACCAATACAACCAGGAAAAGGGCAATATAGATGGTCTCCTGCACTTCGACAATAGAGTCGCGTATATATTGGGTATTATCGAAACCAACTTCGGCAATTATATCGCCGGGCAAATCCTTTTTCAGCTCTTCAAGTCGAAGCATCGCGTTGTCAACAATCGAAATATAGTTGGCTCCCGGCTGAGGCACCAGTACGTTATTAACCATTGGCACCCCGTTAAGCTTCAAGATACTGTTGATATTCTCGGCTTCAACAACCGCGCGCCCTATATCACTGAAGCGAACCACCCGGTCGCCATCCTGATATACCACCATGCGGTTAAAGTCTTCTATGGAGGTAAAGCGCCCCATCGTGCGAACGGTAAGCTCGGTATTGTAGCCCTCGACACGCCCCGAGGGCAGTTCAACATTCTCGCGGTTAAGGGCATCGCGCACATCCACGGGGGTCAGCTGATAAGCTGCCAGCTTCGCGGGATCCATCCATAGCCGGATGGCAAAGCGCTTGGCGCCCCATGTGCGTACCTCACTTACGCCGGGAATAGTCTGTAAGCGTTCCTTAAAATTCACCTCCGCATATTCAGTAAGGTCAATCAATGAGCGAGTGGCGCTGCGCAAGGTAATAGAAAAAATAGGCTGTGCATCGGCATCAGCCTTTGATACCACCGGAGGATCGGCATCAGGCGGAAGGCGACGCATAGCACCCGATACTTTATCCCGCACATCGTTGGCTGCCGTCTCAAGATCTACCTCCAGGTTAAACTCAACAGTAATACGACTGGAACCATCGCGGCTTTGACTACTTATACTCCTGATACCCGGGATACCGTTGACAGCTTGCTCCAGCGGCTCTGTTATCTGGGTCTCAATCACGTCAGCATTTGCCCCGGTAAAGGTTGTTGACACCGAGACAAAAGGCTGATCAACGCTGGGATAATCACGTACTCCCAGAAAGCTATAGCCGATAAACCCGATAATAATGATAAAAACATTCATCACTATGGTCAAAACCGGCCTTTGTATGCTAATTGAGGATAAACTCATATTGTATTTGTTGATTACGCGCTAATGGTAGTGCGTAAATAATTAAAAACCTGCGCCTTGCAGGGAAACAGGCATCCCCGAACGCAACTGCAAAATTCCACTGGTGATAACCGTATCGCCGGCAGCCAGACCCTCAGTCACTGCTACCGTCTTTTCGCTACGACGACCGGTACGCACATTGATAAGCTCGGCCTTGCCACCGAGGTAAACATAGAGCTGATCGCCGTCCATCTGCGGAATAATGGCCTCACTAGGCACTTGAAGTACGTCGAAATCGCGACTTATTATAATTCTCAAATCAGCAAACATACCCGGCAAGAGGCGGTAATCCTTATTGGGATATAAGGCACGCAGCATAAGTGAGCGTGTTCGCTCGTCAACAGAGGGCTCAATAGCATATACTTCTGCATAGAAATCTTCGCTGTAGCCGGCAACATTAAAGACTACTTGCCTGCCCTGAAGCCTGTCTGATTGATAACGCTCAGGAACGGAAAATTCCAGGCGAAGAGGTGATGCTTTTACAAGACGGGCAATAGGCTGTCCGGGCTGAAGATAAGTGCCAGGACTAACGCCGCGGAAGCCAATTACTCCATCGAAAGGTGCCCGTATCTGCATTTTCGAAATGCGGGTATTAAGTAGCGTGAGTTCCGATTCTATAACCAGCATATCGGTCTGAACCTTATCAAAGGCTTCACGACTGATAGCCTCCTTTTCCAGGAGTACTCTCTGACGCTCCAAAGTTTGAGAAATAAGCTCCTTTTGGTGGATGGCTTTGTCGCGCTGGGCCTGTAGCTCTGCATCATCAATGCTGACTAACAAATCACCTTGCTTTACACGAGTGCCTTCATCAAAGTGAATACTGCGAACCATACCGGAAATTTCGGTGGTAACGAAAAGCTCCTCACTGGCTACCAGGGTTCCGGCAGCCTTCAAAACATTGTCCATAGTGTCGGGCTGAACTATCACCGCACTCACCGGGAGAGCTCCTCCGCCTCCCTGCACTACAGCATTACTGCTATCTTTTGATGAAAACCAAGCCAAACGGGGCAATACCAATACGGCTATCAGAATTAGCAGTAACCCTGCCGACAGGCTGCGTTTTAGCGACTTCTTCATAAATATCTTAAGCGATTAATGAATTTCACACCATCCTCACAAGTTTTATTAACAAGTGAACAGGCTTTTAGTTTGGGCAATCACTTGCTAAGACGCCCGGCAAACCCTTTGGTTTAAAACACTAATACTTAAAAAAACTTAAAGAAACACCTTGAATAAAGAATACGTTATCTCTTAGCTAAGTACTATTTCAAAACAGGCTAATTCATTATCTGCTTCAAATTTTGCCAAATCAGAGGAATTTCTAACCAGGACAGCTAAAACCGCAGTAGTTTTCAGATTTCCAGTACGAAGCCATATAATTTTCGGAGGAAAGCCAAATAAAGTACTTAAATCATTAAAATCAGAATCCTGAGTTACAATTGTAAAATTGTGCAATCTAATCGCTTTTACCGGACAACACTGTATCTCAAATACAGGAAAGCCACAGTTCTAGCCTGCTCTATTCTTGGTAAATCAAGAATAGAGCCGGCTAAGACCTTCTACCTTTTGATTAAATCTGTCTCGTAAGGGAATATATCCATCAAAGGACTTTCGTTAATGCCATTCACCTCAAAGTCTATTGTCATACCATCGAGAGCCTTCATCAAATTGTCATAGGCCTCCTTAAGGTCGTTGCCCATCACAAGCATGGTATTGCTAACCTTTTTCTCCTTGCCGGCACCTTCATCCAAAGCCACATAGCTTACCTTGCACTTAAACCATCTGTCAGCATTCTCGAAAGGGAAAATATCAGCATAATTTGCCTTGCTAATATTGCTTACCATAAACTCACCCCTTATCATTTGCTCAAGCTCCTTATGAATTCGGTTTTCAGCTTCGGTAAACGAAACAGCATCAACCAAATAAGGCTCACTCACTTTTTTCTCCCTGCCCGAAACCTCATCAATCTTTAGGTACTTTACTTTACACTCAAACCAGGTATGCATTTCTTAAATTTTTAAATTGAACGACAAATATAACAATCACTAGTCAATGATGAGTTATTAATGTTCACCTTTCCCTTTTCTCCTTTTACTTTTTACTTTCCTAACTCCTTACCGCTAAACTCTACCCTCCACCATCCACCATCCACCATCTAATTTCTTCCCGCATTCCCGCTATCCTGCTTTACTCCACCCTCTATTATCTTTCTCTCCCCCGTACGTGTATCCGTCTTTTGAATTGTCCTACTATTGAGTGAGCCCTAAACAACACACGTTTTTATAGAATAGACATAAAATATAGTAAGATGAACGATAGAATGATTCGCCGAAACCTGTACAGAGTACTTAGAAAGACTGGCGTGCCGAGAGAGAGGATTGCAGCAGATGCTTCTTATGAAAATGATATGTTGATGGACGCCACAGACATGACTTGTTTCTTTTTCTATCTTGAAACAAAGTTCAATCTGGCAATAGAAAACGAGACATTGCCAAAAATCGATTCAGTGCAATCAACTATTAACTACCTGCAACAGCGCTGCGCTTAATAAGCAGTAATGATAAGGCTGCCGGTCGGAAAGACTCATGCAGCTTATAATGTAAAACGTATTAATCCCGGGCTGATCTTATCTGCCCGGGATTGTTGTTATTTTTCTATAACATCAAACCCGTAATGACCAACTTTAATTCTTTTCTCACCATTTTGATAGTGGTCTACAATCAAAGTGTCTGAATTCAGCTTTAATACGACCCATTCATTGTTGTCTTTTCCAAATATTGGAACAAGATAATCAATGCTTTCCCAGTCCGTTGTCATAAAAAGATGATTTGAATCTATATAATAGATGCAATCAACCGTGTCTTTTGATTCTAAAGAAATCTCATTGTCAATTAGAGAATAATTCAGCCTTATCTTGGTCATCTTGCCATCATCTTTGAAGTTGTAAAATACTGTATCTTGTATTAGATCGCCAACGATGCCGGATTCTTCGAAAGGATCCATTATTATATAACTCTTTATTATGCTTATGTCAATTGATTCTTTTTCTTTTTCACAAGCTACAAAAGCTAAAAGGGAAAGAGATAAAATTAAGTATTTCATATCCCAGGTTGTTTTATAAATAATTATTCCTTTTGTCGGTATTAGGTTATGTCGGCTACTTCAGGCCTTAGATCATTGTATTCCAGACTAATTAAAACCAGAAACTAAAACTTAGTTAAATGGTAACTGATTACAAGTTATGAATAAGTTATGAATAATTTACAATTTCATTATTCATTCATTAGCAAAAGCATTGGGCTTTAAACTTTTCGCAGAATTTAGCCCAACTTTGACTCCACATGGCGATTTAGATTTTTGTTGCTCTTAGCTTATCGTTGTCTAGCACCAGCCTCCCTCCTTTCAGCCAGCTTTGTTCGCTCTCCCTTTCGACAATCACGGGCATTCGCTTTTTAGAGTTATGTATTTTGCTCATCAATTCATTAGCCTCGGAGGTAATTATGGTGTAGGTATAACGTATTTCACCCGTAGATTTATCCACCCACTCACTCCAAAGACCCGCGAATGCAAAGACTTCATCGCTTGGGAAAGTGAGCTCATACTTTTGTTTTTGCCTGCCTTTTTCATCCATCCATTGCCATTCAAAAAAGCCATCAGCAATAATCAAACAGCGCTTATTAACAACATTCCGGAATGAGGGTTTTTCGTGTATGGTTTCAATACGAGCGTTAAGAGTATTCTTTTTTATTTTATCATCTTTTGCCCAAAACGGAATCAGACCCCAATGATAAAGTTTGATTATGTCGGGCTGTAAATTTGTGATGACGGGAGTCTTTGGGTGATTAAAACCATTATAAACTGCAGGGCTAAACGATGCCGGATCATCGAATTTAACATTAAACCGATGTTCCAGTTCTTGTGCGCTTTTTGATATTTCGCTATGGAAACACATCGGCATAAAATTATACTTATTAGGCTTCTTCTGCAAGAGCAACAACAAAGTATCATCCAATCAGTCTGCTAAAACACTTCAGGATTTATCTTTGCTGCTTGGTCTAATTTGCTATAATGATGTCATCCCTTCAGGCTTAATACGAGCCGGCATTATGTAAGATGGAGCTTTATTCGAAAGGATTATCCCAGACTTAACAAAAATTTGGAAGCCAGGTAAGAAGAGTAATTTGTTAGTGCATTTGTAACTAGTTCAACTGTTTTCTTTCTTATAAAGGCATAAGAATAAAAAGAATTGTACTACATTTGGAAGGCGCTATCCCGTAAGGATTTAGCTTCACACACTGTACAGGCAATAGCTGGATTACAGCATTTTGCAAGCATGAAAAACGGATGAACATACTTTTTATTTTTTCGATACAAAAATCCTTATTAAAGAAAAAGCCTTTAAAGGGTCAGGAAGATATCCAAATAGGCATTGCTCAGTTGTCTTCAGTTCTTAAAATGAATAATCACTCAACTGATTTACTGGTATTAGACCAAAGGAATGGGAAACACAACTATAAATTAATAGAAGAGAAATTTGTCGAAAACAGGTTTGACCTTATAGCGCTCTCTTCTGTTTACTCAGAGTTTCTTTTCGTTAAAGAAATTGCATCATTTATAAAAAACAGATATAAGAAATTTACCGTTTTAGGTGGTGTTCACGCCACCATCTCCCCGGAAGAAAGTTATCTTGACATATTCGATGCCTTATGCATTGGCGAAGGGGAAAATGCAATATTAGAATTGGCAAATAAAATTGAGGCCAACGAAAATATTTATTCTATCCCCAATCTTTGGCTCAAAAAGGATGGAAGCATAATCAAAAACCCAACCCAAAGTTTTATTCAGGATTTAGATTCCTTGCCATTTGTTGATAGAGATTTATGGCAGCCATACATTTTTGACAAAAATACGCGGCTGACTCTTTTGCTGGGACGAGGCTGCCCATACAATTGCACCTATTGTTGCAATCACAGTATAAGACGGGTAGCTGAGGGGCAATATGTCAGGTTACGTTCACCTCAAAACATTGTTGCTGAATTGGAAATTTTAAGCATAAAATTTCCTTCCATAAGTGATTATTTTCTGGAAGTAGAAACCTTAGGTGCCGACCTGGACTGGCTTGTGGAATTATGTGATAATCTTTATGAGTTTAATAAAAACAGAGCAACAAAATTGACCTTCAGTTCAAATCTCCGCGTTTATGACAATTTAAATTTAGATCTGGTTTTTGAAAATCTTAAGAAAGCTAATTTTGTGTCTCTCACCATAGGCTTAGAATCAGGAAATGAAAGGATACGCGAAAAAATCCTCAATAGGCGTTATTCAAACGAAACAATTTATAATGCAGCTAAGTTTGCACGAAAACATGGTATTAAATTAGGGCTATTTAATCTGATTGGTTTACCAACAGAGAGCTATCAGGATTTTTTAGACACCTTAAGGATGAATCAAGATATTCAGCCCGATTGGCATGCTACCTCGATTTTCTTTCCTTACAAGGGTACCAAACTCTACGAGATGTCCGAAAAACTAGGCTTGTTGCCTGATAAGTTAAATTACAAGAATGAGCGTCAACAAGCAATCTTAGATCTGCCTAATTTTAATAAAAGAATGGTGCAGCGTCAGTTTGATAGTTTCCATTACAATGTGTACAAAAAAGCTCAGAAAAAAAGTCTTATTAAATTAGCTCTCTTTATACTGCAAATATGGCTGGGACACAATTTTATGGCTAACACAAAAAACAAGCTAAGCATTATTTTGCATCAGATGAAAATTAAGAACAATTTAGTAAAGAATATTCAAGTAAATTAAGCTTTGCAATCACATATTAAAAAGAGACGAATGCCTCATTTATTCATCAGACACAAGCAAAACAAATGAGTAATAACAGACAGCATTTTCATACATTTGATGCTTTAAGATTTTTCTCATTTCTTCTGGTTTTTATTCATCATTCTCCGGTTCCTGATTCTTCCTTCCTTTCGTTCTTTTCAAAAAGTGGTGGAATTGGCGTTGTATTCTTCTTTGTATTAAGTGGATTTTTAATTACTTACATATTGATACATGAGAAAAACAGAACAGAAAAAATCTCTCTAAAAAAATTTTATATAAGGCGGATTCTAAGAATTTGGCCTTTGTTTTACGCGATGATATTGTTTGCTTTTATCACCCCATATCTATTAAACATCCTCCAACTACCATACTCGGCTGAGGGGTATCAACCCAATTGGTTAATGTCAGTTTTGTTCCTCGAAAACTATAAAATGATTATCGAGGGCGGCTTTCCGAATGTATCTCCCTTGAGTGTTATGTGGACCCTGTGTATTGAAGAGCACTTTTACATTGTTTGGGGCATTTTAATTTCAATAATCCCTTTAAAAAGAATCCCTCACTTGATTACAGGGTCTATCCTGCTTGCGAGTATTTCACGAATAATCTATAGCCACTATGGATTGTCCACTATTGACCTAATTTCCAATATCGACTATTTTGCTTTCGGAGCAATACCAGCATATATTTTGGTTTGCAAAACTGAAATATTGGGGAGACTTGATAAACTAAACCGAAGTCTCAAATATTTAGCAGCTTCTGCAAGCCTGATTCTGATATTTGGGATTCCCAATTTAGAAACAGAGTGGCTTGACTTTGTTGCCCCATTATTATTTGGAACTTTTTTTTCATTAACAATATTGTGGACCTTACCTCAAAACAATCACTTAAAAATTAGTGATAAGCTTTGGATTAGCAAATTAGGCGTTTTCACCTACGGTCTTTATTTGTTTCACACAATTGTAATTAACTTATTTTTAAACCTGAAAATATCTTCATTTGATTTTAACTGGATATTAATATTGATTACCTCCTTAATTACTACAATACTTATAAGCATAGTGTCGTATCATATCTTTGAAAAACATTTTCTGAAACTTAAAGTCTATTTTTACTAAGAAAAGCGCTGGGTGGACAATCCAGAGCATGCTGACCCCATCAGAAATCGTTTGTAATTCAATTTGATATTTTGGAATGTTTTAAATTATTGTTTTTCTTAACCGTGACAAATCCTGTTATTCTCTTAGCGTTTTTTGCAACAAAGACCCGATCGGCCAGCTGGCCCGACAGAGATTCCTCAATCCATTGGGTATATAATAGGTTGAATTTAGGATTCAGCAATGGGTCCTTTTTAAATCGACTTTCATGACCGCTTAATAAAGCTAAATTGAGCAAATCTTTGGTTAAGGAGCCTTGATAGGGTTCAATAAAATCAGATCCTTTACAGGCCTGGAATTCGCCATTAATGGCATAAGTTACCTTATGGTCAATAACATGAATGCCCCTATTTTTCAGGTAGTTGTCGACCTCTTTCTCTATATTGTTTGTAAAAAGATAAACCAGATCATAGTTTTGAGTTGACTTTCCTTTTATTAAAGTGTCCAGCTCAATCATTGTCAACAGGTCACATTCAAAACGCCCAATTTTTTTTCTCAAAGAATGAGGAATCCCACTCCAAAAACTGAATCATCATTCAAAATTGATGGTTTGTTGCACAATAAAGACCGGGCGGTCTTTAACCTGGTCGAAAATTCTTCCGATGTATAGTCCAAGCATGCCTATTAAGGTAATTATTACACCGGCCAACAACCAGATGGAAATCATCATGCTGCTATAGCCACTAACCACTATATAACCCATTATGGCTCTACAAAAGGTTACTGCTGCAACGATGAAGGAAATAAGGGATATCAGTATTCCTGCTTTTACGGTGAGTCGAAGTGGCTTGTCGGAGAATGATAATATTGTGTTTAGGGCTAAGTTGAGTAGGGATTTAAAACTATAGCTGCTTTGACCTTCGTTGCGAGCTGCGTGATTTACAGCAATTTCGACCCTCCTAAAACCTACCCAGCGAACCATGGTAGGAAAGTAGCGCGCTTTATCCTTCATGGATAAAATGGCACGAATAACGTTTTTGTGATATGTGCCAAAGTTGGCAATTTCGGCATTTTGCTCAGTATCGGTGAGATAGGCTAAGGCTCTGTGCTTCGAGGGTATTACATATTCTGGTAGTTAATTCCTTTATTGCTGTTTCGCAGCGGTAAAGAGGCACTACAATTGAAATATCTATGTTTGTCATAGCTTTACCGTTATAATAATTCCTGCAGTAATTAGTAGCAGTCCGATAACTTTTCCCCAGGTAAATGTTTCTCCGAAAAGAAACATGCTGAGGATAAAGACAAGTATAAAGGATGCACTCATAAAGGGGTAAGCAAATGATATTTCAAACTTTGTCATTGCTGCCATCCAGAAGAGACTGGCCGCAAAGGCAGCGGCAAATCCGCTTACAAGCCATGGATCCAAAAACAGTTTTGCCATAAAAATGAGCTTGTCGCTTAGAGCTTCAGGCAGCTGTCCTTGTAGATTCATGCGCCACTTAAGTACCAATTGTCCGTAAACAGTAAATAGTATGCAGCCTGCGATGTAAATATATCCCATTAGATGCTAAAAAAAGTCCTTGACTACCTTAAATTAAGGTACTGAATCATTAACGCCCCGATACGCCTACGGCTGGTGAGTCACAGCTGTTGCTCACAAAGGCTTGTCCATAATTAGCGTAATTATCGCTAATAATGAAGAAAAGAGGGAATGTTTTGTTCAGTCTTGCTAGGTGGCGGAATTATGTAAGATGGGGCTTAATGAAAAGAGTTAAACCAGATTTAACAAAAAGATAAAAGTTAGCTAAGAAGATTGTTTTGTTTGCATCTTAACACTTAGTTAGCGCTGCGGAAAATCTTTTAGGCGACAGGATTGATTGTGAAAGTGAGACTTCTCCCGTTTTTAATGTATCTTTGCAGAACTTTGGGAGTTGCCCCTTGGCAGCTCCCTTTTTTATTCAGATTTTTATTATATGACATTTAACGAATTGAACCTTATCGACCCTATAGCCCGGGCTATAAGAGAAGAAGGTTATGAAATACCAACTCCGGTTCAGGCAGAGGCTATTCCAGAAGTATTAAAAGGACACGATTTATTGGGCTGTGCCCAAACCGGCACCGGAAAGACGGCTGCCTTTGCTATTCCCATCCTGCAATTGCTTTATAATCAGAAGAGCGACCGAAGTCGTCGCCGCCCCATCAAGTCTCTTATTGTAACCCCGACCCGTGAGCTTGCCATTCAAATAGGTGAAAGCATCAGCAACTATGGTCGCCACACTGGTTTGAGCAGCACAGTTATTTTTGGCGGTGTTAATCAGCATTCTCAGGTAAACGCCCTAAAGAATGGGGTGGATATACTGGTGGCTACTCCGGGCCGTTTGCTCGACCTAATGAACCAGAAACTGGTTTCGATCCGGGAGATTGAGATTTTTGTCCTGGATGAGGCCGACAGGATGCTCGACATGGGCTTTATTCATGATGTAAAACGGCTACTCGCGGTTTTACCGCCAAAGCGACAGTCGCTATTCTTTTCGGCTACCATGCCTCCCGCCATTGTAAAGTTGGCCAACACTATATTGCGCAATCCGGTCAAGGTGGAAGTCACCCCGGCATCGTCAACGGCAGAGACCATCAAGCAGTACGTCTATTTTGTGGACAAGTCCAACAAAATCTCCTTACTCCAAGAGGTTTTGAAAAACAAAGGCATTAAATCGGCATTGGTTTTCACCCGCACCAAACACGGAGCCGACAAGGTGGTTCGTGTGCTTAAGAAAAGCGGTATCGCAGCTGAGGCCATCCACGGCAATAAATCGCAGAACGCGCGACAAAAGGCCTTGAGTAATTTTAAGGAACAAACAACCCGCGTTTTGGTGGCTACCGATATTGCTGCACGGGGCATAGATGTGGATAATTTGGAGTACGTCATCAATTACGACCTGCCCAACGTCCCCGAATCCTATGTACACCGTATTGGCCGAACCGGCCGGGCCGGCGCCGATGGCACCGCCTACGCTTTTTGTGACAGAGAGGAACAAGCCTTTCTCAAGGATATTGAAAAATTAATCAAACGAAAGATCGAGGTTGTACCAGACCATCCCTTCCCGCCGGGAAGTGCAGAGCCCGCTCCGGCTGCATCAGCAAGAGCATCTGCCCCGGCCTCCCGGCGCTCAGGCTCACATAATCGGTCAAAGGGTAAAACTTCATCTCTCAGGAGATCTAATCTAAACTAAAAAGAGGCTGTCGAATAAGTTTCTCAAAGCTTCCGAGAATTGAATATTTGAAAAACTCCTCTGGTAGGATTACGAATAAAAAGGGGGTATCTCGGACTTTTGAGATACCCCCTTTTCCTTTATTCTTTATAGCAAGCCTTAGTTTGTCATGATTTTTTCGAGCAATAAGGGCTCAATATATTTCCCGTCTTTATAGGCACGCATATTACCACCTGAAATTTCATCAATCAAGGCAATATGCTTGTCATCACCTACACGGCCAAACTCCAGCTTGATATCATAAAGCTCTATATTTTTCTTTGCCAGTTCATCTTTGATAATCTTAGATATTCGCTTGGTAAGTTCTTTTAATAAGGCATATTCTGCCTTGCTAAGAATGCCTAACATATCCAGAGCGTCCTCGCTAATTGGAGGATCCTGTCTGGCGTCGTCTTTAAGAGTTACTTCAACAAAGGCGTCGAGCTCCTGCCCTTCTTTTGCATACATTCCATAGCGACGTGTAAAACTGCCCACGGCTCTAAATCTACAAATCACTTCCAAGCCGTTTCCAAACATCGTAGCAGGTTTCACTGTCATGGTAGCAGCCTCGATATCTGCATCTATGTAATGGGTAGGAATGTTGTTTTGCCTTATCTTTTCAAAAAACAACCTGGTAAGTTTCAGCCCTGCCTTACCTGCTCCCTCCATTGTTAGGCCCACAGTATTAGCTCCGGGGTCAAATTTCCCATCTTCACCGGTTACATCATCCTTGAATTTCAACAAGTAGTTACCATTCTCTAATGAATAAACATCTTTTGTCTTACCTTTATAAACTAGTTTCATTTTTCCCTTCTTTAATATTCGTATTCTCATTAAAATCAAAAAACATAGCTCTGAAGTCTTGTTCCCGACCGAAGTAGTGAGCCCGGCTTTTCGGCTACGCCAGCAAAGCCCCTAAGAGCAAGGCGGCTGCTCAACTTTGCAGCTTTGCCTGCAAAGCAGGCTTTTCACGACCTCCGGCAAATATATGAAAATAATAAATACGAGTATCTAAGCATATATATTGATTCTTTACATGACTCAAAACAAATTGCTCATTTAATTTCCGCTGCTTTCAGGTAAGCCTTTGAGAAAAAAAGCAGATAAGGAATTTCAATAAAAGAAAGAGGCTGCCATAGTTAGACAGCCTCTTTGCTTACTTATAGCTACTATTCAAATCATCCCTTTACTACATTGAAGAGCATTCCCACGTTTAGCTCAAGAACCGGGTTGCCAAAATACCTAAGGGTACCAATTCCCGAAGCATCAACCTTCAATTTATCGCTAACGCTTAAAAAGACAGAGCAAACACCTCCTATATTGCATGAGGCTTGGCCACACCTAAGGCCTTCGCAATTAACCGGGCCACTACCTTGGACATTAATGTCAAGATAATCACATTTTCCTTCGGCTTGCAGACTTCCTGAGCCTGACATTTCTATCTGAACGCGAGCGGCATTAATCTGAGCAGCAGTCAATTTTCCTGCCCCAGAAACTGACAGTTCAACACTTTCAGAATCAAATCCGGAAAGGATATTGATATTACCTGCTCCTGACAACAGAGCTTTCGACAGTCTATCAGGAATAGTAATGGTAACCTTTAGTTTAGATGCTACCACCTGAACATTGTCTTCATAGGAGATAACCAACTTTTCGCCTTCCATGAAGACTAAAGCGTACTGGAGCATGTCTTCATAATCGCTAACTTCAACTTTGTAGTCACTTCCGCTGACTATTTCAAGTTCTCCTATTTTCCTTAATTCCACCTCACTAAAGTTGGACAGCTCAACTACCTTAGTTACCAAATCACCTTTAGCTTCATCAGTTGAAGAGTCTGGTATAATAACAACGTCAGGAGAGGTGGGATCGGCAGGAGAGCTTGGATCAGTAGGATCAGTAGTCTCAGGTGTTTCGTTGTTGGCCGGATCCTCTTTCTTATCAGTCTTGACCGAATCAACAGGAGTGGTAGTTTGGTCGTGGTCAAGTTTTTCCTGGAGCATTTCAAGATCCCTTTCACATGACACCGACAACATTGCTATAACAGCCGTAGCTGCTAGAAAACTAATTGCTTTCATACATTTTTGATTTTAAATTGAACGAATGATAGTTGTTTAATTCTTGCTAATCCTATAAGATAGGGAAACGCCGAAGCGTCTGACCTTAAGTGACCCCTTATTGTTGCTGATGTACTCAGCGGCGGGATAGGAAGTAAACACCACTTTTGATTCCGGCAGCACAATTACATTTCCTTCAACTACTCCTATTTGTTCGGCCTTACGAAGCATCTCGCCATTAAGAGCGTGGCAGTAGTTCAGCTCCAACATTAACCTATCAGAAAGATGAACACGAAGGCCCGCAAGAATATTGAAGCTGTTTGTGCTATTATCCTGGTTTTCCGCGAAACGGCGGGTAAAATCAACACCTATCCGGGTCTGAAAAGCGCCTATAGTATAACCAATTTTCAAGGGGATATCTATTTGCGAAAAGCCAAATTCATCTTCATCTTTAGCGTTAATACTCCAGTTAAAAATATCCGACTCCTTGATACCTTGAGTAATTGAGTATTGGACAAAGTCCAAAAAGTTGTCGTCCTTATTAAAATGCAAGCCTTTACTTGCCAGCCAGCGGTAATTAAGGCCCAGTGTCACCCCCAGGTGACGGTTTAGTTTCTTTTCACCATAAACCCCAACTTGAGGCATAAACTTAAGGTCTGACTTGAGCTTATTACTCATATTTTTAGCCCACCAACCGTCAGCGCCAAAAGAAATGCCCCAACTAAGTTGCCTTGGATTTATTGTACTATATTCTTTGCTTTCCATCAATTTCTTTTTTGTTTCTACCCTAATGATGTTCTCTTGGAAATCGGTGGCAGGCAATTCACAAAAAAAATTATCTAATTCCTCAGTTTTATATTTACTTGCAGCAACTAAAATACTACCAGACAGGGGATTAAACTTGATAAGTGGACAGGGAATTCTATCTGAATTTTTCTTTTCAGGCAAGGATTCCATTGTAGCAAATCCTTTGTAAAGGAGGGAGTCAACACAAATAAGACTATCTGCCAAAATCACGGCAGGAGGCAGAATGGTAACAAGCTGTTCTGACAGGCGTATAGTATCGCTCACAAAGAGAGTATCACACACAAACAGGGTGTCATAGGTAAAATGAGTCTCGTAAACAACTATGGTATCGCCGGATAGATTATGAATATTTTGTGAATTAACAGGATTGATCATTCCTATTAACACAAGTATCAAAAAAACAAGATTATTCGGAGTCTTTATTTTCATAAATCCGCGAAGCTAGGGTGTCACAAACCAGAGAGGCTGTTGTGTCATACTCTTCAGTTGTGACAGTATCAGAAATTTTTACCGTTTTATGAATCTTTACTACCTGTTTTTGAACAATAGTCTTTTTAACTACAACAGGCTTTTTCTCAACTGCTTTTGGAATAGTTTCAGTTTTTGTTGTAGTATCAGGTTTAGTCTCAAGCTTATCAACAGTAACCATTAGCGTGTCAGCTATCGACCCTGGAGCGGGTTCTTTTTCGGGTAGCTCATGCATTTCAATACTCGGCTGATTTTGGTAGGCAGAAGGAGCGTGGACTGATTGCATAAGCATTGCAGTAAAAACCGCAGGGATAAGGCTGTATTTTGCAATCTGAAAGCTAAGATGCCTTGCTTTCTTTTGAGCAACAAGAGGCC
This sequence comes from Marinilabiliaceae bacterium UBA5488, assembly GCA_002427105.1. GTDB lineage: Bacteria > Bacteroidota > Bacteroidia > Bacteroidales > Marinilabiliaceae > Geofilum. Next base: position 143,153 of record DIPM01000036.1, on the reverse strand, counting down.
TTAACTGTTTTGTCCAATCCACTTTTGACAAAAACAAATCGGCATCCTTAACCGTGCCAATACTGAAGTTACGCATCCTGGACCGGTACAGCGAATCGATGGGATGAGCCTTAAGAAGACCAGGCAATAAAGCGGCAGTAAGAGCTTTTTCTGTTTTCCGGGAGCTAGCCTTTTGGTAAAGGAGATCTCTTACTCTTTTTCGGGCTCTTGCCAAATGAGATTTGGAGGTACCTTCACTTATGTTTAGTTTTTGGGCTATCTGTTTGTGTGAATAATCCTCCATAACGTAGAGGTTAAAGACCAACTTATGATGAAGCGGCAAGCTATCGATTGCCTCGAGTAAATCTTTATTAGTAAAATCTGCGTCTTCGATGATGCTATAGACAGATTCATTATCATTGATTTCCGAATAATCGCTCCATTCATTTATCTCAACAAGACAATTTTCTTTATAATTCTTATGGCTTCGTAAATACATAAGTGCTGTATTTACAACAATCTGTCTAAGCCAGCCTTCGAAATTACCCTTTCCCTGATAGGTCGATTGTTTATCTATCGCTTTTAAGAAAGCATCATGCACCAGGTCTTCGGCCAATTCCGGGTTAGCGACATACCTCCGACAAAGCCCCTTAAACTTGGGGGCATTATCCCGATACATCCTTTCCCAAAATTCCCTAGAAGAATCCATTAATTAAAAAGCTTTTCTTAATGATGCTCAAGATACAAAAGGTGGCAGTTGAGAATCAAATATCCTTCAAAAGAAACGAGCCTTTCCTTTTTTTATTTCACCCACACCTTATCAACCGAGCTTTGCCAGTTGTTGGTGACCTTAACTAAATATAGGTCAGTCAACAAAGCATTAACAGGAACAGGGGTCTCAGAATCAAATAAAGCAAAACTCTTCACCTGTCATAATCATACAAAACACTAATAACGAAGTTAGTAAATAATATTGCGTAAGTGCTAGCACTCTTTATAGCCATATTTCGCCCATTCATCCAAAAAAAAATACGAATCACGAAAGTAGCTTCCGCTTATAGCTGAAAAGTTAGTAAATTAGCCAGTCGCGGGCACGGAAAGATGTGATTTTTCAAAGCCCTCATTTACTAAACTCACTGCAAACAAATAGTTATAATAATGCGAAATATTGTAATCGGAATTTCATGTGCCCTGGTTCTGAGCATTTCGGGATGCAATCAGAAAACGCAGGAAAAGAATGTTGTCAAAACCGTAAAGGTTCAAAAAGCACGCGCCTATGGCGAAGCTAAGAGCCTCTCCTTCCCGGGAAAGGTAAAAGCCGCATCTGAAGTCAAGCTTGCTTTCAGAATTAGCGGCCCCATTGCCCGACTTTATGTAAGGGAAGGTCAACTTGTAGGCAAAGGCGAAGTGCTGGCCGAGATGGACTCGCGCGACTACGCTCTTCAACTTGCCGCTACCGAAGCCGAGTATCGGCAGATAAAAGCCGAAGCTGAAAGAGTTATACGGCTCTACGAACAAAACAGCGTAAGCGAAAACGACTACGACAAGGCCAGGCTGGGTCTGCAACAGATAACTGCTAAATATGAGGCTCACAAAAACGCCGTGGCCGACACCAAGCTGCGGGCGCCTTTCAGCGGCTATATTCAAAAGCGCTACTTCGACAGCAACGAGACTGTTGCAGCCGGGATGCCCGTATTCTCGATGATTAGCAGCAGCAGCCCCGAAGTAGAAATCAATATTCCTGCTTCTGAATATATCAGACGCGAGGACTTTGAGGCTTTCACATGCAATTTCCAACTATATCCGGCCTTTGATTTTCCTCTCGAACTCATATCAATCAACCATAAGGCTAATCTAAACCAGCTCTACACGCTAAGGCTCCGATTCAGGGAGCTGCCCGGCACAACGCTGCCTTCAGCGGGTATGACAACCATGGTCAACATAGCATACAAAAGACAAAGCTCCGGACTGGTGAGCCTCCCCTTGTCTGCCATGTTTCAAATAAATGATAGCCCCACGGTTTGGATTTATAACGAGGCTCAGCAGAGCATAAACGCGAGAGCCATTACAGTGAGTGAAATCACAAATGACGGCCGAATAATAATTTCCAAAGGCCTCGAAGCCGGAGAGCAAGTTGTAACAGCAGGGGTGCATTTTCTTAGCGAGGGTGAAAAAGTAAAACTACTGCCACAAGCTGAAAAAACCAATATAGGAGGCTTGTTATGAAAGACGTAGGAAGCTGGGCACTGGGAAATAGAAAACTTATCTATTTCCTAACGATGGTATTGATAGTGGGCGGATTTTTTGCCTACCACGGCATGAGCAAAACCGAAGACCCCGAGATTAAGGTCAAGGTGGCTACAGTGGTAACGCTTTACCCGGGAGCCTCTGCTCATCAGATAGAACTGGAAGTGACTGATAAGCTGGAGAAAAGCATCCGCTCGATGAAGGGCATTGGCAATATCAGCAGCCGCTCAATGAACGATGTATCCATGATTACCGTTGAGCTGGCAACCACAGTGCCCAACCCGGAAGTAGAGCAGCACTGGGACATGCTTCGTCGTAAGGTAAACATGGTTCAAAGCAGTATGCCGGAAGGGGCATCGCCCTCTGTGGTGATGGACGATTTTGGCGATATGTATGGAATGATGTATGCCCTCAGCTACGAAGGATACGACAATCAGGAGGCTGTAAAATATGCTGAACTGATAAAAAAGGAACTCCTTAAAATTGAAGGAGTTTCTAATGTCAGCATCTACGGTAAACAAAAGTTAAATATTGAAATTGAGCTGTTTCAAGACAAGCTGGCTAATCTTGGTGTACACCCTGCCGAGGTTCTGTCAACTCTTCAGGGGCAAAACCAAACCATATACTCGGGTTACTACGAAAGTGGTGAGGCAAGAATAAGAGTTGCAGTCAACGACAAATACCGCACAGTGGAAGATATAGGCATGCTTCTACTGCAAGGGCATGAAAACGACCAGTTGCGCCTTCGCGATATTGCCCGAATCAAGGAGAACTATGCCAGCCCGGTACGCAACGATTTGAGATACGACAAAAAACAGGCTCTGGGAATTGCCGTTTCCGCACTGGGAGAAAGCGACATTACAAAAATAGGTAAGCAGGTTGACCGGGTAATGGAAAACCTGAAGGAAGAACGTCTGCCTGCCGGCATGGAAGTTCACAAAATATTCTTCCAGCCGGAAAGGGTTAATACAGCCTTAAACTCCTTTGTTATCAACCTTATAGAGTCAGTACTCATCGTAGTAATTCTCCTGATTTTCACCATGGGACTTCGCAGCGGTCTGATACTGGGCTTAAACTTGCTGGTTACCGTTCTGGGCTCGCTGATGATTTTGCAACTCTTCGATGGCACCCTCCAGAGAGTATCACTGGCATCCTTCGTACTTGCAATGGGTATATTGGTTGACAATGCTATCGTTATCCTCGACGGCATACAAATTGACCTCCAATGCGGACATGAACGCAAAAAGGCTCTCACGGCTATAGGCATTAAAACTGCTATGCCACTGCTGGGAGCTACGCTAATAGCAATTCTGGCCTTTCTGCCCATATTCTTGTCACCCGACACAGCGGGCTTCTACGTGCGCGACCTCTTCATAGTGCTTGCTGTATCGCTTTTGCTAAGCTGGGTATTAGCCTTGACGCTAATTCCTATTTTGGCCGATAAAAGCATAAAAATAAAGGATGGCGACAGCGGGAAGGATCCCTACGACAACAAATACTATAAAGCCCTTCGCAAGGTCCTCAACTGGACCTTGTCGCACCGGTTTATCACTCTGGCTACGGGCGTAGCACTGGTTCTTATAAGCGTTTTCTGCTTCCGCTTTTTGCCTCAGGGCTTCTTTCCCGATATGGATTACGACCAGCTATATATTGAGTACAAACTGAATGAGGGCCTGAACAGCTCACGGACAAAGGCCGATTTGAGCGAAATAGAGGACTATCTGCTGGCACGTGAAGATGTAAGGCATGTAACGACTTCAATCGGCGGAACGCTCGCCCGCTACAACCTTGTCAGAACCATTGCCGACCCTTCTCTATCGTATGGTGAACTGATTGTTGATTATGTCTCATCCAAAGCTCTGGTTGCATCAATTGATGAGATACAAAACTACCTTAACGAAAACTATCCGGATGCTTATATAAGGGTGAAACGCTACAACCTGATGTATGAAAAATTCCCCATAGAAGTTGAATTCCGCGGGCCCGACCCAGAGGTACTAAAACAGCTAAGGGCTCATGCCATGGATATTATCGCTGAAAGTCAGGCGGTTTATATGCCAACAAGCAACTGGCCCCAAAAGGTTCCGGTACTGATGATTGATTACAACCAAGCGTTAGCTCGTGGTCTGGGCTTGAGTCGCCGTGACATAGGGCTCTCTGTTATGAGCGCAACCGACGGCATTCCCATAGCCGAATTTTACGATGGTATAGAAAGTAAAGCAATAACTCTAAAAACTGTTGACAAGGACGGCAAGCCCATCGAATCGTTGGAGAACACCCCTGTATTCGGCTTGCTGCCATCCTTGAGCAGTATCGACCGCGAAAGCATACAGGGCCTGCTGACAGGAAGCGTTTCGGAAGAAGAAATTCTGGAATCTATAATGCAAACCATTCCCCTGAGTCAGGCTTCAAGCGGGGTTTATATAAACTGGGAAGAACCGGTGGTTATACGCAGCAACGGCGAACGTGCCATGAGCGTGCAGTGCTATCCCGTTCCCGGCCTGGCCGTTGAAAGTGCACGGCAAAGCATTGCCGCCCAAATAGAAGAGATAGACTTGCCCGCGGGTTACAGCCTGAGCTGGGAAGGCGAGCATAAGGCCAGCCAGCAGTCCACCAAGTACCTGTTTAAGTACTATCCGCTGGCTGTTATCCTGATGATAGCGATATTGATAATGCTATTTAAGGATTATAGAAAGCCTCTGGTTATCATACTTTGTATGCCCTTGCTTTCAATCGGCATCATTGCCGGAATGCTGATTTCGGGCAAGACCTTCGGCTTCGTAGCCATAGTAGCAGCTTTGGGGCTGGTGGGCATGCTTATAAAAAACGGAATTGTTTTGATGGATGAAATCACCCTGCAGATTTCGGAAGGCGTGGAACCGGTAAAGGCATTGATGGACAGCTCTGAAAATCGTTTCCGGCCGGTAATGCTGGCATCGCTCACCACCATCCTGGGTATGATACCCCTGCTTAACGACCCGCTTTTCGGGCCTGCAGCTGTAGTGATTATGGGCGGTCTATTAGTTGGTACGCTGATTACCCTGCTTTTCATCCCGGTACTCTATGCTATCTTCTTTAAAATTAAGCTTAAGTGATATGATTAAACCGAGTATAACGATGCAAATCAAAAACATAGTCTTAGTTCTTTTTACTTCTTTGCTCCTGCCCCTTTGGGTAAAGGGGCAGGAAATGAGTCCTGAGCAATGCCGTGCTCTGGCTCTTGAAAACAACAAGGCAGTGACCCTAGCAAAGCTAAATAAGGAAAAAGCCTTATATACGCTAAAGGCATATAAGGCCAATTACCTGCCCAAGTTTTCCCTATCGGGCAACTATCTGTATTCAGACAGTAAATTTGAGACTCAGATACCGGGGGGCTACCTCCCAACCTATATCAGCGACCCGGCAACAGGCGAGTTACTCCCGAATGTTATGCTTGGCACCGGCGGAAGTCCGGTTATGGGAGCTGACGGCAACCCTGTCTTCAATCAATATGCCTTCTTCCCCGGTATCGACCTGATCTTCGACCTTAAGAACACATGGATGGCCGGTATAAGTGCCGAGCAGCCAATTTATATGGGAGGGAAGATTTCTTCGGCCTACCGTATGGCTCAAATAGGAGACAGAATTGCAGACCTGAACCGGGATCTGACTCATGCTGAAGTAATAGTGAAGGCTGATGAAGCCTACTGGACCTGCGTAAAAACAAAGGAGCTAATAAAACTTGCTGAGTCGTATAAAGAACTGCTCGAGGGACTGCTGCAAGATGTGCAAAACGCAGTGGAGGTTGGCCTCAAGCATCAAAACGATATGTTAAAGGTTCTGGTAAAACTTAACGAGGCTGAATTGCAACTGCGCCGTGCACAAAACGGTTACGGGCTTGCGCTTAAGAACCTGTGTCATGTAACAGGACTTCCTTTTGACAGCGAAATAATCCTGCCCCACACTTTTGATGATATTACTGAGTTTGACTACGACAATATAAGTGATATAAGCTCACGCCCTGAATACGCCATGCTTGAACAGCAGATACTCTTAAAGGAACAGGAAGTGAAACTTACACGAAGTGACTTTATGCCTAACCTGGGTGTGGCAGCCAACTACGGCTACATAAACGGTCTGGAGCTTAACGACAACAAACTGCTTGACGCGACATCCTTCTCAGCACTTGTATCTCTCAAAATACCCATCTTTCACTGGGGAGAAGGGCATAATAAGATCCGTGCATCCGAAGCAGAAAAGAATATGGCAATGCTCCAGCGTGAAGATCTGGCTCAACTTATGGAGCTGGAGCTTTTGCAGGCTCACGACAAGCTTGTTGAATCTGCACTTGAAGTAGAGTTAACAAAAAAATCACTGGCTCAGGCTCAGGAAAACCTTCGCGTTAGCGAAAACCGCTACAACTCAGGGATGCAGACTCTTTCGGAATACATGGAAGCTCAAAGTATGTGGCAAAGTGCCTATAGCGAATATATCAACTCGCTGAGCCGTCTCCGCCTCAACCAGAGCTATTACCAAAAAGCAGCAGGGCTACTCTAATGCCCTGCCGCCAGGGTATTAACCAACAATGGCGGAATAACGGCCAATATGCTTAACCATAATATATTCCACGTCGGTTTCTTCAATTATCTCAAAGCCAAGCTTTAAATACATTTTATGAGCATAGTTTTCTTTCTGAACTGCTAAAATGAGCTATGGGTTAAGGGTTAAGGGTTAAGAATCAGATATGAGTTATGGGTTATGAATTATAAGTTATGGGTTATGAGTTTTGAACTTCAAACTGATAACTGATGACTGATAACTGATGACTGATGACTGATAACTGCTAACTGCTAAGCTGTTAACTGTTTTTCGTCTGTCGATAATTATATACACCACTTGCCTGAGCTGTTGGCATAAGCAAGAGGTCGTTAACATTGACATGAGCCGGTCGGGTAACGATAAACTCAATAGCCTCTGCCACGTCCTCAGCATATAAGGGTGTAAGTCCCTGATAAACGGCATCAGCCTTTTCCTGATCGCCATGGTAGCGCACCACCGAGAACTCTGTCTCAACCATGCCCGGTGAAATAGACGACACCTTTATTCCGTATTGCAGCAAATCAATACGCATCCCTTTTGTTAGTGCTTCAACTGCATGTTTGGTAGCACAATATACATTTCCATTGGCGTATGTTTCCTTGCCGGCAATCGAGCTAAGGTTAACAATATGTCCTGAGCGGCGTTGTATCATACCCGGAATCACTCTTTGGCTCACAGCCAATAAGCCTTTAACATTAGTATCTATCATCCTCTCCCAATCGTTCCAATCGGCAGAATGAATGGGTTCAGCAGTAGAGGCCAGTCCCGCGTTATTCACAAGCAAGTCGATACCCTCAAGGTCTTTCCCAAGGCTATCCATAGCCTTATCAAGCTCATCTTTTCGCTGAATATCGAAGCAAAGGGTCTTGCAGCTGCCTCCCTTCTTCTCCACTTCATCCACCAGAGTCTTAAGCCTATCAGCCCTCCTTCCTGTAACAATCAGAGAGTAACCAATGCGACTAAGTCTTAATGCTGTAGCTCTCCCAATACCGGAAGTCGCCCCTGTAATAAGTGCTGTTTTTTTCATGCCTAAATCTGTACTTTTTATATGTTTTAATTCAATTAAATTGCAAACAACGATATTAATCCTGCTTATGCTTTTGCCCTTTCAGAGACGGTTCTACTTGATATGACAATTAAAAACATCAATATAACATAAGTCTCAAAAGGTTAAACTCTTATCAATAAACACATCTTGCTCAAACATCGAAAAAGGCCATTATAAGACCTATTACGCTCAAAATTGTTTTTTCAAACAATAAAGATATAATTTCTAACAACAATACTCACCCCGATTTGGGCTTAAAAATTCTTCGTTCCATTATTCAAATTGTGTTATATTTGGGTTTCAACTTATAAAACTATGAAAAGCATCACTTCTCTAATCTGTGTTTTGTTTGTCCTTAATATTGCGGCAAGCGGCCAACGCTCAGCCAACGACATCGAAGGCCCATGGTCGGGCGTCCTGAACACTCCGGCCGGCAATCTCAGCCTGGTTCTCAATTTTAGCCTTAGCGAGGCTGAAATACTTGAGGCGACTCTCGACTCGCCCGATCAGGGGGCTTTTGGTATCCCCTGCGGCAAGGTCAATCTCAATGGAGACACGATTGATGTGGATGTGCCTGCTATACAAGGCAGTTACTCCGGCGTTTTTAGCAATGACACCCTGCTTTCAGGAGCATGGAAGCAAGGCGGTCTGTTCTTCATTCTTAATCTGAAAAAAGGTACTAACGCCGTGGTTTACAATCGGCCTCAAGAGCCTAAGCCTCCCTTCCCCTACCGCGTGGAAGAAGTAAAGTTTATTAATAAGGCTGAAAACTTCAAGCTCGCAGGGAGTCTAACTTTGCCCGAAGGTGAGGGCCCTTTTGCTGCGGTAGTTCTTATCTCCGGGTCGGGACCTCAAGACCGGGATGAAAGTGTATTCAATCACAAGCCCTTCTGGGTGTTGGCCGATCACCTCAGTCGTAAGGGGATAGCAGTACTCCGATACGACGATAGAGGAGTTGGTGGATCGGAAGGGGTGCATGAAAACGCCAGCTCCTTAAATTTTGCCGATGATGCCGAGGCGGCTTTTGACTATCTTACGCATCATCCCTTAATCAACAAAAAGAAGATAGGACTGGCAGGCCATAGTGAAGGAGGACTAATAGCATCCATAGTGGCTGCACGTAATAACAAGGTCGCCTTTGTCGTATCCCTTGCAGGCCCCGGAATTAATGGCAGGGATCTTCTCCTGAAGCAGACCGGGGATATAATGAGGGTTTCGGGAGCGCCGCAAGCCTTGATTGACGAGACTTTGGCAACAAATGCGAAGGTACTGGACATGGCAATTGAGGAGTCTGACCAAGAGTTATTTGCAAATAATGCAATGGAATGGTATGTTAGCGAATTGGACAAGAAGAATCCGGGAGAAGATGAACGCCGTGCAAAAATATCGGAATTCACACAGGCTATCAACGCGGTCAACAACCCCTGGATGCGTTATTTCTTAAAAACTGACCCCGCTCAGTTTTGGTCGCAAGTACAATGTCCCGTTCTTGCCATTAATGGAGAAAAGGATACGCAGGTGAATCATGAAGCTAATCTAAATGCAATTAAAAGAGCAGTAAACAGGGGTGGCAACAAAAAAATAAAGATAGTAGCCCTGGCAGGTCAAAATCATATATTTCAGAATTGTGAATCAGGCTCCCCTGCTGAGTATATAAAAATTGAAGAGACCTTCTCCCCAGTAAGCCTTGAATTAATATCATCATGGATTAGGGAAAGCATGAAACTCAAATAGCATAAAAAAGTAAGATGTTTAAGAAATTAGTGGCTATAGAGGCGGTAAGTCTGATTCCATCGGCTGAAGAAGAATTGAAGAGCTATGCGGAAGAAGTAATTATGTATAGAGATCGCCCATCCGGCGACGATGAGATAGCCAGGCGCATTAACGATGCCGACGCTGTCTTGTTAAGTTACACCAGCTATCTTGGGGCAGCAGCACTTGAAAAGTGCGCAAAGGTGAAATATATAGGAATGTGCAACTCTCTATACTCACCTGAAAGTGCCAATGTTGACATTCTCTATGCTGAGAAACGCGGCATAAAGGTTACGGGGATACGCGACTACGGCGATGAAGGAGTGGTAGAATATGTAATCAGCGAGCTGGTGCGCTGCCTGCATGGCTTCGGGCATAATGCTGATGGAACGAAGGCTGAGCCCTGGAGTGGCGAAGCGCGCGAAATCACGGGTCTTAAAGTTGGCATTATCGGCTTGGGCAAATTGGGTGGAATGATAGCTGATGCTTTGAGTTTTTTGGGTGCAGAGCTTTCCTACTTTTCGCGCAGCGAAAAGTCCGAGGCCAAGTCAAAGGGCTATCGTTTCCTGCCACTTAATGAGCTTCTGGAGCACAATGAGGTATTGATATCCTGCCTGAATAAAAACACCGTACTGCTGCATGAAGAACAATTCCGTCACCTGGGCAACAATAAGATACTATTTAACGTTGGCCTGTCACCTGCCTGGGATGCCGTTCCATTTGAACTTTGGCTTAGCGGGAATAATCGCTTTTACAGCGACTCAAACGGAGCTTTAGGAAACGACAAGCTCTTATCTCACCCTAAGGTGTATTGCATGGAAGTGTCATCGGGCAGAACAAGCCAGGCCTTTGTACGTCTAAGCGAAAAGGTCCTGGCTAATATCAGGGATTTCCTTAAAAAACAATAGGAGAAGTAATATTCCTAAGAGTGTTAACTACAGACCAGGCGGCTATCTCGGCTGTTTGGCTGTAAACATCAACAACTGCATTCACCTGTTTGTTTTTTATGGTTATACGATGGTCATCGCCCACATAACCCGGGACTGAAGTCATGCTTACCTTGGCCTTATCAGGCCCTACAGATGCAATGGAAGCGGCTACTGCAACATTCACCCGGGTTGGGAACAATGCTATTGCCTCTGCCGCACTACCGCTAAATACCATCCTCTCTTCATTCTGCAACGCATCCTCATAAACAGGCGTCCCCTTCAGAGAATTAGGACCTTTAACTGTGTCAAAACTAAGCGTGGATTCATCCATAAGGGAAACGGTACGCAACAGATCCAATCCCCCTATTGCACCGGAAGCAATATAAACACGCTGCTTATGCGTCTTAGCCGTTTCTATTACCTTAGCATAAAATTCGCTATCGGCAAAAGCCCCAATTGACAAGCTTACAATTGAAGCGCCACCTTCAAGAGCCTGGAAAGCAAGCGCTTTAAAAGCAGAAGGCGAGGCAGTTTCTACAAGCACATCCGGCTTAAGAGCCATCAATTCCTCAAACGAAGCAAGTGCCTTACACTCGCCTGACAATCCACCATTTATGATCTCCGCAATATTCTTCGCGCCGTCGAATGATCTGGACCAAGTTCCAACAAAAGTATAATCCGGTAGTAAGCCTTTATTATAGGCGGAGGCAATAATGCCGGCCAATTTTCCGCATCCTGCTATTGCAAGTCTCTTTTTCATCATCGCTCTTCATATTTACAAATCATACTAAAATACTGATTTATTAAGAAAAAAAGAAAACCAGCCATTAACCTTTGTAAAAAAAAGTCAAAAAGGCAGCCGCAGATAAAATAATAATGCCTAAATTGGCTGACATATAACTCAAAACTTAACCAAATTATGGAAGGAACAGTAATTTATGTTAAACTGAACAAGGGTCAACTTGAATATCGCGACTCTGATGGTCAGGAAGGCAGCTCTATTTCCACCCACGCCAAACACAACCAAAAAATCACATGGAAGCTTGACAAATGTTCAGGAATATCAGAAATAACAGGCGTTAAAATCAAGGGCGATCTGGGTATTATCAACGGCAAACCCCGCAAAATCGATTTCAACCAATGGGAGGTGTACTCATCGGGCGAAGGAGAAGACGAAGGGGAATTATCCTACACCGTGGATATTATTAAGTGCAAAAACCTTAAAGATGAGGAAGTGGAGAGCCAGGGGTTGAGGGACACCAATCCACCATTAATTAGGGTACCATAATCCTTTCAAAAAAGGACTTTAAAATACGAACAAAAACCGATTTTTTATTCAAATTAGAAATATGAAGAAACAAACTTTAACCAAAGTAGGTGCCGGACTGCTGTTCTGCGCCCTATGTTTAGGCGTTTTTTTCGCCTGCGAAAAAAATGAATTGGAAATGATCGATGCCATCGAATTGGAAGATGCCGCAACAGAGGACAATACAGATGTTTCTATCGAGGCAGAGGATCTTCATGCAGGACCTAAACTTCCAAATATTCGGGTACCATAATCCTTTTCAAAAAAACCTTTAATACACGACTTTTTATTCATACAACAAAATGAAAAAACTAACACTACCCAAATTGAGTGCCGGACTGTTGTTCTGCGCCCTATGCCTAGGCGCTTTTTTCGCATTCTAGTTTTTGCATAATAAAAAAGGAAGTACCACCCAATGCGGGTGGCTTCCTTTCAACCCGCCCCCACGCACCCATGGAGTATATATTCATCTCAACCTTCAGCTATGCGGCGGATACTTTTTCTAACTATCGGACTAGTAATTTTTAGTAGCACCACTCATGCCCGCTCACGTTCCGTGGCCGACAGCTGTTTGCATATCCTTAATACAAATCCCAAGCTTTCTTCTCTCGAGAAGTGCGATCTGCTCCTAAGCACCATTCACAACCTCAACTACGAGGACAATTTTATCAGTCTCACCAATCTTTTGATTAAAGAAGCCACAAAGTCGCGCTCTAATTACCACCTTTTCTACGGCTATTACGAACAAGGACAATATCACGTTATTCATTCCGGAAAAACACAGGAAGGACTAAAGTTTCTTTTTAAAAGTTTGGAAATTGCCAAATCCAACCGAATGACATTAGAAGAAGGCTTTGCTTCCTATATTATTAGTAGAGCATTTAAATCAAATAACAATCTGGCAAAAGCAAATTTTTACTTAGAAAGAGCATTAAACCTTTATAGAACAAGCTCCGAAAGACGTTATTTTGCTATAGCCCAAATAGAATTAGCCAATTTAAAGATGGGAAGCAACAGCATTGACACGGCTCTTCATCTCTATCAAGAAGTGAGAAACTATTTCCATTCATCCAATGAAAAAAGCATTTCTGCCTATATTAATGGAAACATTGGCCGGATTCAAATGACCAAAAACCAAACAGACTCAGCCAGACAATACTTAACTGAGACCATCTCTGTATTAGAAGAACTCCAAGACAAGCAATCCATTTTCCCATATTACATATATTCATCTGACAACGAACTCCTTGCAGGCAACTATTCCTTAGCCTTTTACCACGCTCAAAAAGCATATCATACTGCCTCAAAAACTAACAATCCGGAAAGAAAGCGAGACGCCTGCGAGCAACTGATGAAGGTCTACGCAGCCATGGGTGACTACCAACAGGCCTACGACTATCAAAACAAGTACCTGCATTTGCGCGACAGTCTCATTAACATGGAAACGGTGACGCAAATGGCCAATATGCGGGCTGATTTTGAGATAGGCCAGAAGCAACAGGAAGTAGAGCAGATAGCGGCATCAAAGAGAAAAATCACCCTGATAACGCTGATAACCTTGCTGAGCCTGATAGTTGTAGCATTTTTACTTGTGAGAGTTTATCGCGATGCTCACAGCAAGAAGGCCCTAAACAAGGAATTGTTGCTAAAGCAGGAGGCTCTAAACAATAGCAAGAAAGAGCTGGAAAGAGCTAATTCTTCCAAAGACCGTTTGTTTTCAATTATCGCGCACGATTTGCGCAGTCCTATGGCTACTCTGACCGCCTTATCGCAAATACTGTCACAGCTGCTGAGCAAAGGCGAGATTAAGGAGGCTGAAGAGCTAAACCGCTCTATTTACGACACTTTAGGACAAATTGATTTTATGCTGGACAATCTATTACACTGGAGTATTAATCAGCAGGATATTTACCACCCTCTTATCAGCCAGTTCGACCTGCCTGAGCTTAGCCGCAAGATTTTGAAAGCATATTATCAGACAGCCCTGGCAAAAGATATCACACTTACCTTCGAGTCGGACACCGACTCTTTATTAGTAGAGTCCGACAGTAACTGCTGGGGCGTAATTATCCGAAACCTGGTAAATAATGCGCTTAAGTTTACTCATCCCGGAGGATGGGTGAAAGTGAGCCTCAAAAGCGCAGAAGACAGCGCAAGACTTGAAGTTACGGATAACGGAGTTGGAATGACGCCTCAGCAGCTTGATAAGCTATTCTCCAAATTTGACAGTAAATCCAGCTGGGGTACCCGCAACGAAAAAGGTCAGGGACTTGGCCTATCCCTAATCCACGAATTTGTAACGCTCAGCAAGGGTCAAATCAAGGTAAGCAGTGATCTCAACAAAGGCACTAAGTTTATCGTAAGCATCCCCCTTCTTATTCTTCTAAACCAGAAAGCCGGAAATCCGGCAAAAGCAGCATGCAGTCAGCAGGTTTAAAGTTCAATATTGAGGAACTTAGAACCTAAAACCCAGGACCTTTTAATCTGCGTTAATCCGTGGACAACAAACAGTTATCAGAGTTTTGGGAAGAGTTAGGCTTAAGCTTAAGAGTTTTACCACAGCAAAACCACACGAATCGTAGCAGGAGCCGGTGTTTCTGCAGCCGTGTCAAAGTCAGACGGCGTTAGATAGAAAGAAATCTCACCTTTGGCATATTCAAAATCAATAAGCTCGCTCCATCTGTAAGGCTCTTTATTAATAATGGTTTCTCTATATCGTTCGTAGGGAAGTGGTGTTTGATAAGTCCCATCAAATTCGATATAAGCAACCACTATCCCCTCATTGTATATAAAGTTGCTAAGTTCAGGGAAATAATAGTCGGCGTAGAAATAACCACCTTGATTATCCACACTCCAATTGTTGATAACAAAATCTTTAACATCCCAGGATGCACCGGGTTCTCCGTCTTCTCCGGGTAATCCGGGAGGGCCCATCGGTCCTTCACATGAAACAGCCATAAGGCCGGCGAAAAGAAGTAAAAATAGATTTCTCATAGCTATTGATTTTAGTGATATTTTATATTTTACAACAAATGTGCCAATTATCAGTGAGCAGTCAGCAGTCAGCAGTCATCAGTCAGCAGTCAACAGTCAGCAGTTATAAGAGTTTGGGGTTAGGAACTTTACACTTCAGTCATAGTAAGAGCCGGGAGTGATTGATTTGTCAGATTTGCGATTCTTGTCCTTGTATTTGATATCAATCATAAGCCTCTTACCTTCCATGATAAAATCATCAATAAACATTTCTATTTCGGCAAGGAAATCCGTCATTGGATATTCGGCGACTTCATGTCCAACATCCCTCATTGAATAAAACAAATAAGGGTAGTGCTTTTTATTAAACTTCTTCGCAAGCGAGGCTGAGCCGAACATTCCGAGCTTGAAAAAGCGGGTCTTATTGTAAGGCACCAACTTGTCGGCGCTGCCATGAAAGAAGAGAGTCGGTGCAGGCTCTGTCTTGTAAGATGGCACTCCCTCCTCGCTAAACACCCCTCCGGAGAAGGAGATAACTCCCGCATATTCAAAACCCTTCGGCAGTATAGCCGCCGATGGGTGGGAATTACGCAACTGATAATCGGCTTGAAGTACAGTTATAGCTCCTGCACTCGAGCCGCTGATAATAATCTTCGAGGGATCGATATTCAATTCACCTGCATTTTCCAAAAGATAGGCAGTAGCCGAATAAAGATCGGCAACAGCCAGCTGGATAGCATTACGCAAGGGCTTGGTATCAAATACCCCAGGAGCCCCTGCATCCTTCATCCCCAGGCGATAATCAAGGGCTACCACAGTGAAACCTCTTAGGGCGAAATAATTATAATAGGCAGTGTAAAACTCCCAATCGCGGCTACCCTCTTTAAAGCCGCCTCCAAAGACAAAGACCAAACAAGGCTGAGTCTCTTGCCCTGCATCAGCGGCTCTATAGATATCCATTTTCAGGCTCAGACCATCTTTTTCGGCAAAAACCCTTGTTTCCTTTTGCGGCACTTCAGCCAAAGCCATCAATGGCAACAACAACACAGCGATAGTGATAATTATTTTTCCCATAGTTTTAAATATTTATGTCCACAGACTAATCATCTAATTTACGCGAATTACCGCAAATTACGCTAATTGGACACCTACTGTTTACTGATAACTGATCATTGCTAACTGCTCAATGTTCCCTATTCACAGCTTCGTTACGACTTTTGTTCCAAATCTGCCAGGAGTTCACTAGGTTCTGCCACAACACATACAGTCCGGGGCCCAGCGTTGCCAGCGGATTTAGGTAGGTCTGTGTGAGCCATATAGCCAATATAGTATTTTTCTGTCCCAATCCCTGACCTCCGGCCACGGTACGGCCAAACTTCGCCCCTATCTTCCTTCCACCAATAAACTGAAGCAGACAAACAATCAACGAGGTAATGGCAATCATAATCTCCAGGCTGTAATTGCCATCATCATTAATTTTGACAAACTCCGTCACATTGCCAATAACCACGGTTAATGAGGCCGCCCATAGGTAAAAAGACACTATCTGCGAAGATTGTACCTTTTTATGGGCTTTAGGCGAGAGTTTCTGTAGAAACAGAGCAGCCAAAAACGGAAGTATAAGTATGGGCATAACCCTTTTAAGTATCAACCAAAAAGCAGCCGCAAAAGAAATTGTTTCTTCCCTACCACCGATGGCAGTAAGAAAAACGGGAGCTATAAATGCCACCGAGAGATTGCTGATGATGGAATACGCCGCCGTAACAGAGATGCTGCCTCCCAATATTCCGGCTACAACAGGTGCCGATGTGGCCGTAGCAGTCAGGACGCATATCATTATTGCTTGTGCCAGTACCTCATCAATGGGTCTAAGAAGCAGATACAGCAAGGCGCTTCCCAAATACTGAATAGACAGCAGGATATAGTGAAATTTCGTAAGCCTGATATCATGCCAGCCAACGCGGCTATAGGTAATAAAAAGCATAAGGGCAAGAAGATACGGGATGGCAGGCGAGAGGACAGAAAGTTGTTTGCTAAAAGCAATTCCCAGCACCATAGCAACGGGAAGCAGATATTTCTCCAGGTATTTTTGCATATTGACGATTGCGATATTCAAGAAGCCAAAGATACAATATATCTCTTAGCCGAAAATCATTATGCTCAAAACCTTCAGCAGGGGATGGCTTTTTGATTTACCAAGGAAAATCCATTGATCCTGAAGCCCGTAGCGAGACAAAAAAGGGGAATAAAAAAAAGCAATCTGCATAACAACACAGATTGCTTTGTGATTGTCGGTTTGCAGGGGATCGAACCCTGGACCCGCTGATTAAGAGTCAGCTGCTCTACCTACTGAGCTACAAACCGTTTTTGACGCTGCAAAAGTAAGAAATTTTAGCTTTAGATGATTAGGATTAGGCCTTTTTTTATAAAAAAGATTGAGTCAAAATAGAAATACGAAAATAATGAAAAGTTTTTGGCCGGTATAATTTTTTAGAAACTAAGAGATTATCCGCCCACAGGGCTTTTAAAAAGGAGAAAAAGTCATTTTTGTTATAAGTTTTTTTGCACTTTAAGAAATAAGAACCTACTTTTGCAACGCATTTGAAAAAACAGATGCTTCTGTCCTTTAAAAGAAAGGTTGCAGAATTACAGAAATGTAAAAAAAATGATGACTCAGTAGCTCAGCAGGTAGAGCACATCCCTTTTAAGGATGGGGTCCTGGGTTCGAATCCCAGCGGGATCACAAGCCTCCGATTATCGGGGGCTTTTTTGTTTTTTTATGCTCCACTCTCATAATTAAAACATACCTTTGTATCGACTGTGTTATCGGCATTAACCGACAGTAAGACAATATTTTCCTAACAGCCAAAACTTGACCAATGAGAACATTTTTCAAGGCATTGACAATTAGCTTTCTTATCGGAGCATTAAGTATCGGGGGTGCAAAATCCCAAATTTCATCGTATAAAGTCAACTCCGGAGATATAAATGTTGACGGTGATGGCTTCTATTATGCCCTTCCTCTAAACTCCGTGAAAGTTGACGTTACCGTTTCCAAATCTGAGTCTTTTAAAGGAAAATTCAGCGATTATGCATTAAGGCTCCTTGGAATCTCTAACATTATCAAGGAAGATAAAACAACCTACGGCATAAAAAATATTGTCCTGAGTACCGAAACTTCCATCGATACTCTGAACCTGTATTTTGCACAATTACCCGCAAAATGGAATGATGACTACTCACTCGAATTGGTTCTCTCAGATAAAGGCTTGCTTAGTGAATTGAGAGCTCAGAGAAAAAATGCTGAAGCTAAAGAAGCTAAACAGGGCACTGAAGGTGGTTTCCGTGATCTCATGAAACCTGTTATTATTGAGAAAGTCGATACTATTATCAGAAGAGTCAGCATTGATACAACTACTATCGAAGAGAAAATTCTTAAACGCAGTATTTCAGAAAAGAGCATTGAGCAGCAGGCTCGTGAAATTGCCGACCTTATTTACAGAATAGAAGACAATAAGTTCAGTCTCATTACAGGTTATCAGGAAGTTAATTATTCCAAAGAAAGTCTTCAGTTCATGCTTGAAAAGTTAAACCTGATGGAAGAGGAATATCTTGCATATTTTAAAGGAACAAGCAAGGTATCTGAACAACTGTATACATTCTACTATACACCTCAACCTCAGGAAACGGAAGTTTTCAGAACACTATTCCGTTATTCCGAAACTGATGGAATTTCATCCAGAGATAGTCGCTCAGGTGTTCCTGTCAGTATTTCCGGTTCTCCAACTCATCATCTGTCGCAAATAAAAGCCCTCGAAACCAAACGCATGTCTTCGAAGAAAAAGGCAAAGGGCTTAATCTATAGAATTCCCGAAGAGGTGAATTATTCAATAACCATGGGAAATAACGTTTTGTCTTCAAAGAAACTTTTCATAAGTCAGCTTGGCATAATTACTTTTCTTCCTTCTGCAAATCTCAACCATGCTGATTTTCACGAAAATGGATCTTTGAAAACACTGATAATGCGATAATTTACAATGAGTAGTTTTATTCTTGAAAGGGTTAAGAGTATTATTTTCTATCCTGCATACGAATGGAGAATAATCTCAGCCGAAATACGTAGTTTAAAGGAGGATTTTTTTGGCTTCTGCCTGACATTAATTCTTTTTGGCGCAGCTGCCCAGGTACTGGGGAGTTTCTTTTATGTTAAGAACGTTCTCGATATTGATGCTTACAGGTTTTCATTTCCTTTAACTAAAGCTGTAAGCTTTATTATCGTTCAAATGCTTACTGTTATAATCCTAACCTTCTTCATAAACGGGACAGCACGTAAATTTGCATCAGACCGCGACTTTGTCAGGAGTGGTAAATTAGCCATATATGGATTAACCCCTTACTTTTTATGCTACATCATTGCCAATCTCGACCATAGACTTATCCTTGCAATGATACCTGCTTTTTACAGCCTTTATATATTTGCCAAAGGACTGCCGGTTTTACTTAACACTGCCCATGCTAAAGTACCCTCGTTTGTTTTTCTGATTGCAATGATGGTACTGGGATGCAACTATATACTGGAATCAGGATTTAATCTTCTAATCTCCTTATTATTCCCCGACATCTTGCCTAAACCATTTTAAGGCAGGCTTCTCTTAATAATACCAGGTCATTCAGCAACTTAGGCAGGTTCTTAAGGGGTAACATATTTTCGGCATCAGATTTAGCTATGGCAGGATTGGGATGTGTTTCAAGGAAAATGCCATCTGCACCTGCAGCAATACCGGCCTTTGCAATCGTCGATATCATTTCGGGCATACCACCGCTAACTCCGGTTGACTGATTAGGCTTCTGAAGTGAATGAGTAACATCAAGAACCACCGGTACATTAAAACTTCTCATAATGGGAATTGACCTGTAGTCAACAATAAGATCCTGATAGCCAAACATCGTACCTCTATCGGTTAAAATTATCTTGTTGTTGCCGGTTTCCTGAATCTTCTCAACGGCAAACCTCATAGATTCAGGCGACAGGAACTGACCTTTCTTAATGTTGATCCATCTTCCTGTCTTCCCGGCTGCTTCAAGTAAATCAGTCTGTCTGCATAAAAACGCCGGAATCTGCAACACATCAACATACTCAGCTGCCATAAAAGCTTCGGATGCTGAGTGAATATCTGTTACTACAGGAATATTCAATGCACTTCTTACATCCGCAATAACCTTCAAAGCTTTTTCATCACCAATACCTGTAAAAGACGATGCCTTTGAGCGATTGGCTTTCCTGTAGGATGCTTTAAAAATAAAGGGAATGTCAAGTTTGGAGGTCAGCTTCAGAATTTCCTGAGCTATCTCCATAGGCATTCCAGTATTTTCAACAACACAAGGGCCAGCCATAAGGAAAAAGTTATGCGAAGGCTTAAGATTCTTTATATCCGGAGTTTTTATTAATTCTGTCATTATAAGGATTTTAGTAATTATATTTCGACTGCCATAAATTCTTTAAACGTTGCCGTATTTCATTCTCCCGCTGATTATTGCCGGGATCATAGAGTTTTTTACCTTTCAGCTTATCGGGCATAAACTCCATATTTGTAAAATTCCCTTCATAGCTGTGAGCATATTTATAGTCCATTCCATATCCAATATTCTTCATCAGACTGGTTGGAGCGTTCCTGAGAGCAAGAGGCACCGGAAGATCACCGGTACGTCTGACTAACTCGGAAGCTTCTTCTATTGCCATGTACGAAGCATTGCTCTTAGCCGAGCATGCAAGATAAACAGCACATTGCGAAAGAATGATCCTGCACTCGGGATAACCTGTTTTATGAACGGCATCAAAACAGGTACTTGCAAGCAAAAGGGCATTGGGATTTGCGTTACCGATATCTTCAGAAGCAAGAATCAACATCCTTCGGGCAATAAACAAAGGATCCTCACCCGCTTCAATCATGCGTGCAAGATAATAAACTGCCGCATTGGGATCACTTCCACGCATTGATTTGATAAAGGCTGAAATCACATCATAATGCATTTCCCCCTTTTTATCATATACCGATAGATTCTGCTGAATAATTTTAACAGCTGATTTATTATCAATAACAACGGGACCTGTCTTATCCTTATTAGTAGTGACGATGACCTCCAAAGCGTTAATAAGCTTTCTGGCATCGCCTCCCGATATCCTCATCAAAGCATCAGTTTCTGCGACTTCTACCTTAATATGATACTCCTCATTGATCTTTTCAATTGCCTTGCTAATAATGATATTCAAATCCTCTTCAACAAGAGATTTAAGGATATACACCTGACATCTGGACAGGAGGGGAGATATTACCTCAAATGAAGGATTTTCGGTCGTGGCACCAATCAGAGTCACAATTCCTTTCTCAACAGCTCCCAGCAGTGAATCCTGTTGTGATTTGCTAAAACGATGTATCTCGTCAATAAATAATATAGTTCCGGAACCACTGTCTTTTGCTTTCTCAATAACTTCCCTGATATCCTTGACACCTGAATTTATAGCACTAAGAGTATAAAATGGACGAAGCAGCTCTTTCGAAATTAAAAAGGCTAACGTTGTTTTGCCAACTCCCGGAGGACCCCAAAAAATCATTGAAGGAATAATGCCACTATCAATTGACCGGCGCAAAACTGCATCCTCACCAATTAAATGTGATTGACCAACATAATCAGAAAAACTCTCAGGGCGCATCAATTCAGCCAAAGGCTTGAAACTCATTTTCTATATATTTACAGGTAGACAAAGATAAGAGTATTTTAAACCGGGAGAATTCTTCATTTTTAGTCTCAGATTAAAAAACACGACGATTTTTTAAGCCGATTTTAATACCAAAACAGACAGATTTTTTAATATCAATACCTATATACCTGATTACCAACCCAATAAAAGATTAAAAAAAAATTAAAAAAACTTGCTTTTACCTTAAATCTTTATTTATCTTTGCCTTGTTTTTAAAACTAAACACATTAAAACATGAAAACATTAGCTCAGATTTTAGTTGTCGCAGGTTTAGCTTCATTCGTAGCTTGCGGTCCAAGTGCAGAACAAAAAGCAGAACAAGCTCGTTTAGATTCTATCAGAATTGCTGATTCAATCGCTTTAGTACAGCAAGCTGAACAAGCTCGTATGGATTCTATCAACGCTGCTATGGCTGCTGACACTACCGAAATGGAACAGCCCGCTCAATAAGACTAAAAAGACTGTTTTACTATAAAAAAGAGGTGTTTTTTCACCTCTTTTTTTTTATTTTTAAACCTTTAACGTTATGAGAAAATTCATCATTCCTGCATTTTTATTCCTGTCTTTTACATTCGCCTGTAATAACAGCAGCCAAATGAATTCCGAACAAATGAGACAGGATTCAATACGAATTGCCGACTCAATCTCTTTGGTTCATAAACAACAAAGGGCTATTGATTCATTGAATACTGTTCAACACGAACAACAAATAATTGCCGATTCTATTGAGGCTCTTTTAAACAACTAGCTTCCGGATTTAATTCCAAGGCCTGCTAATTATTAAACATCAAGCGAGGGATCTATCTCAGTCGCATAATGGTATGCACCACCTTCAAGGATAAACAGATTCTTTATCTTTAGCTTGTCCTTCAGATAAATGTATACCATTTCACTCTTTACCCCATAAAGGCAATAAATAATCACTGTTTTATCAACTTCAACTTCATTCATTCTTCCAGGCAGTTCTAATTGCGGAATGGATATTGCCCCGGGAATGTGCGCGGTAGCATACTTTTCAGGCTCACGCGTATCTATGATTTGAATTGACTCCTTTTTGTCAATCAACTCTTTTAACCTGGCTGGTGTTATGAATTTCATATACGGTTGTTAATTTTTGCCTAATTCCTGTAATTCATCTGATTCCACTACAAAACAGCCCTTGGGCCGGTTGGCAAGCTCTATCATCGCTTTCGCGACTGTAGCTGAATGAATGGGTTTATACTTTTTCAGTGATCCTATCATTAATGGAGAAAATAATTTACTGAACGTCTTTCCAATATTTTCGAAGGTGCGTTGCTCTTTTCGCATACCCATTAATATTGATGGCCTGACTATGCTCAGATTTTGGAAAGTAAAGGTCTTAACAGATTCCTCCATTTTACCTTTTGTACTAAGATAGAAGTTTCCGGAAGTATCTTTTGCTCCAATCGATGAAATTACCACAAAGGATTTCACCTTGTTAACTGCAGCCATCTTTGCTATTTTTTCAACCATATTATGGTCTATTTCAAAAAATGCTTTTTTGCTACCTGCCTTTTTGATCGTTGAACCAAGACAGCAAAACAAATGGTCACCGGTAATCTGGCTTTCAATTTCAGCAATGTTTTCG
The DNA here is from genome assembly GCA_002427105.1 of Marinilabiliaceae bacterium UBA5488. Classification (GTDB taxonomy): domain Bacteria; phylum Bacteroidota; class Bacteroidia; order Bacteroidales; family Marinilabiliaceae; genus Geofilum. Next base: position 119,972 of record DIPM01000036.1, on the reverse strand, counting down.
GGAGTAAACAAATATTGCCTTAGTTTTCCTGATGGAATTTTAATTTCTTTTCTAACAAAGAGCTTAATCTCACCGTAACGTGAATCTAAAATCAATTGTTCAGTCACAAATCTGCCGGTTAATCCCGAAGCTCCAAAAACAATTGCTGTTAATTTATTATCATCCATATAAATTTCATTATTTAATCTTCATTCAATTTTCCTCTCTTTAAAGATAAAAAAATTCCTAAGAAACAAAGTACTGCAAACGTAATAAATGCATAACGAATTGAGGTGAGCAATCCTCCAATGTTGGTCAAATCACGCTCTCCATGACCCATTATTACAGCAAACACCATTAATGTAATACCCATGCTCATGGTTTGACCAACTAGTCGCATTGTGCCCAAGGTTGCCGATGCGGTTCCATATTCAACCGGTTTTACCGCGCTCATTACTGCATTAGTGTTGGGCGATGAAAAGAATCCAAATCCCATTCCCAGCACAACAAGCATCAAAATTATGAAGATTATTGAACTCCCCTGATCAAGAAAAACAAAAGCCGCCAGTCCCAGAGTAGTAAGTGCCATACCCAACGATGCAACAATCCGAGGCTCCATTTTATCGCTAAGTCTGCCTGCAATAGGGGAGAGTAAGGTCATAATTACCGGTTGAGCCATCAATATCATTCCTGATTCACGGGGTGACAGATGTTTAACTTGCTGCAAATAAAAGCTTAGCAGAAAAACCAAAGCAAATGTAGCACTGTAATTTATAAATGCTGCAATATTCGAAAAGATAAATACCTTGTTACTTTTAAACTTTCTGATATTCAGTAATGGATCACCCGCTTTGTCTTCATATATCACAAAACCATACAAGCCACCAATACCCAGGAAAACCAGAATAAATCCTATAGCTGAAGGTATTAGCGGAAACCCATAAATAATTGTTGCCAAACTTAATCCATAGATTAATGTCCCTTTATAGTCAAATTTTACTTCCGGCTTTCTATGTTTATCTGATGGCAGTTTAGCCATGGCTACAGGTATTATAATCGCGGCAAGCAATGCATTCAGGTAGAATATACTTCTCCACCCGAAATACATAGTAAGGAATCCTCCAATGCTCGGACCAAGACTTAAACCAAGGTAAACCGAAGCGACATTGATTCCCAGCACCCTGCCTCTTACGCTTTTATCGTAAGATGATGTCAATATTGCTAAAGCTGTAGCGAAAATCATGGCAGCCCCAAATCCATTAACAAATCTGAGAGTTATCAGCATCAATGAGTTAACTGAGAATCCTGTGACAAGCGCGGAAATGGCAAATATCCATATTCCTGCTAAAAACAACATCTTACGACCGTTTCTATCAGCTATCTTCCCGAAAGGCAACAGGAACAAGGAAGCGGCCAGAAGATAAGCTGTTGCAACCCATCCTAGCGAGATGGTGTTCATTGTTAATTCCTTCCCCATTGAAGGAAGGGCAATATTTATTGCAGAACCCATAAAAGGAGTGAGGAATGAGCTGAG
>DIPM01000036.1:104494-118368 GCA_002427105.1 Marinilabiliaceae bacterium UBA5488 | reverse complement strand
GCTGAGCGTAGTAACAAAGAGTATTGACTTGTTTTTTAACATCTTTATGAGACCTTCTTAGAGGTAATCGTGAAAAAAACCTGTATTGAACAAAGAAATATTGAACTTGTTTGAGTGCTTGAGTACGCAACCTTTAACCTGCAAAAGTACTAATTATAGACAAATACACAGTACTGTAACCACATAACACAAAACGCCATCATGGACTATTATTTCGAAAAACAAGTAAATTATCCCATGGAAGAGACTATTGAGAAAATAGGCGACTTCCTCAAAACTCACGGATTTGGCATCTTAACTCAGATTGACGTCCAGAAAACGCTGAAAGATAAAGTAGGAGCCGAAATCAAACCTTACCGGATACTTGGAGCTTGCAATCCATATTTTGCGCATGAAGCCATTGGCAAAGAAAGTAACGTTGGGCTTATGCTGCCATGCAATATCGTTGTAAGGGAAGATTCAGACGGTCAAACTTATGTTGCTGCAGTTAATCCCGAGCGCACAATTAAAACCATCGGCAACGATGAGCTAAGCTTTCTGGCAACACGTGTCAGGGATGTAATGGAAGCTCTCATTGCCAGTATCTGAAAATCTAGAATGAAACACGCAGTGAAAAATTGAATGTACGTCCGGGTGACCAATATCCGGTAAAGGTTTCCAGGTCATGTGTAATACCATCTTCACCCCTCATAATTGATTCTTTTCCCGATAGGTTATAAACACTAAGTCCTGCTGTCGATTTCAGGTTTCCAATATTAAAATCATAAAGTAAATGAAGGTCAATAGTATGGTATCCGGGTATACGGTATGGCTGTTCCCTGTCTTCAGGATTGTTACGGACAGCCGGGTCAAAGTTTGCATATATCCGGTCAAAATATAACCACGTTGCATTAATTGTTAAGCCAATTGGCAGTTTATATTCGCCAAATGCTCCAACCTGAACCTGCGGGGCATCGCCTACCCACAAACCATCGGAGTATACTGTAGTTGAATCAATGAGCACCTGATCATTGTTGTATAGTTCGGCTTTTACATCATTCGTCCATTTCCAGTCGCCCAATGAGGCTGTCACTCCTATATCCAGATTATGGAGCAGGGCTGTAGTGCCTTCAAATTCAACACCCTTGTGAACTGCATCCAGTCCTCTGATCAGTGCCCTGGTTTGGTGATTTTCGTCAAGTTGTATATTTTCTCTTGATAATAAGGATTTATCTTCCCACAGTGTGTAATAAAGGTTAAAGTTGAGACTGCTTAATCTTTTTCTGAAGCCATACCCCAACTCAGCTCCACTGATTTTTTCGTTTGTCAGGTTTTCAACAACCGCATTGCTGAAGTTTGCGTAAACAAACTTAAAATATGGTGCTTTTGAGAAGTAACCCAGGTTGAAATACAAATTGTGAAATGGATTCAGATTATAATTACCTCCGATTTTTGCATCAATGCCTCCTTTTGTAACCACTTCACTGTCCGTGTTCCCAACATAATTTATCCTGTCAGTACGTTTGTACCTATGTCCACTCACTGTAGATGCAGCAAAGAATGACAAATCGTTCCATTTATATTCAAATTGAAGGAAATAGCTTCCAATATCCACCCTGGCATCATTATCAACATTTATTATGTCACCAACCCCCTTTATTTGTTGACGACCTGCAACACCTGCCAATGCCCAGGCGTAAGTATCCACCCAGAAATTGCCTCCCATTAAATCACTTATTTCTTCTCTCAGATTCGATTTGAAGTACCTGTAGTGCAATCCTGATATCAGGCTCAGCCTGTCGCTCAGCTTGTAATTCAGGTTTACAAGGGCTCCTGCCCAAACATGTTCAGCAAGGTAATTAGTTCGTATAATCTTTGAAAAGCCATTCACGTAAGTGCCGTCAGCCAGCTGCATACTGTCGTTGTGCATCTGATTCTGCAGGTAAATGGCATCCCAGTCAATCTGATTGTTTTTTCTGAATGAAAGTGCAGGTATACTCATGAAAGATTCAGAAAAATGTCCTCCTCCTGTTCCTGAGGAAAAGTATACTGATGATGAAAGCATACCTTTATCAAATGATAAATAATGGTTTAAAGCTAATTGTGGCTTGTGGTAGAAATTTTCAGCAAGGCTGAGCACTTTTCCATTGAACATACCCCAGTTGGGATTGTATTTGTTTCCATAGCGTTCATACTCTTCTAATGTTAGTCCGTATGTGCGTTGTCCATGTCGCTCAGGGGCACCCAACGCAGTGAAAACAATTGATTGGCGGTCGTTTATTTGCTTATTTATGTTGAGGAAATAAGCCCATGCGTTTACCGCAGTAGCATCAACATAACCGGGTCCTTTGGTGTATGAGCCAAGAAAGGTTGCTGCAAATCCGTTTTCTGTCTTGCCTGTCGATAGAGAGACCGTTGTCTTTCTGTTTCCATAATCGCTTGTCGAAAACCGCACGCTTCCGCCTTTCTCATTTTCTGATGCTCTTGTAATGATGTTTATACTGCCACCAACAGAATTAAGAGCTATCCGCGAAGCTCCCAATCCTCTTTGAACCTGTATTGTTTGAGTGGCATCACCTAATCCTGCCCAGTTTGACCAGTACACAAGTCCGTTTTCAACGCTGCCCACCGGAACTCCATTAAGTAGTAGTGCAATATTTTCCTGCTGAAATCCTCTTATACTTATACGTGAATCGCCTGTTCCTCCGCCCAGCTTTGTTGCGTAAACACCCGGCACCAGTTTCATAAGCTCTGGGTAGTCCTGGTTTCCCATCTGGTTCTCAATTATTTCGGGCTTAATATTAGTCATGGCAATTGGAGTTTCTCTCTCTCTTGCATAATGCGATATAATTGCTACTTCGCCCAGACTGATAGGTTCAGGAATTAGCTGAATTCTGATAGATTGTGAAGGTCCGCTAATTCCAACAGTTGTGCTATAACCGGCATAACCAACCATTCGTGCAGTAATCTCATAATTTCCGGGTTTTAGCTGAAGACTGAAATAGCCGTTTTCATCGGAGGTAGTACCGAGATTTAAAGAGTCTATCAAAATTGCGGCCCCCGGCAGAGCAATATCGGTTTTTGAATCAAATATCCGGCCTTTGAGGGTGCTTTGACCTATACAGGTTAATGATAGAAACAATGGTAAAAGTAGTGTGATAGTCCTTGTGATTAGCATAGCATAATAATTTAATGAATTAGCCGAATACCAAGGACCTGTTGCGACTCAAAAGAGGCAATACACGAAAAGTGAATCTCTTCTTCCATCCAGACTTTAACTGTCGGTACCGGAATTTAACCGGTTCAATCTGTTTTCACAGAGTCGCGGACTTGACCGCCGATCGGGAATTTCACCCTGCCCTGAAGAATGCTGCTGCAAAAATATCTTATTTTTAATACATAGCAGATAAAAATTTCAATTTCTTATCAGCATTTTAGTAAATTTGCCTAATACTGACAAAACGCCAGGCTGTAATGTATAAAAGTGCATTTCAAAATTATTCCTCAGCGCTTATCATTCTTGATGAAAATCTGGCGATTATTGATATTAATGCTAAGGCTCGTGCAATAAATGGCCTTTCAAACGATATCATTGGAGAGCCGTTTCTTCAGTTATTTCAAATTGATGGCGTTAAAGATCATAATGATCTGAGACTATGTGATCAGCAGCCTGTCGTATGCAAATTTGTGTCCGGTAATAATTTGTTAAGTAAGGAACAAACATCTGCTAATAATTCAAATCTTAACATTGAAGTTCCTGCTATAGACCTTAAACTCTTTATAACCCCGACAGGAGATTGCTTTATAGTTAAGATAGAATCGATTGAAAATGAAAATGAAGCACTGATTTCCCTTGTTGAAGATGTTTTAAACCTGCCCGGCAATGCTGTCGAGGCTGCACTTAAGCTTAATGTCTATCCAATGAGTATCATTGATATGGACAACAAGACTTATCTGTTTCAGAATGCTGCCCATAAAGAGATGGTAAACAATCTGATTGATATTCACAGCCTCGAAAAAATACCTTACCTTGTAGATAAAAACCTCTTTCTCAGTGAAGTAACAGCAGCTTCCAGCAGTGTATTTGTACCTTATGTTGAAGAGCACCAGTACACTGACAAAAACGGATTAAAAAGATATTATGAGCTTCATGGCACACCTGTGCTTTTGCCACCCGATAACAAGCATATATTAATCTTGCAATACAATGAGTTAACTCAGGGTGTAATTTTAAAAAACGAACTGGAGGGATATAAAAAATTCTTACAGGAAATTTTTGCTAGCTTGCCGGGTATGGTGTTCAAGTGCCTTAATGAAAACAACTGGACAATAGAATACGTAAGCCCCACATGTAAAAACATAACAGGTTATAGTTATACTGATCTGGTTAACAATAATAAAATCAGATACGGCGACCTGATTCATGATGACGACAAAGCTAAAGTTTGGCAAAAAGTTCAGGATGCAGTTAAAAAGAGACGAAGCTATTCACTTAAGTACCGCATTATTACCCGCAGGGGAGCGGTGAAATGGGTGCATGAGAATGGCAGGGCTAATTATGATGAGTATGGCAATGTAGTTAACATTGAAGGTTTTATAACCGATGTTTCGGAAAGTGAAATAACTCAGCAAAAATTAAAATTTGAATTACAGGTTAGTGAAGCCATCGCACGTATGGGGGTAAACCTGTTAAAAGATTATGTTTCGCCTATTGAAATTGCTGCCGAGATTCAGGAGTGCATAGTAAACCTTACAGGAAGCCGCTTTACACTTATATACGCTCCTGATGAATCAGATGATGACTTCACACTCTTTATGAATTCAAGCCCTCAGGAAGTCTTTACTGTCCGAATGAAAGACTTTACTGACAAGCAGAAGCAATTTCTCAAGAAACTGGTTACACTAACAGAACCATTTGTCAATAACAGCAGTGATGAAATCTGTTTTCCCGGCTATTCTGATGAAAAAATCAAAGTAAGCAGGTTAATGTGCATACCTGCCTTCACAAATAAAAAGCTTACCGGAATTCTGATAGCAGGTGATTCGAATAGTGACTACACCGAAGATTCAATAGAAACCGGCCGTAGGTTTATAAACATGTTTGCCCTTGGAATGTATAGACTGAGGGCTGAAGAGAAACTGCAGGAAGCCAAATCTAAAGCTGAGGAATCCGACCGGCTCAAAAGTTTATTCCTGTCGAATATGTCGCATGAAATCAGGACCCCAATGAATGCCATTGTGGGCTTTGCCGAAATGCTTCAGGATTCCGATCTGAGCATAGAACAAAAGAATAAATTCCTTGAGGTAATAATTAAAAGTGGCGACAATCTGCTACGACTTATAAACGACATAATCGACATTTCGAAAATAGAGGCCGGACAACTGAAATTTGACTACACCGACTGTCTGGTAAACGAAATGATATCCGACCTCGAAACATTCTTTAAACGGGAACTAATTCGTTTAAAGAAAAGAAATCTTAATTTGTATGTAAGACTTGGTCATCCTGAAAGTGATTTTGCACTTCAAACAGACAGCACCCGTTTAAAGCAAATTTTAAATAATCTTATCGGCAACGCTATAAAGTTTACCGATGAGGGTTTTATTGAATTTGGCTATGAAATCAAAACAGGTGTTATCGAATTCTTTGTACGCGATTCGGGAATAGGTATAGCCCAGGAAAAGCAAGATCTGATATTTGAAAGATTCGGACAAGTACAGGAAGCTATTTCACGCAATCTCGCGGGTACCGGACTTGGACTGACAATCTCAAAGAACCTGGTTGAGCTTATGGGTGGAAATATCTGGGTCGATTCTATTGTCGGAGAAGGTTCAACATTCTTTTTTACCCTTCCACTTCGAATATCAAGGAAAGTAGTACATGATGTACCGGCAGCTGAACCCGTAACCAAACAGCCATCTAACTTGTCGGGTAAGAATTTTCTTATTGTGGAAGACGTTGACACTAATTATTTCTATCTGAGTTCACTATTACAGAAGTTCAGTGCAAACGTATTAAGAGCCACCAACGGACAAAAGGCTGTTGATATGGTTAAGTCAGACAGTTCAATTGACCTTGTACTAATGGATATAGAGCTTCCTATACTCGACGGATATCAGGCCACCCGATTAATTAAGGAGATACGTCCGGAATTGCCGGTAATAGCACAAACAGCCTTTGCCATGATGGGAGAGAGGGAGAAAAGCCGGGAAGCAGGATGTAATGACTATCTCTCCAAACCAATCAGAAAAGAAGAACTTTTATCTGTGCTGAAGAAGTTTTTCTCATAGAAAATCGCTACCAGCTGAAAACCCGGGATTACCTGTACCTTGGATCAGGTTGGGGTGGAAGCTTTGCCATCCTGATAGCTTCAATTGACGGATAACCGAAATCTTCAGTCACTTTTCCCATCACCAGATACACTCCACGTCCACGTGTGGGATTGGCTTTCAACACATCTGGAAACAGAATGACATCAAAAAATTCTCCCTCATTATCCAGGAATGTCACAAACTGCATTATCTCTTTCTTTATTGTTCGCACATATTTTATTGTAACCAATGCGCCTGCCACTCGTATCACTTTTCCGGTGTAATCTTTTAATGAACGAGCCATCACGTCACCTCTGAAACGTGTTTTGAGCATATCGAAATAACTCATGGTTACAGGAAAATCAAGCAACTCAATCTCATCATAAGCATCTTCCAGCGCATTATGTTCAAGCGTCGGAAGACTCCATTCCCTAACTCCCTGTCTGAATAACACAGGAACTGCAATCTTAACCTCCCCGGCTGTTATCATGTGAGCTTGCCACAGCAACTCCTGTTTTGATAAGCCGGTAAATCTAAGTGCTCCGGTTCTTATTAGTAACGTGAGCTGCTCAATACCCGGCTCTGTCCGTTGCACAAGATCATTAAGACTAAGATACACTCCATTTTCGTCGCGTTCATTGATAATACGGTTAGCCAGTGCCGATTCAAGCCCCGAAATGTGTACAAGCCCAATATAAATTGTAGTATCCCGTATGCTGTTCAGATATTTGCCACGATTAATGCATGGCAATTCCAACTGTGCACCCCATCTTTTGGCTTCATTGAAATAAACCCAACTTTGATAAAATCCTCCAAAATTATTTGCAACAGCTACCATAAACTCCAATGGGTAATAGGCTTTGAGATACAAACTCTGGTAGCTCTCGACTGCAAATGAAGCTGAGTGTGCTTTTGAAAACGAATACCCGGCAAACGATTCAATCTGCCGCCACACTTCTTTCGTTACTTCCTCGGGTCGTCCCTGCTCTTTCGAACTGGAAAAAAACTTGTCCACTATCTTCTGAAATTCCACCCTCGAACGGTACTTGCCGCTCATTGCGCGCCTCAGAACATCAGCATCAGCTAAATCAAGTCCTGCATAGTGATGACAAATTTTAAGCACATCTTCCTGATACACCATCACTCCGTAGGTTTCACTCAGCTGCTCCTTCATAATCGGATGAATATACTCAAAGCCATTGGGATTGTGGAATCTTACAATATACTCTCTCATCATGCCCGACCGTGCCACACCGGGTCTGATAATTGAACTGGCGGCCACTAAAGTCAGGTAATCATCGCACTTTAACTTGCTGATTAACCCACGCATACCGGGACTCTCTATATAAAAGCAGCCTATGGTTTCACCACTGCTCAGTAATTTCTTAACCTGCACATCAGCTTTAAAGTCACTAACTCTGTGTATATCAATGCTCACACCCCGGTTTTCTCTAACAATATCAACGCCGTCGCGTATATGCCCGATTCCTCTCTGACTAAGGATGTCGAGCTTTTCAAACCTCAGGTCTTCGGCAACATACATATCCCATTGTGTAACGGGCACCGACTTGGGAGGCAGATCTAGAGCTGAATAACAAGTAATTGGTTCCTCAGAGATAAGCACACCTCCGGCGTGGATGCTTCTGATGTTGGGAAAATCAGTCATCCTTACCGCTATATCCATAATCTTGCGCGTTATGTGGTCCATTTCCCCGGGAGCCGGCGGGCTTTCAGCAAGTTTATCAAGCTCAGCTTTAGGTAATCCCATAACTTTTCCAAGCTCTCGTAATGTCGATTTTCCTTTAAAGGTCGACATGGCTCCTAATAACGAAGTGTGCTCCCTGCCATACCGTTTAAAGATGTAATCGAGAACCTCATCCCTTTCCTTCCACGAATAATCAATGTCGAAGTCAGGCGGACTACTTCGCCTTGGATTAAGGAACCTTTCAAAGTACAGATTCAGCTCAATGGGGTCCACATCAGTAATCCGCAGGCAATAAGCAACAATACTGTTGGCACCGCTGCCTCTCCCCACATGATAAAAACCTCTCGACATTGAATATCTGATAATGTCCCATGTAATCAGGAAATATGAGCAAAAGCCGAGCCTGTCGATAATATCAAGCTCATGCCGCACTCTTTTGAGTGCTTCCTTATTGCGCTTGCCATAGCGGTACACTAATCCGTCCATGGTCAGTTTTTCAAGCAACAGCCGGTCGTCATAGGTACTTCCGGTAAAGGTTTTTTTGTTCTTAACAGTTTGAAAATCGAATGCAATTGAACATCTGCCTGTTATTCGCTCTGTGTTTCTGACAAGTTCGGGATAATAGCCGAAAATTTCACGCAACTCTGCATGCGACTTCATCATCCTGTCACTCCCGGCAACCATATCAGGTGTAAGTCTGCTAAGCAATATATTGTTGTCTATGGCTCTCAAGTACCTGTGCAGCTCATAGCCGTCTTCATCGGTAAATGCTATTGGAGAATGAATAATGAATTTAGAAGGCAATTTGCGGTAATCGGACAGAGGAATCTTCAATACATCATTAGGCGAAACCCCCACGAACTCATTTTCAGCCAAGTGCTGAGGTTTTGTACCTGTGAAAGGATAAACGACTATCACATTTCTAAAAGGCGGTGCTGTTTCGGGCAATGCTGTACCCTGGAGATTGCATCGCGACATAAGATCGTTAAGTTCTTTAAATCCCGCATTATTCTCAGCAATTCCTGTGTATAAAAGCTTATTATCGCGATGGAATTCCATTCCCACAATTGGCTTAATACCTTCTTTAACGCAGGCCTTCACAAAGTCTGGCACACCTGAGGAGTTATTGATATCGGTCAGCAAAACTGCATCAGCACCGGCTTTCAAGGCAAGAGCCGGTATATCATCAACCGGGATTGTTCCATACCGGAGGCTATAATAAGAGTTGAATGTGAGATGCATTTTTGCTAAACTTTAAAGAGGTTAGGGTTATCCTCATCCTCATTATGTCCGATTGCTGCAGCACGGGTAATAGCCTTGACACCGAAGCGGTTCCTTATTCTGTCCATAGCCTGATAAAGGCTTATTGTTTCAGGCTCATCGTCAAACATATTAATCTGTTGTACCCCGCTAACAAGATGGCTGAATTTGATGCCTATAAGCCTGATAAGCATACGACGGCTGTACAGTCTGTCGAAAAGACTTCTCACAACCGGCAGTAAAACATGATCGAATGCAGTGTAAGGAATTCGGTGCTGCAGGGTGTGCGTGTCGAAATTGGCATATCTTACCTTCACGGTAACACAGGATGTGAGCTTTTTCTTTGACCGAAGCTGAAACGACAACTTCTCTACCATTTTCAGAAGTATGTCGTTAATCATAGGGATGTTTATAGTGTCCTGTTCAAAAGTAGTTTCACTGCTTATTGACTTCCTTTCGGAATAAGGCTCAACTGCCGAATGGTCGATGCCGTTTGACTTCTTCCATATAATAATTCCATTTTTACCCAGCACCTGCTCAACCATTTCAACAGGCATCTGTCGCAATGTCTGAATATAGGCAATGCCCATTGAACGCAACAAGCGATAGGTTTTATCTCCAATACCCGGAATTTTGGCTATTGAAAGAGGATCGAGGAATTCATGAACCAGGGGGGCAACAACCTGCAGTTCTCCATTAGGCTTTGCTTGTCCCGTGGCTATCTTAGAGATCGTTTTATTAACCGACAAGCCAAAGGAGATGGGTAATCCCGACTCTCTGATAATACGTTCGCGCAGTTCGTGCGACCACTTGAGAGATCCAAAGAACTTATCCATTCCTGTTATATCAATATAGTGCTCATCAATTGATGCTTTTTCGTAAATAGGTGACTCTTCGGCAATTATATCAGTCACCAGGTTCGAATACCGGGTATATTGCTCCATATCGCCCCGTATAACAATGGCATCGGGACAAAGAGAACGGGCCATTCTCATTGGCATGGCAGAATGCACACCAAATGTACGCGCTTCATAGCTGCACCCGGCTACAACCCCACGATCCGACATACCTCCGACAATAATGGGCAGTCCGTTTAACTCACTGTTCTTTAACCGCTCCACTGCCACGAAAAAAGTATCCAGATCAAAGTGAACCACTGTTCTGTTCTCAATATAAGGCAGCATAATAAATCCTATCTCTTACAATAATTAACAAGTTGGAATCTGATTAGTTTCTAATCAAATTTGCGACTACAATATAATCATCATTTTAATAAATACCAATAAATCAGCCTATTTTTTTAAAAAATATTTTCGCTTTATTGTTGCTTTGTAAAATCAAATATTGTACCTTTGATTAAAATATAATCAGCTGTTTGATTATTCATTAATCACTGTAATAAATAAAAATGAGCCAGTATTTTAGCAGCAACATTAAACTTTTGCGTAAAAGGAAAGGTCGGACACAGGACGATGTGGCATATGCCCTCGAAATGAAACGCTCCACATTGAGTGGTTACGAAAACGAAGTAGCTCAACCCGGCATCGAAGCCCTGATCTCTTTATCAAAGTATTACGGGGTCTCAATCGATACATTGCTCAAAGTAAACCTGTCGGCTTTAGGCGAAAGTGAGCTCTCCCAACTCGAAAGAGGCTATGATGTATTCATTACAGGTAGTAAACTCCGTGTGCTTGCCACTACTGTTGATAATAAAAACAATGAAAACATTGAGGTAGTAAACCACAAAGCTTCAGCAGGATACCGCACCGGTTTTGCCGATCCCGAATACATCAAAGTACTGCCAACTTTCCATATGCCATTCCTTTCGAAAGAAAAGAAATACCGCACTTTCCAGATCAAAGGCGATTCAATGCTGCCAATACCCGACGGCTCATGGGTAACCGGTGAATTTGTCCAGAACTGGAACCTTATTCGCGACAATCAGCCATATATTGTGCTCACACTTGATGATGGAATTCTTTTTAAAGTCCTTTACAACGACATTAAAACCAAGGGAACATTAAAGCTCATTTCTCTCAACCCGATATATGAACCTTATGAAATCGATGTCAAAGATGTACGCGAGGTATGGAAATTCGTCCATTTCATATCCAACTCAATTCCCGAACAAAATACACGCAACGACGACTTAAGTCAGGCCGTAGCCAGTCTTAAGAAAGATATGGAGAAGCTTAAAAAGCAAATAACCCCTTCCCAGGGACTACTTTTCTGAAATTTCCTGATTTTTTGATCATCATTCTGACATGATTTTCTAATTTTATGCCCATAAAGAACTAAAAAAAGTGAAAAAATTACTTTACACATTCCTCGGGACAATATCTCTGTTACTATTCTTAAATCCTTCGTTCGGCCAGAATGATGCTGTTGTAAAACGAATTATTGAAATCGGGAAAACCGATAACCGCACGATGCAACATCTCGATATCTTAAGCAATAGGATAGGAGGGCGACTCTCCGGTTCTGACGCTTATGACAATGCCGTTAAATGGGCCGCCGCTGAGATGAAAAGCTGGGGAATGGAAGTTACAATAGAAGAGGCAGGATCTGTCCCCGTTGGCTTTAACAGAGGTCCCTGGTTTGGACGCTTATTGGGCGCTAACGCTATGACCCTTCATTTTGCCACTCCAAGCTACACCTCAGGTACTAAGGGTGCACAAAAGGGACATGTGCTTCTTGAACCAAAAACACAGGAAGAATTCGACAGGATGAAAGGACTGCTAAAAGGAGCCTGGATTCTGGTGAGTGGCGATAATAACGGCTATCCTATTGATATTTCTGCTAACGCAGATAAAAAACGCGACAGTATTATCAAGGAGAATAATAAGATTGCCGATCAAAACCGGGAAATCACCATGGCAAACTGGTCGTCAGCTAAAAAGCAGGAGTATCTGCCACTGATCGAAGAACCCGGACTCTTTTACAAACAACTAAGGGAAGCCGGAATTCTTGGAGTTATTCAGTCGGCTAAAGTGCCTATACAGGTTATGTATGACCGCAAGAATATGGATTCAATGTCATTCAGTGACCTGCCTACTGTTGCCGATATAAAGCTCGATGAAAATCAATATGCTGTAATTAAAAAGATGGCAGAAGAGCGACAGGACTTTTTACTTGAATTCGACATAAGAAATCACTTTAAACCGGGTCCGGTAACCTATCATAACGTCATTGGTAAAATAAAAGGAACCAAATATCCTGATGAATATGTAATATTAGGTGCCCATCTCGACGCATATGATGTTGCTACGGGAGGAGTTGATGATGGTTCGGGAGTTTCACCCATGATGGAAGCAGCACGCTTAATAATGGCCGCCAATGGCAAGCCTAAACGCACCATACTTGTATGCCTGTTCGCAGCCGAAGAGTTTGGACTTGTAGGTTCTCATGCTTTTGTAAATAACCACAAAGATATGCTTGCGGTGATATCAAATATGATTAACAGGGATTATGTGCCCTTTGCTCCAACGGGAATAAGTGTCCCCGAAGCAATGTATGATGACTTTGTGAAGATTTGTGAGCCTGTTAATGGGATCAATCCCGAATTTCCTTTTGAGGTTGCAAAGCGTGAACCCCGTTCGAAACCAAAAGTTGCCAGAGGCTCGGATCATGGTCCGTTTGCTGTAGAAGGAGTGCCAACCATCGGTTTCGATCTTGATGATGTTAAAGGCTATAACTTCGAGTATGGTGAAGTCTGGCATACTGAACGTGATCTCTACAATAAGAGCATTCCCGAATATCAGAATCACGCTGCAATTGTAACAGCTGTTGTTGCTTATGGAATTGCAAATCTCGACCACCTGCTATCGCGAAAAGGACTGTTTCTGGAAGAAAAAGCTGAACAATAAGAAATGCTGTCAAATACTACAAAGGGCGGATTCCCTGACATTCTGATACTAAAGGATTTTCTTGATAAGAAAGTATCTCTGTATAATCGTAAAGAATTTATTGAAGCTGATCCTATAAGCATTCCTCACAGATATACCCGTAAGCAGGATATTGAAATTGCAGGAATCCTTTCGGCTACAATTGCATGGGGAAACAGGGTCAGCATTGTGAGGAACGGACAAAGATTAATGAGCATAATGGATGATAGGCCCTATGAATTTGTCATGTGGGCTGCTAAATCTGACCTACAAAGGCTCGACAAGTTTGTACATCGTACATTTAATGCATCAGATTGCCTTTTCTTCATTGAGTCACTTAAACAGATATACACGAAATATGGCAGTCTGGAAGGAGCATTCACAGGTTTTTCAACAAACGCAGAGACAAGTGAACCCGGAAGTGAGCCTGGCATGGTATCAGACAGTCTGAATGCTTATGATGCAATTATAAACTTCAGAGACGAGTTTTTAAAAGTGCCTCATCTAACGCGTTCGGAAAAACATATAGCCAATCCCGCGAAAGGCAGTTCTGCAAAAAGAATAAACATGTTCCTAAGGTGGATGGTGCGAAAAGATAACAATGGTGTTGACTTTGGCATCTGGAATACAATAAGACCATCCCAACTGGTGTGCCCGCTTGATGTTCATTCAGGAAGGACGGCAAGGCAGTTTGGATTGCTTATAAGGCCGCAAAACGACTGGAAAGCAGTTAC
>DIPM01000036.1:63084-104427 GCA_002427105.1 Marinilabiliaceae bacterium UBA5488 | reverse complement strand
CGACTGGAAAGCAGTTATGGAGTTAACAGGTAATCTCAGACTTTTAGATCCTGATGATCCCGTTAAATACGACTTTGCATTGTTCGGATCAGGAGTTGACCGTTAAGCTTGGGCGTGCTCTCAAATACTGAACCGGCCAGTCTAGTGGTTCCTGGAATTCAATAGAGGCCTGCAGTGCAAAATAAGGATTTCGCAAAAGTTCCCTGCCTAAAAATACCAGATCAGCCTTTTCTTCCTGCAGTATTTGTTCAGCCTGACCGGGTGAAGTTATCAAACCAACAGCGCCGGTCATAATGCCGGTTTCTCTTTTGATTTCATGGGAGAAAGGAACCTGATATCCCGGTCCTAACTTAATATTCTGTTGCATGATATTGCCTCCGGAGGATGTATCGATAAGATCAACACCTTCATTTTTCAGTAAGCCGGCCAACTTAACAGCCTCTTCAATATCCCATCCATTTTCATACCAGTCGGTAGCTGAAATTCTTACAAACAAAGGCAAATGAGTTGGCCATACTTTTCTTACTTCTCTGGTGATTTCAATCAGCAACCGGCTTCTGTTTTCAAAAGAACCGCCATATTCGTCTTTACGGTGATTGGTTAGCGGAGAAAGAAACTGATGAATAAGGTAACCGTGTGCTGCATGTATTTCTACAACCTGGAAGCAAGCTTCAAGCGCTCTTTTTGCAGCATCTGCAAAATCCCTGATTACTTTATCAATACTCGACTTGTCCATTGCATGGGGAGGTTCCTCTGAAGGAGACCATGGAACAGCAGATGGAGATTCAGTCGTCCAGCCGCCATTTTGGGCATTCAGTTTAGCACCACCTTCCCAGGGTGCTTGTCGTGATGCTTTGCGTCCCGCGTGGGCCAATTGAATACCAGCCACACATCCGGTTGATTGGATAAATTTCACAATCCGATGCAATGGTGCAATATGCTCATCTTTCCATATACCAAGATCATTGGGTGAAATCCGACCTTCAGGCGATACGCCGGTGGCTTCAAACATCACTAATCCAACACCCCCAACGGCCCGGGTTCCAAGATGAACCATGTGCCAATCGTTGGCAAACCCGTCAGTAGCAGAATACTGACACATGGGCGACATGACTATACGGTTCTTAAAAGTTACTTCTTTAATGGTTACAGGTTGTAGTAATAACGACATGGTTTATATGGTTTAATAGATTTATGAACAAGTGCAAATGCGACCACATAAACAAAGTTAACCCAAAAGAGGTAAAACCACCTGCTATTTTAATGCAATTTTAAGGGTTAGTCTAATGCTTTTATTTTTAGGCATTTTCATTAGCCAAAGTTTCTTAAATCACTCAATTATCAAGCTCTTTAGCTAACCGGATTACCAATAAAAGGATTATTTTTATTATGTTTGTTTACCTGCAATTACTTATTTACCAAATTTTTAAGGATGAATTTTAAAGAAAACTTTCTATTTAAACCAAGGCATTACAGTGAAATTGAATTATGGAAAAATGTAACCGAAAATGAATGGAACGATCCCGACTGGCAACGCAAAAACTCTATCAGGACAGTTGATCAGTTAAGTAAAGTTATAAAACTCTCGGATCATCAGAAAAATGAAATATCACGAACTATAAATGAACTGCACCGGCAAGGAAAAGAACCATTCAGAATCACTCCGTACTACGCTTCATTAATGCAGTTTGATCCTTTTAATCCGGTAATGGAAGAAGGTGAGATGTCTGAAAGAAGACTCGATCCAATCTTCTGGCAAAGCGTGCCAACACCTGCAAACCTACTTTTCCCCGATACAGGGAAAGAAGGACTTATGGAAGAAGGCTCACGTAGTTTTGGAGCAGCTTATCAGCGATATCCAAACCGGGTTGCTTTGTTTGTAGCAGAAAACACCAGCTGTGCCTCTTATTGTGTTCATTGTCAGCGCGCTAAATCGCTCGACAGTACTGCAGATGTGAACACAGAAGAAATAAATAAAGGAATATTCTATATCTCAGTAAACGAGAATATTGATGAAGTATTGGTAACGGGTGGCGACGCTCTTATGGTAAGTCGTAAACGATTGAAATATATTCTTGAAGAACTAAGCAAAATACCACATCTGCGCGTAATCAGAATAGCTACTCGAGTACCTGTAGTTATGCCAATGGGCATTACTGATGAGATTCTCGACCTGATTGAAGAATCATCCAACAGATATAATGAAGGCATTGAAAAGCATGTATATTTTGCAACACATATCAATCACTATCAGGAGATAACTGCTGATTTGGCAATAGCTGTAAAGAAGATCCGCAAACATGGATTTACCATAAGAAATCAAACAGTTTTACTTAATCATGTTAATGATTACTATAAGACCCTTGCTGAAACTTTCAGAAGAATGTTGTGGATAGGTGTGCATCCTTATTATCTCTTACAATGTCATAAAGAGAAGGGGATTGTGCATTTTATTACCCCTGTTCAAATAGGAAAGATTTATATGAAAGCGTTGCAGGGGTGGATATCGGGTGTCACCAAACCCTCATATGCTGCTAATGTTGAAGGGGGTGGGGGTAAAGTGCTTTTGATGCCGTCGGGGCACGACACGCTGAATATTTCGGTGGGAATAGACGATAGGATTTCAGCTAGCTCGGCCACTGTGAATACATGGGATGATAGAAAACTTGAAGATTATGAAGCCCTGGGCAGGGCCACACGTCGCGAATATGAGGCCGCAACAGAGCTTATGGACAATTTCATTGGCCGTCCGGGTGTGTTTGTTCCCAGGATGATCATTGTTGATGAAGAGGGTCAATATATAGAGACCACAAACCGTAGTAAATTGCCCAGAATAACAAAAATGAAAAAGTCCCTTTTGCTTGGTTACAAGCCCTATAAAGGGGGTATGCCTTTAACCAATCCTGCAGAAGTAGAATCTGAATTGACAAAGATGTATGAGAATAGAGAAGTGTTATTATAACACTTCTCCAACCCATACTGAATCAGAAATCTTATCCTTACTCTCGCCAACTGCAACATCAGAATTACTGAAGAACATCCATACCTGAAGTGGATTATTATGTGCAGGGATGTCAAGTGTCACTGAACCATCTTTCCTAAAGGCAGTTGTTGATATCTGATGAGAAACCAGGGCATCTTCCTCTTCGGCTAGCAAAGCCACCATTACTTTATCTGAAGGATCAGTGTAATCTTTCTTTTCAGGTTTTTTCCACGAAATCTGCATTTGGTCATCTGTGGTACTTACAACGCAATTTTCAGGCTTCTTTATATTTCCACGCGATATCTTTACCAATGGATATAGCATTTTAGGCCCTGAAGGAGTAAGATCGAAACAGTTTCGCATGAGATAACTACGTGCTTCATTCGAAGGGTAATCCATGGTAGTTTCCTGGTAGCCAATTTGAATGAACTTATAAAATTCCTTAGTAAACCTACTGGCAAGTTTAATCTTAGCTCTATGAATTAGTTGTTTCTCTGATTTTGCATCATTAACGTATGCCGGCTTAGTCCTGATGACATTAATTTCGCCGAGCGGATAAACAACAAGGTTCCCTATAGAACCTCTGGGTTTAAAAATATTTCCTGTAGCCATAATGATATAGTTAAATTTAAGTTACGGTTCACTTACGGTAAGCATACGGTAAATTTACAGTCAAAATACCATTTGCGTATGTGTTCTTTAAGTTAACATTTATTACTCTGTAAGTATAACTCAAATTTAGGAATATATGTTATTACTTTTACAAATAATTGAATTTTTTTGTAAATTATTTGAAGGAATATAGTGCATACGCTCAGGGCATGATTTTACTGACGAAAGAGTGGGTGATAATTTTCTACGTGGCATAAAGCAAAAAGCCCGGACTAGCCGGGCTTTTCTGCAATTTGATTCTAAAGAATGGCTATCTTAATGATTTACAACGATTTTCTTCACAGCGATCATGTCATTCATGTTAATATGAACAACGTATACTCCACTAATGAGCTTAGATACATCAACAAAAATATTTTTTGATGAATGTACAACCTTCACAGATTGAACTATTTGGCCGGTAATGTTAAAAATTTCAGCAGAATTGACCTTATCTATATCAGGTGACAATTCGAGGTTGAAATAATTATTTACCGGATTCGGGGTAAGTTTAATTTCATCACTGACATCTAATTGTTCTACATCCAAAAAAATAAAACCACAGAAATCTTTAGGAGGTTCATTATCACCACCACTTGCATATCCATAAATGCCATTTTGCTGCATACACCAGGTAAAAGATTGATGAAACGCATCGAAAGCATATGTTGGGAAGAGAGATCGGTATTCAACTATTCCTTCAATATACTCAATAGTCATTCCCGGATCGTCTACATTAGATAAAAAATAATATTTTCGCAAACCAGTCATTTCTCCTAAGTAGGAAATGTCCATATTACTTATTTCCCTCATCACATATAAAGGTTCAGTAAATTCATCAAAATCAAACGCAGGTAATTCAACAGTATCTCCAACTGCAAGATTAAAATCATACCCAAGCTTTTCTTCGCTTTCTTCCATGTAGGTTCTTATAAACCAAACTTTTTTCTGTAAAGTATCCTGACGCATCAAGCAGTGAAGAACACTGACCGTATCGTAAATAGTAGGAAAATCATTTAGCTTATAAACCTTTTTATAAGCTTTATTGTCAACAAGGGTATCACCATCCACTGTATATAGAAAGTCATCATAAAGCGAAGTACCATAATTAAATTCCGTTACAGTCCAATAGACATTGCTATCAGGAATAGGATAATATTCTTCCTGCGAATAGACGAATCCATTTAAAAACGATAAAAGCAAGAGTACGCAGTTTTTTTTCATGGCATTTATTTTAGTGGATTTTCATGTTGCTCGTCTTGAACTATTGGAATTGAAAATGATGTAACAAATATATTAATTAGCATTTACAAATTGAGAAATTAGAATATTTTTATACATTTGTTAGGATGATAAAAAGAACATTCACATTGTAACTGCTTAAAAACGCTGGTAAGCAGTTTTTTATAATTGACCAAGGAAAGGATTGACTGGTGAACTTTTCCTACTGCCGGCTAGACGGCAGTAGGAAATCAACAAAAAAAAGAAAAAGAAAATGTTAATTAACTAATTTTGGACGAAACATGGTAGGTTAATTTTAATGCAATTTAGTGGGTCAAAATTGGTGCAAGGTGACAAACGCATCTTAAATAAGCTGATTGAAACATCAATTCCTATATTCTCCAAAGTTAGAATTGAAATTATTGCATAACTTTATTATTCATTTTTTCTTACAGTTCAACAATCTATGGATGCCAGAATAAAGTCATTAAAAAATATTATAAATTTACTATATTTGAATTTTATATCATTATTAACATTTTTCATGTTCCTAAACTTTATCGTTATGAAAAAAGAAGTCTATTTCGTAATCTTATTATTTTGTATCTATTCTTTTGGATATTGTCAAAATCTTATACAAAATCCTAGCATGGAACAAGTATCAAGTACTGTCACTAATCACAACCAGATTCCAAAAGCTTATGGTTGGTCTATTGGATGTGGAGGTTTTTGGCAGACATCAGTTAATCCACCATTTTTTCTTTATGGCACTCCAGATTTATTTGATAAGGATGCCTTATGCTCTTCCCTTTGTGGTATTCCCAATAACAAATAGTCCTCTCTTAATGAAAGAACAAACCAAAAGAGGTATGCAGGTATTTCTGGTGGTTACACCAGCATTATAAATGGCATACCTACTTTACAATATAGTGAGACAATTATTGGAACAATTACTGAACCTTTGGTCGCAAACTGCACTTATAGTATTTCTTTTTATGCAGCAGCAATAAGAGGGTACTATCTTTATTGTTCCGCATTCACACCAGAATATAAAACCCCTAATCCGGTTTACAATAAGGTTCAGGTAGTACTGAGAAAAGATAATGATTGTGTACTTGAGAAAGTGATTTTTACAACACCATCTTCGGTTACTAGTTATAATTGGTCTATTTTTACAGGCAATTTTACACTTACAAACCAAGATATTTAAATGGGATATAATCGAATTGAATTTAGGCTTATGTGCACACCTCTAAACTATTCTAGTAGTTATTCTCATACTGTCTTTTTGGACGATTTTGATCTTCACAGAATAGAGACAACTATAAATCCTGATTTTAATTTAGATTGCTACCACCCTCTTGGTAGTCCAAATTATGTCGTTACCGCTAGCATTAATAATGTACCTGAAGGTTCAGGATTCTGGTGGGAGGTAAATGAAGTTGACATTAATACTGGTAATATTATCCCCAATACTACATTGACAAATCCCAGTAGTTGGTGGGACGAAACTCTTAAATTGAATAATTCCTTTCCGGGTTATTGTTGTCAGACAAATGTTATATCAGGAAATGGGACATTTCTTTATGGCCATAAATACAAAATAACTAGAGGAGCTTGGGGACCTTGTTCTAGCTGGCATTCTACAACAAAATATGTTTATATGGGTCCAGATCCAAAAAATGGTCAGGAAATTAAGTTGATTGAAAATACTGATGAAGCGCTAAATGGTCCATTTGATAATACGATTGCTATACTACCTAACCCGGTTAAAGATATTTGTCAAATTTTTATTCATGATACTGAAAACGAACGATTTGAAATCAGTCTTTATTCTCTTGGGGGGGCTTTGCTAATAAATAGCCAAACAGTTAATTCTAATGAGTTTAACGAATTTAATTTCAGTATGTTAACTCCCGGGATTTATATTCTAAAAGCCAAGAGTCAAAATAGATTATATAATGAGAAGATTCTTATTCATTGATAAAATCAAGGTAAAAACAATCAGTCTGGAGCAAAATAACCTAATCAAAATATTGGTAATTTTATTTTGCTCCTTACTTTACCTCATTCTCTCATGGAAAATCACCGGGAGCGGTTTTTTTATATGGGATGATAGCGGTTTTCTTTTTGACAAGGTGATTACAAGTAATGAACCGGGTTCAATAATATCCTCTCCACACTATGGGATGTATCATCCAATAACTTCCATATGGTTAAAGATGAATCACATTTTTCATGGAAACAATCCTCAAATACTTCACATTGAAAATATTTGCATTCACCTGATCAATAGCTACCTGGTTTATAAAATTCTAAGAATGATATCCCCAAATGCATTGATTGGCTTTATTATTTTTCTTTTTCATCCTTTAAGCACTGAAACTGTCTTTTGGATAACCTCAGTCAAGGACTTATTGTATAGTTTCTTTGCTTTACTAAGCATCTTTTTCTTTATCAAGTTTGAGAAGGATGAAAAATCGAAGAGAAGTATCAAATTAACTTTTCTCTTTGTAATTATGGCTTTGCTTTCGAAACCTCAGGCAATAATTCTACCATTTGTTCTCATAGCTATCGATTATTTCTATAATCGAAGGTTTTCATGGCAAATATTAAGGAGAATGTTACCACTGATTGCATTTAGTCTCGCTATTTTGATAGTGAATCTTTATATTAAATTCAGTTATAAAGATGCTAACTCATTACCTTCATATTCCCTGACAGAGAGATTCATCATATCTTCTATTTCCTTCACTCGCCACATCGTATCCTCAATATTACCAATAAAATTATCCATTTTCTATCCATATCCTTTCAAACCAGGTGAGAGTATAATCAAATTTTTTCCACAGGTCTTGTTTGTTCTATGTTATTGTGGTAGTCTTTACTATACGCTTCGCAGAAAGCATTTTCAGGTGTCTTTTATTCTCCTGACATCAGCCATTCTGGCAATCACTGTTGTGCAAATATTACCAATCGGGGAATCGCTATATAATGACAGGTACAGTTACCTTCAGATATTCATTGTTACTATGGGCATAATTTTTTTAATTGATAGTACAGAAAAATCTGCCGGAAGGAAATTTATGTTCATACCAATTGGATTGTATATTATCTTTATAATGGGAAGTTTTCAACAAAGAAATGCGATTTGGAAGGATAATCAGAAAGTATTTTTGTCTGCGATTAAACATTATCCGAATTCTGAAATACTATCTAACACGGTTGGTGTTTTATATATAAAATCGAACAACTTTAAATCCGCTCTCCATTATTTGGATATAGCAACTTCGGTAGATCCCAATTTTGCACAAGCATTTTATAATAAAGGAATTGCATTCGAGAAAAACAGGAATTACGCCCAGGCAATAAGTCAATATAAGAAGGCGATTGCATTGCATGACACTTATGAAGAACCAAGATTCCGTTTAAGCCAGATTTACTATAATAAAGCTCAGTACGATTCAGTAGAATTCATTGTAAGACAGTCAATCAATAACCAGAGTATTTCTGCTGATATGCTGGATCTTTATGGAAAATTACTTTATCAAACAGGAAAAGTGAGCCAATCAGTTAAATATTACGAAATGGCCATTAAGCTTGATAATGCAAATCCTGCGTATCAATATAATCTGGCTGTAAGCGTGGGTTACATGGGAAATTATAAGCAAGCAGAAACAATATTGCAAAGCTGTATTAAACTCAACCCTCGTTTTCATGAGGCATATTATCTACTGGGTATTGTAAAAATTAAACTAGGAGGGAATGGTTGCTTTTATCTGGAAACTGCACGTTCTTTGGGTAATGATGCTGCGGTTGCGGCTTTAAAAGAGTTTTGCTAAAAATTCGGTAACTACAAATACTATTCTGATTTATTAAAATTCTAAAATTTATGGACCTTGTTCTGAAATTAGAACACTGGCATTTATTTCTAACTTTTATTATACCAGGATATCTTATTGATAATTTAGGTATCTTTCCTATTTTAGTTTTTGAACTGATCGTATATTCACTATGGTTTTATTCAATCTCCAGACTTTGTTATATAAAGATTGATGGAAAAAATCATGAGCGCGTACCAATAACTTTAATTACTTCATTCATCCTGCTTCCCCTGCTCTGGATAGTGAGTTACTTATCAATCCCGGTTATTTCTGCGATTTCTTCTGTTTTATGGATTGTAACGTTGTTCATCATAATACTTTTCACTACAAAGGCACTGAAGGAAGTTGGTGCTGACGTTAAGCCGGCATGGATTGCCATTGGGTTCCTCCTTCCCTTTATTGGGGTTTGGTATATTCAGCCCATGATTAACAGGTTATACCAGAAACAAATTATCTAGTCAGGATATCTGGTTGAAAAAAATAGAGGGTTGCAGCTCACTCGCTCAAAGAATAAGGCAGATCGCTTTTCTGTATTTCTCTTAAAAGTGGCTTGTTTATCATTTGTAAGTCCATGTGGCCACCTTCTATGATTTGGCTGTGGGTGATGTAAAGCTTTGTATGGTCAGCTCCATTCAGCTTTATTTCACCTGTATACCTGTTATCTGCATCATTCTCCGGAGCACTGATGATGAATTGCTTTCCATTCGACAGGTTGATGGTAACTTTTTTAAATAGCGGTGCCCCCAAAACATATTCACCGGTTCCGGGACAGACAGGATAAAATCCCATTGCCGAAAAAACATACCACGCTGATGTCTGCCCGTTGTCTTCGTCCCCACATAATCCGTCAGGTGCCGCCGTATATAATCTGTTCATTGTCTCCCTGGTCAACATGCTCAAGAATATTCAAAATTTCTAACAGGGGGTCAGTATCTCATCACCGGAATTAACAATAAATCATTGAAGCTCTTGTTGTAGCCTCTGCATTACCACAGAAAGAACTATCTCTTTGCCGGCTCTCATGAATCAGCACAGCAAATTGCTGTTATTTACTTACTTCTTGGTACTTGTAAAATAAGAGCAATTGAACCGGAGGGATGGTTGAAGAAAGTTATGGAAGTAATCCCTGACTGGCCGGCAAACCAGGTTAAAAACTAATTCCCGAAGAACTGTAAAACTGGCTTCTTAAATTTCTTACCTTAGTAAGCTATATGCAGTTTGCCGAATGCTTACGGATCAGCAAGTACATCGAATTTAAGACAGATCCCCTTATTATTGTCAGAATAATAAGACCATAATGGAATGTTGTCGTTAATGGAATAGAAACAAGCATAATCCTCTTGATTGGTTTAGCTTGATAATAGTTTCTTTTATAGTTAAATGATACTCCTGACCTTTGCAAATATAGGCCTTGACGTCAATGTTAAGCTTGAAAAATTCTGTTCAAGCAGGTTGTATTCTTCCATGATTGTTAACACTCGCTGCAATTTAACATATTACGATATATCTATGTAACATTTAAAAATAATATTTTTTTTGCTAAATATGTTGCAAATAAAAAATATTTTGTACTTTTTTCCAACTTTTCTCTTCTAGCATTGCTATTAGTTCTAAATTGATACTTGATTTGATTCTATTTTAATTAAGGCGACCATTTTTGGTTAATTAATATAGTTTTAACCTAAAATTCAAATCATGAAAAAACTAATTCTACTGCTGTTCTTTACAGCTTTTTCGTTAAACGTCTTCTGTCAGACAATTTATCAGGTAGGAGGACATACTTTAAAGTACTATAATGGTTCCTGGACAGAAATTATTGATGGTGATGAAATCAATTTGCTAACAAATCTTGTAATTCTTAAATTCGATCAGTCACTTGCCCAACGAGATATTGATCTTTTGGCAAAAACTTATGATATCAGACAAGTATACTCTAATGCAAGGGGTTTTTTTATACTTTTGATGTATCTGGCAGTAACTATGTATCTCTATTAACAAGTCTTTTTGCTGATCACTCTGTTGTATCGGTAGAGTTGAATCATAAGATACAACTAATGACACCTCCAAATGATAGTTATGACTTGATTTATGAACTTGTAAACTATTGTGGATTTCCAAACCTCCTATGGCCTTATAATTATACCGAACTTTTTGATGCTTGGGAATTATCTACAGGAAATCCTTCCATTACTGTTGCAATTATTGATAATGGCTTATACGTAGATCATGAAGATCTTACTCAGGGACCTGATAATTACTCAAATATTTGGGTTAATCTTATTGAAAAAATGGTGTAGCAGGAACAGATGACGATGGTAATGGAAAAATCGATGATTTTTTTGGATGGGATTTCATCGACGATGATAATTCAGTCATGCATGATCATTTCGTAGATGGGCATGGAACCAGAATTGCTGGTATTATTGGAGCTAAAAGTAATAATGAAATTGGAGTTTACGGTATAGCTGGTGGATCAGGAAATGAAGGGATTAAATTAATGGGGTTAAAAGTATCCGGTAGCGGATATATTCAAAGTGCTGCTGTTTCTCAAGCCATTGATTATGCAGTAGAAAATGGAGCTAAAATTATAAATATGTCTTTTGGTGGTAGTACTAATTACCCAAGCTGGCAGAGTTCCGTAGAATATGCTTATTCAGAAAATGTTATCTTAGTTGCCTCAGCGGGTAATTACCAATGTGATAGTCAGAATGGTTGTATTATGTACCCAGCTAAATATGATGAAGTTATTGCAGTCGGAGCAACTACCGCAAATTTTTACACACTTGGTGCAACAGAAGGAAGATGGAATCCAGTTGGGGAATTCGAGTCCGCAAAGGGTCCTGAACTGGAAATTATGGCACCAGGTGTAGCTTTCACCACAGATTATTCGGAAAATCCTTACAATGTTTATCACTCAGAGTATGACTTTTCTGGTACAACATGTATCGGTTCAAATCCAGTTGTTGGTACATCTAAAGCATCTGCATTTGTAACTGGAGTCATAGCACTAATGGTATCTGCTAATCCTTGTCTAACAAACGATGATGTAAGGGATATTCTTATGAATTCCAATGATAAAATTGGTGGACCTTATGATCCAAATGGTCATTCAGATTATATGGGCTATGGAAGAATAAATGCCAGAGCAGCTTTAGAAGCATCACTTTCAGGTTCCTTAACATCAATCACTTCAAATACAACTTGGAATACAAATAGAACCTTATATTATAATGTTGAAATTGAAAGCGGTGCAACTTTAACAATTCAGAACTGTACTGTTTTAGCAAGTCAGCTTGTTAAAATAATTGTCAAACCTGGTGGAAAACTAATTATCGATAATTCAACCATTACAAGCTTATGTGATCATCAGTGGCAGGGTATTGAAGTTTGGGGAAATCATTTACAACATCAATGGACATACAATGGTACATCCTATTATCAAGGATATGTTAAGATTGATCATTCAACAATTAGTAATGCAATTTGTGCATTTAACTTATGGAAACCAGGTGATTATACTAAAACAGGAGGTATCTTAATTGCAGATGCTTCTTACTTTACAAACAATACTCAATCAATTCGTGCTTTAAACTATAAAAATTTCCATCCTGTGACATTAGCAGAAATGGATTACCAGGCAATTATTGATGGATGTAAATTTGAACTTAAATCTGATTATAATGGTGACTACCGCTTTTTTAAACATGTGGATCTTGCTAGAGTTAGAGGTGTTCGTTTTAAAGGATGTGATTTCAGCCTTTCTTCTACTGCTCCAAATGTCGATAATTACAATCATGGTATTGCAGCTTATGATGCCGGCTTCTCAGCAAATGCTGTTTGCAGGAGCACTCAAACCCCATGTCCGGAGGCTGACTATGATAAATGTACTTTTAGCGGTTTTCATCATGCAATAAGTGCCAATAATATTAGAACTAGCAATACTTTCTATGTGAATCGAGCTGTTTTTGACAATAATGTAATTGGTATCCAAATTAATTCTGTTTTAAATCATATAGTTGTCAACAGTCTGTTTAGCGTTGGGAGTACTACCCGTCCTGATTGTTCCTACGGAATTTACATGGAATCTTCAACTGGTTTTAGTATTGAAGAGAACACGTTTAATAAAAAGACTGGCGCATTGTGTAATAATACTGTAGGGATATTTACTAGATCAACCAGAGGTATTGATGATATATATAAAAATGACTTTAATGGCCTTACTTCTGGATTTATGCTAAAGAATACAATTATATGACAAACTACTGGACAGGTTTAGAATTCTTATGTAATGAGAATACAGGTAACTTTTCTGATTTTTATGTTGAATACATGCCTCTAGTTGATGGCGATGCTATTCAAGCTCGACAAGGAAACCGTTACTCAGCTGCTGGTAACACTTTTTCACCTAATGCAACATGGCATTTTTATAATGGGGGTGATTATCTAGTTGGATATTATTATAGAAATGTTTCGAATGAAATTCCCGATATCAATAAGATTTACGGAGTGACACGTGAATTAGCTACTGTACAACCGGCAGATTTTTGTGTATCTCATTACGGTACAGGAGATCCTAAAGAAAAGATTCTATTAAATGATGAAGAGAGGCTGCAAGAAGAATATAACTATGCTACAGCTTCTCTTGATTATAATGGAGTTGAAAGCCTTTACAATAATTTAATTGATGGAGGTAGCACTGAAATGACAATGTCTGAAGTCAATCAAGCCACTCCTGAAAGTATGTTATCTGTTAAGAATGATCTTTTATTATCATCCCCTCATTTATCTGAAGAAGTGTTAATGCTTGTATCCCAAAGAACAGATGTATTTCCGGATATTGCAATTTTTGATATTTTAGCTGCTAATCCTGATGAACTGAAAAAGGAAGATCTTTTGATATATCTGGAAGAAAAAGAAGATCCCTTACCTGATTATATGATTGAGATCCTTCGGCAGGTTGCAACAGGTACAAGTTATAAGACGGTACTTCAGGAAGAAATGAATAAACACAGTCATCTGAAAGTTAGAGCTGCAAATTCGATCATACGATCTATCCTCAATTCTGAATTTGTTAATTATGAAGATCTAAGAAATTGGTTAGGTAACTTAGGAAGTCTTGAAGCTGATAGGCAAATTATCAATAGCTATTTAGCTGAAGACAATTATACTGCTGCCTTGAACCTTGCTGGTACATTAGCCGCTAAGTATAACTTAAGTGGGATTGATTTAGAAGTTAATGATGCATATCTTTCCTGCTTGAATTTAGTGATTACTTTAGAAACTAATGGTAGAGATTATTCAGAATTAACTTTTGAAGAAATTAGTTTCTTAGATGAAACTATTGCAGGTAACCTAGGTTATGCAAGTGACATGGCTAAGTCGATTAAAACCAGGCATAACTCAATTTCAAATTGTGATTGTCCAATTATAGAAGAAAGTAACCAAAAAAGTGGAATAATAAATACTAATAAACTTGCATCTGATTATGGTTTTAGTGTCTCTGTTAATCCCAATCCAGCCAGTAAATGGATAACTTTTAATTACACTTTGCCTTTGAATGAAACATCGGGTGTAATTGAAATAAAAGATTTAAATGGTAAATCATTAAAAACCATTTCCTTAAATGGGAATAAAGGGCAAGCTATTTGGGATGTTTCAGATCTCCCATCTTGTCAATTGATTTATTATTCAACCTCAGGTGGTTTTATCACTTCTGGTAAGATCATAATAGTTAAATAAGTTAATCAATTAAGGGAGAGAAATTTTCTCTCCCTTATCTTTTTTTAATTCATAAACGATGAGAAAGCGCCTGTTAATTAAAATGCTACCTGTAATACTATTATTATTTAGTAATGAAAATTTGGCTCAACCTTTTAAGATCAATTGGCAAACATGTTTTGATTTATCCGGAAGAGAGATAATTGCTGATATTGAACCGGTAAGTGATGGTTATTTTGTTCTTCAGATGCATGTGGGTGAATATGAAGATGGTCAAATCTTATTAAGAAGAATTACCGAAAGTGGAGAACTGATTTGGGAAAAACAATATGGGGGTTCGTTAGGAGAAGGTGCTGTAAAAATTTCCAAAACAAATGATAATAACTTTATTATTATGGGAGCAACAGCATCCACTGACGGGGATGTAACAAATAATCCTTATCCAAAAAGTTACAGTCACTGGCTAATAAAAATAGATAGTAGTGGAAATATAATCTGGGATAAAGTTTTAGGTAACACCTCAAAAAATAAGATGGAAGACGGAATTCTTATAGATGATGGAATAATCTTATATGGTTGGGTTGCAGGTGGTGGTGGTGATGTTACAAATTATTATGGAGGATATGATGCCTGGGTAATTAAAACTGATCTGGAAGGGAACAAACTATGGGATTATACTATTGGAAAATCCTCGTTAGATTTTGGATTTTGCATCAGTGAAACCTCGGATAAGGGAGTCCTTTTAGGAGGAAGTTCTTTGGTGGATGAAGGAACAGGCGGAAATATTGAATGCCAAAGCCACGGTTGGGAACCTGAAGCAGTACTTTTTAAATTAGATTCATTAGGAAATTATCAGTGGCAAAGATGTTATGGGGGAAGTGAAATTGATAATATAAATACAATTATTAATTTGCCAGATGGATACTTACTTGGCTGTAGTACGTCAAGCAGTGACGGTGACTTGACTGGTAGTGGATATCACGAAGGATACCTGCCACCTAATTACGATAAGACCAACGATATTTGGCTGGTTAAGATCGATAAAGGTGGAAATATAATATGGCAAAAGTGTTATGGTGGATCTCAATGGGAGGATATACATGAAATTTACCTTAAAGAAAACGGTAACTACTTAATTTTTGGCAGCACATGTTCATTTGATGGGGATGTCATCGGAAATCATTCTATTAGTATATACCGGGATGATATTTGGATCTTTGAGATTGACAGTGTTGGAAATTTACTATGGCAAAAATGTTTAGGTGGGATAGGGATGGAAGGAAGAGAAATGGCAGTTTATCAAAAAAATGAATATGTTCATCTTATAGCTTCTGATATATTAGGATTAAATAGCGGGAATATTGATTGTGAGTATAATCACTACTATGATGATGGCATCTGGTTATTTGAATTAGCTGATAGTACATTATCAGTTGAAGAAAGAAATTATAAGGCAGACTTCCAGTTGTATCCTAATCCTGCTAATGATATTGTGGTAGTTGAACATACTGTAAATTCCAAAGGTGTACTTACTATCTTTGATATTCAGGGAAAGATACGATTAGTTAAGACTGTTTTTGAGAACAAATATTTCATCAATACTAATTCTTACCCAAGCGGCATTTACCTGGTCAAATACACTGATAATGCTGGCCAAACTGTTTCAAAGAAGTTTATTATTAATCATGTTAAATAAATCTATATGAAGACTCTATTTACATTCTTAATTTCAATCATGTCATTATCCATAATGGCTCAAAGTACATTCTTAAAACAATACTCCTACTGGGATAGAGCTGAAGCCAATGCCGTATTTGAGGAAAGTGACGGTTATGTTGTTGGACTGTGTGCAGATATAGGTGAAAGTAGATATCTCATTCTTTTAAAGACCAACTTTGATGGGGATTCAGTATGGACAAAGAAATTTTTGCTTAACAGGCAATCAGCTTATATAAACGACTATGCTGTTGACGATGCAAGGAATAAAATTCTAATTGTTCCTCAATTTGGTGGAACAGAAAATGTTTTTAAGTTTGATAATGACTGGAATTTAGTATACAACGGAAGCCTTGGTCTGGAATTCCCATATAATATAAAAATATTAAATGATGACAATTATCTCATTTTATCAAAAAGTCAGGACTTTTACAGGGCACATAAGATTAATAGTCAAACGCAGGAAAAAATATGGTCGGGAGATACATTAATAAGCGAATACAATTATAGTATTGGCAATATATTAGAAAATGAAACAGGGGGTTTTATAATCACCACAAAAAACCGGGGTTTTGAGCCAACTTATATCGGATCGACTATTTATGGCTTAAATTCGGCGGGTCAGATCATTTCTAATTATACTTTTAACCAATTCGTTTTAGGCACAACTAAATTTGAAGACGGGAATCTTTTATCTCTTGCATACAAGGATCAAAACACAACTGGTTATAATGCGATAATCACTTATCAGACAGATGGCACAATCCTGGATTCAACCGATATAACAGTTCAACAAACAAGCTATACACAATTCATAGAAGACGGAAATAAGAAAGTAATGGCTGGAATGTTATTTGAACCTGGAAACAACTTCTTTCATACTGCTATAGCTTCTTTTGTAAATGATGAAAATGTCTGGACGAAAAATCACGGAGATGCTAATTCTAATACAGATAAGTACTATCCATCAGAAATCAAGAAAACATCAGATGCTGGTTACATCATTGTTGGCATTTTAACTAATAATGGTTCCTCGTTACCTTACCTTCTAAAAACTGATAGTGTTGGTAATATTATTACTTTAGGAATTTCGGAAAAAAATTATCAATATAATTGGATGATTTATCCTAATCCTGCAACTGATCTTGTTCAGATTTCATTTGATAAAAAAGACCAATGGGAGAAGGTAGTTATTTACAATAATCTGGGTACTATTGTTAAAGAATACACACTTCCGGTACACACTGACAACTTCACATTAAATGCAGAAAACTTCACGTCTGGGGTCTATTTTTGTGGTTTGATAAATCGATCATCAAAATCACCTCTGAACAAGATGATAATTGTCAGATAGCTTTGAAGATAAGTGAGGATAAGGAGATGAATATTCCGGACAATATTATTAGTGCAAGGTTACAGTATATGCCGCTTTTCTCCCGGTTGATGGGTAATTTTCAGCCTGTTCTTTAGAAAAAGAAAGGCCTCGTTACCTGCCTTACAGGTGGCGTAATTACTACAACATACGCGGATGGTTGATAGGATCATTTATAGCAGTCACTTATCCGGCGATTTTTTTCGCTATGGAACTACTTTATAATAAAAATGACGATGATATCGGAAATCAGGCTTTGTTTTCAGGCACTATATCAGCTATAAAATGGAACACGGCTTTTCATGAATGAGGGGATGTACATATGGTAAAAGATGCATCAGGCAATAAAAGAAGGCAATCCGTTTATAAAGATGGCATCCTGATTAAGACTACCGACTTTACGGATAACTGCGTTTATGAAGACGGGAAGTTTGGTTGGCTTAATTTTGATAACGGCAGAGTTATCTGGGAATCAAAAAATAGGGTTTTATTTGAGCATCATTTAAAAGACCATCTTGGGAATGTGATGGTTGTCTTCTCAAATGACGGCAACGCTACTAAAGTACAACAGGTTAACAGCTACTATCCTTGTGGGCTTCGAATTAACAATCTGTCTGCCGATTGGGTATTTTATTTTAGGAAGCTTTTCCTTCCTCTTAAAAATTATAAAGCATTTTACCATTGAGCATTTTGTATTGACGATATTTCTTGGATTGTTTGGGACAATTATACTAATAATTAGGTATAAAGAATTTGTTGTTTCAAAGGTAGATGAAGTAATTGACTGAGTACTATTATGATTTATTAAAATTCTAAAATTTATGGACCTTGTTCTGAAATTAAAACACTGGCATTTATTTCTAACTTTTATTATACCAGGATATCTTATTGATAATTTAGGTATCTTTCCTATTGTAGTTTTTGAACTGATCATATATTCACTATGGTTTTATTCAATCTCCAGACTTTGTTATATAAAGATTGATGAAAAAAATCATGAGCGCGTACCAATAATTTTAATTACTTCATTCATCCTACTTCCCCTGCTCTGGGTAGTGAGTTACCTATCAATCCCGGTTATTTCTGCGATGTCTTCTGCTTTATGGATTGCAACGTTGTTCATCATAATACTTTTCACTACAAAGGCACTGAAGGAAGTTGGTGCTGACGTTAAGCCGGTATGGATTGCCATTGGGTTCCTCCTTCCCTTTATTGGGGTTTGGTATATTCAGCCCATGATTAACAGATTATACCAGAAACAAATTATCTAATCAGCACATCTGGTTATAAAAAATAGTGTGTACCTAAGAAATAAGGTACCCATAAAATGCATGATAGCTCACTCACTCAATGAATAAGGCATATCACTTTTCTGTATTTCTCTTAAAAGTGGCTTGTTTATCATTTGTAAGTCCATATGACCACCTTCTATGATTTGACTGTGGGTGATGTAAAGCTTTGTGTAGTCCGCTCCATTCAGCTTTATTTCACTTGTATACCTGTTATCTGCATCATTTTCCGGAGCGTTGATGATGAATTGTTTTCCATCCGACAGGTTGATGGTAACTTTTTTAAATAGCGGTGCCCCTAAAACATATTCTCCGGTTCCGGGACAGACAGGATAAAATCCCATTGCTGAAAAAACATACCACGCTGATGTCTGCCCGTTGTCTTCATCGCCACATAACCCGTCAGGTGATGACGTATATAATCTGTTCATTGTCTCCCTTACCCAATATTGTGTTTTCCATGGTTCCCCCGCGTAGTTAAATAAATAAATTCCATGCTGAACAGGTTGATTACCATGTGCATACTGTCCCATGTTGGCAATTAACATTTCGGTAATCTCATGAATCTGATATCCATAATAGGAAAAATCGAATCGGGGAGGGGCGGTAAATAATGAATCGAGTTTTGCAGAGAAATTTTTTGTTCCACCCATTAATCTTTGCAGTCCTGCTATATCATGAAAGACGCTCCATGTATAATGCCATGAGCACCCTTCGGTAAAAGCATCACCCCATTTCTCAGGTACAAAGGGTTCCTGCCATGTGCCATTATTGTTTCTACCCTGCATAAATCTTGTCTGCTTGTTGAAGACATTCTGATAATTTAAAGCTCGTTGCCTGAATTTGTCAATCTCTGCAACGGGTCTGTTTAAAGATTCTGCGAGCTTCATTATGGTGAAATCAGCATAAGCATATTCGAGGGTTCGGGCCACATTCTCGTTTACATCAACATCATAAGGGATGTATCCCAGCCGGTTGTAATAATCCACTCCTTCGCGCCCAACGGATGATAGTGGTCCTTCTGATTCTGAATTTTTCAATATGGCTTCATATAATGTTTGGATATCATATCCCCTGATTCCTTTTAAATATGAGTCGGCAATTATTGATGCGGAGTTCGAACCTATCATGCAATCACGATGTCCGGGACTTGTCCATTCGGGTAGCCATCCACTCTCCTTGTATGTATTAACAAGGCCTTCCATCATTTGGCTGTTAAGGTCGGGATTCAGAATCGTGGAGAGTGGAAAAGCTGATCTGAATGTATCCCAAAATCCATTATCGGTATATAAATATCCCGGAAGGACTTCCCCATTATAAGGACTATAATGAACGATATTATCCATTTCATCAAACTCATGCAATGGGCGCGGGAATAAAAGTGTTCTGTAAAGAGCAGTATAGAATGTTACTTTCTGCTCATGAGAACCTCCTTCTGCCTGTATTTTTCCGAGCTGTTTGTTCCATGCTTCGGAAGCACGGTCTTTAATTTCTTCGAATGAAAAATGTTGCAATTCTCTCTGCAGGTTAAGTGATGCCTGCTGAGGGCTTATAAATGATGAAGCAACCCTGGCTGTTATGGTTTTATTTACAGATACATCAAATGCTAAGATAGCACCCGTGCGCTTACCATGTGTTACTTTTTGCTGAAGTATGGTTGTGTCGTTCCAGACAGCTGCAGATACAATTTCAGAATCAAACTCAACTTTAAAGTAGTTCTTGAAGTTTGATGGTACTCCACCACTGTTATAGCTGCTGTATCCATTAACGGTGTTTTCTTCAGGGTGAATTTCAAATCCTGATCCCTTATGGAATCCGTCGATAAGTATCAAAGCAGTATCTGTATCTCCAAAAGTAAACCTTATAATGGCAGCTCTTTCGGTTGGGGTTATTTCTACTGTTACATCGTAATCGGCCAGATAAACACTGTAATAGTGTGGTTTTGAAATTTCCGATTTATGTGAGAACCATGATGCACGCTTTAATGGATCAATTTCAGGAGTCCCTGTCATGGGCATGAACGAGAAACATCCATAATCATTAATCCAGGGACTTGGTTGATGGGTTTGCTTAATACCGGCAATCTTCTTTGCTGTATAAGTATATTGCCAACCGTCGCCATTCTTGCCGGTTTGGGGTGTCCATGTATTCATCCCGTAAGGAAGTCCTATGGCCGGGTAAGTATTTCCGTTTGACAAGGCGAAATCGCTTTGTGTGCCAATTAGTGGATTAACATAATCGTCAGGTTGCATTTGCGCTTCCTGAGCAGTATTGCTGAGAATTATTGCAAAGAATGCTATAGTAAGAAGGGTGAGTTTTTTCATCATAGTATTGTTTGGGGTAAGATGATGCTGATTAATTTTCTTCTTCGAAATAGATTTTGTAATAATGCATGTTGCGGTTATCATCGTAACCGCGTTCAATGTTTTCTCTATTTCCATGAATATACACATGAAAGTTTTTATCAAGCTTTAGAATGCTTTTAAATACTCTTGCCTGCTTCCTGACAGCCTGTTCTGAAATGTCGAAGTTATCAGGAAGTTTCATTTGGCGTTCTGCTTCAAAGTCTTTCCTGTATTCGTTAAAAGTATTGATTACCTCATTATCAACAAAAACTTCGCTTACGAATTCCTCCATTTCAAAGTTGTCCTTTTCCTTAAAGAACTTCATTGATTTGTTAAGCAGTTCAGCCTGAGCCGGCTTATCTACGTCAAAAACATCAGGAAGTTTAACACTTACAAATTGCCGGCACAAATCAAGAGTATCGCGGGTTTGGTAAAATTCATCGTTCCTTTCTTTAACTTTCAGGAACTCATCGTACCAATAATGAGCATCATTGTTTTTGCCTGTGTTGTCAATTATGGCGCAAATATATCCGTTCTCACGCTCTGTATTGAAAATCAGACAACCTTTGTCGAGTTTACGTATATCTATCCCTTCTTCGTTTACTATGATATAATTATTTTCAGAGGGGAAGACTTTTAAGAAAGTTTCTTTTGACTCTGACTTAAAAATGCCTACAGCGTCGGTTTCCTCACCGTCAAGAATCATATCAGAGAAATATGTAACATAGAGTTCACCGGGTTTAATATTCGGATGACTTGATTTTGTGTAAAGATGACGTGCGATATTGACCGTATTGTTGAAAAAGTCACCGTTGTCATCAAAGATAGCAGAAGCAAAATGAAAAACTTCGTTGAGATTCAAATCAGTTTCGTGGTGAAGGTTATAATAGTGGTTTGTTTTGAACGGAGTTAAAAAATACTTTGATAAGAGCAAGTTTATCTCTTCTCTGAGTCGAAGTTCAGAATCAGAAATCCTGACACCTTCTTCTTTTCCTGAATTGCCTATATGGTGAATTGCTACTTTTTTCAGTATTGCATCAGATGAAATTATCATAAGTGAAGGATATAAAGTTTATGCAATGATACTGTGTTTTGATCAATCAGGCAAACCGAAATAATTGTATTTTAGCCCTTCAATTTAATTTTGAATCAGATGAATTTACGTTTTGGCACACTTGTAATTGCGCTATTATTGGCTACTTCGGGCGTTTCTATTGCCTGTACTAATTATTTAGTTACTAAAGGAGCATCGGCAGATGGAAGTACTATGGTTTCTTATGCTGCCGATTCCCATATAAGATATGGTGAATTGTATTGGCGGCCGGCAGCCGACTGGCCTGATGGTTCAATGGTTACTCTGTACGACAGGGGGACAGCTAAACCGCTTGGTCAGATACCTCAGGTTAATCACACTTATCAGGTTATTGGTTTTATGAATGAAAATCAGGTGGCTATTGGGGAAACTACCTTCGGGGGCCGGCCTGGACTTGAAGATACTACCGGCATTATTGATTATGGTAGTTTGATGTTCCTGGCTCTGCAACGGTCAGCTAATGCAAGGGAAGCCATTAAAGTTATCGGTGAGCTTGTTGAGAAATATGGCTATGCATCTTCCGGAGAATCTTTTTCAATTGGCGACCCCAATGAAGTGTGGATTATGGAGATCATTGGTAAGGGAACGAATATGGTGGCAGATAAGAAATCAGGCAAGCAATCTAACATCAACAAAGGTGCTGTATGGGTTGCTATCAGAATACCTGACGGCTATATTTCGGCACATGCCAATCAGGCCCGTATAACTACTTTTAAAAAGGAGGATAAGAAAACTTCTATAAGCAGTAAGAACCTTAAATTGATTTTTGAGCCTGGAATTGAGACAGTGTATTCTCATGATGTTATTGCTTTTGCACGCGAAAAGGGATATTTCAACGGGAAAGATGAAGAATTTAGTTTTAGTGATACATACGCTCCTCTGACTTTTGATAACGTACGATTCTGTGAAGTACGCGTATGGGCTGCCTTTAAAGACGTTTCGAAAGAAATGGACAAGTACTATGACTATGCAAAAGGGGATATTACTAAAGAAAGGATGCCACTTTATATAAAGCCCGACAGAAAGCTTACACCTCACGATCTGATGCAGTTTAAACGCGATTATTTGCAGGGAACAGAGCTGGATATGAGTAAAGATGTGGGAGCAGGGCCTTTCCACTCTCCTTATCGCTGGAGGCCACTTACATGGAAATACAATGGAATAGAGTACCTGAATGAGAGAGCTACTGTTACACAACAGACAGGCTTTTCGTTTGTTGCCCAGATGCGAAGCTGGATGCCCAACCATATTGGCGGTATCTTTTGGTTCGGTGTGGATGACGCCGGCTCAACTGTCTACGTTCCATTTTACTGTGGTATTACCGGTGTTCCTTATTCTTATGCTGAAGGGAATGGGGATATTCTTACTTATAGTGAAACTGCAGCTTTCTGGGTTTTCAACAGAGTAGCACATTTTAAATATCTGTTCTTCGACAGGGTAATGCCTGATTTGTCAAAAGTTCAGTATGAACTCGAAACAGGCTTTATTGCAGAAGTGCCTAAAATTGATGCACAGGCATTGGAATTGCACAAAGTGAACCCTGAAAAGGCTCGTGATTTTATCACAGAATACTCTGAAAGTGCTGCAAATAAAACCATTAAACGATGGAAAGAGCTCGATAACTTCTTGCTGGTTAAGTTTCTCGATGGTAATGTGAAACAGGAGGAAAACGGTGAATTTCTGAGAAACCCATGGGGCTACCCAAAATCACCAAAACACCCGGGATACCCTGAAGAATGGAAACAGCAGGTAATTAAGGAAACAGGTGATAAGCTTATTTATCAGCAATAATAAAGCAGAGAGCTGTTATTGCAACACTACAATATTTCGGTGATAGCAGAATATTGAGAATAAAAAGGATCGAACCTCTGGGTTCGATCCTTTTTTACTTTATAGTTTATTTGGTTTAGCTTTCTTAGTGTTCAATTCGAATTCTTGCGTCAACAGCAACAACACCCTTACTGTTACCAAGAAGTGGATTAATATCCATTTCAGCGATTTCCGGAGCAGCGACTGTTAATGCTGACAGCCTGACTATTGCATCAGCAAATGCCTCAATGTTAACGCCTTCCTGTCCTCTGACTCCTTCGATAATTTTGTAAGACTTCAGTGATCTTATCATATTATTAGCTTCAGGAGTGGAAACCGGTGCCAGTGAAACCTGTACATCTTTTAGAACTTCAATGAAAATTCCACCCAATCCGCTCATAATGAGATGTCCAAAATTACCTTCCTTTTTAGCACCTGCAAAAATCTGTGTTCCGCTTAACATTGGCTGGATCAAAATAGCTGTGGTGTCCTTTATTTTGATCATTCTTTCGAATTCAGATATTACTGTCTGATCATCCTTAACATTAAGACTTACACCACCTACATCCGATTTATGAACAGGTCCAACGACTTTCATTACGACAGGAAAACCTAATTTATTAGATTGTATAACTGCTTCATTAGCAGATGTTACCACTGCTTCACCTGCACGAGGAATACCGGCAGCATCAAGGAGCAATTGTACTTTATCGGGTGATAAATAACCATCAGCAGATTCGTCAATAACCTGTCGTATTGACTTATAATCCAACTCAGGCAAAGCTTCTTGGGAAGAAGATTTTGGTGTGTTATAAACTTTACCAAGCGCATTTCCGAATACCACTTCATCGGGAAAATTCATTCGACCAAGAGATATGAAATATTCAATTTCATTCTTGACATTAATGACTGATGGCAGAATTGGGAAAATTGGTTTTTGGCATGTATTCATCTTCTCATGTAGTAATTTGTATACATCCCAGTTCTCAAATAAACCTGGGCTTCCGAATATTACCGCCATACCGTGGATATTGTCGAACTGCTTGTCGCAGTGCTCAATTATTTCACCTAATTGTTCGGCAGTTCCGGTTGCCAGGAAGTCGATCGGATTGGCAACTGAAGAGCCGGGGAATAGTTTAGACAAAAGTTCAGGACTCTCAAGATGAGGCACCTCGAAATTATTATTTGAGAGAGCATCGGTAAGCATAACAGCCGGACCACCGGCATGGGTAATTATAGCTATATTTTTACCTTGCAGCTCTTTATGCATAAAGATGGCTGCAACTGTAACCAGTTCTTCACGACCATAGCACCTTACAATTCCGGCTTTGCGGAATAAGGCATCGACAGCAGTGTCACTACTGGCCAGAGCTCCTGTATGTGAAGAAGCAGCACGACTTCCGGCTGATGAGCTACCTGATTTGATTGCTGCAATTCTGCATCCTTTGCTTATGAGTGACTTAGCATGCTCTAACAGAATGTCAGGTTTTGTTATGCTTTCAACATATAATAATTTAACCCTCGAACTGATTATTGGATCGAATGTTTCATCGAGATACTTAAGCACTTCTTCAACTCCCATCTGAGCACTGTTACCCACAGAATAAACGCTGCTGAAGGGGAGTCCGTTTAAAGCACCTGATTCCATGATAAAAACAGCCGTTGCACCTGATCCTGAAATAAAATCAACACCATGAGGCTCCATTCTTGGAATAGGGAGACTGAAAACTGATGTATGATTATGGTTCATCATTCCGATGCAGTTGGGACCTATTAAACATCCATTGACGCTGTTTATGGTATCAACTATCTGTTTCTCAAGTTTTGCGCCTTCTTCACTTTCTTCATGAAAACCTGCAGAGAAGATTATGAATGCACGTGTATTTTTAGTTTTGGCAAGCAGTTCAACGGTAGAAGGGCAATATTTGGCTGCAATGGCTAATATTGCAAGGTCAACCTCGGGAAGATCAGCAGGATTCTGATAGCATTTAATACCCTGTATTTCAGTCTCCTTTGGATTAGTACAATAAAGTTTACCTGAAAAATGGTTGTCTAAAAGATTCTTAACTACTTTACCGCCGGGCTTTGTGACATCATTTGATGCACCAATAACAACAATACTTCTGGGATTTATAAGTTGCTGGTTAATCATGATTGAGTTAGTGATTAATGAAGTTTATTAAATAAAATTTGAAGGAGCGAAGGTAAGAAAAACTTACCTCGTGCCAAAATGACTGTAACTTGGGAACACTCTAAAACACAATTAATGTGGCTGAATTTATTCACTTCAGAAGTTGAAAATGCTGCAAGGAATAGTCTTTAATCTTCAAACATAACGGAGATTGCAACAACACCGGGACCTACATTTACACCTAAAACAGGGGATGCATCATTAATGAACACCGGTTCTTTGCCTGTAAGTGAGACCATTTGCTCGCGTAACCATTGAGCAGCGACAAGATTTTTAGCATGAGAAATGGAATATCCCCACACACTTCTCTTGCCGGCAAGTTTGTGTATGTTTTCCATTATCAATTCGCGACTTCCTTTTTCAGTAAACGGCTTTCCGAATGTCTCCGTTTTACCTTCGTCGTTAACAGTAACTACCGGTTTCAGGTTAAGTAATGATCCTATAAGACCTTTGGTGTATGAAAGTCTTCCGCTTTTAACCATGTATTTAATGGTACACGAAGAAACATACATTTTGGTATTGAGTGACCACTTTTGTATAAGATCAGTCAATTGTTCGAAGGTAGCACCATTCTCAAGAGCCATTGCAGCACGCAAAACAACAAGACCCAATCCGCTTGAAAGACGCTTTGAGTTTATTACTTTAATATTCTTGCCTGAATGCTCAGAAACAGTGTGAGCAGCTTTGGAACTGTTAGAGAATGTTCCACTCATGGCTCCACTGATATGGATGCCAATAATTGATTGAAAATGGCTTGAGAGGAAAGAATATCTGTTAAAAAACTCTTTATAAGCCGGTTGTGCTGTACTGGGATAAACCGGTTGACTGTCGAGCATCTTATAGAATTGCTCAGGCATAAGTGTCAGTCTGTCGAGGAAATAAGTATCGCCAAAATGAACACTTAAAGGGACAACCTGGATATTATATTTTTCAATAAGATTCTGTGGTATATCACAAGTTGAATCGGTAACCAGTGCAACACTGCCATGAGCTTGTGATGCAATAGCTTGCTGCATCACCATATCGTCAACTTTCTGGAAAGAAATACTACCATACCTGTTGAGAACCTTCATAACCTTTTCGGGATTATCGGAATGGATATGTACTCTCATTTTTCGTGGAGATCCGGCAACTACCATAGAATCACCAAGATGAGAAATCGATTTCCTGACTTGTGACAAGTCAATTTTCTTTTTCTCGTCAATTGAAAGCATTGCTTCAGTACAGTATCTGAAGGTTATGACTTCGTGTGAAATTACTTCTGAATCGGCAATAACAGTGGCATTTTTTCCGCTTATCATTTTACGGAGTTCACCTGCTTTGACGAATTCAACTATTCCCTGAAGGAAAACAACAAAGCCTTTGGCACCGGCATCTACAACCTTGGATTTTGCCAGAACTTCTAGCTTAGCAGTTGTGGCATTCAGCGATTCTACGGCTTTCTGATAAGTAAGTGAAAGTAGTTCAATAAAATCGTTGATTGTATCCTTAAGCATGTATACAAACTCAGCCCATTCGCGAATAACGGTAATCATTGTTCCCTCAACAGGATTTACTATTGCTTCGTAGGCATATGTAACAGCTTTGCGAATGGATTCAGCAAAAGTATCTACTGTGAAGGTTTCATGATTTTGCAATTCA
The DNA here is from genome assembly GCA_002427105.1 of Marinilabiliaceae bacterium UBA5488. Classification (GTDB taxonomy): domain Bacteria; phylum Bacteroidota; class Bacteroidia; order Bacteroidales; family Marinilabiliaceae; genus Geofilum. The sequence continues at coordinate 76,514 of DIPM01000036.1, read as the reverse complement.
CTACTGAAACCATAAATAAACTGCGCGAAGATAATTCCCGAATTGCCCCGTGCACCGGTGAGAGCTGCATCAGCAAGTGCTGCAGCTGTGACCTTTAAATCGGAAGTTGGTATTGGAGTATCAACGATTGACCTCATTGTAGAGGCCAGATTTGTTCCTGTGTCGGCATCTGCTACAGGAAATACATTGATTTTATTTATCTGAACCTGATTTTCAAATATTTTTTGAGCTCCGGCTAAAAAACTGTAATAGAGTGTTTTACCGTCGAGTTGAGTAATTGACTTCTGTGAATTCAAGATCCCGATTTGTTTAGTTATATTTTATTACATAACCCTTATAGCTGAATGCTTTATTCCGCTAAGAAAAATAAAAACAGCGTGCAAAGATACCTGTTCCAACATTAAAACAAGCTTAAAATATTAGCTATGTGGTCTTTCGCGATATTTATCCCGGTATCTGAGTCTATTTCAGCTTTTTATATTTGTCAAGCTTATTATTAACTATTATTTTATTCAGTTCTGTTTCCAGATCTTTATAGTCGTTTCTTGTTCCGCACTGATATATTTCGGTAAACGGATCAGTCTCCAGCATCATTTTGTTAATTTCCGCAATCGTTGGAGTCTTGGCAAGTCGGCTATACTCATAATAAGTCCATTTAGTGAAGGCCGCATTTTCATTTATTCCTCTTCTGTCAAGCAGGAATCCATTCTCAAGTGCTACAGGATATGCCAGGTCACCATTGAAGTAGACATCAGATGGAGCAGGGTAGGAGACAATAGTTAGTTTGTCGGGTGACATAATAACAGGTACATGTTGTGAATAGTCCTGTTTGGTTTTATAAACAATCACTGGGGCATTCGCAAAGACCGGCTTCCCTTTAATTGCAACTGTTTGTTTAGGTTTACAGCTTACTGCACTGATTAATATTGCAATAAACAAAGTGATGATAGTAAGATTTCTTTTCATGTATTATTCTTTTTCTGACACTCTGGTACGGCAAAGATAATAAAATGAACACGCAATTAAACTTATTTTCTTTAGAAGTGGTTTTGGTATGAATGTTGTTAATTTAATTTCTGAGAAAAAAAATTATTGAACAAAGCAAAAGGTGTATTACTTTTGTTCTGTTGTTCACATTAATTGTAAATTATCTAACACTTAAAGAATAAAAAAATGAAAAAATCAGTTTCTATTCTTGCCCTTCTTTTTACGTTTATAACATTCAGCTATGCGCAAGAAGTAAAGAAAACCGTTGACGCAGCTGCAGGAAAAGAGTCTGCTCAGGTGAAACCTGCTAACCCAAATGCTCCTGAAATATCATTCTCTAAGACTGTACATGATTATGGAACGTTATTCCAGGGAGGTGATGGTAATAGTGAGTTCGAATTTACTAATACAGGAAAAGAACCTCTGATTTTATCAAGCGTTAAGTCATCATGTGGTTGCACTGTTCCCAGCTGGCCAAGAGAACCGATTATGCCTGGTAAAAAAGAAGTGATTAAAGTTAAGTATGACACTAAAAGAGTTGGACCCATCAACAAGACTATCACTGTGATGTCAAATGCAAAGACTTCACCTGTAGTTTTAAAAATTACCGGTAGTATCGTAAAACAAGCTGAAGAAAACACTGTTCCCGAAAAAACTCTGAGTTCCGGTGCTTCTCCTACAGCCAAGTAATTGATGCTAAAAAGATTTTATTAACTGCCTGTTATTCTACGGGCAGTTTTTTTATGCATTTTCTTTTCTTTAAATGATTATTAAGTCCTAATTTTGCCCGACAAGCAATGACTGTGCTCACAATAACAAACTAAAACATATAAGTAATGCCAAAGATTTCAGAACGTGGCTCTTTGATGCCCGCATCACCAATTCGTAAACTTGTTCCTTTTGCTGAAGCTGCAAAAAAAAGAGGAATTAAAGTGTATCATTTGAATATTGGTCAACCCGACATTCAAACTCCGGATGTTGCATTAACCGCACTGAAAAATTACAATCATAAGGTTATTGAGTACAGTCATTCAGCAGGTAATGAAAGTTACCGCACAAAGCTGGCCGGTTATTATAAGAATTTGGGTATTGATATCGATTGCAATCAGATTATTATTACCACAGGAGGTTCGGAAGCTATATTATTTGCATTCAAGAGCTGCCTGAATCCTGGTGAGGAAGTTATTATACCTGAACCTTTCTATACCAATTACAATGCATTCGCACTCGATGCCGGAATTAAGGTTTTACCCATTACTTCTGATATTAATACTGGATTTGCACTTCCTTCGATCAGCGAATTTGAAAAGGCAATTACACCTCGTACTAAAGCTATCATGATCTGTAATCCAAATAATCCTACAGGTTATTTATATAGCAGGGAGGAATTGATGCAACTGAGAGATATTGTTCTGAAATATGACCTTTTCTTGTTTGCCGATGAAGTTTACAGGGAATTTTGTTACGATGGAGCAGAGCATTTCAGTGTAATGCAAATGGAAGGCCTTGAAGAAAATGCCATTCTTATGGACTCAGTTTCAAAAAGGTATAGTGAATGCGGAGTGCGAATCGGCGCTCTGATTTCGAGAAACAAAACTATTATGAGCTCTGCCCTGAAGTTCGCTCAGGCACGCTTAAGTCCTCCATCACTTGGTCAGGTTATTGGTGAAGCATCTCTTGATACTCCTGCTGAATATTTCAAGAATGTATATGATGAATATATAGCCCGTCGTAATTTTGTAATAGGAGCTCTGAACAAAATACCAGGAGTTTACGCCCCTATGCCAAAGGGTGCTTTCTATTCCGTTATTAGTTTACCTGTAAAAAATGCCGATCATTTCTGTCAATGGTTGCTCGAAAATTTCAGCTATGAAAATCAAACAGTAATGCTGGCTCCCGCATCAGGCTTCTATGCCACTGCAGGCTCAGGTCTTAATGAAGCTCGTATTGCATACGTTCTTAAACTCGAAGACTTGAAAAATGCCGTTAAATGTCTTGAAGAAGCTCTTAAAGTTTATCCTTATACAATAAATCCTGCGGTACATAACACTGCAAAGAATTAGTAAATACCGGGTTCCGCTATGAACCTGTTTACTGTCCAAAAGAGAAGAGGTTGATCTTTAACAGACCAACCTCTTCTCTTTTTGCAGGTGGAGGGTTTAGAAATCCCTGTATAACAGGTATTTTTGCCTGATTTCCATAAATTGCTGTATGCCGGGTTGCCATGAATCCTTTATTTGCTGCTCAGTGAATCCTGCCTCAATTTGTTGTCGGAGTTCTGCATTGCCGGCCAGCTTGTTAAAGAAGGAGCTAAAGAACGTTGATTTACTGCTGTCGGCTTGATACATCTCCAGCAACCAGTTAAGTCTGATTCCTGGTTTCTGAATAATACTTTCGGCTGAATCTCGCAGGTTGTATCCGTAACATTTCTTTGATTTGTGTGGTGGATTTACTGCTTCAGGCTTGCTTTCCGGTGTAAAAATGAATGAACCATGCTTAAACCAGGGGTGCCCGATAACTGTGAAAGGAAAATCTGTACCGCGACCAACACTAACATGTGTGCCTTCAAAAAAGCATAAAGAAGGATAAAGGTATATTGCATCCATATCGGGCAAGTTTGGTGAGGGCCTGACAGGCAGACTGTAATAACTTTTATGAGTATAACCTGAGCACTCTACCCAGTCAAGGTCAGCCTGTGCTTCGCCTTTGAGCCATCTCTCACCATTTATCATCCTTGCGTATTCGGCCATAGTCATTCCATGCACTACAGGAATGGGATGCATTCCAACAAATGATTGATATTCAGGTTCCAGAACCGGTCCATCAACATAAAAACCATGAGGATTAGGACGATCAAGGACAAGGATAGGTATGTTGTTTTCTGCACACGCTTCCATTACCAGCGTTAGTGTTGAGATATATGTATAGAATCTCGCCCCAACATCCTGCAAATCGAATATAACAATATCAATCTGCTCAAGATCTTCAGGAGAGGGCTTTTTTGAATTCCCGTACAAAGAGATTATTGGCAACCCGGTTTTAGCATCGGTTTGATTATTGATTAGAGCACCCGCCTCTGCTATGCCACGAAAGCCATGCTCGGGTGAAAATACTTTAACCACATTAATTCCCTCACTTAAGAGTGTATCAACAAGATGGGTTTCATGAACCAAAGAAGTCTGGTTTGCAACAACAGCAACCCTTTTATCATGTTTAAGCTTATGGAAATAGTGTCGGGTTCTTTCAGCACCCGGCCTTATTGATATCACTTTTGCAGGCATTGTTGCAGAGACTATGTCAACGTCTTTCGCGGGACCTGTTGTTTCCAACAATCTTTTTTGAGCACATGAAGAAATCAGAAAAGTGAGTATTATGAGATAAAAATAACGGGAAACGTTATTAGCCATACAATAGAGTTTTATGTTTACAGTAGTGATTACAATACTTACAAATCTAAACGATATTGTTAACTTTGCCAAAATTGCTGCACGTGAACTTTGAATATTTTATAAGCAGACGTATCAGAGCCCGGTCAGATGCCTCATTCTCACGTCCCATTGTAAAAGTAGCTATGGCCGGAATTGCTTTGGGTTTAGCAGTAATGCTCATTTCGGTTGCCGTATTGAATGGATTCCAGAAAGAAATAAGAGAGAAAGTTGTTGGTTTTGGTTCTCATATCCAAATCTCTCATTTTGATTCAAATAATTCTTATGAGCTCTCACCTGTTTTGATGGAAGATGAGACAATTGAGCAATTAAAACAAATTGAAGGTATTAAGCAGGTTAATGGATTTGCTGTTAAAGCGGGGATAATTAAAACCAACGACCAAATGCATGGGGTTGTTTTAAAAGGCGTTGGTGATGATTTTAACTGGGACTTTTTCAAAGACCGGATTATAGAAGGCAGACCTCCTTTGCTTAATGATACTGCAAATTCAAACGATATTCTGATCTCCAGGAAAATAGCCGACCTTATGAACTATAAGACAGGCGATGATGTGAGAATGTATTTTATTATAGATAATCAGATTAGAGGTCGAAAATTTTCCATTTCAGGAATTTATGAAACAGGTCTCACTGAGTTTGATGAAATGTATGTTCTCGGTGATATCAGACATATTCAGAGACTTAATCAATGGTCAGGAGGGGAGGTTTCGGGTTATGAAGTATTAATTGATGATTTTGAGAACCTCGATAAAACAGCTCTGGAAGTTTATTCTGTAATCGATTATGATCTTGATGCTCAGACAATTCAACAACTATACCCTCAAATTTTTGACTGGATTCAGATACAAGATTTAAATGTGGTAATTATTCTTGTCTTAATGTCACTGGTATCGGGTATTACTATCATATCAACCCTGTTAATTCTCATTCTGGAGCATACTAACGATATTGGGATTCTGAAAGCAATGGGCACCAGCAACTTAAAAATCAGAAAGATCTTTATGTATGCAACTCTTTATATTGCTTTTTATGGTCTGTTATGGGGAAATCTTTTTGCAGGACTGCTGTTATGGTTGCAAAAATCATTCGGGCTAATACCATTACCTGAGGATTCTTACTTCCTATCACAGGTTCCTGTATCAATAACTGCATGGGACTTTGTATTGCTAAATTCAGCAGTTATCATTGTATGTTTCGTGATGATGCTAATACCTTCTCTTGTAATAAGATACATTAGCCCAATTAAAGCAATACGTTACGAATAAACTTCTACTTTTTGTGTAATCCGCACTCTCTGGTTTCAGGGTTTTCCCACCACCATCTTCCTGCTCTGATATCTTCACCCGGTTGAACAGCACGAGTGCATGGTTGACATCCAATGCTGGGAAATCCTTTGTCATGTAGCTTGTTGTACGGAACCTTATTTTCACGAATATAATTCCACACTTGTTGTTCTGTCCAATCAATAATAGGATTAACCTTGATCAATCCATTCTTTTCATCCCACTCGATGTTTTTCATATCTTTCCTTGTGGGCGATTGTCCTTTACGAAGTCCGCATACCCACACATCCAGTCCTGTAAATGCTCTTTTCAGGGGTTCCATTTTTCTTACAAAACAACATAATTCGCGGTTTTCGATGCTATCGTAAAACAGGTTAATCCCCTTTTCAGTTACCATTTTCTGAACTGATTCAGCTTGAGGATAAAATATATTGATCTTTAAATTGTACTTTTTTGTTGTCAGGTCGAGTAAGTCATATGTCTCAGGAAATAGTCTGCCTGTATCGAGTGTGAAAATATAAGGATTGGATGTAATTTGAGACAACATATGAGTAATCACCTGGTCCTCAGCACCCAAACTTGTAGAAAAGCCAACATTACCATCAAACTCATTGAAAAAATAGTGCAATACTTCATTTGCTGATTTTCCTTCAAGTATCAGCGAAAGCTCATCGTAGACCTGAACTCTGTTTTCCATACATCAAAAAAGTTTGTGACAAAGGTACATATTAAGCAGCAACCGCATAAGCTAAACAAGCGAGAAACTATTTTGTGTATTTTCGTGCCACTATTGATACAACGCTGATGAAAGTACATTTTATTGCCATAGGAGGAAGCGCAATGCACAATCTTGCACTTGCCCTTCACAGAAAAGGTTACGAAGTTTCAGGATCTGATGATGAAATCTTTGAACCAGCTTTATCAAGACTGAAGACTGCTGGGATATTACCGGAAAATACCGGCTGGTTTCCCGGGAAGATAAATGATGGCATTGATGCTATTATTCTCGGTATGCACGCACGGGAGGATAATCCTGAGCTTCAGAAAGCCAGGGAAATAGGACTGAAGATTTTCTCCTACCCCGAGTACCTTTATGAACAATCGAAAGATAAACAGAGAATAGTAATAGGAGGGAGTCATGGTAAGACAACTATTACAGCCATTATACTTCATGTAATGAGAAGCTTGAATATTGAGACTGATTATATGGTAGGTGCTCAGCTTGAAGGATTTGATGTAATGGTAAAAACTACTGACACAGCAAAATACATGGTAATAGAAGGAGATGAATATCTTACTTCGCCTATAGACAGGAGACCCAAATTTCATGTTTACAAGCCCGATATAGGAGTTATCAGTGGTATTGCATGGGACCATATCAATGTATTTCCAACCTTTGAAAATTATGTAGATCAATTCAGAATATTTGCTGAAATGATTCCTGAGAATGGTTCGCTGGTTTATTGTGCTGAGGACAAGATTGTGACTGATGTGTCACGAAGTAAAAATATAAAGGCTGGTATTATATCCTATAAAGCACCCGATTACTATATTAAAGATGGCACGAGCATAATAAAATACAATGACCATGAATATCCGATGCTTGTATTCGGGCATCATAATATGCTGAATATTGAAGCAGCACGAAGCGTATTAGAGCTCATCGGTGTTAGACCTGATGATTTCTATAGTTCTGTCGCTTCTTTTAAAGGTGCGGCTAAAAGACTTGAGCTAATCAGCAGTATCGGAAAAACGAATATTTATAAAGATTTTGCGCATAGTCCTTCAAAACTTAAAGCAACCATTGAGGCTGTAAAAGGTCAGTTTCCCGATCGAAAGCTTATTGCATGTATGGAACTTCATACTTTTAGTAGTCTTAACACCTCATTTCTGGAGCAATACGAAGGTAGCATGGACAATGCAGACACAGCTATTGTCTATTACAATAGACATGCGCTTGACCTGAAAAAATTACCGTACTTTGAAACGAGTGTAGTTGCTGATGCTTTTAAGAGGCAAGACTTAATAGTTTTTAATGAGACAACGGGATTACTGGAATTTCTTCTAGGTCGTAATTATAAAAACACAAACCTACTGATAATGAGTTCGGGAAATTTTGACGGTCTGGACCTTAAGAAGTTATCAGAGGTGATTAATGGATAGAAATTTCGATATTATATCAAAGAGTTCAACCCTGTTGATAGGTTTAGAAATATAACCGCTGAAACCTGATTGGAGGCATCTTTCTTTATCACCACTCATAGCGTAAGCAGTGGTGGCAATAATTGGCACGCTCTCGTTAGATTCCCTTATTTTAGCTGTAGCTTCATAGCCATTCATAAAGGGCATCTTAATATCCATTAACACCAGGTCTATATTTGGATTTTCGTTGAACTTCAGAACAGCATCTTCTCCATCGGAAGCAGCTATTATGTTTACACTTGTTGGAGCAAGAAGCCTGACTATATAAGCGAAATTAGTGGGGTCATCTTCGGCAATAAGGAATGTTTGAGATGAATAATCTGGATTATTCTGATTATCAGATATAAACGGGTTGTTTATGTATACTTGTCTCCACTTTAACGGAATATAAAAACCGAAGTCGGAACCTTTACCAGCAGGCTTATAAAATAAGTGCCCTCCAAGTGCTTCAACATAAGCTTTAGAAATACTTAAACCGAGACCTGTACCGCCGTGTTTTCTGTTATAGCCTTCATCGCCCTGACGGAATCTTTCAAAAATAATCTTCTCGTTTTGTGGTGGGATGCCAACACCGGTATCAACTACATGGACTTCAATAGCATCAGGTTTCATCATGCAGGTTACTCTGATAACACCCTCTTCAGTAAATTTAATCGCATTATCGATCAGGCAACTGATTACTTTTACAATCTTCTGTTCATCAGAATACAGTATAATATTATTATCGAATCCGATGGTTAACAGATTTAATCCTTTAGCTTCAGCTGAATTTTTGTAATAGTCATTAATGTTATGCTGCAATGATTCCAGATCGAACTCATTCCTGGATATGGTAATCTCTTCTGTCTCGATTTTTGAAATTTCAATTATGTCGGTGATAATGCCAAGTAACTTAACTGAGTTTTCCTGAATTGTATGGATGAAGAATTTTTCATCTTCGTCAGCTTTGTCCAGGTCGGACAAAAGCTGTGAGAAACCAAGTATTGCATTCATTGGAGTTCTCACTTCATGACTTAAATTGGCAAGAAATGAAGTCTTAAGCTTGTCACTTTCCTCAGCATGAGTTTTTGCCTGAATCAAATCTCTTTCGAACATCTTTCTGTATGTGATATCTTCGGTCACTACAAGAGCTCTGAATTGTTCATTCTCATTATCCAATTCAGGGATGATATTTATTGATAAGAACTTTTGCGCACCTGATTCTTTATGTGTTGCCTGAATAACAATATGATCTACCGGCTTACTGCTGTCATAGCTGTTTCTGGAAGCATATTTCCAAAGATCGACAGTTGTGCCGTCATCATAGAAAAACTGCCATTCTGCGAGAAAGTCTTCAATGCTTATGTGTTCATCAGAAAGTCCATATATATTCATAGCTGAAGGATTAATCATACTGATTCTTCCATCACCATGAACGTAAAAGACACCCTGAGTAATAGAGTTGAAGAGACGTTTGTATCGCTCTTCACTTAATTTAAGGGCGTTCTGAGCTTCCCTGTTCTGTTTAAGGATCCTCGATTTATCATAAGCTTCTTTAATAGCAAAGGGCAGTCGAAGTATTTTCTCTTTGAGTATATAATCAAAAGCCCCTGATTTCATGCACTTTACTGCAGTTTCTTCATTTATTGAACCGGTGTGAATAATTACAGGTGTGTAAGGAGAATACTCAAGAACTATCTTCAAAGCATCCATCCCTGTGAAGGAAGGCATGGAGTAATCTGATATGACTACATCAGGTTTAAAATTAATAAGGTTTTCTATAAAGTCTTTTCTATTATCAACCCTAATACTATCGAATTCGATACCAGCCTTTCGTAGTTCTAATTCAGCAAGTTCCATGTCCTCAGGAACATCCTCTGCAAATAAGATCTTGTATCTGGTCATATGCCTTCTTATGAGTCTATGCCAAAAATAATAAATTTATAAGACATCATATACATTTTGTAACTTTATTTATAAAAAAAAAGCTGCCTGATTCAGGCAGCTTTTTTTCTTAATATATCAACCCTTAATTTTCGCTGATTATTTCATGTCCGGTTGGAGCATTTATTGTAATCTTAAGTTCGGGGTCGGATGGTTCATAATCAATTGTAATTACATCACCTTCATTAATTTTCGACCTAATGATCTCCTCAGCAAGTGCATCTTCAATATATTTTTGAATTGCTCTCTTGAGTGGTCTGGCTCCAAATTGTGAATCCCATCCTTTTTCTACAATGAAGTCCTTAGCCTGTTCGGTTACATTCATAGTGTATCCCATATCGTAAATACGGCCAAACAAGCTCTTGAGTTCGATGTCTATGATTTTATGAATATCATTACGTTCAAGTGAATCAAAGATTACAACATCATCAATACGGTTAAGGAATTCAGGTGCAAATGATTTTTTGAGTGCATTTTCAATGACTCCTGTGGCATATGAAGCACTTCCTGATAGCTTGGCAGTTGTGCTGAAACCTACTCCTTGTCCGAAGTCTTTCAACTGTCGTGAACCAATATTTGAAGTCATTATGATGATTGTATTCTTGAAGTCAACTTTACGTCCGAGACTATCAGTTAGAATACCATCATCAAGTACCTGCAGCAGGATATGGAAAATATCGGGATGGGCCTTCTCAATCTCATCAAGCAAAACGATAGAGTAGGGCTTTCTCCTGACTTTTTCAGTTAACTGACCACCTTCTTCATATCCGACATATCCCGGAGGGGCACCAACCAACCTTGATACAGCGAATTTCTCCATATACTCGCTCATGTCAATTCTAACAAGTGCATCTTCAGTGTCGAAGAGATATTTAGCAAGAACTTTGGCAAGATGGGTTTTACCAACACCGGTTGGTCCGAGGAATATGAAAGTTCCTATTGGCTTGTTTGGATCCTTAAGTCCTGCACGATTACGCCTTATAGCCTTTACTACCTTCCTGATTGCATCTGTTTGACCGATTACAGAACCGGCAAGGTCAGTCTCCATTGTTAAGAGACGTTCACTTTCATTTTGAGCAATTCTCTGAACAGGAACACCTGACATCATAGCAACTACTTCAGCTACGTTCTCTTCATTAACCTGAACACGGTGAATTTTTGATTCTTCTTCCCAGCGTCTCTTGGCATTCTCAAGCTCAATCAAGAGTTTGCGTTCATTATCCCTGAATTTGGCAGCTTCTTCAAACTTCTGACTATGAATAGCCTTGTTTTTCTGCTTTTTAACTTCCTCAATACGGTTTTCAAGTTCAAGGATTTCTGCTGGAACCTGCATGTTTGTAATATGAACACGAGCCCCTGCTTCATCAAGAGCATCAATTGCCTTATCCGGTAAGTACCTGTCGGTTATATACCTGTTAGTGAGATTAACGCAAGCTTTGATTGCTTCATTAGAATACTTTACAAGATGGTGATCCTCATATTTCTCCTTAATGTTGTTTAAAATCTCAACAGTCTCTTCGGTTGAAGTAGGATCTACCAGAATCTTCTGGAATCTTCTTTCAAGAGCACCGTCTTTCTCTATGTATTGCCTGTATTCATCAAGCGTTGTTGCACCGATGCACTGTATTTCGCCTCTGGCAAGAGCCGGTTTGAACATATTTGATGCATCGAGGGATCCTGATGCATTACCAGCCCCTACAATAGTATGTATTTCATCGATAAAAAGAATGATATCGCGATTCTTTTCCAATTCATTGAGAACGGCTTTCATACGCTCTTCGAATTGTCCGCGGTATTTTGTACCTGCTACAAGTGAGGCAAGGTCGAGTGTAAAGATTCGTTTATTGAATAACACTCTCGAAACTTTGCGTGCAATTATCCGTAATGCCAGTCCTTCGGCAATAGCAGACTTACCAACGCCAGGTTCTCCGATAAGGATAGGATTGTTTTTCTTTCTCCTTGAAAGAATCTGTGCGATTCGTTCAAGTTCCTTTTCTCTTCCGACGATTGGATCAAGACGGCCTTCTTCGCCCGCTTTGGTTAGGTCGCGTCCAAAATTATCAAGTACCGGAGTTTTGGACTTTGAATCAGCCGGTCTTCTTATTCCTGACGAACCATATGCCCTTCCTTCATCGTTATCATCATCAGCAGGGCTGCCAGGTAATTCACTACGCGGTGAATCAAATGTTGAGGCATCATCATTATTCATAATGGATTTTAGCTCTTCTTTAATGGCGTTGTAATCAACTCCATACTGACGTAAAGCCCTTGAAACCAGATTATCCTCATCCTTTAAAATTGCAAGTAAAACATGCTCAGTTCCAATGAGTTCACTGTTAAACATCTTTGCTTCGAGATAGGTTAACTTCAAAGCTCGCTCAGCTTGTTTCACAAGTGGCAGATTCTCTGCCATTTTGTCGCGCTTGGTTGATACACTAACTGCCTTTTCAATAACTCTGCGTAATTCAGGGACATCAACATTTAACAAATTCATGATTTGAATTGCCATACCTTCACCTTCCCTGATTATACCGAGCAGGAGATGCTCAACACCAATATAATCATTGCCTAAACGAAGCGACTCTTCGCGGCTATATGTAAGAACGTCTTTTACACGTTGTGAGAATTTTGCTTCCATTAGTTTTTCTTTCTTTTTCGTTGACTGCTTCTTGTTTTTTGCGAACCTTCCTGATGCCTCAACTACAGTAATTAACAAAATTCAAAAACTATAGTTGTTACCTTATTTTACTAAAACATAATGCTTTTGTCAAAATTACAAAAGTTTTAGAGGTAAACACAAATACAATGCCGATTAAGAAAAATAAGGAAATTATACCTATTTTGACAGGTACTTTTGTCCCATCGTATCGGAAAAATTCCTATCTTCGTAACCACTTTTGGAACTAAAATTATACTAATATATTAACTTAAAATGGAAAATCAGGCTAACGGAGAAAAAGTAGTTAAAGTCAACATTGAAAATCAAATGAAGTCGGCATATATCGACTATTCAATGTCGGTTATTGTGTCGAGAGCTCTTCCCGATGTAAGAGATGGAATGAAGCCTGTTCATCGGAGAGTGTTGTTCGGAATGCTTGAGCTTGGAGTTTTATCAAACCGTTCATATAAAAAAAGTGCCAGAATAGTAGGGGAGGTCCTCGGTAAGTATCATCCCCATGGCGATTCTTCAGTGTATGAGGCTATGGTGCGTTTGGCACAGGAATGGTCTCTGCGTTATCCTTTGGTTGATGGACAGGGTAATTTTGGTTCAATCGACGGTGATAGTGCAGCTGCAATGAGGTATACAGAAGCGAGACTTAGAAAGATCGCTGAAGAAATGCTGGCCGATATCAATAAAGACACAGTTGATTTCCAGCTAAACTTTGATGATTCTCTTGAAGAACCTACTGTTTTACCGGCAAGAATCCCTCAGTTATTAATTAACGGAGCTTCAGGTATCGCTGTCGGTATGGCAACAAATATGCCACCACATAATCTTTCGGAAGTTGTTGACGGGATCGTTGCATATATTGATAATCCTGAAATTACGATTCCCGAATTAATGAAATATATTAAGGCTCCTGATTTT
>DIPM01000036.1:62084-62991 GCA_002427105.1 Marinilabiliaceae bacterium UBA5488 | reverse complement strand
ATTAAGGCTCCTGATTTTCCAACAGGCGGAATCATTTACGGTTATGAAGGTGTAAAAGAGGCATTCGAAACCGGAAGAGGCAGAATCTTGATGAGAGCCGAAACAAAAATTGAAACTGACGATGCTGGTAGAGAAAGTATAATTGTTACTGCAATACCATATCAGGTTAATAAGGCTGATATGATTAAAAAGACAGCCGACCTCGTTAATGACAAGAAAATTGAAGGCATTTCTGACATAAGGGACGAATCAGATCGCACTGGGATGCGAATTGTTTATGAACTTAAAAGAGATGCAATTACTGACGTTGTCTTAAACAAGCTGTTCCAGTATACTCAGTTACAGACTTCATTCAGTGTTAATAATATTTGTTTGGTAAAGGGCAGGCCTATGCTCCTTAACCTTAAACAACTGATTTTCTATTTTGTAGAGCACAGGCATGAAGTTGTGGTAAGACGTACTCAGTTTGAACTCACTGAGGCTGAAAAACGTGCCCACATTCTTGAAGGATTGTTGATTGCCCTCGATCATATAGATGAGGTGATTGCTCTTATCAGGGCTTCTAAAACTCCTGAAGAGGCTAGAACCGGATTGATTGAGAAGTTCACTCTCACAGAAATCCAGGCAAGGGCCATTCTTGATATGCGCTTGCAAAGACTTACCGGTCTTGAAAGAGATAAGATTAAGGAAGAGTATCAGGAGCTGATGAAAATGATTGATTATTACAAAGCAGTTCTTGCCAGTCAACCAATGAGAATGGAGATTATCAAGAATGAAATGCTGGAAATTAAGGCAAACTACGGTGATGAGCCAAGGACTAATATTATTTATAATGCCAGCGATTTCAGAATTGAAGATACTATTGCCGATGAAGACGTTGTGATTACAATATCTCATATGGGTTATA
>DIPM01000036.1:57862-61991 GCA_002427105.1 Marinilabiliaceae bacterium UBA5488 | reverse complement strand
AAGCGTACTCCTCTTACAGAATACAGAAGACAAAATAGGGGAGGCCGTGGTGCAAAAGGCTCTGATATCAGGGATGAAGATTTCATTGAATTTGTATATATTGCTTCGGCTCATGATTATATGCTGTTCTTCACTGAAAAGGGTAAAGCATATTGGTTAAGAGTTTTCGAAATCCCGGAAGGTACAAAACAGTCAAAGGGCAGGGCTATCCAGAATTTAGTTCAGCTTGATGCAGATAACAGGGTTAAGGCAATTTTGAATGTGAAAGACCTTAAGAATCAGGATTTCATCGAAAACAATTATATTATCCTCTGCACTAAGAAAGGTGTTATCAAGAAGACTTCATTAGAAGCTTATTCCCGCCCACGCCAAAATGGTATAAATGCCATTACAATTCGTGAAGGTGACCAATTGCTTGAAGCAAGATTGACTAACGGAAGCAATGAAGTTATAATGGCACTTAAGTCGGGTAGGGCTATTCGTTTTAACGAGAGAGATGTTCGTCCGATGGGTAGAAATGCTTCAGGTGTTAGAGGCGTAATGCTTAATAATGAGGAGGATGAGGTAGTTGGCATGATCTGTATGGAAAATGACAGCTATGATATTCTTGTAGTTTCTGAGAATGGTTATGGCAAGAGGTCGAAACTCGATGATTACCGTATAACCAAGAGAGGTGGAAAAGGTGTCAAAACTATAAATATTACCGAGAAAACAGGAAACCTTATTTCAATTGATTCTGTGACCGACAAAGATGACCTGATGATCATCAACCGGTCGGGTTTGTTAATTAGAATGGCTGTTTCTGATTTACGGGTAATGGGTCGTGCAACTCAGGGAGTAAGGTTAATCTCATTAAGGGACAATGACCAGATTGCCGCCGTTACGAAAGTTGATGAAGACCCGACTGAGAATGATGAATTAGAGTCAACTGATATCGTTCAGGATTCAACTTCAGTTTTGCAGTCAGATGAGCCATTATTATCAGAAGAAGAGATGCAGGATGAGGAAATATTAGATGACGAAGAAGAGGAAATAGATGAGGAAATCATTGAAGATGAAGACGAAACGGAGAATGACGAAGAAAATCCGGATATTGATTTATAATTTTGGCCCGTATATTGTTATGAACAAATAAACAACATACATTTGCCGACTAAATAAAGATAATCTTTAGAAACAAAAAAAATGAAAAAATTAACTGTAGTTTTTATTCTATTATTCGCAATGGGTAGTGCTTTCGGACAAAAAGCATTAAGAACCACAGCATTTAACTATTTGCGTAAAGGACAATTGGATAAGGCTTTGGAAAGCATTGAACCAACTGTTTCTGATCCGACCACAATGAGTGACCCAAAGACATGGTTCTACAGAGGCAATATCTTTCTACAGATACACATGAGCGAAAATCCTGATTATAAAAACCTTGACCAGGATGCACTTACAAAAGCCTACCAATCATATCAGAAAATGTTGGAGCTAGATACCAAAAAGGAGTATTACACTGAGGCAATACAAAACATGCTGGTAGTAAGTGAACAGCTTTATAATCAAGGTGTACAGGAGTTCCAGAATGCTAAATACAACGAAGCAATGAGTGCTTTTGAGCAAGCTATAGCAGTTTCAGCTTCTTATGGTTCAATTGACACACTGGCAATCTTTAACGCCGGTCTTTCTGCTGAAAATGCAAAAAACAATGCCAAGGCTATTGAGCACTATTCAAAAGTTATTGAGTTAAATTACCCTCAACCATTGATTTATAGCTCTTTAGCTAATGTTTATTTAGCTGAAAAGGACACTACAAAAGCTTTTGACGTTATAAAACAAGGTAGAACCAAGTATCCACAGGAATTCGCACTTCTTATTACAGAAACCAACATGTATCTGGGTTCAGGAAAAACTGAATCAGCAATGGCAAACCTTCAGGAAGCTGTTAAAACTGATCCTTTAAATCCAACAATTCATTATGCTGTAGGTGCTTCATACGACCAGATGGGAAATAAAGAAGAAGCAATTAAAGCTTATAATAAGGCAATTGAGCTAAAACCAGATTATTTTGAGCCAAACTATAACTTAGGTGCTCTTTATGTTAATAAAGCCGCTTCAATTATTGATGAAGCCAATAAGTTGAAACTTAATGACCCGAATTATGATGTGATGAAAGCTGATGCTGATAAATTGTTAGAACAATCATTGCCTTATCTTGAAGTAGCAACCCAACTTGATCCGAAAGACCAAAGTACATTATTAGCTCTGAAAGAAATTTATACTCGTTTGAGTATGTACGAAAAATTAAAAGAAGTTAACCAAAAATTATCTGAACTTTAAGCCTGGACAAGTATCTAAGCTTTGAGTTAAGTACGGATAAATAATTACATTAAAAGCTTAAAAGCCGGGTTTAGAATCCGGCTTTTTTAATTGATATAATATCTGAATAATTTGCGTTATGTCAAATAGGGTATTCTATCATGTCTTCCACTTCTTTTATCTGTTGTGGATAATTTCGTAGCTGAATGACCCATTATCTGCAAATTAAAGTGCATGGTAGCTATCTTAACAGAAGAATTTGTATGCTGTGGGATTCAGGAATTGCTTGTCAAGCCAATAATAAATTATTATTAGAAATGGTGTTAGTATCATCAATGAAGCTGTTAATGAGTTCATATTGATATACGCTTTATCTGGTATGACTATTTAATTATCTTTGAACCGTTTTGACTGTTGTTTGTTTGGCAATAACTTTTAGACATCTATATGCAAAATCCAATTCCTTTACTCGTTGAACGCGATCCTTGGTTAACTCCTGTAACAAGTTATGTTATAGATCGCATTAACAGGTTTT
Source organism: Marinilabiliaceae bacterium UBA5488 (assembly GCA_002427105.1). GTDB lineage: Bacteria > Bacteroidota > Bacteroidia > Bacteroidales > Marinilabiliaceae > Geofilum. The sequence goes on along the minus strand of DIPM01000036.1, from coordinate 59,152 downwards.
ATAGCAGGTTGAATGGTATAGAGCAAAATTTCAACTCAATAGCGGATTTTTCTGATAGATATAAGTATCTGGGTATCAACTTCGACGAATCGCAAAACGGTTGGTACTATCGTGAATGGGCTCCTGAAGCCTATGGTCTGTTCCTTGCAGGTGACTTTAATGACTGGAACAACCGCTCCCATCCACTTAAGAAAGATGATGACGGTGTATGGGAAATTTTCCTTGATTACGACATATATAAGGACCGTTTTGTCCATGGTAGTAAGATTAAGGTGTGGATTGAAGCAAAAAATGGATTTTTGCCACGCATTCCAGGCTATATAACACGGGTAATTCAGGATGATGATACTAAGAATTACTCAGGTCAGCTATGGTTTAATAAATTCGAATGGGACTCCCCTGCTGAACAGCATAAAATCTCCAAACCTCTGTATATCTATGAATGCCACATAGGTATGGCACAGGAAAAGGAAGGTATTGGCACTTATAAAGAATTTGCCAATAATAACCTGCCATGGATTAAGGAGCTGGGATACAACGCAATACAAGTAATGGCCATTCAGGAACACCCCTATTACGGGTCTTTTGGGTATCATGTTTCGAATTTCTTCGCTCCTTCCTCTCGTTTTGGGACTCCCGAAGAACTGAAATACCTTGTTAATAAGGCTCATAATATGGGAATTTCAGTAATTATGGACATAGTCCACTCCCATACTGTGAAGAATGTAAATGAGGGCCTTAATCAATTTGACGGATCGGAAACACAGTATTTTCATTCAGGTGACCGGGGTATTCATCCTCAGTGGGACTCCCTGCTGTTTGATTATGGGAAAACTGAGGTCATGAGATTCTTGTTGTCGAATATAAAATACTGGATTGAAGAGTTTCGGTTTGATGGATTCCGCTTTGATGGTGTAGGTTCAATGATGTATTTTCATCATGGTAATATTCAGATTAACGGTCCGTTGGACTATTTCATAAATGGAGCTGAATGGGACGCAATAACATATCTTCAGCTTGCGAATTATCTTGTAAAGCAAATTAATCCGAATGCGGTTACTATTGCTGAAGATGTAACAGGAATGCCAGGATTAACATTTCCCATTGAAGATGGTGGAATTGGATTCGATTACAGGCTCGGAATGGGTATCCCCGACTTCTGGATTAAACTACTTAAGGAAACAAGGGATGAAGACTGGAGCGTTCATGAAATATGGAAGGTATTGAATGACAGAATACCCGGAGTTAATACAATTGCTTATGCAGAATCACACGACCAGGCATTAGTTG
>DIPM01000036.1:33301-57769 GCA_002427105.1 Marinilabiliaceae bacterium UBA5488 | reverse complement strand
ACACGACCAGGCATTAGTTGGTGATAAAACCCTGGCCTTCTGGTTGATGGATAAATACATGTACTTCCATATGGGCGTTGAGGATGACAATATAGTAATTGACAGAGGCATAGCTCTACATAAGATGCTAAGGTTTTTAACTCTTACATTGGGTGGGCAAGCATATCTCAATTTCATGGGAAATGAATTCGGGCATCCTGAATGGATTGATTTTCCAAGGGAAGGAAATAACTGGAGCTATTTCTATGCAAGAAGGCAGTGGTCGTTAAAAGATAATACAGATCTGAAGTACCACTATTTGTCGGATTTTGACAAAGCAATGATAAGCTTATCGAAAGAAAAAGGTATTCAGGATTATGAATTTGCTGATCAACTGAATCTTGATGAGACAAACAAGACGATAATTTTCAGTAAAAATTCACTAATTTTTGTTTTTAACTTTCATCCTTCAAAAAGTATATTTGATTATAGTTTTAATGTGTCTTTTCCCGGAACATATAGAATCGTTCTTTGTTCTGATAGTAAAAAATTCGGAGGACAAGGAAGGATTGATGAGTTAATGGAATATCCGACTTTTTATAATGAAGAACTTAATAAAAACACATTAAGGATATATTTAACTCAAAGGACAGCAATAGTGCTTGAAAGAAAAATGTAGATCAGATAAATTTGCAAAATTGAAAGTGAATATTAACAGTGAAATAATTGTAGGAGTTAATAAAATTTAACATATAGCTATTGTGATTCTAACAATTTCTATCATAATATTGCATAACAGTAACAATACTCATATATGGAACGTAAACGATTGGTTGTCAGTTATAACAATGTAACCCCTGAAGTAATGGATGCAATAAGAAAAAAGTATCCCCTGGGTTATACCAACCATGTCATAAAAGTCAAAACCAAGGGGGAAGACTTTTTTTATGCTATAACGGTTGACACTGATGAGGCCAGTTATCTTATAAAAGTACCTGTTAAGATAGATACAAAAGGGATATCTGATGATGATGCATTAGAAGATATCAATGATGAAAAAGAGGAAGATACTTTTACCGAACCAGAACCAATAGAACCTGAAGAATAAACCTTATAAAAACAAGAAAGGAAACTACTCTTCACAAGTGGTTTCCTTTCTGATTCACAACCAATCGTAACTGGATGTAAACCTCAGGTTATTGTTTCGGTGCTCGCAACCATCTGTTTCGTAAAACAAACCGTTGTTTACTTTTTTAGTCCTCACTTAGCAGTGATTTCTAACAAGTCAGGTTCTTTGTTTTCCGGATTAAAGGTTAACTTTTTAGGGCCACTTCAATTAATCCTGTGAAAACCTTTCAGATAATTAAGTTTCCTTTCGGCCTTTTACTAACTTACTCGCCTGATTCTCACCGTATCGTTCGCCTGATGTATCAAAATTACGAAAATCAAGACCCTTTGTCAAGTGTTTTTTGAATTATTTCATCAACTTTAAACTAACAGGAGTTATTAACAATTGTTAATAACTATCTTTCCTATTAAAATCAAGGCTTTCAGTGAGTTGTGCTTATGTTATTAACAATTTTTCGGTCGCATTTACCGTTTTTAAATGTCTTGGCTCGAGGAAAATTCTTCCTGTACAATTGATTTTTACTACTTCACAGGCGATTGTCCCATCCGGTAATATTCCACCTTCATAACCCGGTTGATAATCAATAAAATGCCGGACTGAAAAAGGATCTTCAACGACCATATATTCTTTACCATCCTCGAGTTTTACCAGTTTCCTGAATATAAACCGATAAGTTTTTCCCTGTTCTAATCTTGCAGCCCTTGTATTATAGGAAAATGTCTCCATTTGTTTAGTTTAATCGTCTTACTCTGGTAACACCTTTCAGAGCTTCGAGTTTTTTCATCAAAGAGTCAATATGCCGCGAATCTCTTACACTTACTTTTATGTAACCTTCGAATGTGCTCTTGTTGCTATTGAAAGATATGTTCCGCACATTCACTTTTAGCTCCTTCGACAAGAGTTCGGTGATAGAATTGAGTATTCCAAGCTGATCAATACCACTAACCTGTATAGAAGATAAGAAATGTGATCCTTCAGCGACCTTGAACCATTCTGCTTTCATCACTCTGTATGGGTACCGGGCTCTTAATCGTGGTGCATTGGGACATGTATTCCTGTGAATTTTAATTCCACCTGCTGCCATCACAAATCCAAATATCTCATCTCCCATCACAGGATTGCAACATTGTGCCAGTGTAAAACCTTTGAACTCTGATTCTTCATTTACAAGAATAGTATCCTCTGTGGACTTAACAGTTTGTGTTGCTGTTATTTCTTTGGCGATTGGCAGTTCAGCTTGCTCCTTCCCTTTTCCAACCAGGACTTCTTTGATTGTTGACGGATCAATTTTGTTATCAGCTACCTGCTGGTACAATTCAAGTGAATTGTCGAATTTGAAATAGTGGATAAGTTTGTTAATCTGTTCATCATTAAATGGAAGCTTTAATTGGCTTATTTTGCGTCGTACAATGTCTTTACCAATTTCAGCATGCTTAAATTCAGCTTCCTTTATGTATCTCTTTATTTTGTTTTTTGCCTTCGAGGATGTTACCCAGTTGAGCCAGTCGCGGTTTGGTGTCTGGTTTTTAGATGTCAGGATCTCAACTGTGTCGCCATTTTTTAGTTTCTGCCTGATAGGCACTATTCTCTGATTGACTCTACCGCCAGAACATTTAGAGCCTACAACTGTATGTAATTCGAATGCAAAGTCGAGAACAGTTGAACCCTCTTTGAGTTTTATCAAATCCCCATCGGGTGTAAACACATAAATTGTGTTGTCAATTTTTGGCTCTCGCTTCTTTTGATCAACAAGTTGGTTTTCATCGTAATTGGGATTCTCAAGTATCTGTCTGACAGAGTTTAGCCAGTTAACAGTATCAATATTACCCTTACCTCCTTTGTATCGCCAGTGAGCAGCATTACCGAATTCAGCATCTGTGTCCATCCTCTTTGACCTGATTTGTACTTCAACCCACCTGCCGGATTTATCTTTCACCGTAATGTGGAGCGATTCATAGCCATTTGGCCTTGGAACTGTTATCCAATCTCTCAGACGTGAAGTATCAGGTTCATAAAGGTTTGTCACGATGGAATATATCTTCCAACAATCGCCTTTTTCGTTTAATTGATCACTGTTAACAATAATTCTTATTGCAAAAAGATCAAAGATTTCTTTAAAAGGAATATTTTGGTTAACCATCTTGTTGCGAACGGAAGTAACGGATTTAGTCCTGCTTTTGATGGTAAAATCAATATTCATCCTTTTAAGCTCATTTTCAACCGGTTCAATGAACTTCTTTATAAAGTCGTGGCTTTTGCTAACCTCCCTTTGAATTTCAAGAGATAGTCTGTTATATTCATGAGGTACCTTTATTTTGAGAACAAGTTCTTCTAATTCGGATTTTACCTTGTACAAGCCAAGCTTATGAGAAAGTGGTATATAGATATTCTCCGTTCTGCTTAGAAGGTTTAATAAGTCATCTTGGCGTATAAATGATTCAAATTTGCGAAGTTGGTATTGTGTCTCGGCCAATGAGATCAATAATGCCCGTACATCATTCGCTATATTTAAAATAATGCCTGTAAAATTATCGGCGTTGGTAATAAGTCTTTCAACCAGAAGTTTAGATATCTGTTGATAGCTGGTTACGATTGAAAGAGAATCATGAATGCGATTATCTTTAAGAAACTGATTAATTGCACTATCTCCGGTATCAGTCTTAATGAACAGGGTACTTATTACAGAAGTAAGTCCCAGATTGAATTCTCTTATAACAATGGGTACAAGATTGGCTACATAATTAATGGTTGATTCATTAGTTTTAGAAACGCCATTATTGTAGTAACCGCACAGAAGTTTGAATGCCTTGTTAAGAAGGATTCGGTCCTCTTTATTTAACTGCAGTGGTTCGCAAGCGTGAATAAGGTCTTTGTATATACTGTTGTATTTCACACCAATTTGCTTCTAATTACTATAACAAAGTTAACAAGCTCATAGATTAAAAAAGCGCCCTTAAATTAAGGGCGCCTGAGGATTATTTTATCGGAGTTTCCGGCCCCTTTGGCCCTTGTTTGGGTTTTGGTGGTTCAGATATTGATTCACGCATTTTCGTATCGGCCTGAATATTCTGGAACTTATAGTAATCCATTATTCCCATATTGCCTGAACGGAAAGAATCAGCCATAGCCAATGGAATCTCAGCTTCTGCCTCAATAACTTTAGCTCTTGCTTCCTGAGCTTTTGCTTTCATTTCCTGTTCTAGTGCTACAGCCATTGCTCTTCTTTCTTCAGCCTTGGCCTGTGCAATATTTTTATCGGCATTAGCCTGATCCATCTGTAATTGAGCACCGATATTCTTTCCAACATCAATATCAGCAATATCAATTGATAGGATTTCAAATGCTGTTCCTGAGTCAAGTCCCTTGGATAATACTACTTTTGAAATGGAATCGGGATTTTCAAGTACCTGTTTATGAGATTGTGCCGAACCGATTGAGGATACAACACCCTCCCCTACTCTTGCAAGAATAGTTTCTTCACCGGCACCTCCGACAAGCTGCTTAATATTAGCCCTGACAGTAACACGTGCTTTTGCAATCAGCTGGATACCGTCCTTTGCGACGGCGGCTACAGGCGGTGTATTGATAACTTTAGGATTTACAGACATCTGAACAGCTTCAAATACGTCTCTTCCGGCAAGGTCAATTGCTGTCGCTGCTTTAAAATTCAATGGAATATTTGCTTTATCAGCCGAGATTAGCGCATTGACCACCAATTGGACTCTTCCGCCGGCAAGATAGTGGGCTTCAAGCTCATCGCGTGTGATTGACAGACCGGCTTTTGTAGCATTAATCATTGCTGTGACAATAACTGATGGTGGTACTTTCCTCCAACGCATAAAGACTAATTGAAGGAGTGAAACTCTAACACCTGATAAGAGGGCTGAAAACCAAAGTCCTACAGGAATAAAATACAGTATAATCCATAATCCGATTATGGATGCTACAATAATGGCTAATACTAATAATACGCTTGATTCCATCGTTTATTTATTTTCGTTTAACAAAGATTTTGTTGTCTTCTATTTTGCTTATTACAAGCTCTATTTCAGGATCAATAAAGTCACCATTTGTATGTACCTCATACAAATTGTCATTAAAAATTGCAGTTCCCGCCGGGGATATTCTCGATACCGATTTACCCAAATCGCCAATCTGCAGTTCTTGTTTTTCTATTTCATTTACTCTTCCGTCAATGCTTGTTTTCAGCATCATCCTGTTCCATGTATTTGACTTTAGAGCAATACCTACAACCACGGCCATTAGTACCGCAGTGGCAATAATTACAATATTTCCGGTTGCGGTACCAAGAATTGCATACGATTGCCAAACCGATACAACAATCAGAATACCACCAACTACCCCGAAAAACGAGGTTCCTGGTACAACAAATATTTCAAGGAGCAATAATATAAGTCCCAGTAATATCAATAAAAGTATTAATGTCAGCGACATGTTATGTTAGTTTATAATTCAATTGAAACTGTTAATCCTTTATTGGTAAGTTGCTCATATTTAGGCTTGAGTTCACTTAAAGTTCCTGAAATAACGCCACATTTTCCCTTTTCATGGACAATAAGGGTAATTTGCTCAGCTTGAATGATTTCAAGTTCGCAAATATTAATTAAGCAATTGATAACGTAATCGAATTCATTGATATCGTCATTATAAAGCACAAGCTCATATACATCCGTAACAAGCTCTACTACCTCAACTTTCTCAATTGTTCTCTCTTTAGTCATACTCCACTTCGCAAATTAATGCATAAAATTAAGCAAAATACACATGTTATGGTGGAGTAAATTAATAATTTTGGTTGTTAATACCTGTATTTTAACAGATTCCATGCATACTAAGTATAAAACGTTCATTAATGAACTAAAGGATGCTCTTGATAAACCGTTGCCCGGTTCATATGCACATGAACTTGTAATGCCCGAACACCGCAAAGGAATGCTTCAAAGTCAGTATAAAATGTCAGCGCAGCTGAGCAGTGTTGCGATATTATTCTTTCCGGGCAAACATGGTGTACCAAATATTGTATTTATTAAAAGGGTAGAATATAAAGGAGTACACAGTGGCCAGATTTCATTTCCCGGTGGTAAATCAGAAAAGTCTGATAAAGACTTGTATGAAACCGCATACAGAGAGTTATTTGAAGAAATTGGTGTAGAGCGTCAATCGTGCGAAACTCTTGGCTTGTTGACTGAGTTGTTTGTACCTCCCAGTAATTTTATTATAAATCCTGTAGTTACAGCAATGCAGGAAGTGCCGATTCTCAAGATGGATCCCCGTGAGGTTGCTGAGATATTGACAGTCCCATTTGATTTTTTCATGGAATCAAATGCCGTAAGTATGAACGAGGTTATCACTTCTGATATGATGTCGATGAAAGTTCCCGGCTACATGGTGAATAACCACATTATTTGGGGCGCCACAGCTATGATTCTGAGTGAGTTGCTGCAAGTAGCCAGAAATACTTCAAGATACGGCAATGTATAGCCGGAGCTACAAGCTATTTCCAAATCTAAATTGCCAAGCCTATTGGATGATTATTTCACTTGTTATTTTTACCGTACTCTGAAGCATTGCTGTTACACCACAATACTTTTCCTGGGATAAGTCAATAGCCCTCTGGAGCTTGCTGGTATCAAGATCTTCACCTGTAAAAATGTATTTCAGATGGATTGATTCATAAACTTTAGGGTGAACATCAGTCAGACTTCCTTCAAGAGCTATTTTGAGGCCTTTAATTTCGACTTTCATCTTCTGAAGGATCTAGAATGATGTCTACAGCTGTACATCCGCCCAATGCCGCCAAAATGAGCATTTTGGGTCTTATACCTCTATTCTGTCCACCTGCCTCGAAAGGAGCATCAATAATAATGCTATTATCATCACCTTCAGCCCTGAATGCTAAACCATCCAGCCAGTTCACTTCTACTTCATGTGTCATGATCAATTCGTATTAGAAATTATTAAACTTCTGTAAATATACGAGTTACTTCCTGACCGGTTTTAGGAAAGCTTCTTTCCCGGGATACCAGAGCTTTTCCTGCGCAACTTCCTGGGTAAATGTGAAGTAATGCATAACAGCCTCAGTGCATAACTCATTTTTGCTATTATATAAATAGGTATCAATAATGGCAATGTTGCGTTTCATCTCACGAAGCTTTGCTTTCAGATAGATAGTGCCTTCGTTTGTTTTGACTGCTTTACGGAGTTTCACTTCCATTTCGCATGTGACACCTGATGTGTCAAGTTTAACAAAAACAATCCAACTTGCAATTTCATCAAGCATGGTTGCCTGAATTCCACCATGTAATGTATCCAACCATCCTTGAAAATGATCAGAAGGCTCCCATTCAGCAGTAACGAATTCTCCTTCTTCTTTAAACTTAAGCTGTAATCCATATGGATTGTCGGGTGAGCATCCAAAACACTGATATCCTTTAAGGTTTACAAAAGGATTGAATAATTTTCTTTCCATAAAAGCTAATTATAAAACAGGCTCTGCATAAAGATCGTATGTGTCCCAACCTGTAACTTTTACATTCATTATTTGCCCTGCCTCAGGAGTAAAATTATGATGTTTTTCCGGGTCTATTTCTATAATCACATCATTGTCGACTTCAGGTGAATCATATTCAGTTCTTCCAATCCACTTTCCGTTTTCCTCTTTATCAATGATAACCTTAAGTATTTTACCATGTAATGATGCATTGTGGGCTTCTGATATTTCCTGTTGAAGTGACATCAGTTGTTCCGCTCTTCTTGCTTTAACAGCGGGTCTGACATTGTCCTCCAATTTATAGGCAGGGGTGTTTTCTTCATGGGAATATGTAAAAACTCCCAGTCTTTCGAATTTCGTTTGCCTGACAAACTCTTTTAACTCGTTAAATTCCTCTGTAGTTTCACCGGGATATCCAACAATCATGCTTGTACGAATTGCAATTCCTGGCACCTTTGTCCTCATTTTATCAATGAGTTCGCGTGTTTTATCACCACTCAGCCCCCTTTTCATTGACTTGAGAATGCGATTGTTAATATGCTGAAGTGGTATGTCGATATAGTTGCAAATTTTGTTGTTATCCTTCATAACATCAAGAACTTCCATAGGGAATCCTAAAGGATAAGCATAATGGAGCCTTATCCATTCAATACCCTGAACTTGTGACAATTTCTCAAGCAGGTTTGAAAGGTACTTTTTTCCGTATAAATCAACGCCATATGATGTAAGATCCTGTGCAATAAGCATTAATTCTTTAACTCCGATGGATGCCAGGAATTGAGCTTCTCTGATAAGATCTTCAATAGTTTTTGAAACATTACCACCTCTGATTGAAGGAATGGCACAAAAAGCACATTGATGATCACAACCTTCAGCTATTTTTAAATAAGCGTAATGTGCTGGAGTTGTTATGATTCTCTCACTTATAAGTTCTTGACGAAATGGTGCATTAAGGTCCTGTAGTAGCTGGTTTAGGTCGTTTACTCCATAAAACTTGTCAACTTCAGGTATCTCTTTAATGAGATCTTCTTTATAACGTTCAGAAAGACAACCCATCACATACAGTTGTTCTATTTTTCCGATATTTCGTAATTGTGCCCAATGGAGGATAGTGTTAATAGACTCCTCTTTAGCATCATTGATAAAACCGCAGGTGTTAATTATAACGACGTTGGAATTACTTCCCGAATCGTATGATATATCAAATCCTGCCGCCTTAAGCTGACGAAGCATAAATTCCGAATCGACAAGATTTTTTGAGCACCCCAGGGTGATAACGTTTACAGATTTATTATTGACCAGTTTTGTTTTCAAAGTATGAAGTATTGGATTACAAGCTAGTTATCTCACAAGAGATAGCTGCTGTTGAGTAAACAAAATTAAATAGTTTCAAAAGATAACAGACACTTGTTTTAACAGAAAGGTTAGCTCAGGATTTAAACAATGAATCTACAAACTCTTCTTTAATAAAAGGCTGAAGATCAGTCATCTTCTCTCCTATCCCGATGTATTTTACAGGAATTTTGAATTGATCGCTTATACCAATCACAACACCTCCTTTAGCAGTTCCATCGAGCTTGGTGAGTGCTAAAGCATTCACTTCTGTGGCAGCTGTAAACTGACGGGCCTGTTCAATCGCATTTTGCCCAGTGGAAGCATCGAGAACAAGAAGCACCTCATGAGGTGCATCGGGAATTAACTTGGTCATAACCTTACGAATTTTTGAAAGCTCATTCATAAGATTAACCTTGTTATGCAATCTTCCGGCTGTATCGATTATAAGAACATCAGCCTGGCGAGCGATTGCAGACTTTAATGAGTCGAAAGCAACAGAAGCGGGATCGGCACCCATACCCTGAGTTACACAAGGCACCCCAACTCTTTCTGCCCAGATTTCGAGTTGAGATACTGCAGCTGCTCTGAAAGTGTCAGCAGCACCAAGCACAACACTCTTACCTGCACTTTTAAACTGGTGTGCCAATTTACCGATAGTAGTCGTTTTACCAACACCGTTGACCCCAACGACCATTATTACATAAGGATCATGGCGTTTAGGGAAATCAAAATCTTTGATTAGGTTAGGATGCTCGTTTTCATTCAAAAGTCCTACGATCTCATCACGCAGGATATTGTTAAGTTCATTAACTCCAAGATATTTATCAGCTGCAACGCGTTTTTGAATACGATCGATAATTTTTAAGGTAGTTTCAACCCCAACATCAGATGTTACAAGTATTTCTTCAAGATTATCAAGGACATCGTCGTCGACTGTTGACTTACCAATAATAGCTTTAGAGATCTTACTGAAGAAACTATCTTTAGTTTTCTCAAGACCTTTATCAAGTTCTTGCTTTTTATCTTTAGAAAAAAAGGAGAATAAACCCATTATGATGCTAAATGAAAAATGTCTGACAAAATTAAATAAAAGAAGCAGACCTTAGTATAAATAAAAACAGGGTCTTTCCCATATAACAAGAAAAGGCCCTGTTTGAAATTTATCTTAGAGAATTATTTTTTTGCAAGATAATCTTTTACCTGCTCATTAGGGATGATAGCTTCTTTAAAAGAATAGGCACCAGTTTTTTCTGACCTAACCATTCTGATGACTTTTGCGTAATCCTTACCTGATGAAGTTCTTAGGGTTGCAACAACTTTCTTTGCCATGGTGCTTTATTATTTAATTTCTTTATGAATAGTCACTTTACGGAGGATTGGATTGTACTTCTTAATCTCAAGTCTCTCAGGTGTATTTTTCTTATTTTTGGTAGTAATATACCTTGAAGTACCCGGCATTCCGCTGGTTTTGTGCTCTGTACATTCTAAGATTACCTGAATCCTAGCTTCTTTGTTCTTCTTAGCCATTGTTGAAAAGCCTTTTTATTTTTAGGACTGCAAAAATACAAAAAATATTGTATCTTCCAAATGTTGCAGTAAAAAATCTGCCTTATTTTTGTCAATCCAGAATTCTCGAATATTTTTCTTCAAATAAACCTATGTAATGCAGTGGGATCTCTACATAAAAAGCTTTCGTGCCTGGCTCAGGATTGAACGCTCAATGTCAGCAAACACTGTTGAGGCTTATTGCCGGGATATACAGAAACTTGCTGATTATTTGAATAATACTTCTAAAATTCTTCCGGCAAATGTACAGCTTTCCCATCTTCAAAGTTTTGTTAAGGATTTAGCTTCTCTCGAAATTGAGCCAACCAGTCAATCGCGTATAATATCGGGAATCAAATCTTTTTACAAATTTCTTCTAATTGAAGGTGTTATAACCGATGACCCAACTGAGTTACTTGAAACACCTAAGAAAGGAAGGAAACTGCCTGATATACTGTCACAGGAGGAAATTGGTATGCTTATTAAATCTATTGACCTTAGTGATCCTCTCGGAGAAAGGAATAAGACAATAATAGAGACACTGTATGGGTGCGGTTTGAGAGTAAGTGAATTGTTAAATTTAAAGCTCACCGATATCTATGAGTTGGAAGGTTATTTAATAATTACCGGTAAGGGGAATAAGCAACGGATGGTTCCTATTGGTTCATGGATTTTAAATCAGATTGTCAGATACAGAGACCATATCAGGATCACATTAGATGTGAAATCTGAGTTTGAAAACATCCTATTCCTTAATAGGAACGGCAGAAAATTAACCAGGGCAATGATATTTGAGATAGTAAAAAGGCTGGCTGCTGCTGCAGGAATTCATAAGACAATTAGTCCGCATACATTCAGGCATTCATTTGCAACACATTTAGTTGAAAATGGAGCAGATCTCAGAGCTGTTCAGGAAATGCTGGGACATTCCGTAATAACAACCACAGAGATCTACACTCATTTAGACAGGGAATTCTTAAGGAAAAATATTCTTGGACACCACCCTCTCAATACTTGAAGATGCTTCCCATGTTATTAATCGTCATCATCCTCGTCGTCAAACTCTTCTATCTCACCGTCTTCATTAACAAAAACGCCCCAGTTAACAGTGATTAGTTCATTGTCCTGGAAATAGAAATCGATTAACCCTTCATCAAAAGAAACTCTTTTTTCTCCCCATTCTTCCACTTCTGAATCAACTTGGGTAAGTCCGTTCTCTTTCATGAGTTCGAGAATTTCAGTTTCATCCATTTCGAAAATTCTCTTTCCAAAGAGTGTTGCTTCAGGATTATCGGTTTCAAAGCAAGAAAGGACATGATTGTTTTTTCCTTCAAAGAAAATTGTAAGTCCTTCGTTATCATACTCCCAAAGAATGGTATCGAGTACTTCATCTATTTCATCTCCTTCTTCGCGAAGATTTCTGACTTCCTGAGGTTTACCAAGTGTTTTTTCAACTGCTGCAGGTGTATCACCAAATTTAAGGTCGTTTAGTCCTTCCAACAGAAGAATCTCTAAATTTACTTGTTCCATAACTGTTAATAAATTAATATAAGGTTTAATGTTTAATTAAATGGCGAGTTTGGCTCTTTTTTCATGTGATTGTATGCTAACCTACTAACAATTCCCGGGCAAAACTTATTAAGAAATACAGTAAATTTCCCTTCCCAGAATGTCAATACAAGAGAGTTTTTCTTCTTGATTGTAGCTTTTACAATCTTTCTTGCAGCAACTTCAGCCGGCATCATTTTATTTTCATCACGGGGCGTTTCACCTTGCTGTGAACCATCGGCAGTAAGTGCGGAATTACGAATGTTACTTGCTGTAAACCCTGGCGCAACAACAAGTACATGAACTCCTGTTTTGATATTCTCTGTTCGTATTGTGTCGAGAAAACCCCTGACTGCAAATTTTGAAGCAGAATATCCAGTCCTCCCTGGTAATCCAATATGCCCGGCAACTGAGATTATTCCTATTATACTTCCTTTTGTTGTAGTTATATATGGTAGCGCATACTTAGTACAGTATACAGTGCCCCAGAAGTTAACATCCATTAATTTTTTAAGAACAATCAAATCAGCGTCTTTGAATGCAGCTCTCATTGAGATACCTGCATTGTTAACCAGAATGTCGATTCTTCCCCATTTATTCACCGCAGCCTCTATTAAAGCTTTGCAGTTACTTTCGATGCTTACATCAGAGTTTGTTGCGAGTACTTCTATTCCATTATTGCTAAGTTGATGTGCTGCAGCATCAAGTTTGATTTGATCTCTTGCTGATATTACAATTTTAGCTCCTAATCTGCCAAATTCATTTGCCAGTGCTAATCCAATGCCTGAGCTGCCACCTGTAATTATTACAACTTTGTTTTTCACTTTTTGATATTTAGTAGTTGATATCTCCTTTTAGGATTAATCATTGGCTTACAACTGAATTAATGAAATCACCCATTTCTTGGAGTGCTAATGGTGAAATAGTTTGTTCGATTTTGCCATATTCCTGTGGCAGACCGGTGGAGCTTTCCTGGAATAGATGGTTTAGGCCTGGTAGCACTTTTATGATGGATTTATCGTTCCCTGCTTCTCTTAGTGCATTTTGAATGGCACTAAGGTTTTCATTTGAAGGGACTTGCAAGTCATTGGAACCAATAATGGCTAGAACCGGAATTGTAACTTTCTTTAAATCATCATATGGATTGTGTTTCAGAAAGAATTTCATCCATGGAGTAGTCATTTGAGATACCATTTGTTGAATGGCTAAATCAGCCTGAGTGCCTTTTGGTCTCTCATTTTCAGGAAATTCATTCATTACTTTCTTAAGATATTCAGATAAATCTTTCTTTAATGTTTCATCATCCTTTGAGTTTAATACAATGTCAAATCCGCCATTATTTAGCTGTCCTAGCTTACGAATCTGTTCATCAGACATACCCTGTGCTTTTCCAATAGCAGCCTGTTGCATTCTAAGAAGTTCATCACCCCTGACAGCACTGCCGGCCATCAAAACAATATAAGCGACATTCTGATTTCCATTAGCAATCGAACAAGCTATTATACCACCTTCACTATGACCAATTAAACCGATCTCATCCTTATTTACTTCCTTCCGAGTCATCAGATAATTGATGGCTGCTTCTACATCAGAAGCAAAATCAGCAGTTGTTGAAAGTTCAAAATTGCCTTTTGAGAACCCTGTTCCTCTGTCGTCAAATCTAAGTGTGGCTATCCCCTGACGGGTTAGAAAATCTGATAAAACAAGAAAGGGCTTGTGACCCAACAATTCTTCATTACGGTTTTGTGGACCACTTCCTGTTATCAAAATGACTGCCGGAAATGAACCTTCCTTTTCAGGAAGTGTCAAAGTTCCACTTAATTCAATTGAGCCCTTCTCGTTGATGAATGTAACTTCTTCAGTATAATATGGATATGGTTTTTGCGGTTCCTGAGGTCTGTTAAGGGCGCTTTTTAAAGGCATTTTTCTGTTAAGCTCAAGTGGAAAGGTCATTCCGCTTTGCTTAAATGTGCCTGATATTTTTTCACTCTCCGTTACTTTGCCTGTAAACTCAATGCCCGCATCTTTTAAAACAATATTCAGTTCATTATTAGTATAAGAAACGCTGGTTAAAGGTATACCTTTGACTCCCTGGTCGGGGCTATCCATTGTACCACTATATTGCTCACCATTTTGAGTAATATGAAAGACGATTGACAGTTCTGTACCCTGAACAGATAAAAGACCGTTCCACTGGCCAATTACATTTTGAGCAAATACATTTGTTAAGAATGTGGAAAACAATAAGATTAGGACGAGCTTTTTCATTTCTCAATATTTGTAAGGTTGAAGAAATTGATAAAGCAAACTTACGAAGTAATTGATTAAATTTGTCATGATGAATAAAAAGATACTTATTGAAATATGCGTGGATAATGCGGAATCAGCCTTATCTGCACAAAAAGGAGGAGCTGATCGCATTGAACTTTGTAGTGAATTGGGAGCAGGGGGATTAACTCCATCGAAAGGACTTATAGAATATCTCACAAGCAACCTTCAAATACCTGTTTTTGTTATGATCCGCCCGCGTAGTGGTGATTTTCTTTTCAGCAGGGCTGAATTTCAAATTATGAAGGCTGATATTTTTGCTGCTAAAGTAGCAGGTGCCGCCGGAATTGTCACTGGAATGCTGAACTCAAATTCGACAATTGACACGTGCAGGATGAAGGAAATAATTGATTGCGCAAGTCCCTTGCCCGTTACTTTTCACAGGGCTTTTGATATGGTGCAGGATCAAATTATTGCCCTGGAGGAATTGATAGAGCTTGGATGCAGCAGGGTGCTGACATCAGGTGGTAGTATCAGTGCATATGAAGGTAGAAATGTTATTACAGAACTTAATAATCTGTCACAGGGTAGAATTATTATTATGCCGGGTGCGGGAGTTAATGCACAAAATATCTCAGAATTAATTGAAACGACAAAATGTAATGAGTTTCATTTATCCGCCAGTTCACAATCACCTATAAAAGTGAAAAATTACAATGAACCGCTGGAGTCAGTATTTCCTCCCTCCTATCGTATAACAGATAATAATAAGGTAGAAGAAGTTTGTAGAACCGCAAATCCATTGACCAATTAAAACATTCCTGCTTTTGATTGTTCTACCTTAAAAAGCTGTCATGAAAATAACTTTCGATAGGATGTTACTTACTGAGTACCTTGAGGTTAAGGTGTTCACTCTAAAGAATGACTTTATGGAAGTGAAGATCATGGATTACGGAGGTATTGTAATGTCACTAAAGGTTCCTGACAGAGAAGGTAATCTTGTTGATGTTGCACTTGGTTTCAACGCTCCGGAAGATTATGTAAAAACTCACTATCTAAAGGATTGCCTCTATTTTGGTGCTATAATCGGCCGATACGCTAATCGTATCAGAGATGGCAGGTTTTACATCTCAGGAATTGAATATCAGCTTGACAAAAACAATGGGAATAACCATTTACATGGTGGCTATAAAGGCTTTGACAAAATTATATGGGATTCTGAAATAATTACATACTTTGATTTGGCAGCTTTGAGATTAACTACTACTAGTAAAGATGGCGATCAGGGATATCCGGGCAAACTGGATGTCAGTGTAATCTATTACATTGAGAATGAGAACGGCTTTGGAATTGACTATCGGGCATCAACTGACAAGACTACTCCTATTAACCTAACATGGCATGGCTATTTCAATTTATCAGGTGAAGGAAATGGCGACATACTGGATCATAATTTAAAGATTAATGCTTCGCAAATAACAGAAGTGACACCTTCAGGAATTCCAACGGGTAATATACTTCAGGTTACTAATACACCATATGATTTCACGGAGATGCGAAAAATCGGAGATCGAATAAAAGAAACACCTTCAGGTTATGACCATAATTATGCGAGGTTTCCTTATGGAGATCTGCCCAAAATAATTGCCATTGCACAAAGTGATTTAACGGGAATCGAGATGTCAGTGTGGACTACTCAACCGGGTGTACAATTATATACCGGCAATTCCTTTGATGGAACATTAATTGGCAAATCTGGTAACCGTTACTTTTCGCATTCGGGCTTTTGTCTTGAAACTCAACATTTCCCCGATTCTCCCAATAATCCTCATTTTCCAAGGGTTTTACTTGAACCTGGAGAAACTTTTCAGGAAAGCACAATTTATCGATTCGATGCTAAATGATTTCTATATTTGATGAAAATTGGAGAATGCAAGTCTCCTTAATCCATCACTTATAAATTCAATTATGCGTTATCTGATATCCTCATTGATTTGCACCTTGTTATGGTTGCTACCATTATTTTCGACCTCTCAAAACAATCCAACCGACTTTGTAAATCCGTTTATAGGAACAGGCGGACACGGACATACTTTTCCGGGTGCTACAGTGCCTTTTGGAATGGTACAATTAAGTCCTGATACACGATTGGAAGGCTGGGATGGTTGTGGTGGATACCATTATTCTGATGAATATATCTATGGGTTTAGCCACACGCATTTAAGCGGAACAGGAGTTCCCGACTACGGTGATATTTTACTGATGCCGTTCACAGGTGAAAACTTATGGAATAATGGGTATGACGGCAAACCCGGTTACAGAAGCAAATTCAGTCATAATGAGGAGTCTGCTTCTCCAGGCTTTTATCAGGTGCGCCTTGCTGATGATGATATTCATGTTAAACTGACAGCCTCTGCAAGAGTTGGATTCCACTCCTACTCTTATCCGAAAAATCAAACAAGAAAAGTAATACTTGACCTCGAGCACCGTGATGTAGTTACTAATTCCTGGGTAAGACAGGTTTCTCCTTTTGAGATTGAAGGGTACAGGGGTTCAACTGCCTGGGCAAATGATCAGCGTGTATATTTTGTAATAAGATTTTCTGATAGCATCCACAGTGTCACATATAATAATGAAGATTCAAAAAATGCGATTATGGCGGAACGTAAGGAAGGTAAGAGGATAAAGGTGATATATGAATTCGGAAGACAAAATGACAATAATTTACAGGCAAAAGTTGCATTATCAGCTGTCAGTACTGAAAATGCGCGTGAAAACCTTAATAATGAAATCGGGAACCTTGATTTTGAAAAAGTGAAGAATAATGCCCGCCAATTGTGGAATAATGAGTTAAAGAAAATAGTGGTAAGTGAAGAAAATGAAAAGAATTTGATTGTATTCTACACTGCGTTATATCATTGTATGGTAAGTCCCAATCTCTATTTGGATGTTAACAGTTCATACCTGGGGAGGGACTTGAAGGAGCACAAGAGTGACCATGATTATTATACTGTGTTTTCCCTATGGGATACATACAGAGCTTTGCATCCATTGATGACTATTATTGACCAGAAAAGGACAAACGATTTCATAAATACATTCCTGAAGCAATACAGTGATGGTGGATTGTTGCCTGTTTGGGAGTTGAGCGCAAATGAAACATATTGCATGATTGGGTATCATTCAATTCCGGTCATACTTGATGCATATGCAAAGGGAATAAGAAATTATGACACTGACCTTGCCTTGGAAGCTATGTTAAAAAGTGCTGAAAATGATCTTTTTGGGTTAAAATACTATAGAGAATTCGGGTTTGTTCCTGCCGAAAAGGAACATGAATCAGTTTCCAAAACCCTTGAATATGCATATGATGACTGGTGTATAGCCAAGATGGCTGAGTTAATGGATAAAAAGGAGATTGCGCAACAATATTACATTCGTTCGCAATCCTACAAAAACCTATTTGATCCTTCAACAGGTTTCATGAGAGCGAGAATGTATGGTGCATGGTATGAGCCATTTGAACCAAGAGAGGTTAACTTTAATTATACAGAGGCAAATAGCTGGCAATACAGTTTCTATGTACCCCATGATATGAACTACTTCATGAATATGCATGGAGGGAAAAACGGATTAAATGAAAAACTGGATGCATTATTCAATGCCCCTGTTGAAACTACAGGTCGTGAACAGTCAGATATTACAGGTTTAATAGGACAATATGCACATGGAAATGAACCAAGTCACCACATAGCATATCTATATAATTACGCTGATCAGCCCTGGAAAGCTCAAGAAAAAGTAAAATATATCATGGATAATTTTTATTCAGTTGAACCCGACGGTCTTATTGGTAATGAAGATTGTGGACAGATGTCTGCATGGGCCGTTTTGAGTTCACTGGGTTTTTATCCTATATGTCCGGGAAACAATCAATATGCAATTGGAGTACCCAGGTTTAAAGAAGCAACTATTAGTCTTGAGAATGGCCATAAATTCACTATAAAAGCTGAGAATGTAAATGATGAGAATGCTTATATTATAAGCGCGAAGCTAAACGGAATGACATATGACAAGGCATACCTGATGCATGATGATATTATGAAAGGAGGATTGCTTGAATTCGAAATGGGACCAAATCCTAATAAAAGTTGGGGCTTGAATTTTGATGCTGCAAGCTCTCATATCAGCAATGACAGGCTGATTGCAATTGCACCACTGATAAGAAACAGCATTTTCACGTTTAATGACAGTACGAAAGTTGAATTGTATAGTATTGATGATTCTGAGATCAGGTATACATTAAATGATTCCGAACCAGGTGAAGGTTCACTACTCTATACGGATCCTTTAATCATCAAAGAAAATACAACTATCAAATACAAAGCGTATAAAAAAGGATTTCTGCCATCACAAACGCAGGTTTCACAATTCACAATTGTGCCGGATGATATAACTCTCACACTAGTTTCACGTCCTGCAAGCCAGTACTCGGGTAACGGGGAGAATAATCTTGTGGATGGAATGAAAGGTAGCGAAGATTTCAGACTTGGAGGATGGCAGGGCTTCCAGGGTATTGATCTTGAGGCAATAATTGAAATTAAAGACAGTAGAGCTGTTAAATCAGTCAGTATAGGTTTCTTGCAAGATATTAACGCATGGATATTTATGCCTAAGAAAATAGAGCTATGGTCCTCATATGATGGCAAGTCTTTTAGACTGATAAGCGAATCTATTAATGAAATTCCAACTAATCAATGGGGTACTATAATTAATTATTATGACCTTCCTATTACAGGGATTTCAGGCCGATTTCTGAAAGTTGTTGCCCGAAATATTGGAGTTTGTCCTGAAAGCCATAAGGGAGAAGGGAATCCTGCCTGGATATTTGCTGATGAGATAATTGTAACATATTGATTGTTTGATCGCTTGGGAAAATGTACACTTTTAAAAGCAGAGTGTAAAATGTAAAAGATTTTTCCAAATGAAAATATGTATTGAAATATAGGCAATACAGCTGCAAAAATTTATTTGTTTTATAAATATTGATCGTTTAAATTTATGGCAAATTTCAGAGATCTGTTCACAAACGGACAGAGAAAAGGATATTTGAACGTATTCGTACATATTTTCTTTTAAAAATTTGGTATTGGATAATAAACTACTTACTTTTATAAATTATTTTAAACTTTAAAATCGCTATGAAAAAAGTACTTGTTGCAACTGATAAACCATTTGCTAAGGTTGCTGTTGATGGAATTCGTGAAATCATTGAAAATGCAGGTTACGAACTACAATTACTGGAAAAATATCCCTCACAGGATGAATTAATCAAAGCTGTTGAAAACGTAGATGCTGCTATTATTCGCAGTGATATCTTCGACAAAAAGGTTTTTGACGCTGCTAAGAATCTGAAAATTGTTGTAAGAGCAGGTGCAGGATATGATAATATTGAACTTGCTGCTGCAACTGAGCACGAAGTAGTTACTATGAACACTCCAGGGCAAAATTCTAATGCTGTAGCAGAGTTGGCTTTCGGTATGATGCTTTACATGGCGAGAAATGCTTTTAACGGTGCTTCAGGTTCCGAATTAAGAGGTAAAAATATTGGGATTCATGCATATGGAAATGTTGGTAAATATGTTGCAACCATAGCCAAAGGTTTTGGAATGAATGTTTTTGCATTCGATCCTTTTGTTAAGGCTGAAGACATGAAGAAAGACGGAGTTACACCTGTTAATAGTGACGAGGAATTATATACCAACTGTCAGTATGTTTCTCTTCATATACCAGCTAATCAACAAACAAAGAAATCAATCGGATATGATTTACTGAATAAGATGCCAAAGAATGCTGTTTTAGTAAACACTGCCCGTAAAGAAGTAATCGACGAAGAAGGTTTGATTAAGACATTTGAAATGAGACCAGATTTCAAATACCTTAGTGACATTGAACCAGAGAATAAATCTGAGATTGCCGAAAAATTTAGTGGCAGATTCTTATTTACCGCAAAAAAAATGGGTGCCCAGACTTCTGAAGCAAACGTAAATGCAGGTCTTGCTGCAGCACGTCAGATAGTTGAATTCTTCAAAAATGGAGTCACCACTTTCCAGGTAAATAAATCTGCTCAGAAAGTTAACTGAAAGTAGCCGGACATAAATCCGGCTACTTCAGAGTCATTATAGTACTCTTAACACACAACCAACCAAAACTATTAATTATGGACCACGAACTAGAAAAAGCTGTAACATTCTTCAGGTTTGAAGATTTACGCATCTATCACAAATCACTTGACTACATAGAATGGATTGCTCGAAAAACATTCAAGTTTCCCGTTGAAAGCCAGGCAGGTCTCACTTCAAGATTTAACATAGCAGCACAAGCTATAGCTTTAAACATTTCCGAAGGATCCGCAAGGAATAAGAACCAATTTATTTATTATCTAAAAATGGCTAAAAGTGCTGTTCGAGAATGCGTAGTATATACATCACTTGCAGGCAAACTTCATTACTTTTCAGATAAAGAGGTTGAGGAGTCACGTGGGCAGTTAATGGAAATGACAAAAATGATTGGTGCTCTTATTGGATCGCTTCAAAGAGCTGCTGATGTTAACATGGATGAAATGGATTAGTCCATTTTCCCAACTTTGGTTGATCTTTAGAGTACTAATATGAACGGTACCTCTTTTAATTTTTCTATTTAAAAATAATTATCCCGAAGCAATTCGGGATATTTTTTCATCTGAAATATATTCCTAATTTTGCCAAATGCATTGGCATAGTTAAGAATCAGAATTTCATTTATACATTTTATAAATCCATTGTAATATGGCAATTCTAAAACCGTTTAAAGGGCTCCGTCCTCCAAAATCTATTGTAAAAGAACTGGCTTCACGCCCTTATGATGTCCTTAATTCAGAAGAAGCTCGAGTTGAAGCTGATGGAAACCCTCATTCTCTACTCCACATTATTAAACCTGAAATTGACTTACCTGTCGGTATCGATGAACATGCTACCGAAGTTTATGAGCAAGCACGAATTAATCTTAACAAGTTTATCCAGAATAAGTGGCTTGTCCAGGATGATGAAGAGTGTCTTTATGTCTATGCTCAAACAATGAATGGCAAAACACAGTATGGTCTTGTTGGTTGTGCTGCTGTTGAAGACTATATGAACGGAATCATCAAAAAACATGAACTTACAAGGGCCGACAAAGAAGAGGATAGAATGAAACATGTTAGAATTACTAACGCTAACATGGAACCTGTTTTCTTTACTTATCCTGCCATGAAAGAGATTGATGACATTATTAGTGGAATTGTCAAAAACCAACCTGCAGAATATGATTTTACTGCAGATGATGGCTTCGGTCATCATTTCTGGGTAATCAGGGATCAGAGTATTATCACAAATTTGACTCACTTATTCAGTAAAGTACCATACACTTATGTAGCTGACGGACACCACAGAACAGCAGCTGCTGCTTTGGTTGGAAATGAAAAGAAAGTTAACAATCCTAACCACAGTGGAGATGAGGAATATAACTACTTCCTCGCTGTACACTTCCCTTCAAACCAACTTACCATCATTGATTATAACAGAGTGGTTAAAGATCTGAATGGCCTTACAGAATCTGAATTTATGACGAGATTGTCTGAAGTTTTTGAAATTCAGGAAGTTGGAACAGAAATTTACAGACCTGACAAATTGCACAATTTTAGCATGTACCTTAATAATAAATGGTATTCACTAACAGCTAAGGAAGGCACATTCAACGATAATGATCCGATTGGTGTACTTGATGTTACGATACTTTCTCAACTTGTACTCGACAAAGTTCTTGACATTAAAGACCTAAGAACTTCTAAACGAATTGATTTCGTTGGCGGAATCAGGGGTCTTGGCGAGCTTAAACGACGTGTTGACAGTGGTGAAATGGCTTTTGCATTCGCCCTTTATCCTGTATCACTTGAGCAATTGATCAATATTGCTGATACAGGAAATATTATGCCTCCTAAGACAACATGGTTTGAACCTAAATTAAGAAGTGGACTGGTAGTTCATTCTTTGGATTAACAATTAAAAAATTACAATTATGGAAAAAGAAGCAATTGTACTTGATGTTCTTGCCAAATCAGACGCTCCTTTGAAATCTGCTGAAATTGCAGAAATAGCTATGATTGACAAGAAAGATGTTGATGCCGCTATTAAGAAACTTAAAAAGGAAGAAAAAATAGTTTCTCCAAAAGTGTGCTATTATACTATTAAAAAATAAAAAAAACTGATTGAGAAAGGGGATCAACCGATCCCCTTTTTAATTGCAATTATATATCTAGCCTCGCATAAAGTCAATAACATTCCCCTTAATTTCATTTGTCAGCTGAATCTTTAATACTCATTGCATGTCCTTGCATATAGCATGCAAGCATTTTGAAGCTATTGGACTTCTAATATATATAATCGGTCAGAGAAATTGGCAATTAGAATAATAATGTTTTCTATTTAGACTATACCATAAAGGTATCTAGTGATTCTAAAAGAAGATGATACTGCACTGGTTTAATTATGAATGAATCGCAAAAACTTTTAACTGATTCTGCCTCATTTGATGAAGTTTGCAAAACCAAAGGTAACTCAGGGCTTTTAAGTTTAACTTCCTGTATAAATCTTTGAAAGTCTTGGTCAGAACAGTTATAATCAGTATATATCAGGTTAACTTCTGAATTTTCTTTCAGCACATTAAGGGCTTCGCTGCAATTGTATGTTCTGATAATCTTTGCTCCAGTACCTCCAATAATTGCTTTAAAGTAATTAAACGAAGCATCCTCCTTATCAATCACAACAATAACTTTGTCTTTCCATCTATCCTTAATAAGTAATCCTCTGGCAGTGTTTTCCTCTTCCTGGGGGTAATAAGGTATCTCAAAGCAGAAAGTAGAACCTATACCTTTTTCTGATTCGACCCATACTGTTCCTAGCATGAGATCAACAATATGTTTAGAAATTGCAAGGCCTAAACCGGTACCTTTTACTCTAAGTTCTTTGTTTTCTCCAACCTGACGAAACCTTGTAAATAATAATTCCTGATCTTTCTTTGAAATGCCTATACCGGTATCCTTCACTTTGAACAAGAGTCTGGTATCGATTAGCTCAACTGAAAAGTTAATAGTCCCTGAAGGTGTGAATTTTATCGCATTAGTGATTAAGTTGATCAACACTTGATTAAGTCTGTAAGGATCAGAAAGGAATTTTTTGTCTTCTAATCGTTTTTCTATTGTGTAACTTAATTTCAGATTTTCCTTATCTGCCTTCTTAATGTACTCGTGAGATAACTGGAAAACTTCATCAAATAGCTTACTTAAGCTGATATATTCAGGTTTAATGGTTAATTGCCCTGCTTCTATTTTAGCAATATCGATTATATCATTGATGAGATTAAGAAGTGAGTTTGCTGCAACATCAATATATCCGGCATATTCCTTTTGTTCCTCAGCACTTAATCCACCATCAGCAATGAGGTTAGAAAAACCAACAATGGAATTCATTGGTGTCCGTATTTCATGACTCATATTAGCCAGAAAAGCAGTCTTTAAACGATCAGATTCCTCTGCTTTTTCTTTCGCTTCTATATATCTTTTTTGTATTAATGCTTTATCGGTTATGTCTCTACTTATGCATAGAATTCCTGTTACTTCATTATTGCGGTTATGGACTAATGCTTTCACTGTTTCATGCAGTCGTCTTTTGCCGTTAAATGAAATCCACTCTTCATTTCGGATAGGAGCCCCATCTTCCAATATTTGTTGGTCATTGTTTGTATAAAACTCAGCAACCTCTTTTGGGAACAGTTCAAAATCAGTTTTACCTGAGATTTCCTGTTGTCTAAGACCGATATAATCTTCAAAAGCTTTATTGCACCCAACGTATCTGCTGTCTAAATCTTTAAAGAAGATCATATCGGGAATGGAGTTTATAACAGAAAGTAAAAGTGATTGCTCTTTTTCCAATGCTAGTCTGACTTCCTTAAGTTCAGTTATCATTTTGTTAGCTGAATTTGCAAGATTAACGAATTCAGTAGTATATAACTCCTGTACATTTATTGGTCTATAGGTATTACTTGCTTCATTGAAAAAACGTTCAAACTTCGACAAACC
>DIPM01000036.1:31365-33212 GCA_002427105.1 Marinilabiliaceae bacterium UBA5488 | reverse complement strand
AAACTTCGACAAACCAAAGTTCATCCTCTTTACAGTTTGCCCAATAAGAAGAACTCCAATAGTAAGAATTAAAACAAGAGAGACCGAAATATTGGTTAAAGTCCTGAGTCTCTTGTCGTTTAAGATTTCTCTTTTAGCATTGATTACTTTGTCGATGTCATATGTATAAAAACCAGCTCCAATCACCCAGTCCCACTCGTCAATATACTTTATATAAGCAACCTTAGGCTCCATTCCAATTTTTCCAGGGCGGTGGTATTGGTATTCAACGAATCCTCCACCTTTTAACGCTCGATCAGATATTTTTAATCTTTCGTCTTCTGTGATAGCTATATTCTCAGGTAAGTCAGATGAAAAAACCAATCCATTTGATAATAGTGGTTTACCTGCTACATTTTGAATAAATATATAGCCATCATTATCAAATTTGTAACTTGAGAAATGGTTAAGTGCTTCTTTCTTCAAACTTGATTCATAATCTGACAAGTATTCCTTTGATCCGAAGTACCAGTTTAGTGGTTCAAACTTTCTTAAATATGTGGTACGATAAACTGTTGAATCCCCCCTGTTTTTCTTTTTGAAATAATATGAGATAAAGCCTTTATCAACCTCTTTCATAAGATTTACTTCTCGCTGAATCAGGTAATTGCCTGATGAATCCCGAAGACTTAATGCGGATTTACCCTCTAATGAAAGATTCTCAGGAACAAAAACACCCACCCCTTGCAGAGTATAAATAAAAACAAAATCCTTATTTTGTCCTAAACTATAGGGTTTTATCGCAGTTAATATAATTTCTCTTATTTCGTTTTCCGACTTTTTTCCCCTGTACTCGTTATAGATATTATTGGCAATTTCATAAGCCAGGTCTACACGGTTGTTCAGTTTGTCCATTAAACTGGTCAGAGTCATCGATCTAACATATTCGATATAGCTTACGGTTCTGTCGACTTCTCTCTTAATCAACAACTTCTGATGATCCAGAGATTCAGTATTGATCTTGTCGTACTCTTCTCTATAATTTCTGTTTTCATAGATGAACCAATAGGAGCCAATAGAAATAAGCGATAATAGAATAACCACAATCATACTTGCCAAAATAATCTTGGTGATTTTCTGATGCTTTATGTAACTGTAGATTCTATTTGTTATCCTTTTGAGAATGTTCATCATGAATATTTATAAGTTCATGTATTCGTCAAACAATACCTGTAAATACGACTTCCCATCTTTCCTGATTGAATCTTTTAATGGCTCCTTCACTGTATCTTCGATATAATGATCAAGATTGGGATCATAAACAAAATGTCCTGACTTTGTTACCCAACCTAGACCTTCTTCAAACGAATAATATACAAATTCGGGATAATATGGATTAAAAAGATTCCTGCTCCATTTGAATGGTGTACAATCAAGGTTAAGCTGGCTTAATAGTGTTGTAGCAAAATCCGATTGATTAGCAAACTTATTTATCTTAATACCTTTAAATTCAGGCTTAATAACATTTCCTAAGAACATTAATGGAATCTTATGGTATACAGGTGTATAGAAACTATTGTTCCTATATGAATTATGACTATGATCAGCCATAATTACAAACAATGTATTATCAAACCATGACTGTTGACTTGCCTCTCTGAAAAAATTACCTAAGCATCTGTCGGTATAATAGGCTGAGTTTATGTACTCATTTTCGTTTCCACCCCAATCAAGTACTTTTTCCATTGGCTGATCATAGGGTGAATGACTGCTTAAAGTGAAAATTGCTGAGAAGAATGGCTCTTTTTCCTTATTAAGGTCTGATAGTTGCCTGGATAAAACAAATTCATCATTGACAACCAGTTTGC
>DIPM01000036.1:31060-31292 GCA_002427105.1 Marinilabiliaceae bacterium UBA5488 | reverse complement strand
CCTGGATAAAACAAATTCATCATGGACACCAAGTTTGCCTTTAATAACGTCTGAGCCAAAATCAGCCAGTTCAATGATCTTGGTAAAACCATTATGTAAAATAAATCCTTTGATATTGCCATATCTTAACTGACCACCAAAATAAAAAGAAGTATTATATCCCTGATTTATCAATGATTCAGTAATTGTATGAAGTTTAGAAAACTTCTCAGGTTGAACCGTTACAGACGAT
>DIPM01000036.1:3881-30951 GCA_002427105.1 Marinilabiliaceae bacterium UBA5488 | reverse complement strand
TGAACCGTTACAGACGATATGGGATGCGCAGGAAATCCACTGAATATACTTCCCATAGCTTGTTCACTACGCGGACCTGTGGCATAGAGATTTGTAAATAAAATACCTTGTTTCTCCAATTCATGAAATTCAGGTGTAATCCCAGGTTCTCCTTCAATTGATTCAATTAAATCGGCCGACCAGCTTTCCAAAATGATCAAAACAATGTTTGGTCGTGTGGTTGTTAATATGTTAACCGTTGTATCCTTTGTAACTTCTGTAATCCTATCTACTCGTCCGAGCGCTTCATCCATAGAGTAAAAATCGAAAGGATTCTTGTCGAAGTTTTTGTAGTTCTCAATAATGCTAATGCTAATATTAAATGCTGAATTTACAGAAGCAAGGTTGAGTATGTTATGATTGGAATAATATGACTGACTTTGGTTTATTGGAATCTGTTGCCACCCTCCTCTTCCACCAATAATCAGGAAGCATACAGTAATTATTGCAAACAATGGAGACCAGATTAAATTTTTCTTAGTCACAGGCTTTGTGAGCCTGGTGAAGAAATATTTTTTATAAAGCCAAAAACTCAAACCGGTCAAAGCGATAAAAATGAACACTAAAACAAAGAAAGTACCTGTGGAAGCTGAGTTATATACTTCCGATGGATTTTGAAGGTACATTAAAGCTTTATAAGGCATCTTGGTTTTCCATTCGGGATATATACCTAACTCAGCAGTTACCAGAAGTGAAAATATAAATACACCTATGAAAGTGTATATCAGATTTATTGAATTCAGCCACTTGGGTGTAAAAAATATCTGAACAAGTAGAAGAAAAAATGGAAACAAAAGTAGATAACTTGCTGTTGCCAAGTCAAGTGGAATAGCGTACCAAAAAGCTTTAATCGTTTCAGAAAAGGGAATATCAGAAGCTGATATGAGAGAATAGTTATAGGAAATAAAAACCGCTCTGGTAATTGCAAAAAATATCATCCAAAAACCTAGCTGCCTAAGAAATGAGGCGATGATTCTATTCATCAAGTAAATTTTAGAATCAACAAATTTAAGTCTTTTTAAGGACATTTATGCTAAAAGTTACCCTTACGATGTAAACTTAAAAGCTTATTACTAAATTCCATAATTTTACAGCCTAAATTGCAAATAATGCCGCTTCTTTCAAAACATCTCAGTAGCTCAAATTCCTATCTATACTTTAAATGGTTGATTGTTTTGCTGATTATACCGGCTCACTTTATTAATCTCGGATTATTCCCGTTAATTTCTGATGAGCCGACAAGAGGAATTGTTACTCTTGAGATGATCTTAAGTGGAAATTATATCGTCCCAAATATCAACGGAGAGCTTTATTTAAATAAGCCGCCATTGTTTAACTGGATACAGATATTTATGACCTTCATCACCGGTTCAATGGATGAATGGGTATTCAGATTACCTTCCGTCCTTGCTGTATTTGGCATCTCAATCCTGATATATTTTTCCTCAAGGAAATACCTTAAAGAATATGCATTTGTTGCAGCTATTGCATTTATTGTATCAGGACGTGTACTATTCTGGGATTCATTTATGGGGCTCATTGATCTAAGCTATTCTCTGGTAACTTTTGGTTCGTTTCTATGGATAATAAGATTTAACCGAAAAGAGAAGCTTTATTCCCTGTATATTGGCTCTTACTTGCTTGCTGCAATCGGCTACTTAATGAAAGGAATCCCATCTGTTGCATTCCAGGGTTTGACCATCATTGCTGTTATGCTTTTTGACAAAAAGGGCCGTAAACTTTTCTCTCTGGCACATTTAGCAGGGATAGCAACTTTTATCCTTGTTGTAGGTGGATATTACTATTTATTCGGCCAGTATCAATCTGTTGAACATGCAGTTATAAATCTTATAAATGAATCTAACAGGCTTCAGGACCATAGTAGTACAGGTGTAAATTGGTGGCTTCACTTGCTAATTTTTCCGCTGAATTTTATTATTGAATTTGCGCCGGTTACTTTGCTTCTTTTATTACTGTTGAAAAAAGAGATCAGGCAAAAGATTTTTAGTAACCGTTATTTAAATTCACTCATTGTAATATTTTTAGTTAACATAGTAATCTATTGGTTATCAGCTGATATGCGGAGCAGATATCTTTTCATGTTAGTGCCCATACTCATAATTGTACTGATTTATGGATATCAGCAAGCCCAGGAAAAGAATGGCAAAATAGTCAGGGTTATTAATACAATATTTACCGTTGCTTCATTGTTGATTTCTCTTTCATTGTTAATTTATCCACTATGGGATGAAACAAAAGAATTCGCCAATGTATTGGTCATTAGCATTTTGTTGATGGTAGTCTCATTGTTAATCACCTTCTATGGAATCAGACATCCAAAAATGAAACTACTGGCTCTGTTTGGTTGCCTCCTGGTTTTTAGAATTGGTTTTAATTTTTTTAATCTTCCGGCAAGAATTAACTCCTATCCCGATTTAGGTTATAAGGAAGGTGAAATTAAAGCAGCCCAAATAAGTGGAGATGCACCATTATATGTTCTGGGTGATACACCAATTAACCATGATGCTTCATTTTATATCACCCGAGAAAGAAAAACAATTCTCACACGAACTCAACAGATTTTACATCCCGGGACCTTTTATATAGTTGATGATAAAAATCTTGGTATTTTTGCCAATAAATCAATAAATCACGAAGTACTATATACATTTGTGATTAAGCTTAACGAAACTAAACTTTATTTAGTAAAAAGGTTATAATGAACCAGCCGGAGTTATCAATAATTATTTGCGTCTATAATGAGGAGAAAAATATCCAACCTCTAAATAAATGGATAAATGAGTCAATTCACGATATTGATTACGAAATTATTTATGTAGATGATGGTTCAACCGATTCTACTAAACAAGAAATCAAAAATCTGGATGACGAGAAGGTAGTCTTAGTTGAATTACGGAAAAACTTTGGTCAAAGTTCTGCTTTATATGCTGGAATTGAAATTGCTAAAGGTGAGTACATTGTGACAATGGATGGTGATTTGCAAAATGATCCTTCTGATATTCCAATGATGCTGGATTTAACCAGGAAAGGTGAATGGGATCTCGTTGCCGGAGTAAGAAAGAATCGTCAGGATGGTATGTTCCTGCGAAAAATACCTAGTAAAATAGCAAATTCAATCATACGAAACAGTACTGGGGTTCACATTAAAGATTATGGTTGTACTCTCAAGGTATTCAAGAGTGATCTTGCAAAGAACATTGCCCTATATGGAGAACTTCACAGGTTTATCCCTGTACTTGCCAGTCTCGAAGGAGCCCGTATAACTCAGGTTGATGTGAAACACCACGCAAGAGAGTTTGGAAAGTCGAAGTACGGAATTAATCGCACTTTTAAAGTGGTTTCCGATTTACTCCTTATGATGTTTTTCAAAAAGTATCTGTCAAAACCAATGCATCTTTTTGGTGGTTTGGGCCTTGTGACTGCGCTTATAGGAGTTCTCATCAATCTCTATTTGTTAATATTAAAACTTCTGGGGCATGACATATGGGGTAAACCACTGCTTCTACTGGGAATTATGCTTTTTCTTGCCGGAATTCAACTTATAACAGTAGGTATTATTGCCGATATAGTGATGAGAACATATTATGAATCACAGAACAAGAGGCCATATAAGATCAGGAAAATTCACACCTTCAAAAAAGTAAATGAAGAGATTTCTTAAAGCTCTCGCAAAAATCCTGATTTCTGCGGCTGCGATTTATTATGTCTTTACCAAAATTGAGATTGAAGATGTTCTGAATATCCTTAAATCGGTCAATTACTTCTATTTGGTTATTGCAACAATACTTTTTGCATTTTCAAAAGTGTTGTCAGCATATAGGCTAAATTATTATTTCAAACCACTTGATGTTGAGCTACATACCAAAAGCAATCTAAAGCTTTACTTATTGGGAATGTATTACAACTTATTTCTTCCCGGAGGTATTGGTGGTGATGGTTATAAAGTCTGGATATTAAATAAGAAATACAGCACGCCTGTCAAACATTTGTTTTGGGCAGTTCTTCTTGATCGGATCAATGGAATGTATGTATTGTTGCTGATTGCCCTATTGATGACACCCCTTCTGGATATTAGCATTACATGGATAATCATCTCTTACATTTTTATTCCGCTAAGCATACTGATTTATTTATTGATAAATAAGAAATTTTTTAACCGTTTTTACCAGACAATTATACAAGCGTCTGCCTATTCTTTTGGAGTTCAAATTTTGCAACTTCTTTCTGCAATGTTCATTCTGTTTGCAAACGATTCTTTTGACGGATTGACAAGCTACTTATTCTTATTTTTAATTTCTTCGATAGTTGCAGCCCTGCCAATAACAATCGGGGGTATTGGTTCAAGAGAGATTACTTTCCTGTTTGGCGCACAAGTCCTTAATCTCGATATAAATCTTTCGATTGCTTTAAGTCTGCTTTTCTACATTATAACGCTTGTGGTCTCATTCTTTGGTATATACTATAGTTTAAATCCTAAAGCGCTCGATTTGAAAATTAAAGTTCAACCTGATATTAATTGACGTGAAAAGAGTTTTAGTAACTGGTGTTGCCGGTTTTATCGGTTCTAATCTTGCAAAAGAATTATTGGTTTCAGAACATGAAGTTATTGGAATTGACAATTTCGACAGCTTCTATGACATCAAAGTTAAGTTAGACAACATTAAGCCATTAGCAGAGCACGAAAAATTCCATCTGTTTGAAGGAGACATCCGCAATAAAGAGTTCATGTCGAAGGTTTTCGAGTCTACAAAACCCGATTGCGTTGTTCATTTAGCAGCAAGAGCCGGAGTTAGGCCATCTATTGATGACCCTGAGCTCTATTTTGATGTAAATATAAATGGTACAATTACCCTTCTGAATACAATGAAGGATAATGGTGTTAAAGATCTGGTTTTCGCATCCTCTTCATCGGTATACGGAAATAATTCGAAAACTCCTTTTGCAGAAACTGACAATGTGGATAATCCCATTTCTCCTTATGCAGCTTCAAAAAAAGCAGGTGAATTGCTATGCTTCACTTACCACCACCTGTACAAAATGAATATTTTCTGTTTAAGATTTTTCACAGTTTATGGCCATAATCAACGGCCTGAGATGGCTATTCAACAATTCGGAAGGCTGATTCGGCAGGGAAGACCTGTCACGATGTATGGTGATGGCAATACACGACGTGATTACACATTTATTGACGACATTGTTGCTGGAATAATTGCGTCTATTGACAAAGTAAATGGATATGAAGTAATAAACCTCGGTAATAACCAGACTGTCAGGTTGAGCGATCTAATTAATGAAATAGGTACTGTTTTAGCGCTTCCTGTAAAAATTGAGCAAAAACCAATTCAACCGGGCGACGTTGAAATTACTTATGCAGATATTTCTAAAGCTAAAGAACTACTTGGATATTACCCAAAACATTCAATAAAAGAAGGGTTATTCAAAATGTTTATAACTGACCTAAAGCACTGATTTTTAATATGGGAAATAAGGAAGTCATTCAAGAAATTCTTTCAATAATACCAGATTCTGTGCGCTTTGTGGCTGCCAGTAAAACACGCACACCTGATGAAATATTCGAGGTTTATAGTGAGGGCATCAGGGATTTTGGTGAAAACAAAGTTCAGGAATTATCCACAAAACAACCTTTGCTCCCTTCAGATATCAGGTGGCACCAAAT
The DNA here is from genome assembly GCA_002427105.1 of Marinilabiliaceae bacterium UBA5488. Lineage (GTDB taxonomy): Bacteria > Bacteroidota > Bacteroidia > Bacteroidales > Marinilabiliaceae > Geofilum. Next base: position 25,214 of record DIPM01000036.1, on the reverse strand, counting down.
AGGTCATTTACAAACTAACAAAGTAAAGTATATTGCACCCTTTGTTCATTTAATCCACAGTGTTGACAGTATAAAACTGCTAAAGGAAATTAATACTCAAGCACTCAAAAATGATCGGGTGATAGATTGTTTACTTCAGATATATATTGCCAGGGAAGAAACGAAATTTGGACTGAGTGATCAGGAAGCCATAGAACTGATTGAAGATTTCAATAATTCTGAGATGAAAAACGTCAGGCTTATTGGTGTCATGGGAGTCGCCACAAATACAGAAAATGAGAATACAGTACGCAAAGAATTCAAAAGCCTAAAACAGACCTTTGATCAGATTAAAGATTTGTATTTCAAGAATGATGAAACATTCAGGGAGATTTCTATGGGTATGACATCTGATTATCACATTGCTGTAGAGGAAGGAAGCACGATTGTGCGAATTGGAACTGCAATTTTCGGAGCAAGAGACTATTCAAAAAAATAGCGGGAACACCCCGTTATTTTTTTTATTGAAAAGACGCCCTGAGGCACTTTTTATCTGTTAATCAGAATTTTCATTGCATAATTACCTTCATCAGTCCTTACATTTACAAGATATATTCCATTCTTTAAAGAAGTCGTAGAAATGGACAGTTGAACGACATTCTCTGGTACCAGATGAATTAGAGCAGCTCCGGTTACGTCTGAAATGTCAATGCTATTGATCGGTGCTTTACTAATGATATTGAACTTTTCACCTGTTACCGGATTGGGATAAATGAGGCACTTTATTAAATCATAATCACTTGTACCAATAGATTCATTCACAGTTATATAATCATCCTTAACAAGTGTATCTGCACCTATACCATTTGAGACTATTAAAGTAACATCAAAAGTTCCATTATTCTCATACTTTATTGATGGGTTTGTATCTGTTGATGTTTCAGGACTTCCGCCTTCGAATATCCAAAGCCTTGATAGAGGAGACCCAAAGGAGTTGTCAGTAAAAATTATTGAATCATCTTCCTCAATAAGTGTATCAGAAGCAGTAAAATCAGCAACCGGCATACCATTATATAACTGAACATCAAGGTAAGTGATGAAACCATCAGCAACCTGAACACCGGTAACTGTTTTATTCAAATAGCCTGGTGCTTTAAAAGTAATGTTATATGTACCACTTTTCAGTAGCCTATGGTAATTGCCTATTGGTAAAGAAGAATAAACCATACTTGAATCCTTGTCATGCATAGCAATAAAAACCTCGGCCTGTAACGGTTGACCGGTTAATGAGTCAGTAACTATTCCCCTAACCCCGTATAAAGACTCTTCAATATAATTAAGCATTGATCTGTAATTATAATTCCAAAAGCTCTCTAATTGAGATGTAGGTAATAATTTATTACTTGAAATTTCCAGCGTCACTTCCCTGCATTGTTGAAAGTAATTCATGTAATCCTGTCTGCCCCCAGTAATTGAGTACCAGGCATAACCATTAGTAACACCATTATCGAGATCAGTAAAGTAACCTAACGGTGAATTAACATGGCAGGTATCTGCGTAATTACGACTCACAAAATTCCACCATAAATGATCAGCTGTATTTCTACTCCATGTATCCCATGGGTAATTAACTACCTCAGCACCACCATGAAAATTAGCTGATAACACAAAATCACGACCTTCAGCGAAAGCCATAAAAGCAACAGTTTCAGGTTGCCATGGATTACCATCAGGATGTGGTCCATCAGCAGGATCAGGATAGTTCCTGTTTAAATCAACATAGTTTGCATTATACCTCGTAGCTCCAAAAACTGTACTATTCCCTCCTGCATATGTACCATCAGGGTTAGCAAGAGGATTTATCCAAATATCAATGTTGTCTACAATATTTGTAATTCTTTCGTCAGATCCATAATTCGACAACAAATAATCAATCAACCTAAGCGTAAGAACATACCCGGTTGTCTCATCTCCATGCATAGAAGATGTGTAAAGAAATTCGGGTTCATCTTCTTCCTCATGAACGTTGTCGCTAATTCTAGCCACAATAATTAATCTGTCTTCCGTAGTTGAGCCTATTGTGTCTATATCACATATCTCGGGATAATTTGAAGCGAACTCACTCATAATATCAAGATAGCCCTGATAAGTTGGATAAGTGTCCCATTCCATAATTTCCCTGACTGATGATGAAACATTTTCAAATGTTAATTCACCTGGCTTGGGAAGCAGAATTAAATTGAAGTTAAATCCGGCTTTGAGTTTGTTATATTCTTTTACAGATGCATAAGCATAAACGTCTCCATTTTCGACTTTATCTATGCTTATTATTTTAGTAAGCTCATTTGCATGTGTTGCAGCACCTTGTAATAAAAAATAAATTTCACCTTTTGTACCAAAAAGATCAGTTGTATTTGTTTCTGAAATTGGTTTTTGTGCTTGTGTTATGATGGCCAGTATGGTCAAGAGTAGGGTAAAGTACTTTTTCATCAGAGTAGTTAATTTTCTATGGCCTTTTCTTTAAGTTCGTTAATATGATTGATAATAAGGTTTTGCGTTTGCTTGTTCACTTTAACAATTGGCAATCTCAGGCTATTAGTTGAAATTTTCATGTAGTCCAGGGCTGCCTTTATTCCCCCGGGGCTTCCGTCAGCGAACAAAGCTTCCATAAGCGGTAACAACTTATAATGTAAATCGCGCGCTTCACTCATATATCCCTTTAAAGCGGCGTTAACCATTCTGCTGAAGCTACCGGGGAAAGCGTTTGCAACTACCGAGATCACACCATCTGCACCCAAAGCAATCAGAGGAAGTGTTAAGGCGTCATCTCCTGATATCACAAGAAAACCTTTTGGTCTCTGTCTTATAATGTCCATTATCTGAGGTAAATTACCTGAGGCTTCCTTAATACCAATGATATTGTCAAATTCAGTTGCTAGTTGAATAGTTGTTTCAGCTTTCAAATTTACACTCGTTCTTCCCGGAACATTATATAGGATTATAGGAAGCTGAGTTGCACAAGCTATTTGCTTAAAATGTAAATATAAACCTCTTTGAGTAGGCTTATTGTAATAAGGAGTGACCGAAAGAATTGCATCAATACCATCATTGTCGGCAAGTTTTAATTGGTCAATAACTTCCTGAGTATTGTTACCCCCAACCCCAAGAACAACTGGTACTCTTTTGTTAATCACCTCTTTGGCAAATTCAATAAGTGCTATTTTCTCGTCTTTTGAAAGTGTAACGGACTCTCCTGTTGTTCCCATTACAACAAGATAGCTAACACCATTTGATATGGTATATTCTATTAATTTCTCAAGGGCACCAAAATCTATTGTCCCTTGTTTGTGAAATGGTGTTACCAGTGCAACTCCTGTTCCGGTAAATCTATTTTTCATAATTTCCTTAATTGCTCAACCGTTATTACTCCTGATTTTCAGGTTGATTAAATTTTAAATTGTTAAAGTAGTAAATTATTTGATTGATAAGCTCCTGGTAATCAATTTCAGCTGGTGTGTCTATCATTATATCATATGGAAGAGTCCTGTCATCTATTGTTCTCCCTAATTTGAAACTAGCTTTTGATAATGTAGCAATATAGTTTAAAGTAAAATTATCGGGACTACTTAAATCAATAAGCATATTGAATTGGGTATCAATAAACTCTGTAACAAACTTCCCTTTTGGTCGGAATATAAAGTCGATGTCTTTGGGCAATATAATGTCATAGGACAATTTAGGTATGTAATAGGCAGGGATCCTTTTAGAGTCATACAAACCAATAACCCAAACCTTTTTTCCTTGTTCCTGCATCTGTCGGGTAAAATCGCTAACCATGTTATAGTCTTCCTCAGACTGTAGGTGGTATATGATTCCAATAGTCGATGCAGTCGACAGATTAACCGGTTTTTTATTGCGTACCAGTTTGAAGGATTCTGCAGTCAAATATCTCTGACCAAAATAGACCCTGATTTTTCTTAAAAAGTCCAATTTTTGAAATTTGAAAATTACACTAGACCCCAAAAGGCATAAAATTAATAAAACTAATTATTGATAGTGTATGAACGTAAAAATTATTAACTATTGTTCTTGATTAATCCATGCTGAAGTAATTTCGCCTATGAACATTCGGTGATAATCCGATTCGGGGTAGTGTTTATTAATGAAATCAGCCAGAAAGTTCTCCCTGTTTATATCTTGATAATAAATCTTCTTACACTCAATAATTAACCTGGCTTCCGAAAAAGCAATGGAATGTCCAACCTTTATGGGAGATATGCCAACCTCCAAAGGCTTATTACAATCCCTGCCTGAATATGTTCCACAGAAATTTAACATACTCCTGAATCTTTCATCATAGAAGGAGCATGTAAAATAATCTTCTCTTTCTACAAACTGGTATGTATATCGTTGTGGCCGAATGAAAATAAATGCAACGTGTCGGTTCCAAAGCATGCCTAGTCCACCCCAACTAGCTGTCATTGTATTCATATTATCAATCGTCCCTGCAGTAATAAGCATCCAGTCTGTACCAATCAACTTAATAGCATTTTCATTTAACTCGTCAGCTCTTACCCTTACAAAACCTTCAATTTCTGTGTCTTGTCTATTTGTGTTGTCCTGCATATACTTTAATTAGATTTAGTGTTTACTTTTTTCACTCTTTTGAGACTCAATAGATTTAGGGGATTTGAGCCCAATCCACTTATATTTTTTTGTGCAAATCGAAGCACCTGGTCATAAAACAAAACAACTACAGGCGATTGCTGCATCATTATACTATCTAAACTAGTGTACATTATACTTCTCAAAGAATCATTGGTCTCAAGCATTGCTGACTCATACAATCTGTCGAAATCAGCCTTATTAAAGTGAACATAGTTTGGGCCTACAGGACTTTTATTAGGAGAATAAAACAAGGAGAGATAATTTTCGGCATCTGGGTAATCAGCTATCCATGAGCCCCTGAAAAAAGGAAGGCGGGCCTGTGCCATATTTTCTCTCAGAGTCCCCGGAGGGGAAACATCTAATTTAAGGTCAATACCAATTTCTGAAACCTGACTTTGGATAAACTGAGCTACATCAAGATAGGTAGAATTTGTTGACAATACTATTTTTGGAAGCCCTTTACCGCCAGGATAACCAGCTTCAGCAAGCAAGCGCTTCGAAAGCTCTTTGTCATAATAGTAACCATATTCTGAATCTTCATCATAACCTTTTAAACCTGGTGGTATTATTCCTTTAGTACCTGGTGTACCTATGCCGTTTCGTAAATATCTTATCATCTTCTTACGATCAAAGCCATAATTGATTGCTTTACGGATTCTAACATCATTTAGCGGACTTCCTCTCATAACCTGGTTATTGCTATCATATAAAAAACCCAGGTACTCGGTATTTAGATAAGGTTGAGTGTAAATGTTTATTTTGTCGTGATACTTCTCTTTCAACTTTCCCGAAGGTGTTAACAACTCATCTTTGTAAGATGCATCAAGACCCGACATAAAATCCAGATTCCCTTTAATGAACTCAAGAAATGCAGATTGTTTATCGATAATAAAAGAAACCGAAACAGCATCAAGATATGGTAACCTAATGCCTTCTTCGTCTTTTTCGAAATAACCCGGATTCTTCAACATAACAAGCTTTACACCTTCCTTCAGCATCTTAAATTCGAAGGGCCCCGTCCCTACCGGATTTACTCTGAAATCTTCACCCCAGAATTCCACCGCTTCGTGCGGAATTATAGAGCAATACTGCATCGATAACAGCCCTAAGAATGGAGGAAATGGTTTTGAAAGAATTATCACGACAGTCGTGTCATTCAATGCACGAACATCTTTGCGACCTTTAAAATCCTGTACTGCATTGAGAACCCACGCACCGGGTGATGCAAGTTTTTTTTCAGCTAACCTTTGAAGGCTGTAAACAACATCAGAAGCTTCCAATAACCGACCCTTGCCATCTTTAAAAACTGGTGAATCATGAAATCTAACATCATTTCTAAGAATAAATTCGTATTGCAAACCATCATCTGAAATTGTCCATGATTTCGCTATACAAGGGAGTATGTTAAGTGCTGTGTCAAGCTGAACTAACCCATTGAATAATTGGTTAACAATCCAAATATTTGAATGACTTCTGGCAAATGCAGGATCCATTGAAGTAATTCCTGATGATTCATTGTATTTAAATACAGCTTTACCACCCTGATTGTCATAACTCCTTTTACAGCTTGTAAAAAGCGCAATGAAGATTAAAAAATAAACGAAGACCCACTTTAGCATTTCATTCCGTGTATTGAGGCAAATTTAGATAAAAATGGCTCCATATAGTGTCTTCAAGTATAAATGAATAAGAAATGCCAGGTAAATTATATTTAGTATACATTTGTTAGATAAATCACTTACAAAATGAAAAAGGTATACTTATCGCTATCGTTATTGCTATTCACATCTCTTATTATCACTGCACAGGATTTCAGTACCATGAGAGGAAGTGAAATTTGTTCATTCAGGCATATTAATCAGAAATCCAAACAGCTGTTAGTTTCACCAAATGCACCACGGCATAGCTTTGATGTATTGAATTATGATCTTGATCTGGATATTTTCAGCTGTTATGCCCCACCCTATCCTAAAAGTTTTACCGGAGTTGCTAAAGTCCAATTTAAAGTTGATAGTGTACTATCCTCCATTGCTCTTAATGCTGAAAATGCTTCATTAGATATTGAATCTGTCTCAGGATCAGGAATTTCATTCACTCACAATCAAGATATGCTCGTAATTAATCTTGATCGTACATATGAGCCAGGGGAAACAGCCGAAGTAGTGATTGAATATAACCATAGCAATACTTATGATGGATCTTTCATCGTGGAAAACGGATTTGTTTACACTGATGCTGAACCTCAGGGTGCAAGAAAGTGGTTCCCATGCTATGACAGACCAAGCGATAAAGCCACTCTTCAATTAAGAGTAAAAGTTCCTCTTAATGTCAAACTTGGATCGAATGGCAGGTTAGCAGATTCAACCATTATTGCAGATTCACTTTGGTACACATGGATTAGCAGAGATCCAATAGCAACCTATCTAATGGTTATGACATCAAAGGTTAATTACAAACTAGATATTCTTTACCATGTGAATCCGGACTATCCCAATGACACACTTCCCATCAGATTCTATTATAACCAATCCGAGTATCCCGATAACATGATTAATATGCTTGGACCTTTGACTAATTTCTTTGAATCGAAATTTGGTCGGCACCCTTTTGAGAAAAATGGTTTTGCTACTGTAGGTAATTTGTTCCAATGGGGAGGGATGGAAAATCAAACATTGACAACCTTATGCCCTAACTGCTGGTATTCGAGTGTTGTTACACATGAGTATGCTCATCAATGGTTTGGCGATATGATTACTTGTGCTACATGGGCTGATTTGTGGCTAAATGAAGGATTTGCAACGTATATAGAAACACTCTGGATTCTTGAACAGGATGGCTACAATGCTTACATGGACGAAAATGAATATAATGCATCTTATTACATGAATCAAAATCCCGGTTGGCCAATCTCCGATCCTGATTGGGCAATTAATCCTCCATCTGATGATGTTTTGTTCAATTACGCAATAACCTATCTCAAGGGGTCCTGCGTTCTTTATATGTTTCACCAGCTCGTAGGAGACTCTTTATTCTACCATAGCTTATATCAGTATGCCAACGATACAGTTAATTTCAGATATAAGTCAGCCACTATACCTGACTTCGTCAACAAAATGAACGAAACAACTGGAATGGATGTAAGCTGGTTTTTTAACCAATGGATCAATACTCCTAACCATCCTAACTACCTGAATACATATTCTATTCACACTTTGCCTGACAATCAATGGGAAGTAAAATTGAATATCAAACAAACACAAACCAACACCGGGTTCTTTAAAATGCCTGTGGATATTAAAGTGAAGTTTGCTCTTGGGGATACAACCATAAGTGTGTGGAATGAATTTAATGACCAAAACTACTCATTCATTTTCGACAAGCAACCCAGGTCAATTCAGTTTGATCCACTTAATAAAATTATTCTAAAGAACTCTTCAACTGTTGTTGATGTTAAGGACATCGATAATTTGGGTAGTCAGAAACTTGTAATTGCAGGAAATCCCTCTAATGGCATATTCGATGTATACTTTTCCAGCCCCAAATCTTCCAATGTCAAATTGGTGATTTATGATAACATAGGAAGTATGGTTTACTCATTAGATAACCTGAGATGTCAGCAGGGAGAAACCAGGATTCCTGTAAATGTAGAAGTGCTAAAAAGCGGAAGCTACTTTTTGACAATCGTAACTGAAGATAACCAACTCACTGAGAGGATACTCATTGTAAAATAAAAACTGTTATTCAAGCAAGTAACATTCCGGTAACCGGAATATAAATTTAATAAAGAGGGCAAATTACCTGATTATTCTTTATCAGTTAATCTGCCCTTTTAAATTATAAGCTATTAAGTGCACTGTTATACTTGTAGTCTCTCAGATTCAATTCTACTCTTCAAGAGCAATCTTTAGCACATCGATCATCTGTTCTACAAAGTGGAATTTTAATCCTTTGATATACACAGGCTTTATTTCCTCAATGTCCTTCTTGTTATTAAGAGGAAGGATTATTTCTTTTATACCTGAACGACGGGCTGCCAAAATCTTCTCTTTAATCCCACCAACCGGCAAAACTTTACCTCTTAAAGTTATTTCGCCTGTCATTGCTAATCTTGGCCTAACATGCTTTCCGGTGTAAATTGAGGCAAGAGCTGTAAATAATGTTATACCTGCAGAAGGGCCATCCTTTGGTGTAGAACCTTCCGGGATATGAATATGGACATTAAATTTTTCTAATAATTCAGGTTTGATGTTCAACGCATCACTTTTTGATTTGAGGTATTCATAAGCAAGCGTCGCTGATTCTTTCATCACATCGCCAAGATTACCAGTAATGCTGTAACTACCTGTTCCTCGGCTTAAGCTGGTTTCAACATAAAGAATTTCGCCCCCAACAGGAGTCCAGGCAAGACCCGTAACAACGCCTGGTGCATGAGGGTCCTCATCTGTCTCATATTTATACTTAACAACTCCCAGTATCCTTGAAATATCCTCTTCAGTCAATTTAATATTGTAAGGTTCGTCAGTTACAATATATCGGGCCTGATGCCTTATAATTTTCGCAATATTTTTTTCAAGTGCTCTCACACCTGATTCGCGTGTATACTTCCCAATGATACTTTCAATGATTTTTTTCGAGAATTCAAGCTGGTCAGGATTTAACCCATGTTCACTCAGTTGCTTTGGAATAAGATGTCTTCGGGCAATCTCAATCTTCTCTTCAAGAAGATAACCGTTAATCTCAATAACCTCCATCCTGTCACGTAGTGCAGGGTGTATAGTTGCCAGATTATTAGCAGTTGCAATAAACATAACCTTTGAAAGATCATATTCCAGCTCAACAAAGTTGTCGTAGAACGTGCTGTTTTGCTCCGGATCCAATACTTCCAGCAAGGCAGCTGAAGGATCACCATTAATATTCGCCCCTATAACTTTATCGACTTCATCTAACACGAAAACCGGATTAGAGGCTTTTGCTTTTCTTATGCTTTGTAAGATTCTTCCGGGCATGGCCCCGATATATGTCTTTCTATGACCTCTTATCTCAGCTTCATCCCTGAGTCCACCCAATGACATTCTGATATATTGCCTGTTAACAGCCTTTGCAATTGATTTACCAAGTGATGTCTTACCAACCCCCGGAGGGCCAAACAAGCATAAAATCGGTGATTTCATATCACCCTTTAGCTTAAGAACTGCAAGATATTCAATGATTCTCTCTTTTACTGTTTCTAATCCAAAGTGATCTTTATCGAGAATTCTCTGTGCCCTTTTCAGGTCAAAATTGTCAACTGTACAGTCATACCATGGCAAATCCAATAAAACGTCAAGGTAATTTAACTGCATTGAATATTCCATAGCCGAAGGATTCATCCGCTGCAATTTTGACAACTCTTTTTCAAAAGTTTCAGCCACATTGGCAGGCCATTTCTTTAGTTCAGCCTTCTGTTTAAGTTCAGCAATATCCTGAGTATGCGGATTATCTCCAAGTTCTTCCTGAATGGTTTTAAGTTGCTGATTCAGCAGATAATCACGTTGCTGCTTATCAAGGTCAACCTTTACCTTATTCTGAATCTGGTTCTTAAGCTCAATTATCTGAAGTTCTTTAGTAAGCAAACCCAACACAGTGTTTGCCCTTTCTGTCAAATCATCAATTGTAAGCAACAACTGCTTTTCTTCCAATGATATATTCAGATTCGATGAAATGAAATTTACCAGAAAGACGGGACTTTCAATGTTTCTGATGGCAAAAACACTATCTGAAGGAAGGTTTGGCGAAAGGTTAATTATTTGAATAGCTAGGTCTTTGATTGATGACATCAACGCCTTGAATTTCTTATCCCTTACTGCAGGTTTAGCTGTCTCATATGAAGACACTTTTGCCATAAAATAAGGACTATCCTGCACTATCTCGTTGATTTTAAATCTCTTCTTACCTTGAATAATAGCTGTTGTACTACCATCAGGCATTTGAAGAATTTTAATTATGTAAGCTATCGTGCCAATGTCGTTAAGGTCTTTGGCCTGTGGATCCTCAGTTTCAACATCTCTTTGGGCAACTGCACCAATTTTTCTGTCACCCTTATAATAATCCTTAATCAGTTTTATTGACTTGTCTCTTCCAACTGTAATGGGAATAACAACACCCGGAAACAAAACAGTATTTCGTAGAGGAAGGATGGGCAATATATCCGGCACCTCCTCGGCGTTCATATTGTCCTCATCTTCTGAAGAAAGTAAAGGAATAAACTCTGAATCATTCTCTATCAGGTCAGTTAACCCAATTTTATCTCTATTCATAAAATAAGAGTCTTATGTAAACTTTAAAAAGACCGGCAATAAAATGTCGGGTATAAATGGGTTATTCAAATAATGTGCCAATAGATCGAAGAGGCTTATTATTGAAGTCTTCCGAATAACAAGTTACTTATTAAAAGGTTTACATTCTCCGATAATTGTGAGTTAACTCATATATACTTAAAATGAGCCTTTCTTCAACCTCATCGAATTCCAAACCTCTTCTTTTGTACATATTCCTGGCTATATCAATTGCTTTTTGAGGATTAAATGTCTGCAGACCTGATACACCGCCCCATTTAAACGATGAGATGAAATTTCTCTGATAACCTGATCCAAAAATGTTAGAACTTACACCAACTACTGTTCCTGTATTAAACATTGTATTAATGCCACATTTTGAGTGATCACCCATAATGAGTCCACAGAACTGCTGATTAGTCTCAATAAAGGTTTCATCAGCATAGTTCCATAATTTTACAGTATCGTATGTATTTTTTAGATTTGATGTGTTGGTATCAGCACCCAAATTACACCATTCTCCAATCACGGAATGTCCCATGAAGCCATCATGGGCTTTATTTGAATAACCAAAAATCACAGAGCTATTTACTTCTCCACCAACTTTAGAATGTGGACCGATAGTTGTACCACCATAAATTTTAGCTCCCATTTTTATAGTCGCGCTTTCGCAGAGTGCCAAAGGTCCTCTGAGATTACAGCCTTCCATTACAACAGCATTCTTACCAATATAAATAGGACCATCATTTGCATTTAGAGTTGAGGCAAGTATTTCAGCTCCGTCTTCAATGAAAATGTTTTCGGGTGAAAATGCCAAACAATGAGATGGTATTGAAGCTGACTTTCTTCCTGCCGTTAAAAGCTTGAAATCATCAATAATTGCTGTTGCATTGTGTACGTATATGTCCCATGTATTGACAATTTGAAGACAATCAACATCAGTTTCAACTTCCTGAACTGCATTTGATTGCTTTTTGAAATCATGTTCATTCAAACACATTGCAATTATTGTATCGCCTTTTATAAGTGCGAATCCGGGCTCAAGTTGCTTTATTTCAGCCACAAGTTTATCGTTGGGGCATACTGCTCCATTAATAATGATATTCTCTTGTTCCTGGATTAGCGGAAACTTTTCGGCAAGATAGTTATCCGTTAACGTTGACGTTTTAACGTTTAAAAAGTTCTCCCACTTTTGTCTTATAGTCAGAATTCCAAAACGTATGTCAGCTACAGGTCTAGTAAAAGTGAGTGGTAACAAATTTTTTCTTCGTGATTCATCAAATAATACGTAATTCATAAAACTATAAATTGTTAGTGAAGCTCAACAAAATTACACAAAAAAAGCCCTAATTAATATAGGGCTTTGAAATATTATTAACAAATAACAAACTTGTTATTATTACGCCTTGTTGCGATTTTCAAAATGCTTCTGATACTTGGTTTTGAATTTATCAACCCTACCGGCTGTATCGATAAGTTTAATTTTCCCTGTGTAGAATGGGTGAGATGTGTTTGAAATCTCAAGTTTTACAAGAGGATACTCCTTACCGTCATCCATTACTATGGTGTCTTTTGTTGCGACTGTTGATTTGGTAATGAAAGTATCGTCATTAGACATATCTTTAAACACAACCAAACGGTATTCTTTAGGATGAATTTCTTTTTTCATTGATCAGCTTATTTGTATTAATACCCTTTTTAACCTACTGTTGCCGGGGTTAGCTCTCATTGTTCAGCGTATACCCAACAAATTTTGGGACTGCAAAAGTAAAGTTTTTTCCTGAAATTACAAAAGTTTTAGCAAAAAAATAATAATTCACTATACTATGACCATTCTTTAATTCAATCCATTCATCTCAGTTATTTAGACTCAATAATTATGATGTTCAGGTACCTGCCCACAATTATTGTCAGAAACAGGTATCTCCGGCAGTTTCTTCATAATTTCTGCAAAAGTACGACAGTGTATGCTTTCCCCACTCTAATTCACTTTTTTTAGATTTAGTCACCATTTTAAATCTTCCTGATAAATAGTTATCTGCTATATCCTCCTCTTTCTTATATCGTTGAATGCATAATACAGATACATATCCCGCTTGTAATTGTGATTCAGTTACTAGCAACGGTCCAATTTCTTCGTAAGGAATATTGTTTATTATCATCACCGATTTCCTGTATTCATAATTATTAAAATACTTGTTGTGAAATAACTGTTCCTTATACTCATCAAAATAAGGCTGAAGTACTTTCAAATTAAAATCTTCATGCACATACAGAACTTTACAACTATTACGACTCCTTCCAAAAAACATACAGACCTGATTAGCAAGTGCCGACAATTGCTGAGGATCCGGATCTCTGCTGATCAGAACCGATGTCCCCTCTTCATGATTCTGCTTAAACTTGTATTTTGAAAGATAATCTTTCATCGTTTGATTTATCTTTCCTATAACAAATACATTTCGGGGATTAGTAACAGGTTTTTCAGAAATTATTAACTTATTTCTAAGTCCAGGTATTGTTTCTATTATTTTAATGAAAGTTTCTAATATTGTCTTCTGACCTTCAGCAACATGTAAAACGCATTGCTTGTACTTTAATGCAAAAAGCAGCATCTCCAATACTCCTTCTAAAGGTGCCGATGGTCTGTACAGGCACAAAGCATGATCATCAGTTTCATCAACATTTGCCTGATCTCTGATATTTGGCAAATTTGACAATCGTTCATTCAAAAACCTGCATTCCTCAACTGCTAACGACAGGGAATACCTAACATGGTCAGGAACAAACCATTGATTATAAATTTGCGATTCATTGATCAGTTTATCAGCAAGCTCTTTTATGTCAAGAGGCAAGGCATCATCGCCACTTTCTGATAAACATTTTTCAATCAGACACGCTATACTCTCAATCTTATCGTTTAATAGATTCATTTCATGGAGTTCACTCTATGCAAAATTAGTATTTTTGTGAAGGGAGTCCAATATCCAACCTATTATGAATAAAAGAGCCATTCTCCTTATTGTGATTTCTGCATTACTATATTATTCTTCATCTGCACAATATAGTAAAGTAGAGCTTAAACAATTATTAGACTCCACCAGACGTGAAAGAAACGACTCTGACCGATTAGTTTTGAACAATCAATTCAAAGAGAAGCTGCTTAATTATATCAATACTCAGGGATTTGCACCTGATTCTCTACATATTCTTCCTATTGGCAAAACTGAATCACCTGATAATTACTTCATTTTTTACAACTGGAACATCCAGCAGAATAAAGGTGACAATATATATAGTGCGATAATTTATTTCCCTTCCTCAAAGCAAACTATCGCGCTAGAGAATAAAACTTCTGAGCACAAGCTATTGTCTGATTCCATATACAAGCCAAATGATTGGCCGGCAGCACTTTATTATAAAATTATACCGCCTAAAAGCAAAAAGGATCATTACTATCTTATATTGGGCTGGGACAGGTTTGAGCAACAAACCTCCAGAAAAGTAATAGAAGCTATTACTTTTCTGGGAGATTCTGCAGTTATCTTTGGAAAAGAAGTATTTAAAACGAAGACAGGAAGAGCAAAAAGAGTTGCTGTTGAGTATGCTTCATCCGCAAGTTTAACACTTCAATACAGTAAGCAAAAGCTTACACTTTCAGGAGTAAGGAAATCGCAAAGCAAGATAAATGACAGCATAATAGTAGTGGATAGACTAATGCCTTTAAATCCCGAACTGGAAGGTCAGTATTGGGCTTACGTGCCTGTAGGAAATATATACGACGGTTATGTATTCTTTAAAGAATACTGGACTTTTGTTGAAGGCATTAATGCAAGAAATCCCGCTATCAGGAAAGAAGAAAGAAAAAGAGCCCAGAAACCTGAACTTGATCTATTTCCACGATAAAGTATTAACACTCCACTCCTGCCTCTTTAAACTATCTGAAGTATAAGGTTTTTCAATGTTAATAACAAAAAGAGTAATGATTTTTAAATTGTGGAAATCTTTATACCTTTGTTCAGATTTTTGATTATAAAATAACATCCCTGAATAGAAAGTTACATCTAATAATATTCACTTTTTTTAAAAAATTAAATCATGAAAAAGCACAATTTCAATGCGGGCCCTTCTATATTGCCCAGGGTTGCAATCGAAAACACAGCTAAAGCAATTTTAGATTTTAATGGTATTGGAATGTCAATCCTTGAAATCTCCCACAGAAGCAAAGATTTTCAGGCTGTAATTGATGAAGCAGTAAGTCTTTTTAAGGAAGTAATGAATATTCCTGAAGGCTATCAGGTATTGTTCCTTGGCGGTGGAGCAAGTCTACAATTCTGTATGGTTCCATTTAATATGCTCCAGAAAAAAGCAGCATATCTTGAAACAGGTGTTTGGGCAAAGAAAGCAATTAAAGAGGCCAAGCTTTTTGGTGAAGTGAATGTTGTAGCTTCTTCATCCGATAAGAACTTTACTTACATACCTAAAAATTATCAGATCCCTGCTGATGCTGACTATTTCCATATCACAACCAATAACACTATTTATGGTACAGAGATCAGGAAAGACATCGATAGCCCAGTTAATTTAATTGCAGATATGTCATCAGATATTCTGAGCCGTTCAATTGATGTTTCAAAGTATGCAATGATCTATGGTGGTGCTCAAAAGAACCTGGGTCCTGCAGGTGCTACTTTCGTAATAGTAAGAGAAGACATCCTTGGTAAAGTTGAACGTCAGATCCCAACCATGCTCGATTACAGAACTCATATTAAAGATGGTTCTATGTTCAATACTCCTCCTGTTCTTCCTATCTACACAATCATGGAGACTTTAAGGTGGATTAAAGCTGAAGGTGGACTGAAGGCTATTGAAAAGAGAAACATCGAGAAAGCCGACCTTTTATACAATGCTATTGACAACAGCAAAATGTTTGTTGGAACAGCCGAAAAAGATTCCAGATCATTGATGAACATCTGCTTCGTAATGAAAGATCAATATAAAGACAAAGAAGAAGCATTCATGGAGTTTGCAAAAAAACGTGGAATGGTTGGAATAAAAGGACATCGTTCTGTTGGTGGATTCAGGGCTTCAACCTACAATGCACTGCCAATTGAAAGCGTACAAGCATTAGTTGAATGTATGAACGACTTTGAAAAAGAAAACGCTTAAACTGTTTCTTTCAAAATTCACAACCGGCTTTAATACTACTAAAGCCGGTTTTCTTTTTTATTTGCTCAAACTTTTTATTCCGTAATTTTGGTATTAGTTATTACGGACTGACTAAAGTATGAAAGATAGAGAAATCATCCATCTTAACAAGAACATCATGTTTCCCGATTTAAAAGGACGTCAGGATTCAGGTGTTATTGCATTTGGAGGTGATTTAAGTGTTGGTAGACTTCTTGAAGCATATTCAAAAGGAATCTTTCCTTGGTATGATCAACACTCCCCTATCTTATGGCATTCCCCAATGGAAAGATGTATTTTTGAAATTGATGATCTTATTGTTTCACATAGTCTGAAACATAAACTAAAAAAGAACACTTTTACTTTTACTTTTGACAATCATTTTCGACAAATTATGCAAATTTGCGCCCTCATTAAGCGTAAAGGAGAAATTGGCACTTGGATATTCCAGGAAACTGTTGATGCATACACTCAACTCTTTGAAGCAGGATATGCTCACAGCCTGGAAGTCTGGTATAACGGAAAGTTGGCAGGAGGTCTATTCGGAGTATCACTTGGCAAAGCCTTTTTTGGGGAATCTATGTTTCACTCTGTAACGGATGCTTCAAAAGCTGCACTTGTATTCTTGTTTGACTTCCTTAAAAAGAATGACTTTCATTTTGTCGATGCGCAAATGCACACAGATCATTTACAATCTATGGGAGCAAGAGTTATTACAAGGGATGAATACTTAAAAAAATTGGAATTTGCATTAAAAGAAAAAACATTAAGAGGAAATTGGGATGAGTATATTAGCAGAAGAGATGATGCACCGAAAATTTATGGAGGAAGCCATAAAAACGGCTAACGATAATATAAGAAGCGAGAATGGTGGTCCTTTTGGGGCTGTCATAGTTAAAGATGGAAAAATAATTGCCAAAGGAGGGAATAGTGTAACTTCAACCAATGATCCAACAGCTCATGCAGAAGTGGTAGCTATAAGGGAAGCATGTAAACAGCTGAAAAGCTTTCAACTCGATGGTTGCGATATATACTGTAGTTGTGAGCCTTGCCCAATGTGTCTTGGAGCAATTTACTGGGCACGACCGGCCAATGTTTACTTCGCTGCAACGAGAGAAGATGCTGCTGATGCTGGGTTTGATGATGATTTTATATATCGCGAATTAATGGTTGGTACTCCTGACAGGAAGATTAGAACTACGCAATTACTGAGAGAAGAAGCTCAAAGTGTCTTTAAAACATGGAAATTACTGGATAGAAAAACACCATATTAATTTTTAAAACTTAAAAAATGTCATTTGAATTACAAGGTAAAATTATTGAAATCTCAGGGATTCAGGTAATCACTGATAAATTTAAGAAAAGAGAATTCATTGTTGAGTGTAAAGATAACCCGGAAGGGAATTACACCCAATACTTAAAGTTTCAATGCACCGGCGATAAATGTTCAATCCTTGATACATATAACGTTGGTCAAATGGTTAATATTTCATTTAACCTAAAAGGAAGACGCTATGAAAAAGACGGCAGAGTCAGTTATTATATGGATCTCGAAGCCTGGCGTATAAGTAATGCTAACCAAAATACTCTTCCTGGAAATGGTTATCCCGAAACTAACTCCTACACAAAACTGGAAGAAGACGCAAGTGAGGATCTGCCTTTTTAATTAGAGTTGTTGAATAAAGTCAAGAGTAAAACTGAAGGTACTTCCTTTACCGGGAGTACTTTCAGCTATAATCTTTGATTTATGCAGTGCCATAAATTCCTGACATAAGATCAATCCCAACCCTGTTCCTATTTCGTTGGCAGTTCCGGTAGTTTTTAAACCGCCGTCAAGTTTAAATAGTTTTTCCAGTTCTTCAGGCGACATTCCTATACCTGTGTCGGATACTTTGACAGTAACCTTTTTGGTATTTATTGAACTGCTTATTGTTACAGAGCCACCATTTGCAGTGAATTTTATAGCATTTGTGAGAAGATTCCTCAATACTGTAGAAAGCATATTTCTGTCAGCTTTCACTATTACATCTCCTGAAAAATCAGAAAATAGGGTAATTTGTTTATTATCTGCAGAATTTCTAACTAATTCAACTGCATTCTCTATGCTTTCAGTAAGACTCACAGGCTCCGGATAGAAATCAATCCTGCCAGATTGCGCTCTCGACCAGCTAAGCAAATTATCAAGCAATGCATAAATGTGCTGGCCCGACTGTCTTATGACTTTTAAATAGGATTTCTTTTCAGCATCTGAAATTTCATCAAAATCATTATACGCTAAGTCTGCAAATCCCAATAATGAATTGAATGGATTTTTCAGGTCGTGCGCAATTATTGAGAGAAATTTATCCTTAGTTTGGATTAAATTCTCCAACTGATTCCTTTGATCTTCTGCTGTCTTGTATTTTTCCTTAAGTTCTTTTACTATTCTTGCTTTAACGTAATACTTCCGCAAAATAATAACAAGGAATATAACAATGACAGTGAAGGAAACAAAAAGTACCCATTTGATTATCCTACTGTTTTGTATGGTCCTTATTTGATCGAGATTTTCTGTTAGAAGATACCCCTTGTCATCTCTCTTATCTGAAATCTCAAACCTAACGCCGCCTTTAGACAAAAGAGCAGACATCTGTTCGTTGTAAATGCTGTCCTTTAATGTGATGTATTGATCCAGAAAAGAGTATGCCAAACCCGGTTGCTTAAGCGACATGGAGATTCTGGCAAGTTCAGAATAAGCTTCCATCACTAAAGTTCTGTTCTTAATGATCTTTGCCGTTTCCAATCCTTTTTCAGTAATCCTGTATGCTTCCGGCCTTCTGGCCTGAGCAAAATAAACTTTTCCAAGAAGTATCTGACCATTCGCAATGTCACTTTGGTTATTATTTGCAACCGACAATTCAAGACCTCTGTAAACATAGTATTCTGCACTGTCAGCTTTGTCACTCTTGAGATTCAAAACTCCTAATGCAGAATATACCTGAGCGAGCGAAGCTCCAATAGCTTTATTTGCAACTTCATTTTGGTGTTGAGGATTCGCATTCCTTTCTGTTAGCTGCAATGCGTTACCGAAATTCCCCAGATTCGTCGTAGCTGCATCCAATTCATCCTGATTCAGTACAGAATTAAGCCCATTTAAAGCAAATTTGTAATACATCAAAGCATTGTCTATTTGCTTTAACTCATTATGAATATAACCCAGATTAATACAGGAATTAACGAAAGCAATAGTCAGGTTTCTCCTCTTAAAATATTGCATCGCCTTTAATGAATGTTTTGTAGCTTCTTCAAAATTGAGGGTAACAGAATATAACATTCCAAGATTATACTCAGTATCCGCCCACCCTATCGAATCATCCATTTGCAAATGGAGTTCCGATTTCTTTTGAAGATAGTATATTGCCGATGCGTAATCTCCATCAATAAATGTCGTCCTTGATAAATCCTTTAATATTATAGCCTTGGCCTTTATTTCATCCGTTTTATAAAATGCGTTTATCAGACTATCGGTTTTCATCTGACCGAAAACAATAGACGGCACAATAAACCCAAGTAAATACAAGGTATATCTACAATGCCTTAAAAGTCTTATTGTTCTAGTACAGATCAATCAAATCCTCCAATTAAGTTTCACTTATGCAGATCTTTCAAATGGATGTTCACATTCAAAATCTGGTAAGTATTCAGTATTACTATCCAAATCCTGAATCCATCCGTTAACGAATCCCAATTTCTCCATTTCATCACAAACTGAATTATACTCTTCAGCAGAAATTGGTCTTCCCAGTCTTGTGCTTCCAATAGCCTTTCCCATGGGATGATACTGCGACATCAGAGAAATGCTCACTTTAGGTGAAAGCTCCCCTGCAATCTTTCTTAATACATTTTTACTATTCTCTACATATCCCGGTAATACCAAATGCCTTATTATTAATCCTCTGACAGCTGTATCTGTTTCATCAGTAATTACCTTTGCCCCCATCTGCCTGTACATTTCTTTTAAAGCTGAAATTGCTACATCTGTGTAATTCCTGGCATTTGAGAACTCTAACCCTATACTATTGTCAGCATATTTAAAATCAGGCAGATACACGTCAACAATTCCTTCAAGCCGTCTTAATGTTTCTACGCTGTCGTAACCATTAGAATTATAAATAATAGTCGGATACCTGTTCCACCTGTGTAAAGAGTTAATAATCATTACCATTTGTGGAACCATGTGTGAAGCTGAAACAAAACCAACGGATTTACAACCTTTATCCAGAAAGTTTATAATTTCTTCAGTAATCTTATCTATTGTCCCATAATTGGAAATCTTTGTACCATTTTGGCTAATTTGATAATTCTGACAATAAATACATTGAAGGTTGCAATGGCTGAAGAAAACATTACATATTCCATGCGGTCCGGAAATTACAGGTTCCTCTCCTGTATGGATACAAATTGAGCTAATGTTAAAGCTGGCGTCTGTTTTGCAATATCCTGAATGAGATTTCTCTCTGTTGACATGGCAGGCACGAGGACAGATCACACAATTACGGAGATCGTTAAAAGCTTCAATATCAGTATAAGAAGATACGTTATCCATGCCAAATTATGGGCGTTATTAGGCCTTAGCCGTTTGATAATCTTTATATTTATTTACTTTAGTGCAAAAAGTAACCTACTGGGGAGTATAATTATTAGAAATAGCAGACATTTTAAGAGATATGATGGTATCATCTTGATCCTATATGCAAAAATAGTACCGATATTTCAAAAGACCAAAATAATCGGAGATAAATTCCTTAACATTATTATGCATTGACAACGCCAGATTCTTCATACATTAGCCAGAATAAAAGAAATCTCTATGAATGATATTCAAACACATCGTAAGTACTTGATTTCCATATTTACAATAGGAATTTTATATTTTATATTCGGCTTTGTAACATGGTTAAATGGTACATTAATTCCCTTTTTAAAGATAGCTTGTGAGCTCACAAATCTTCAGGCGTACTTTGTCACTTTTGCTTTTTATATTTCATATCTGTTCATGGCTCCTCCCTCCAGCCTTGTGCTAAAAAAAGTTGGTTTTAAAAATGGAATGGCTTTAGGCCTTTTGCTTATGGCCATTGGCTCATTGATTTTTATCCCTGCTGCTACAAGTAGAACTTTCGGCTTGTTTTTAACCGGTTTATTTGTT
>DIPM01000036.1:0-3814 GCA_002427105.1 Marinilabiliaceae bacterium UBA5488 | reverse complement strand
AACCGGTTTATTTGTTCAGGGCGGTGGACTGGCATTGCTTCAAACGGCTGCTAATCCGTATATAACTATAATAGGACCACGTGAAAGCGCAGCAAAGCGAATTGCCATTATGGGGATTGCAAATAAGGTCGCTGGCACAATAAGTCCAATTATTCTGGGTGTAATTTTGCTCAGTGGAGCAAATGAGCTGATGGAGCAAGTAGCTTTTATCAATGGGAGCGAAAAGGAAATCCTCTTAGATTCACTTGCCCGTAAAGTCATATTGCCTTATATCATTATGGCAGTTGTCCTGACTCTACTGTCATTTATGATACGATTTGCACATCTTCCTGAACTTGACAGCGAGATTGAGTCTGAAGTTGACGATAAAAGCCATCATACTAAAACCGCATGGTATCAGTTTCCTCATCTGATTCTGGGATTCATTGCAATATTCCTATATGTCGGTGTTGAAGTAATTGCCGGTGATACAATCATTCTGTATGGAAAATACCTTAACATCTCACTCGACTTATCCCGCTACTTTACCAGTTTGACATTAATTTCAATGGTAATTGGATACATAATCGGAATTATCCTTATTCCCAGGTTTGTTAAACAAGATAAAGCACTAGCATGGTCAGCAGTCCTGGGTATGACATTTTCATTACTGGCCTTGTTTACCAGCGGATTTACCAGTGTGTTGTTTGTTGCTTTATTAGGATTGGCAAATGCAATGATGTGGCCTGCAATATGGCCATTAGCTATCGCTGATTTAGGAAAATTCACTAAAGCAGGATCTGCATTATTAGTTATGGGTATAGCCGGTGGTGCCATTATACCACTTGTTTATGGTTTCTTGTCTGATTTAATTGGCAATCAGTCAGCTTATATTATATTAATCCCATTATACATTTACATATTCTATTACGCAATTAAAGGTCATAAGATCAGAGTATAGCTACCTTTAAACAGTGGATTTTATTAACATTTTCCAACAGCTCTCTGTTGATTAGAGAAAAATCATTTTTTTATGAAACCAACCCTTTTAATTTTAGCCGCCGGTTTAGGAAGCAGATATGGTGGTCTGAAACAAATAGATCCTGTAGGACCATCTGGTCAAACAATTCTTGACTACTCTGTTTTCGATGCAAAACGTGCAGGATTTGGCAAAGTAGTATTTATAATTCGGAAAGATATTGAAGAGGACTTCAAGTCGGTCTTCGCACAAAAGCTAAGTAAATCCTTGACGATAGAATGGGTCTTTCAGGAACTCGATATGCTCCCTGAAGGAAAAGTACCACCTACCGACAGAACAAAACCCTGGGGAACTGGCCATGCTGTATTAATGGCTAAGAATGCAATTAAAGAACCATTTGCTGTTATAAATGCTGATGATTTCTATGGTAGCCATGCCTTTGAGAAAGCTGTTGAGTTTTTTAATTCCGACACCAAGGAAACAAATTACGCAATGGTCGCCTATGAGTTAAAAAATACTTTATCGGATTTTGGAACTGTCTCAAGAGGTGTTTGTGAAGCTGATGATGAAGGAAATCTTATTAGCGTTACTGAAAACACCAAAATCGCACGCGAAGGTGAAATGGTTTATAATACTGAAGCTGATAACTCAAAGACTCAACTTGATGAAAACACTCTCGTATCAATGAATTTCTGGTGTTTTAAACCGACTTTCTTTGATCAGCTCGATTCTCATTTCCGTGGATTTATCGAAAATAACATGCACAATCCTAAGGCTGAATTTTATATACCGACAGCTGTTGATGCATTGATAAAATCAAATAAGGCAAAAGTCAAGGTTTTGCCCAATCAGGGACAGTGGTTTGGCATTACATATAAAGAAGACAAACCTCTGGTAATTGATAAGATTAAAAAGTTGACCATAGAAGGAAATTACCCTGATGAGTTTTGAGAATGTTTACTGCTCATTTCGCAGGATGTTTATAATTTAGATTACTCCTCAAATGAAACAATTTTGCTTATAATTATGAAAAAGCTTCTTTTAGCATTCTGCCTACTGATGTCAGGGACAGCTTTTGCGCAATCACACAACATCATTCCGGAACCTGTATCCTATGTTTCGGGCTCATCCGGTGATTTTGTAATACAACACACACTGATAACTGTTAATGATCAGAGTGATGAATTATTAAGATTAGCTGACTTTTTATCTAAATCACTTTATTTTACACCAGCTCCTTTAAAAATCATACCATTTGATGAGGGAATAGTAAATAAGTTTGGAAATTCAATAAGACTTATAATCGACAAAAAATTAAAGCTATCCTCTGAAGGTTACGTTTTGGATGTTAACAGTAACTTTATTTCAATTCAAAGCACTACAGCACAAGGCATATTCTATGGCATACAAACTCTGCTTCAGATTATACCGTTTGAATTTACGAATGATTTTAATGATGCGTCATTTGCTAGTGGAACTCCAACAAATATGAGTATTCCAAATGGAATAAAAAGCCTCATTGTAAAAAGTTGCTCAATAAATGATTATCCCAGATTTTCATACAGAGGAATGCACCTTGATGTGTGTCGCCATATTTTTCCGGTCGACCAGATTAAAAAGTTTATCGACATTATGGCATTTTATAAGATGAATAACTTTCACTGGCACCTTACAGATGATCAGGGTTGGCGACTTGAAATAAAAAAATATCCACTGCTTACAGAAAAAGGGGCATGGAGGAAATCTACTACCATCGGCAGAAATGAAGGTCAGGATAGTATACCTTATGGTGGATTTTATACTCAGGAACAAGCTGCTGATATAGTAGCCTACGCTGCGGAAAGGTATATTAATGTTATCCCCGAAATTGAAATGCCGGGGCATGCAACAGCTGCATTGGCTGCGTATCCTGAAATTTCTTGTACCGGTGGTCCCTTTGATACCTGGACATTGTGGGGCGTTAATGATGAAATATTCTGCGCCGGTAAAGAGCAAACATTCGAATTTATTGAAGGAGTTCTTGATGAAGTCGTAACAATATTTCCTTCTAAGTATATTCACATAGGAGGTGATGAAGCACCTAAAACCAGGTGGAATTCATGCCCCGACTGTCAGAAAAAAATTGAACAGGAGAAACTGGCGAATGCAGAAGAGCTTCAAAGCTATTTCGTTCAACGCGCACAAAAATATTTGGAAAAGTACAATAGACAAATAATTGGTTGGGATGAAATACTCGAAGGTGGTCTTGCTAAAGGAGCTACAGTCATGTCATGGCGAGGTATGGAAGGAGGCATTGAAGCTGCAAGCATGAAGCACCATGTTATTATGTCCCCCATTAATCCTTGCTATTTGGATTATTATCAGGGGGATCCTGATACTGAGCCTTTCGCAATAGGTGGTTATAATACTTTAGAGAAAGTCTATTCATTTGAACCTGTTCCTGCAAATCTGAAGAGAAAAAACCAAAAATTTATACTTGGTGCGCAAGGTAACTTATGGACTGAATATATCAGTACTTCTGAGCATCTGGAATATATGGCTTATCCAAGAGCAATTGCTCTGGCCGAAGTCAACTGGTCACAGACAGAAAATCGCAATTACAACAGTTTCCAAAGCCGATTGAAGAAGCACTATCTGAGGTTTGATAAACTAGGAATAAACTACGCAGGAAACCCAAAGTTAAAGAATGATGATTAATTTGATTATTTTATAAGCAGCGAGGTTTAGCCTGAAAAACCCAATAATTAAGGTTTACAGTTAATATTTCAGTGGCCAAATAAAAAAACTCCGTTAAACAAAAGTAAAGAGCTGTTTATCGGAGTTTTTAATTTAAATGTGCCCGGAACAGGACTCGAA
>DIPM01000023.1 GCA_002427105.1 Marinilabiliaceae bacterium UBA5488 | reverse complement strand
GCAAAGTGCTCTACAAGTTCTTCTTGCTGTTCTCCTCCGGCAGAAGCCATTTTCAGTATGTAACAACTAATGCGGTTCCCGGCCTTATCATAAGTATAGCCAACCTGGGCATTTGAGGTTTTGAAATTAAGAGCTATTATTACCACAAGGAATAAGGTCCTTAGAGTTGACAATGCTAGTTTACTTTGATGCATCATTTTGGGCAGTTTTAAGTGAGTTGATTTCTTTGAGAAGTTCTATCATATATAAAGTCAATTCCTCCACTTTCATAAGAAGCAGCTTATTCATCTCAGCTAAATTTACCCCTGATGCTTCCATTTCTGTGGCGCTTGGGATTTCAGGGAGGTGTTTGTTTTCTTTGATAAAACTTTCAACCTCTTGCAAGTCGCGGAGATAGTAGTCTTCATCAAATACAAAGTCGGCGCCGGGAGCTGATGTTATCTTAACTTCTTTGGCTTCAATACTCCCATCAACCGCCAATTTTACCCTGGGAGCACTGGAAGAGTACTTTCCCAAACGAACATTCCCGTTATTATGCACCCATAACCCGATCTCCGAACTTGAAGCCAGAATGCCGGTAGCTCTGGAAGGATCCCAGTCGTGTGTAGTTCCGTTGGATATAATAAGCTTCTTTCCCTCACCCAATCGCCTCAAGACGATGTCTCCCGCCTGAGTTCCGGGACTATAATTTCCGTTTCCTTGAGCAATCCCTATCTCGAGCCTGCTCAATAACGAGGAATACATTATATTTACCGGTTTCAGTCCATCCGTATAAAAAGTCTTTTTGCCGTATAATTCAACATCGCCGTTGAAGCGCCACGCACCGTCAACAACAGCATCATACCCGATCTGCGTTTGAGAGAAGGAGACAAATGAGCTAAACAGAAATAGAATAACCAATAGAGAACCGTATGCAGTAGATAATGAAACGTGATTTTGATGATTATCACCAATTTGGGCGGGTTTTTGCGTACTATGTTTCATGTTCTGTCGAATTAAGGGTTTAATTATACATTATAAAAATAAAAAAGTCACGGTAATTATTATCAAAATAATAACATCTTTTTGACTTATGCAATAGATTATTCTAATATTATTGTATGATGGTAATAGCTTATTCAATAATTCCTTATTTTTAAAGGCAATGATCCATATTACAATTTTCAGTGCAAGATCTGTTAAGTTTATCCGGGAATACGGAGTTCCGCTACTCTTTTTGCTGGTTTATATCCTGTTCCCCACGGGAAACTCTACTATTGACGGATGGGGCTATGCAGAGGAGATAAAATATGGATACAATCTTTTTCGTCCCCATCACCTGCTATATAATGCTTTCGGATTTATGCTGATTAAAACGGCGCATCTTTTCAACCTCTATCCCGATGTTTTAAGCACCTTGAAAGTGCTGAACGCCGTAACAGCAGCTCTTATACTGGTAACTCTCGGGCGTATTCTGTTAAAAATGCGGCTAACAACGGGAGAGCGGAATCTCTGGCTGTTCTTTGCCGGCAGCTCTTTTGGCGTATGGCGTTTTGCTACCGAAAATGAAGTTTACCTGCTGCCCATCCTTTTTTCGCTTGCGGGCTCGTACTGCTTCCTGCTATTTTTGCATGATAATAAAGCTAAAAACCTTGCTTTCTCTTCTGTTTTCGCGTCATTGGCTTGTCTGTTCCACCAGTTGCATATTTTTTGGTGGCTCGCCCTGCTGACAGGATTGCTCTCAAAAAGAACAGAGAGGCGAAACATCCTGATTTATCTCTCTGTAGCGATCATAATACCTCTTACGTATATGTCGGTCCTCTTCTTTTATGAAAAAGCGAGTCTGACAGCAGGCAATATTGCTTCCTTTGTTCTGCACGATTACATTACCGGAAGCGCCGAAGCTTCAGTCGATTTCAGGAATCTGCTGCTTACGCCGGTCAGCTTGTTCAGGACCTTTTTCCAGCTTCATGGAAATATTCTCCTGCTGATCAGAGAGTTTCCATGGCTTTACGGCATTCTATTCATTTCAGTGACGTTAGCCGTTTCGTCGCTATATATGTTTCGCAAGATCCGGCTCAGAACTAACCCTCTATACAACACTT
The DNA here is from genome assembly GCA_002427105.1 of Marinilabiliaceae bacterium UBA5488. GTDB lineage: Bacteria > Bacteroidota > Bacteroidia > Bacteroidales > Marinilabiliaceae > Geofilum. Next base: position 604 of record DIPM01000023.1, on the reverse strand, counting down.
TCTTTAAAATTCACTTGCTGGCTTTTAGCCTCCATTTGCTATTTGCATTCTTTGCCCATGGGAATGCCGAATTTATGGTGGTTCTGGTAGTAATTATACCGCTGTTAATAAATCAGCTGTTTCTGTTCGCGCCAAGGGCTTTACTGCTCATCTCCCTCTCAATGTTTATCTGGAATTTCTCGTTTGCCATATTCCCGAACTACCATTTCAATTTTAATAATGATGAGGAGGTTATCAGCTTTATCCGGCAACACCCCGAAGGCCTGTTTATCTTAAAAGAGAAGAATATTATTGCCAACCGCTACTATTATGAGACAGGAATTCCGGTTGGTTACCGCATATATGGCTACCCGCTTGAAAAGCATTTGAGCGGGCTATGCGCCCTGCAGGCAGACGGAATTGAGATCTATTCCGATCTATTTTCAAAAAAGAGCCCGCTCAGTCGCGCTTCGCTGTTAGAGGGCAAGGGAGATGAGCACCTCGAAATGATAGAAGAGGGCATTGACAGGATTCCCTCCTTTTACGGTGAGTTTACTATTGATAAAGTGGGGGTGAAGTGCGAAAAATAATATTTTACTTTTACCTAGATTGAGCGATTTGTGCA
>DIPM01000030.1 GCA_002427105.1 Marinilabiliaceae bacterium UBA5488 | reverse complement strand
ACGTCGTGTCAGTTCTTTATCTATTTAGTGGAACGATTCTTATAATTCATCACATAGTTGAAATAAAATGATGCAGGATATCGCTCTTTAATGATATTTAACGTATATTTAAATATTGTATCGCACTTAAATCTACACTTTGCAATAGCTGGATTTAACTGCGTTTATATTTTTGTTAAAATTTTGAACAATTCACATATAATGAACTGTTTATCGATATATTATATGATTCCTGGAGGACTGTTTTTGTCATTAAAAGACCTTGCTCCTGCAGCCACTTTTTTGGCTGCTGATGCCGGTGGCTCTATTACATTTTCGCAGTTAAAAATCGCCACTTACTTTCTCCTCTTTATTATTGGAGCAATTATTACTGCTTTTCTAATCTTCAACATCCGAAGAAACTTAGGTCGGACAAAGGCTATTAAATCACGCTATTCTTCGGCTAACACGATAAATGAACCTGAAGAGAATGATAGTGAGCACTTTCAGGTCTTAAATGATCACCCCACACCAACAGCAGTCTGTAGTTCTGCCGGAATGATTATATACCTTAATAAAGCCTTTGCCGAAGCCCTGGGTTCTACTCAGGCAAATATGCAGCACCTGCTTGTTTTTAATATTTTACCTACCAAAATATCATCGGCGCTATCTCCTATTTTCAATGAAATCGGCAGCAGCGGATACGAGTCATCTTCCGACTTCTTTTCTCCTGCAACGGGAAAAAGATATAAAGTTCTTGTAAAAAGAGCCTCGAAAAGCGGCTCTGAAGGCAGACTCTTTTTAACTCTTAACAGCATAAAGCCAAATGATGAAAAACCCGGCCTGCCTCACAGCTCAGGGAAAGAAATAGTGCTTCAGATTCTAAACATGGCACCCTATGCCATGTTTATTGAAGACAACGACGGATTGGTCTTGGAAGCTAATAATAAGGCTTGTGAAATGCAAGGAGTTGAAAGAAAGGAGCTTGTTGGGAATGTTATGGATGAATTGTCGCCAATGAATCTAAAAAAAGAAATATCAGCTCACAAAAAGTCCATCGTCAACAACCGGGTAGTTGACTTCAAAAGCATCTTATACCACAAAAACGGGACTCCCATCCCGGTTCAAATTCATGTATCTAAAGTTGATTATTTTGGTACTGAAGCTATTATGCTAATTATTGTTGACCTGACAAAGGCCATCGAAAACAAAAAAGAACTCGATGAGTTTAAGATTAAGGCCGAAGAGAGCGACCGCTTAAAATCTTCCTTCCTTGCAAACCTGTCGCATGAAGTGCGTACTCCCATGAACTCGATTATGGGCTTCGCGGAGCTTCTTGCCGAACCCGACATATCCAACAAAGAGCGGAAAGAATTTATCAAGATGATTCGCCAAAGCGGGAAAGAGCTTTTATCACAGATAAATAATATAATAGACTTTTCAAAGATAGAGGCCGGACTGATACAGCTCAAATCTGATATCTGTAATTTTGAGACTCTTTTTCACCAGCTTCATGAATACTGGCTTGAAGAAAGTCACGATAATGGCGATGTTAAGCTGTTCTTTGAGCTGCCTCAGAATATTATTCGTAACAGTATTGCAACTGACAGGGTTCGGCTCAAACAAATTCTAAAAGTGTTTTTGTCAAACAGCATTAAATACACCAAAAAAGGCGTAATTGAAATTGGTGTTCGTATCAAGGCGCCACAGCTTTATGAGTTCTACGTAAGAGATACAGGCCTAGGAATAGCTGAGAGTAAACACAAGGAGGTGTTTGAACAGTTTCGACAGGCCGATGATAGCAATGAACGCGAGTTTACAGGGATGGGCGTTGGTCTGTCGATAGCCTCGCGACTCATCCAGTTTCTGGGTGGTCATCAATGGGTTGTCTCCGAAGCGGGCAGAGGCTCGGAGTTTCGCTTTGTCCTTCCCGACCTTCTGCATCCGCAGGGTTCTCCCTTCTTGCAAGTATCCTGTGGCCCCATCTCGATGATAAACAAAATTATGGTTGTGTCACCATCCGAAGATATTTATCTGGGTCTTTCACAAAACTCCAAGCCGGTAAACTATCAGGTATTCTGGGCGCAGAACGCTGAGGAAATGAAAGCTATGCTGGTTTCCAACAATATACGTTACATTCTTGTGGCCGTCGATCAACTGCCCTTCTGGCAAGAATTACTGCCCCTTATAAAAGAGATTAATAATGAAGTTGAAATGATAGGCGTTTCTAATCAGCTGGACAACATGCGGCGCAATCGCCTCATCTCAATGGGTCTGGATGAAGCAATCCGCTCGTCGGTCAATATTCCGATACTTTTGAATATCATGGAAAGGAAAGAGCTAAGTTCGATGAACATTTTCTCAACCGTTTTCCATCAAAATTGAGCCCCGAAATATTTGACTTACGTTAAACCGCTAATGCGCCGTAAAGGGATTCAAACTGCTCCACCATATCCTTTCTCAGCTTTTTATAGTATGAACGCACCATCTTTGGATTGTCTTTCCCATCGGGATGATTAGCTCTATCAACCAGATTATTCCTGAAATCAACAGCCTTGGTAATATGAGTCAGCATCTCATCATCGCTGATTTTCTTAAAAATCAATTGATTGAGATAGGCCTGGGCAACCAATTCTGATGTGAGGAAATTGATATCCTTTTTTAATTCTCTAACGCTTGCCATTTCTAAATTGTTAATTGTAAATACTGCGGAGCTCTATGCAAAAGTAGTCCGCGAAACGTGCCAAATATAAGGCCTAAGCCGGAGAAAAACAAACCTGAATTTTTACCTGCCTGCTCGCTTATCTCCTTTTGTTGAGCAAGTGCTCTATCAGGTAAAGCACTTTATCGCGCAGCTCTTCGGGCAAAGTATTTATTCTGGTGAGATGACAACCCTCAGGGTCGCTTATTAGCATAGTGTTTTTCAGACCTGAAATATCGGGTGTTGTCGCGCTCCATGGATCTTTTTCACCTACTATATGGATCATTCGCGGGTCGCTCTTCTGCAGACGATAAGTTACGCTCTTAATTGCTTCCCCACTGTAGATCAGAGGGCCAGCTAAGCGGGGTGCCAATATATCACTGCTAACTCTATCGCTATTATAATATTTCAAATACTGCTTCAGGTAAGATGCATCATAGGCATAATGACCCAACTGGGTATAGGCCTGGTAGAAATACGGAGCCGTGGCTATACTCTCCTGTGTAGAAAAATATCTAAAATCTATCCCCCGGTACAGCTGATCGAAGAGTTCGCGCGAAGAAGCAGAACTTACAGAGCTGGGCACTATGGGTACACACCACTGCCGGATGCTAAAAGGATATTCAAGAACGGCGAGTTCAAAGGCTTGCTCTATACCCATCTTAAAACTAACTCCATTCTCCTCTGCCCAGGCCCTAAAATATGAAAGCATATTTTCGCGGTGCTTAAGCACTTCTATCTGAAAAGCCCTGATATAATCACGCTCTTCTTGAGTGCCAACCTTATCAAAAAAATCTACAAGTCGCTCATCCTCCCGCTCAAGATTGTAGGGTGCAACATAAGTCAGGGTAAGATCTATTTCTGAAGGATAAAAAGCCCTGTGTATCATTGCAGTCTGGCCACCCTTGCTGATACCGGTGGATATCCAGGCCGATTTATAATACTGCTGAAAGAACTCAACTATATTGTGATGATCGCGTGCAGCCTGCTCTATGGTAAGATGCTGCCAGGGAATTTCAGCAGGCGCCGAAGCACCGTAAAAGCGGTGTTCTACAACGATTTGGTTGGACTCCAGAAGGGCAGCAAGTTCGGATTGGTATATCGCCGGAGCACTATATCCCTCAGTAACAAAGACAAGGGGTGCATCAACCGCTTTGTGGGAGAGCCATACTCTTTGCTTAAAAGTACCCTCAAAGGGATTATCATGATTAATTGGCTGTTCAAACCACACCAGATAATTATCTGCAAAGGCTGTGTCGCCACCCACTTTCTCAAAACTTACCTTTTCGTCTGATTCAGAAAGCGAGATAAGTGAAGAATATTTAACCGAGCACGATGAAAAACTAATAATTATTACCAAAAACGCGATCCTGGCTCTTTGCATCATTCCATCTATATTATTACATTATAACACAAACCATCAAGCACTTAGTCCCTATTTTATGAAAACCAGGTACAAGATAATTTCCTTAAATTATTGCAAAGATAAAAATATAAGATATTTCCCACTATATATGCGCTTTTGCGTAAAATTCCGTATATTAGATTTAGCATGTTAGTAACAATAGCTTAACCACGCTTAAACAAAGAGTGGCAGCGTGTTCAGGCATATCATCCGTCAACTGTTAAACGAACATAGAATCAAAGTGAAGCATCAGAAGAAAAAAAGTTTTACACGAAAAATCTAAAACATTTAAAATCCTAAAATTATGGTAACAAACATTAAATTAGGTCAAGGGCTGGACAAGCTTGTTTTCGGCATGACCCGTGAAGAGGTTAGAGAGGCCCTCGGAGAACCCTCCGAAAAAGAAAACTTTAACCCGCTTGAAGATGATGAAGGGCAATCAGAAGCCTGGCACTACGACGAGCTTGAGCTATCGGCATCATTTGATGAAGAGGATGATTTCAAGCTAACATCTTTGGCTGTAAGTTCGCCTGGCTATTTGTTTGAAGGAATCAACCTTATTGGCCTGAGCCAGGAGGATGTTCTTCAACAAATTGAGCTAATGGCAATAGGAGATGTGGAAATTGACAGCATTTCTGATGATGACAATGAGAGCCAGATTGTAGCCTCGATAGCTGATGTAAGCCTTAACCTGTGGTTTGAAGACGATCATCTGTCGGAGATTCAATGGGGTCCCTTTTGGGATGAAGAAGAAGAGCGCTATATATGGCCTGATTAACTTAAGCTTAACTTAAGCTTTTAAACATTTCCTCTGCACCGGATGTTTTAAACACTAAGCTTGAAAGGCTGTGGACTTGCAATTATGAGCCTTTTGACGGGAGCTAATATTATTCTTTAAGATTGCAGTTTAAACATTTATAGATAACTAATTACTTGTGTATGAAAAGTTTTATTAAGGATGAGAAAGATCTGGTAGCCTTGATCCTTAGAGTTGGTTTTGGGATTTTCATTGTATTTGGACATGGTTTTGGGAAACTTCAGATGCTCTTGAGTGGCGATATTCAATTTCCACCCCTCTTTGGTTTGGATCCTAAAATCAACCTTATTATGGCTGTTATATTTGAGTTTGTGGCAGGATTGGCCTTAATTTTCGGCCTGCTAACCCGCTTAGCCTCACTTGGATTGATGGGTATCATGTTTGTCGCAGCTTTTAAAGTTCATTTGAGCGATCCATGGTTTGCGATGAACGCAGCCGGAGGCGGATCAAAAGAAATGGCAGTACTTTATTTTCTGGCATTTTTAGTGACCTTCATCCTTGGTGGAGGTAAGTATTCGCTTGATGCACTAATTTTTAAGAAAAAATAAATGAGTAGTGAACTTACTCCTTACGAACTTGATAAACAGGTTTTGCTCGATTTGGTAAGGATGCGCATGCCCTACGGTAAATATAAAAACCGGATACTCTGCGATATTCCTGAGCACTATTTGCTTTGGATGTCACAGCAAGGCTTTCCGCAGGGAAAACTGGGTATCTTATTAGGCACTCTTTATGAAATTAAGCTCAACGGACTGGAGTATCTTTTAAAACCACTTAAATAGACAAAGGCCACAGATGCACCGTATCTGTGGCCTTTAAACTATAACAATACAGCCCGTGTTAACACTCTAATTTCTCGACTAATTCCACAGCCATTTCACGAAGTTTGTATTTCATAATCTTCCCGCTGGCCGTTTTCGGATAATCATCTACAAAGAATACGTGTTTAGGGATTTTGTAGCGCGCAATTTTTCCGCGACAATACTCCTGAACCTCTGATTCACACAACTGTTTACCATCCTTAAGCTTGATAAAAGCGCCTACGATTTCGCCATATTTCTCATCAGGAATACCAACCACCTCCACCATCTCAACCTGAGGCATATCATAAAGGAAGTTTTCAATTTCCCTTGGATAAATATTCTCGCCTCCGCGTATTATCATATCCTTAATGCGGCCTGTAATTTTGTAGAAGCCATCTTTGGTTCTAACAGCCAGGTCGCCTGAATGTAACCAGCCATCCTTATCAATTGCTTTAGCAGTTGCTTCAGGGTTTTTGTAATAGCCCTTCATCACGTTATATCCCCGACAGCAAATTTCACCATGTTCTTCATCCGCACAATCCTCACCGGTCTCGGGATTGATAATCCTGATCTCAACGCCCGGAAGATTTGTTCCTACGGTAGTTGCACGAACCTCGGGAGAATCAAACACGCGTGTAGTAGTCATACCGGGAGAAGTCTCTGTCAAACCATAGACAATGATAATATCCTTGCAATTCATCTTCTCCATCACCTGCCTCATGGTTTCTACCGGACATAGAGAGCCTGCCATAATACCGGTTCTAAGAGTGCTGAGATCAAACATATCGAACATAGGATGATTAAGCTCAGCAATAAACATTGTAGGCACTCCATAAACAGCCGTACATTTTTCCTTCTGAATACCTGCAAGGACGCGAAGAGGGTCAAAGTCCTCCGTAAGAACCATAGCCACACCATGAGAAAAAGCTGCACATACGGCCAGTACTATTCCAAAACAGTGGAAAAGAGGCACGCACAAGAGCAAACGGTCTTTTTCGGTGTATTTCATATTCTCTCCCACCTGAAAACCATTGTTCAAAATATTGTGGTGGGTCAACATAACTCCTTTAGGAAAGCCTGTAGTTCCTGAAGTATATTGCATATTCACAACATCAAAGCAATCAAAGGTTTTGGCAACCTCCTTCAGAACTGAGTCGTCAACCTGGCTGCCCAGGCGAAGTAGTTCTGGGGTATTATACATACCTCTGTGCTTTTGCGGACCAATAAACACGACATTGCGGAGTTCGGGAAAACGTTCAGATTTGAGCCTTCCGCGAGCGCAGTTCTTCAATTCGGGCACAAGTTCAAACACCATATTGACATAATCGCTGTCGCGGTATCCATCAATAATGCAAAGAGTATGAATATCAGCATTATCGATAATATACTCAAGTTCTGATGTTTTATAATTAGTGTTTACCGTAACCAGAACAGCGCCGATTTTGGCTGAAGCAAACAAAACAGTAAGCCAATCGGGCACATTGTTAGCCCATATTCCGACTTTGCTGTCTTTTTTGACACCAATTTCCATAAAGCCTTTAGCCAACTGATCGACTCGCTGATTAAACTCAGAATAAGAAAAGCGTAATCCCCGGTCGGGATACACCATAAAATCATTGTCGGGAGTAGCTGTGGCCCACTTCTCCAACATCTCCCCCATGGTATATTTAAGTAATTCCATAATCTCAATTAAACTGGTAAATACACTACCGCCAAAATCCTGGCTACTTTGTTGTCGGCACTGAAGAGCTGGTGCTTAATAACTGAATCAATGTAGATAGAATCACCAACATTCAATATGTATTCTTCTTTGCCATACTCAACCTTTACCGAACCCTCCAAAACGTAAATAAACTCCTCGCCTTCATGGGTAGAGGCAAGCGGATTGGTCGGTTTTCCGGGAGTTATCTCAACCAAAAACGGCTCCATGTGTCGGTCTGACTTCTGGCGGGCAAGGCTGAAAAAGGCAAGCTTGTCATGTTTTGAGGCTTCCACATTAGACATGCTCACAGATGCCTGCTCATCTCCCTTTCGCGAAATAACAGCAGCGGTATTAAGCTGGTCGTCAAGGAAGGTACCCAAACGTACACCTAAAGCCCGTGCCACTTTAATAAGGACACCAAGAGAAGGGGCAACTGCCTCGCTTTCAATCTTCTGAAGTTGTTCAACATCAAGGTGTACGGCTTGAGCCAATTCTTCAATAGAGATTTTCTTCTCTTCACGTAGGGTTTGAATTTTTGTTCCTGGTTGCATAATCATTATTCTTAATAATTTCTGATTACAAATTTATCCTATTTTGGCAAAATTAGTTTAAATCCCTAATTATTCGCGACATAATGGTGTCAGGCTGTAAAATTGAGCACTCGCCTTAAGCCCTTATATAGTCCTAAAAATGAGTTCCAATTATTGATAATCAATCTTATATAAAACACCTCCATTCACAAAAGAGCTAAATAATTTATAACAATTCCATTTTACTCCGCAATCCCGTTTATAGGGAACAAAAGTGATTGACCATCGTATCAGTCGCTACAAATGCACAATGGGATATGTTTTTGCTCTATCCTGACGCATCGCTTGGCCAATTTATGGCAAAAAGAACAAAAAGTAATTTTATGAGATAAATTATCTAAAGAAATTTGTAAACTATTATCGGGTTTCTATATATTTGAAACGTTGAAAAACAGGAGATAATTTTGCCAACAAAAAATAATAAACAAATGATGAAAAGCCTTTTAGCCACAGAAAGCATCTATAACAGCTTTGATGATGATTTCGATGAGGATCTTGATGAATTCATGGAAGAAGACCTTGAATGGGATGACGAAGATCTTCCTATTGACGATGATGACGACGATTTGGAAGATGATGAATTCGAAGATGATGATGATGATTTTGCTGATGATGAATCCGAATTCGATGAGGACGATCTGGACTCTCTGCTTGCCGATGATGATTTTGATGACGACGAAGAGTATTAATCGAATTGTTCAAAAACCGATTTCAGGGCTGCCATGTGCAGCCTTTTTTTTTCTGAAGAAAGCTACCAGTCCTCTATGCCTAAATTCTTGTAAGTTTCCTCCAAAGCCTCATTATTATCAGTTATAATCAAAAGCTTATCTTTTTCGAGCAGGGTAGTTGAACCGGTAGGAACAAAATATTTATCATCGCGTTTCACCATAACTGCCAGGGTTTTATCGGGAAGCGCCAAATCCATCAGATGATTGCCATTTTTTAACAGGTTATTTGTAATCTCAATCTCTGTTGTTACAGATTTTATATCGCTTGAGAACTCAATATCAAACTCCTGCGTTTTACGAATCTTACGCGGCTTTTCAGCCAATCCCAGCCATTTGGCCATTACCCCGAGGGAAGTGCCCTGCACCAGCAGTGATACAAGGGTACAGAAAAAAACTATATTAAAAATCAGACGGGCATGAGGAACGCCCTCGGCAAGCGGAAAAATGGCAAAGATAATGGGAACAGCTCCGCGTAAACCTACCCATGACACATAAGCTTTATCTCTAACTGCCATTCTGCGGAAAGGCAAGAGACAAAGAAACACGGTAAGGGGTCGGGATATAAAAATCATAGCAAAACTGATAATCAATCCCGGTACTATTATCGGCAACAACTCACTGGGATTAACCAGGAGACCTAAGGTAAGGAACATTATCAACTGAAACATCCAGGCCAAACCATCAAAAAAATTGAGGGAAGAGCGCTTATGAACAAATTTGGAGTTTCCAATAACCAGGCCGCCGATGTAAACTGCCAGAAAACCGTTACCCTTTAGGAAATATGTTGTAGAAAAAATAAAAATACAGAAAGTGAATACCAGTATAGGATAGAGCGAATCATTCCCAATTTTAAACCTATTAATAACAATTACAGCAAGTTTACCGATCAAAAAGCCTATGGCTGCTCCGATAATAAGCTGAAGTAATAACATCCCACCGGCAAGCCAGTAATTTGGCTGACTCTCGGCCTTGATTAGCTCAATAAATGTAATAACCAAAACATAGGCCATGGGGTCGTTACTTCCACTCTCGAGTTCCAGCATAGGGCGAAGATTGTTCTTTAGCTTTAAGCCTTTTGAACGAAGTATAGAAAACACTGAAGCCGAATCGGTAGAGGCCATAGTTGAGGCCATCAGCAAGGAGGTGAGTAGTCCAACCCCCGCTCCTGCCATAGTCTGTACCAGAACCCACCAAATTATGACTCCCGTAATTATTGCTGTAAGAAAGACTCCTAAGGTGGCAAGTATAATACCCTGACCGATAACTGGCCGTATCTCAGAAAGCTTGGTGTCCATTCCACCCGAAAAAAGGATAATACACAAGGCTATGGTACCAATACTCTGGGCTATCTTAATATTACCAAACTGGATTCCAAAGCCGTCGCTGCCAAATAACATACCTACCGTCAAAAACAGAAGTAAAGCAGGAACACCAAAGCGCGAACTGGCTTTACCCGCCAAAATGCTCACAAAAAAAAGAACCGAAAAAATTAGTAAGGCAAATTCAAGCTGAACATTCATCATACGAGTAAATCTTAATATTTCATCTGTGTTATCACATTAAGCGCAGGGATACAGTTAAAAGGTGATTAGGCAGAATCTACGAACTAATCCATTAAGAAAAAATTAGTCCCCACAAATTTAGTAAAAATTTTAAGCTTTTATTTTATGTTCCTGTTATACTCCTCAATTACTTTCAGGGCTTTTTCGCTATCGGCCGCGGCAACTACTATCTTTACCGATCCGGCGCCGCCGCCTCCTGAATACCAGGGCGCTATAGTGCCTATGTATTCATCGCGCAGATACGAGGCTATCTCGTTATCATCAAGGATGGATTTAACCATCGACACCTCTAGCGCCGTTCCGGAAAAAACAATAACCGGTTCATTATCCATTTTGTTTTGCATAGTGTTTGTTTTTACGAATTATACTATTGCTACACTAAAATAAAGCTCCTGTTGCCGCAAAGTTTGGGTGTCTATGTCGAAAACATCAAACACAAGCCTTAGCTGTCGGGCTCAACATGGATATGCACGTTTGCCAGTTGCGGCAGCTTTTCTTTTAAGGTTTCCTTTAGAAGGTGTGCTATCTCATGCCCTCGCCTTACAGTTAAAGAACCGTCAACTATAATATGCAAATCGATATGGTACTTCAGACCAACCTTCCTGATATAGCACTTCTCGGTGTCCTTAACCCCATCAACAGTCACAGATATAACTCTTACAGAATGGTTAAGTTCACTATATCTGTCTTCATCCAGAATTTCTCCCAAGGCGGGTCTGAAAATCAAATAACTATTGTATAGAATAAAACCCACGGCAAAAAGTGCTGCCCAATCATCGGCAGTCTCATATCCCTCACCTCCGATCAGAGCAATGGTAATACCGATAAAAGCCGCGATAGAGGTGATGGCATCGCTGCGGTGATGCCAGGCATCAGCCTTCAGCGATGAACTGCCGCTCTCTTTGGCTTTTCGTACCACAATCTGATAAGATAACTCTTTCCAAAGGATAATAGCACCAAGGACAATTAACGTCCATGCCTTAGGAGATTTGTGAGGCGTCATTATGTTCTGTACAGCCTCATAGGCTATCACAGTAGCCGAGGTAATAAGAAAGCCAACAACCACGAAAGTTACCAATGGCTCAATCCTACCATGTCCGTAGGGGTGATTCTCGTCGGCGGGACGGGTAGCATATTTCAAACCCAACAGCACTAAGGTAGAGGAAAACACATCAGTTGTTGACTCTATTGCATCGGCAATTAAGGCAAAAGAATTACCGAAGTAGCCTGCCAGCGCTTTAATTATTGCAAGCGTGGCGTTCCCCGCGATACTGAAATAGGATGTCCGTATTGCTACCTGTTCTGCACTCATTATTTAATATTAATAATACCGACTAATAATCCTTAGCCCAGTTTTCCATTACAAAGTCAATATCCTTGTCACCGCGGCCACTAAGATTAACAAGAATCGAGGTCTTAGGCTCCTTCTGTGCAAGTTTTATAGCATAAGCTACAGCGTGTGAACTCTCAAGCGCAGGAATAATTCCCTCCAAACGACTTAGCTCGAAAAATGCATCAATGGCTTCTTTGTCATAAATCAAATCGTATTTTACGCGATTCAAATCACGAAGCATGCTATGCTCAGGGCCAACTCCGGGATAGTCAAGACCGCTGGCAACTGAATAAACGGGTGCAGGCTCACCTTTTTCATCCTGAAGTAAGTAGCTCTTAAAGCCATGAAGAATACCCGGCTTGCCTTTAGTCATACTTGCTGCATGCTCGCCCGGCTCCAGTGAGCGTCCTCCCGGCTCGATACCGTACAAAGCACATTCCTGATCTTCCAAAAATCCGGTAAAGATACCAATAGCATTACTCCCTCCTCCAACGCAAGCTGTTACGCTGTCGGGAAGCTCACCTGTCATGTCCAAAAACTGCTCGCGGGCTTCGATACCCACAACCCTCTGAAAATCACGTACCATCATAGGAAAAGGATGGGGTCCAACCACTGAGCCTATGCAATAAATGGTAGTAACAGGATCTTTCAGGTAGGCTTCAAATGCTGAATCTACAGCTTCCTTAAGGGTTTTTAAACCGTGCTTTACAGGCACAACTTCAGCTCCCAATATCTTCATGCGAACCACGTTTGGATGCGCCTTAGCCATATCTACCTCTCCCATATGAATTTCACACTCCAGGCCAAAATAAGCAGCCGCCGTGGCAAGTGCTACGCCATGCTGACCTGCTCCGGTTTCGGCTATCAGCTTTTTCTTACCCATATACTTTGCCAGAAGAGCCTCGCCCATACAATGATTAAGTTTATGGGCTCCGGTATGATTCAAATCTTCACGTTTGAGATAAATCCGACCACCGTATTTCTCGGATAACCTGTTGCAATAATACACGGGAGTAGGTCGCCCCTGATAATGCTTGCGGATGTTGCGAAGCTCAGTAATAAAATTATGCGATTTGCTGATTGCAAAATATGCATCATTGATTTTTTTCATCTCTTCCTCTAAAACAGGAGGAAGAAAGGCGCCTCCATACTGATTGTAGAAACCCTCTGTGGAAGGATACTTTTTAAAATAATTCTCAGACATAGCTATCTTATTTATTGAACAGTAAAATTATAAAATTATCTTATTTGCTCTTAGCATTTCTCACAATAAAGCAAACAACTGACTAAATAAATCAAAAAAAGGTATCTACTCGCAGGCAGATACCTTTTGTATTGAGCTGGCTCGCTATTGAGCCTCTTACTTCTCTATTTCCTTCCAGACCAGAGCACTTGCCCCTACAATAGCGGCATCGCCGGCATTAAGCTCAGAGGGCAACACTTTGATCTTATTCTTGAAGATAGGTAAAAGATGCTCTTCAAGACTTGCTTTGGCAGGCTTAAAAATCAAGTCGCCCGCTGCTGTTGGGCCTCCAAAAAGGAAGATAGCCTCAGGTGACAAATGATGAACGGTATCAGCCATTCCTTGTCCCAGGTATTTGCCTGTAAGCTCAAAAACTTCAAGCGCTATCTTATCGCCTTTTACGGCTGCATCATATATCATTTTTGAACTAAGCTCAATAAATGACTTATCGGCCAAAAGACTGTCAACAGCATTGTACTTTGCCATAAGCTCGAAAGCCGTACGCTTCATGCCCGGAGCAGAACAGTATGCCTCAAGATGACCTAATGCTCCGCAACCGCATAAACGCCCCCCCGGAATCAAGGTAGTATGTCCGCACTCTCCGGCAAAACCGTCGTGACCATAAACCAAATCGCCGTTTACAACAACTCCGCTACCTACCCCAGTGCCCAGGGTGTACATCACGAAGTTCTTCATCCCTTTGGCTCCACCATAAATCATTTCGCCAATGGCAGCTGCATTGGCATCATTGGTGAGCGCAAGATATTTGTATTCAGGCAACTCAGCCTTCAGCAAATCAATAATATGAACTATGCCTTTAAATGATAAATTAGGTGCATACTCAATAGTACCGCTATAATAGTTGCCGTTGGGCGCTCCAAGCCCCATACCCAATATTTCTGCATCCGGATTGGCCAGTTTCAGGTTTTTAGCCATCTCCTTAACGGCTGCGGTCAACTCCTTTGCATACCTGACTGCATCTCCGTGCTGCGGAGTGTCTATCCCGCCTTTTACCAGTACATTACCTCCTTCGTCAACAATACCTATTGCCGTGTTAGTACCACCTATATCAACACCAATTGCAAATTTCTTCATCTAAATACTATTAAATCATTTAAAAACTAAACTAATTCAAACGCTCTCGCTTTTAGGCTGCTCTCCTTATCAGGCTTCCCTTTATTGCATAGAAGAAAATATAGAGATAACACAAAGCAGGCACTATATAAGCATAAGTGTAGCCATAATTATCGGCTATCGAACCCATAATCGGAGGTATAACGGCTCCGCCTAAAATCAAGGAATTTATCACTCCCGAAGCAGATGCCAATTCGCCACCCCTAAGATCCTTAACAGCCAATGCGAAGATATTCGGGAACATAATAGAGTTGAACAGACCAATGGATACAACAGTCCACAAAGCCACGTGACCCTGGGTAAAGGTTGTTATCAGTCCTAAAAGACCTGCCATAAGGGCGAAGATGGCAAGAGTACGAGCCGGCTGTCCTTTACCAATCATCATAAAGATAAAGTTGATAACTGAAGCGCCGGTGAAAATTGCTCCTATAACCCAGTTCCATTCGGTAACGAAGGCACCTGAAACAAAGGCCAAAACCAAGACCAGTGAAGAGTACAGATATTTCTTGTTAGAAGGCATTTCCGAGAACATGATAGAGCCGAAGAATCGCCCTACCATGGCTCCTCCCCAATAAATTGCAGCATAAGTAGCAGCTTCTTCAGCCGATAGCGCCAAAGAACCCTCTCTAAGATAGTTAGTCATCAATCCGGCGTTACCTGCTTCGGCACCTACATAGCAGAATATTCCTAAAGCACCAAGCATAACGTGAGGATATTTAAATACTTTTCCTCCCTTTTCGGTATTGCCTGCAACAATATCCGGTAATTTAATCATAAGCAATACAATGGCGACCAAAATAACTAGTAAAGCCATCGCTATAAACGGGAAAGGAATTCGTGCGGCCACTTCAAGACCATAGTTTACCTGCTCCGTTTCGGTTGCCTGAAGAGGCAAATTCAGTCCCTTGAAAATCACTGTTGCTATAAGCCATGGTGCTATCATGGTAGCAATAGAGTTCAATGCCTGGGTAAGATTTAATCTGCTTGAGGCTGATTTTTCAGGGCCTAAAGCTGTAACATAAGGATTGGCAGACACCTGAAGAAATACTACCCCGATAGCTAAAACAAAGGTAGCTCCCAGAAACAAGGGATAAGACGGAATACGCGCAGCAGGAATAAATATCAAGCTACCCAGAGCCATTAAAATCAAGCCCGCAACAACTGTATATTTATAGCCAATACGGTTAACCAGCCAGCCTGTCGGCACCGACATTATCGGGTAGGCAATAAAAAAAGCGGAAGTCAAGAGCTGAGCCTGAAACTCCGTCAGATTGAAAACCGCCATTACCGGGGCACTAAGCTGGATGATAAAGGTTGTGGCAAAACCAAAAATAAAGAAGATGGCACCAAAAGCTGTCATCCCTACCAATGTGTTGTTATTTCTCTTTTCCATAAATAAAATGTATGTTAGATGTGTTGTGCAATGTTACTTTAAATTTCAATTTTTCACAAAAATTTGTGAAATGAAATTTATCCCCCCAAAAAACTCTTTGCAGCCCCCTAATTTTGAAAGAGTTTTATTTCGCTAATTAAAACTAAAAGAGTACTTTTGCAGCCGTTTCGTGTAATCTCTTGATGAACATGAGGAGTCATTCAATATTGCACGCTAAGTTTAATCTTCAAAAGCAAAGAAAATGAACTTGATGAAAGTTGCTGAAGAGGCCTTTAACACTGGTGTTGAAGTACCCGAAATTGGCGCCGGTGATACCATATCGGTACACTACAAAATTAAGGAAGGAAACAAAGAACGTGTACAGATTTTCCGTGGCGTGGTAATACAGGTTAAAGGAAGCGGTCTTAACAAAAGATTTACCGTTCGTAAGATGTCTAACAACGTTGGTGTTGAGCGTATTTTCCCTGCTAATTCTCCTTTTATTGACAAAATTGAGGTTAATAGAAAAGGAAAAGTTCGTCGCGCGAGGATTTACTACTTCCGTGACCTTACAGGTAAGAAAGCTCGTATCAAAGAGAAAAGAGTTTAATCCTATCAGGAGCTTAAAAATAAAAAGCGGTATCTCTATGTTGATACCGCTTTTTTAATGCTTTCTACCTGCCAAACAAATCCTTTAACTTCTTACCTGCATCTTCAAGCTTCTCCTTTGTCTCCTCGTCTTTAAGCAGATCGTCAACCACCTTCTCGGCCTCCTTAACAAGCTCTTCGCTAGCTTTTTCAACAACTTTGTTTGCAGCCTCGGTGGCAGCCTTCTTCACCTCATCCTTTACGGCAGATGAAACATCTTGAGTACTTATTCCAAGCTTTGGATCAGTAAGCGTGCCGGTGATTTTTATACCCACCATTATATCTTCTCCTTCGGGCAAGGTACCGCCCAAAAATCCGGCGACACTGCCAAGCTCACTGCGGCTAACCGGCATTTTTATAAGATAGTCCATACTCTTATCAAGCCCTTGCTTTCCTGAAATATTAGCCTTTTTATCAAACACATTGACATCAAAAGGCTTGACAAACAAATTGCCGTTTTCGAGTGTAAAGTTTACCAGAAAATCACGCGCGCGGGCAACAGAATATTTATCATCTTTCAGCATCGAAACAAGCGCAGTCTGCACCTTTGCTCCAGATACAGTAATCTCGTCAGATTTAAGCAAACCTCCTCCGTTAAGAGAACTGATTACCGGGGAAAAACCATCGCCAATAAGTGAGCTGAAATTAAAGGAGCTTGAAACACGTCCATTGGCCTTTTTGGCAATGGGCAACAAACTGTCTATCATCGAAAACGAGTTGGCTGCCATGTTGATATCGATTGTATTAATGGCCAAATCAAAATCCACAAAAGGTTTAAGCGTATCCTGAGTATTATACTCGCCATTCAAGGCCATACTGCCATTCAGCAAATTGGTATTGATGCCATTGAGCAAGACTCTCGAATCCTTAATGGCCAAGCCTCCCTTTGTATTCTCTAAAGTCAGCTTGTCATATTGTAACCTGTCAATTTTTGTGGTCATATCAAAGTCGATATTATCAGGCACCAAAACCTTTCCAAGTGGCTCGCTCTTCTCTTCAGCAGCCTCTTCTTCCTCACCCGAAAGAGCCATCAATTCATTCGCGTTGATATACTTAGAAGCATGTTGCAGCTTTCCCTTTAAGGTGCCATCCTGTAAGACATAAGCAAGATAGTTTTCCAAACGGCCTGTAAGACTGAAGTCACTTTCGCCCACCTGGCAAATAAAAGAACTGAGCTCTACATAATGCGGAGAAAAATCCATGACGGCACTTGGTATTATCACCCCAATCGGCAAATCCAGACTGCGATACTCAAAATCTGAAAGCGACAGCAAACCGTTGGCCTTAAGGTCCTCGTACTTCTCCTGCTCTATCATATTATAATCGCCAAGCAGTGTCAAATCAGCATTTACTATACCCTTCAAAAAGATGCTGTCGATGGGGAGAGCCTCAGTTAGTGATGCAAGATTTATTATCCCTTTCACTCCTCCGTCAAAGGTGGCATTCGAAACAGGAGTGGTAACTTTGAGCTTGCCGCCAAAAGGATTGCCGTCTATCGAAAAGCTAAAGTCCTTGATATCAGCTAAAGTATTGTCAAGCTTTCCTCCCGGATTATCCACCAAAACATCTACCTGAATTGCATTTATTGATTTTGGAAGATCAGGATACTGCACGAAGCCGTCCTTAACCCGGAGCAATAAATTAAAAGCAGGCAAATTGTCGCTATCAACGAATACGCCTTTTGCAGCGGCCTGCAATGCCAGGGAGCCACTGGTCTTTAAGCCCTCGAAACCCTCGATAAATTCGTCGGGAACCAGAGCCAGCAATGCTTTAAACTCGGTATCGGTTGCGGCTAGTTTCAAATCCATATCCATCCCCTCTTCAAGCATGGCAAGCATACCTTCCATAGAAAGAGGAACTCCGCCGAGGTTAAACTCGTTATCTTCAAACCTGAAAATCATACTGTCCAAATCGGCTCCCACATTGGCACGAATTGCTATGGCTGCTTCATCAACATATTTAACACCATCCATTTTCAAATTAAGCGCTTCAATATTGCTGTTAATAGCTATGGTTGTGTATGAGGCACTTAAATCGCCCTTCATTAGGGCGTTGAAACCACGCAATGCTGTTTCAAAATTCATTGTAGAGTCTGAATATGATAAGGCTGCATTGCGAATCTCGAAGGACTGCAATTGAACACCAAAAGAGCTTACTTCGCCGTCTTCCTCCTCAGCTTCTTCCTCCTCGTCCGAAATCGGAAAGATATCCCAGTTGGAAATACTATCGCTATTAGTTTTCAGATTAACCTGCGGATTGTCGATTAATATAGAACGAATGTCTATTGCATCTCCCTTAAGGGCACTCATCAAATCGGCCGAAACTGCAAATTTTCCAACATACATAAGTGTGTCCCCCTCAAAGGGAGCCTTATTGACAATAGAAAGACCCTCAAGACCGATTCCGAGATTTGGAAAATTACGGATCAGCGACAGGGAGAACTTGTCCCATGCAACAGTAGCACTAATCTTTTGATTGATAACTTCTTTCACCTTTGTTTCTATCTTGCCCCTGAATGCAAAAGGCAGAATCAGCAACAAAAGGAAAATACCTGCTATCGTGAAAAGGAAGATTTTAAGAAAACGTTTCATTTTTAAATATATTTAGATGTCACAAAATTCAACCAAATTTAGTGAAAAGGCAGGTGGATTCACAACAAAACTATCAGAAATATTTAATAGGCTAATTTAGTCCCCGCGCCGAATAAAAGGATACAAAAAAAGCCACCCGACAGCAGGATGGCTTTCTTCTTTTGGCGGAGAGTGAGAGATTCGAACTCTCGAAACCCTTTTGAGGTTTACACACTTTCCAGGCGTGCGCCTTCGACCACTCGGCCAACTCTCCCAATAATCCAAATTCTGCACGGGAGGAGAGACTCGAACTCCCGACACCTGGTTTTGGAGACCAGTGCTCTACCAACTGAGCTACACCCGTATTTTAGTGCGCTGCAAAAATAGAACTTTTATGTTATTAATAGTCATTATTGTGAAATGTTTTTCACAAAACAGCTCTCAGGCTTGTTGTCTTTGTGAGATAAGTATATTTTTGCACACATTCTCACTCAGCTATTACTCCAAATAAGATAATCGTTAATTTAGAATTTTATAAAATGAGTCGAATTAAAGAGTTACTAGTTATTATAGTGCTTATCCTTGCAGCTTGCAGCCCGACAAAACAAATCACGGGCCTTGAATCTGATATTACCGGGCTTTATGCCCAAGAGAGATATGACGAACTGCTGCTGCAATACGACAAACTGCTCGTGTTGAAAAACAAAAACAACACGCCTCTTGCTAAAAACACCCTTTTACTGGCCGGTAAAGCAGCCTATAAAACATCCAGGCACAACGAAGCGCTTGATATCCTCCGCTCGATAAATGATTTACAGGACCTCGAAGCTATTATGATGATGGGGGAAAGTCTGGAATTAACGGCACGACCCGAAGAGGCGCTCGACTACTGGCAAACCAGGCTTCCTTTGCTTGAAGGAAGTGAGCACTACCGCGATATTGTGCTTAAAATTTATCGTACGCAACAAAGAGTTGAGGATTACGAGGCTGCCAATCAAACATGGCAAAAAATTGATCCGCAAAATGATAGTGATTTGATGTACGAGCAGGTCGAGGTTCTCTCAAAGCTCAATCGCACTCAGGATGCCCTGACTCTGAGCAAACAAATTCTTAAGCTAGAGCCCAAACACGAGAAGGCTCTATTTAAGTTGGCTGACTACTATTATAACAAAGCCGAAAACTGGTACAAGAGCGAAATGGATAAGTATAACAGAAACCCTAACAATACGACTTACGCTTATCTGAGAAGAGAACTGAAAAAAATATCGGCCGATTTCAGGACTGCCAGAGACTTGCTCGAAACGCTACACTCTGTTGCCCCGGAAAATAAGCTCTATATGGCTTACCTTGCTAATACCTATATTAGATTAGATATGAAAAAAGAAGCTGAGCAAATGACAAAAAAATTGGAAGAAAATTAGACCTTTAGTCATCAGCGGTAAGCACACAAAAAAGCTCCTGAATCCTTTCAGATTCAGGAGCTTTTCTTTGTGTGCCCGGAACAAGACTCGAACTTGCACACCGTAACCGGCACCAGCCCCTCAAGCTGGCGTGTCTACCAATTTCACCATCCGGGCAATCCTGTTTTTTGCGCTGGCAAAGGTAAAAAAAATAGGGATGCAAGAGAATAGAATAGCGAAAAAAAAGAGCTTGAACTACATTTTTCCCGATTTATCATATCAAATAATGATGTTAACCGACTAAATTTACTATTTTTCCGTTTTATTTAAAACCTGAAATAACATATTACGTAACAACAGAATTATGGAATGTTTATCAGTGAGATCTTAATTGGTAATTGTAAACAATAATAAAGGGTTGAGGGCTTTTGCCTCCTATCTTAACATTGAACCTTGAACTTAAAACTTACAAACAAATATCATGGCAAGTCTATTTGGAATACAATTTGGAAGCAAGTTTCCTTCAACAAAACAGTATGAAGCCTCTATAGACAAAGGACGCGCTGATTACGAGAAATTTATCAATTTTGAAAGTTCTGAGCTACTAAAACGCTACGAGGAGCTCGACGGCCTTATTCATTCAGGCGATTTCGAAAATAAGGTAAGAGAGCTCAAAAATGCACGCTACAAAGATACTCCGCAATGGCGTCAACTGGATCAATACAGGGTCTTGAAATCCGCTTCGGATATTAAAACCTACCTAAAATTCGCCAAAGCAGGTAAGCTGGAACGTATGCAGCAAGTTGCCAAGTCGGATACTTATAAGGATTATCTTGATCTAAAGAAGTTTGTCAATTCGGCTGAGTTTCACTCGGCAAAATCAAAGAAAGATTTCAAGCAATCAGAGGCTTATGCCAAAAATGAGAGCTACAAAGCTTTGGCAAAGAGCTCTGATATTAAATTCTATCTGGCAACTGAAAAGAAGCAAGATTATAAGACTGTCCTGAAACTGGCGAACAGCGAACGCCTCAAAAGCTTTTTCGAGCTGGAAGCCATCGTGCAAACACCCGAATTTGTTGAGCACAAGTCTTTCATGGAGGATAAAAAACGCTTCGCCAAATCCAACGAGGCTCACCTTATTAAGGAATTTGAAGGCCTCAAAAAGAATGAAGAGATTAAATGGTATCATACTACCAAAAAGAAAAATCCCTTCCAGGAGCTGCATAAATGGCAGGTCACCTTTGAAGATGATTTCGACGCCATTACCCTTGATAACTCTAAATGGATGACCGGATACTACTGGGGTAAGGCGCTTATGAACGACACCTACGTTCCGGCCGGCGAAAAGCAGTTTTTTAGGGATGATAATATTGAGCTGCGCGACAGTATTGCTCGTATCCATACCCGCAATGAATCCGTTAAGGGTAAATCATGGGACCTAGAGCACGGTTTCACTACGCGGCGCTTTGATTATACTTCAGGACTAATCTCTACCGGGCAGAGCTTCCGGCAAAAGTATGGGAAGTTTGAAGCTAAAGTAAAGTTCAGCGCCAGTTACCCTCTGCTGAACGCGTTTTGGATGGCAGGTGAAAAAATGACTCCCCACCTGGACATCTTCAAGTCATCATCTAAGAATGGAAAGAGCGTCGAATGTGGCGTACACATGGAAGAAAAGGGTAAAATCGTGAAAAGCACACGTAAGGTGTCGGGTGCTAAATTTAACAATGGCTTCTTTATCTACAGCTGCGAATGGTCGCCTGAATCTATTGTCTGGAAAATTAACGGACAAGAAGTTGCCCGCGAATCAGGACATATACCTTCCGAGCCTATGTATCTCTCTTTCTGTACTATCCTACCCGAAAATCCTGATGCCGGCTCTCTCCCGGCTATGATGGAAATTGATTGGGTAAGATGTTTTAAGAAAGTATCAGAATAAAATAATGCAGAGACAAGGTCTGCCTTGTCTCTGCAAATTTTCGCCTCTTAATTATTGGCCTTTTATATTTATCCTAAGTCCTGCTTTTATCCAGCGGCCGGGCTGTCTCAACTCGCCAAGGTCGGCATAGCTTACATCAAACAGGTTGGATGCCTCAGCATAAATTCCCAGATGTTTTTTCTGCCAAATAAGTCTTACATCAGTAAGCCAGAAGGGTTTATTATCTATTTTATTGCCCGTGACCGATTCAGTGTAATAGCCGCTACGCTCACGATACGCAAGGTTCCAGTTGACTGAAATATTTGCCAGACCGCTTCCGTGGAGAAGATTAATATTAAGCTTTTGTCGTAAATGGTCAAGGACGTAGTATGATTCATAACCATCATCCGACTTCTTATCCTGCCATAAATAGCTGAAATTCACACCAAAGCCTTGCAGCCACATCTGCCCGGGCATAAGGACAGATAAATCTGCTTCAGCCGAAAACTCTGCTCCAAGAGCTTCTACCCTGTTAATATTTGAGGTGGTATAGACTTCTTCACCGGGTATTCTTCCCCAGTCGATGAGATTCTTGCCTAGCCTGTAAAACCCGCCTATGCTGCTGTCCAGCCAATGCTTTCTCAAGCGCAAAGAGCTCTCCAGGGTACTTGCCTCTTCGGGCTTTAGCTGTGCATTTCCGCGATTGGTAGGGCCTGAATAGAAAAGATCGGTGAAGGTGGGCATACGCAAGGCCTTGTTGAAGGATGCTATTAATTTCAAATCGGGTGAGAGCATATAACTAAGGTCAATGCCGGGATACCAATCAACTCCATAGCCGGTTTTTGAATGACGATTCATTAATATTCCTCCTGAGAGGCTAAATCTTCCAATATTATAGTTGTGCTCGGCAAATACTGAGAAATTGCCGCGATAAAAATGCCGCGTAAACTCACCCTCGCTCTCACCCGGAACATCCATCGGCTCGTCCATGGGCAGTCCCAGCACGTTGCTCCAAACGGCTTCGCCACGCAGCTCGCCGCCAAGAGAGCTGGTACCGAGTGCCCAGGTGCTTGAGGCGTTGACAGAGACTCCTGTCACTTCGCTAAGATGGTAGTTGTGACCGGCATACCATGAGGCTGCATCACGCATATCCCTGAAAAGCTCAAATCGGTCATGATGCCTGCGCCAGTAAATATCTGATTTTACACGGATTTGGCCTTCACTTTGCATGGATAGTGCTGCAAACATTGTACGGGTGGCTTCAAATTGATTAGGATAAGTTGCCGAGTAAAATGAATTGGCACCGAAACCCTTTTCGTTGTATCCCAATTGGAGAGATGCTCTTGTTCTTCCCGGGCTAAGCTCTCCGCGGTAAAATAGGTTCATAATATCAAAATCGGTGTTTTGGATATAGCCATCGCTTCCACCTTTTTGTGCCGACAAATAACTGTTGAGAAGGCCGGTTTTATGGCTTAGCCCGGCATGAACATTATACAGGCCGTAGGCACCCGCGCTAACTGAGGCAGAGACCTCGTTTTGAGAAGAGCTCTTTGTTACGAAGTTAATTGCTCCATCGAAAGCGTTTGGCCCATATACGCGTGCGGCAGGCCCTCTAAGTATCTCAACTCTTTCAATGCTTTCCAGGTCAACCGGCAGATTAAGACCATAATGGCCCGTCTGCGGGTCGCTAATATTAATTCCATTAAGCAGAATCATGACCTGGTCGAAGCTGCCTCCCCGCATGCTTACATCGGCCTGCATTCCAAGTGGCCCCCGCTCACGTATATCTACGCCCATAGCTCCCCGAAGCAATCCGGCAAGGCTCTGAACAGGCAGTTTTTCAATCTGGGCCCTCGACAAGACCGTCACTACTCTCCCACTCTCCTGGTAAAGCGTCGAGGCGCGCCGCGCCGAAATCTGCACCTCGTTAAGGGTAATTTTACTGCTTATCGAATCGGTAGCACTGTTGGCAAAGGTTGAATGAAAACCCAAAATGGTAAAATAGGCAGTTGCCAATGCCTCGATTTTAATTTCACGTCTCAAACTTGCAAAAACGGCACATTTTGTGTTTGACCACCGTTTAAAAAGCAGCATCGCGTTGCGACGCTTAAATTCATTTTTTTTCATGTAAAAAATTTTATAATATTAAACCTAAAGCGGAGCTTGTAAGCTCCGACAAAAATTGAAGTACAAATATAGTATTATCAGGGTGGCGGCTCCCTTAAAAATTCTTACTTTTGAATTAGCTAATTAAAATCTTATATAATGCAAACTTCAGATAAGCTTCTTTTACTGCGCAACAAAATGGTCGAACTCGGCATTGACGCATGCATAATCCCCTCGGGCGACCCTCATCTTAGTGAGTATCCCTCCCAACATTGGAAGATCCGTGAATGGCTGAGCGCTTTCACAGGCTCAGCAGGAACGCTTGTGGTGACCTCTGAAGAGGCCGGATTGTGGACTGACTCGCGCTACTTTTTGCAGGCTGAAGATGAGTTGGACACTCAAAGTATTACACTTTTCAAGGAGGGCGAAAAAGGAGTTCCTCAATATACCGAATGGCTCTGTGAAGTACTGATGCCCGGCAGCCGCGTTGCAGTTAACGGGGCTACAGTATCAGTGAGTCTTCTGCGTAAAATTACTCGCGAGCTGCGTAAGGAGCAAATTCAAATCGATTCATCCGTCACTGTTGCCGAAGATGTATGGGAAGCACGACCCGCTATTCCGGATAATACCGTAATTATTCATGATGATAAATGGAGCGGTCAGTCAAGGGCAGAAAAACTCGAGATGCTGCGGCGCGAAATGAAGCGCGATGGAGTTACTCACTACATCACTGCCGCGCTTGATGAAATAGCATGGCTGCTAAATCTAAGAGGAACCGACGTGCCATACAACCCGGTGTTTCACGCATTTCTGATGGTCGAATTTGGCACTGTAAAACTCTTCATCAACCCCCATAAGCTGACTGCCCAAATAGCGCGCAAGCTTGATGGCGACGATATCAGAGTATCTTTATACGAAAACTTTGAAGCTCATCTGAAAGAAATTCCCGACGATGCTTCTGTCCTGCTCGATCCCGATAGAATTAATTCTTCCATCTATGCTTCCATCCCGCCCAAATGCACTAAAAGAGAGCAGACCAGCTATATAACGAGCTTAAAAGCACGTAAAAATGATACAGAAATTGCTAACCTGAAAAAGACCCTGATAAATGACGGGCTTGCCATGGTTCATTTTCTGAAATGGCTCGAAGATAAGGTAGGAGAAGGAAAAATTACTGAGATGTCTGCCGCCGAGACCCTGAAGAGCTTCAGAGCGGCTCAGCCTGAGTTTGTGGGCGAGTCTTTTCGTACCATTTCAGGCTATGCCGAACACGGAGCTATTGTGCACTACAGTGTATCCAACGAGACAAACCTGAAACTAAAGCCAGAAGGACTTTACCTTGTCGATTCAGGAGGACAGTATAAGGGCGGAACTACTGATATTACCAGAACTGTGGCCCTTGGCAAGTTTCCCAAACAAGCAAAAACGGATTATACCCTTGTGCTAAAAGGTCATATTGCCCTGGCTTGTGCAGTGTTTCCACAGGGAACAAGGGGTGTACACCTGGATATATTAGCCCGCGAGGCCTTATGGCGTCACGGACTTAACTATGGTCACGGAACCGGCCATGGTATTGGCTTTTTCCTTAACGTTCACGAAGGGCCCCAAAGCATCCGACCCCAGGATAACGGCATTGAAATTGAGCCGGGAATGGTTAGTTCAAACGAGCCGGGAGTTTACCGACGTGGTGAATACGGCATTCGCATTGAAAATCTTATTCTGGCTAAGGTAAAGCAAGAGAGTGAGTTTGGCACTTTTATGGAGTTTGAAACACTGACTCTCTGCCCCATCGATAAAACATTAATTGACAAATCGCTGTTAACTCAGCAGGAGTGCGAATGGTTTAATAATTATCATGCCGGGGTTTATAATGCGCTGGCTCCTCTGCTTGATGAAGAACACAGAAACTGGCTGAAGGAAAAAACTTCAGCTCTTTAAAACAAATTGCGAAAATTAGAATAGGAACTGATGAACAGACTTAGATTTATTTTACCGCTAATATTTAGCCTTCTGCTATCCCCCATTTTTGCAGAAGGAGGACATGAGATAAAAGTCAAAATTAAAGAATTCGGCAATCAGGATATTATCCTTGCCTACTATTTTAATAAAAGCATGTACGTGCGTGACACAGTCAAGGCTGACGCTCAAGGACTTGCTGTCTTTACAGGCAGTGAGGCTCTGCCCGGCGGACTCTACCTTTTCTACCTGCCCAATGGCAAGTTCTTCGACGTACTAATAAGTGAGGGGCAAAATATGTCTATCAGCACCGACACGCTCGATTTGATAGGAAATATGAGCATCTCCGGGTCAGAGGAAGCGGGTCTTTTTCTTGAATACCAGCGCTTTATCGGACAGCAACAAGCTAAGGTCAACAGCCTAAGGGAGGAGATGGCAGCAAATGCTGAAAATCAGGAAGCCCTTGATGTGCTTAACGCAAAGCTTGAAGACCTCAACAAAGAAGTAGCTGCCTATTGGGAAAATGCGGTCACCCTCTATCCCGGAACCTTCTATGCTACCTTTATTAAAGCCATGCAGGAGCCGGTCATCCCCGACTTTGAACTTCCTGAAGGGACGCAAAACCCCGACTCTATTCTGCAGGCAAAACGATATTTTTACTACCGCGACCACTATTTTGACAATATTGATTTTCAGGATGCACGTCTGCTCAGAACTCCCTTTTTTGCTCATAAGATTGATAATTACATGGAACGTATGATTGTGCAAGTGCCCGACACTGTGGCTAAGACTTCCATCGATATTATTGAGAAAAGCCGCGGCAATGAAGAGATGTTCCGTTTCCTGGTTCAGCTGATGTATAACCGCACCAACGAGAGTAAAATAATGGGAATGGATGCCGCCATGGTGGCTCTGGCAGATAAATACTATCTGGCGGGCGAAACGCCATGGGCTGATGAAAAATTCCTGGAAAATCTGCGCACAAGGGTCGGGGAAATAAGACCTACCCTCTTAGGTTCCTTAGCCCGCAATCTAAAGATGGAAAATGAGCAGGGACAGGTATTCAGTCTGCACGAAATAAACGCCGCTGTTACTATACTCGCCTTCTACGAACCATCATGCGGCCATTGCAAAAAGGAAATACCCAAGCTGTATAAGGAGGTTTTTGAAAAATACAGAAACAAAGGAGTGCAGGTTTTTGCCGTTTACACCATGGCCGACCGTGAGGAGTGGACAGGCTTTATCAACGAGCATGAGCTCTTTGATTGGATTAATGTCTATGACCCCTATCATCAAACTCGCTTCCGCAACTTTTACGATATACGCTCAACCCCTATGATTTATATTCTCGACAGAGAAAAGAAAATTGTTGCTAAACGTCTTGATGTAGAACAAATGCCGGGCTTTCTAGACCACCTGCTCAACAAACAATAAACCCATAACTGATAACTGATAACTGATAACTGATGTCCATCGCTTCTTCATATATTCGGTACTGCTTATTTGCAGCCCTTATTGCGCTGTTGGCCCTTGGCTGCGAGAACAATGAGCTTGACACTCCTGCACCGGGCGCTTATATTAAAATGCCGCAGGGAGGCTTCGAACTCGAGCTTAACGACACTCTGGTGCTGGCGCCAAAGATTACTTATGAAGTGGATGCCCAATACTCATGGTACCTAGGTAATGAACTCATATCGGAGGAAAAGGAACTAAGTCATATATCAAAGGAACTTGGAAAGATAAGTTATACCTTTATCGTAACAAACCCCAGAGGAGCCGACACTCTTATGATACCGGTCTCGACCATTATTATCATTGATTTTAAGGAATTTTCTTTAGGAACTGCCAAATACGACCTGGGCGCCGGAGGAACTAATCATCCCGATGGCTTTTATTCTAAAGGACTAATATTTCCCACTTATGCACCATCCGAAGACCAATGGGTAGGCTTTGGACTTAGTAAGCTGCGCAGCAACTCGCTAAGCAACTTGTCGCCATCTCTGTATAGTGCCTTTGCCCCGCTATCAAAAGACAGTATTTTCCTAATTTATCAGGAGCCGCTGTCGCCCGAAGCTCTTGCCATGCATTTTGAAGATAATATGCTGCGCAGAATATCTTCTATAAGCGTTACCAATTCTACCTTTGCCTATTTATTTATGCGTAACGGGACTGATCAGGTGAGTCGCTTTGGCGATGAAGCCTCGGCAAATCCGCTGGACTGGTTTTTGCTCACCATAAAGGGCTACGACGAAAAGGGAATGCTCACGGGGACTGTAGAATTTTATATGGCCGATTATCGTTTTGAGAATAAGAAGAAAAACTATATCATCGGCGAATGGACTGATATCGACCTGTCTTCTCTTGGATTGATTAACAGTCTTAGC
The DNA here is from genome assembly GCA_002427105.1 of Marinilabiliaceae bacterium UBA5488. Classification (GTDB taxonomy): domain Bacteria; phylum Bacteroidota; class Bacteroidia; order Bacteroidales; family Marinilabiliaceae; genus Geofilum. The sequence continues at coordinate 19,216 of DIPM01000030.1, read as the reverse complement.
TTCTCCTTTAGTTCATCGAAAAACAGTGAGCAGGGCCTGATTCAAACACCGCCCTTTCTCTGCATCGACCGCATTAAAATAATTGAATAAGGCTCTTAGAGCTCAGTCTTAATTACTATCTTCTCAACATATTGCCGACCACCAATCTCTGCCTTGAGAAGGTAGAAGCCGGGCATAAATGCTGATAAGTTCATTACAGCCTTGCCGTTAACAAAGGAAAGCTGCACATGACCGGCCTTATGACCCGATATGCTGTAAAGGGAAACCCTCCCTTCTCCGCTCACGTTGGGGATGTAAATCTCGATAAGCCCACTAGCCGGGTTTGGCAGCAATTTGAATTCGCCTGAATAAGCTGCGGTATCTAAGGTACTACTATTATAATAATCAAAACCATCAACTGCTTGAAGGCTTTGATCATCAGGCGACAACCATATCGCAAGTTGCTTATTGGCTGCACTAAAATAACTCCAGGCCTTATTAAAACGCATAAAATAATCATTAACAGGATTGGTGCATGAAGCACTGCCTCCGCTGAGTGTGCCTATCAAACGATTATTTGCATCAAACAGTCCCGCCCCCGAAGAGCCCGACTCGGTGGCGCCTTCATGCCATCTGTCAACATGCCAGTGCGAATCGCTCGTAAAGCTGTAAAAGGAGCTTGGCGTGACTGTATTATTTGAAACTGATATCTTCTTTACGTCTCCCTGAGGATGATGTATGGTATAAACCGGAGCTGCCGGAGTAGTGCTTCTTGACCATCCCGCCCAATAGGGACGATAGGCAGCCGGAGGCATGGATGACATCTCCACAAGAGCAAGATCCAATTCTCCGGCTTTCGCACGTAATTCAGAGCCCGAGATGGTCTCCAGAAAACTCCCCTCTATATTGCTGTCGCAGTCGGGCACCTGGTAGTTAAAGGTGAAGATTACTGTATTATGCGAAAACTCATTTTTTAAGCAGTGGGAAGCTGTCATAAAATAGGGTCTTCCGTCATTGCGGCTGTTGTTTACCATTGTGCCGCTGCAAAGCTCCGTGCCATCAATAATTATGCGACACACTGCCTGTCCGTTTGCGATGCGCATCTCATCGCTCTCACAACTCATCTCGGGGTGGCAAGCCCCGCTAAGTCCAAAGCGGCTGCCTTCAATAGGAAGATACTTAAGCACGTTAAGATAATCATGATTTATAGCTCCTATCTTCAGCTCAGGTTCTTGTCGAAGTCCGGCGGCAAGCCTAAGCTCTACTATTAGCTCCTCGCCGGAAACAGGTGAGGTGGCTAGCAGTCCCGATGGCAAATTGTTCGCTTCGGTAAATGAACCCAAGACCACGCTCTGCTCAGGGTTGTAAATAAACAGTGAGGCGCCCCGGGGCAAAACAAAACGATCAAAAATCAGGTTTAGAGAATAGGCTCCGGGCGATTTTATGGCAATTCTCCATATCCTGCTGCCATCATCAGCCCTATGCCAGCTGCCTGAGTTCTCAGGTGTGTATTCCACGAAGAAAGGATGAGCAAAGCGCAGGGGCTGAGCCTTATCCTTTGGTTCATAAGTGATATTCGAATAAGCCGATTGAGGAAGTTGGGGCATTTTCACAAGCTTTAATCCTGCTTCTTCTGCCGACGAAACAGGAGCAAACAAGGGCCGGCCTCCGTGACTAATCTGCCCTTCTGTCGCGTGAGCAAGGCAGAAAAGCAAAGCTGCAAGCGACAAATATTTCATCAAACTGCTATTCATTTACTTCTTAATTAGTGCTAATCCATAATCTTCCAAAAATAACAAAAATTACGCTACCGCTTAAAATAAAAACAAATCTTCCTAAGGTCTTAGGAATTGATGAGTTGAGGAAATGAGGGCCGCAACCTTGAATAAAAGGGTTTCAAGTTTCGGGTTCTAACCAGTTTAGCGTTTAGCGGGAGGAAGATGGAAGATGGAAGATGGAAGATGGAAGATGGAGGATGGAGGATGGAGGATGGAGGGTAGTGGCGGCATATTGGTAGAAACGCTTGCGTCCGGGTATGTTAATAAAAGTAAATTTATTGGCTGTAAAAAGAAACATAGCCCCAATAATGAACGTATAAACACCTGTTATATAACAGCCTTAGATATGAAAATACGCGTTTTCCTGTCCATCTCGCTTGTTGCTGCCATGATTTTTGCGTCCTGTGGCAAGTCGTCCGACAAGCCCAAGGATGACCCAATTATTGAGAATCCTGACGACCCCGACGACCCTGACGACCCCGACGACCCTGACGACCCCGATAATCCATCACAAACTCTTATAATACGATTTGACGGCAAGAGCTATCAAAGTAGTTCTTCTCTGCAACTGGAGCATAAAAAAGATGCCATCATATTTCTTCTTGAAACCAATCCCGGATGGACTGCTGATGCTGATGCCGACTGGATACAACTTGCTGCCCTGCAAGGTGAGGCCGGCAAGTTGGGACTAATGGCCGGATTTGCTTCCAACCCCTCATTGCCACGTTCTGCTACTATTACTTTTAAGTCGGGCGAAAACACCCACCTGCTTAAAGTCTCTCAAAAGGGAGCTCCTAAAATCCGGGTAACCATCAACGAGCTATCATTTGACTTAATCCTTATCGAAGGAGGCTCTTTTATCATGGGCAATTCTGATATTCCCGAAAGCCGCTACAGCCACACGGTTAATCTCAGCAGCTTTTATATGGCTCAAACAGAAACGACTAATGACCTTTGGGAAGAGATAATGGGAGCTCTGCCCTATGATAAACTGGCAGATTTTGAGGGACATAACGAATATGAGCGTCCCTTTCACCCGGTGAGCGGAGTAAGCTGGAATGCTATCTTTCATAATTTTTTACCTGAACTCAAACGACGTACCGGCCTGGATATGCAGCTTCCCACGGAAGCGCAATGGGAATATGCCGCCGCAGGAGGAATACATAAGGAAAACTATAATTATTCGGGCAGCGATGAACTTGACAAGGTTGCATGGAACTATTACAACTGCGACGACAAGCAGGAAGTGGCTACTTTAAGTCCCAATGCTCTTGGCATTTATGATATGAGTGGAAACGTGAGAGAGTGGTGCAGAGACTGGTATAAAGCGCCTTATGCTGACGAAGATGGCGTACTTGACCCCGCCGGCCCAGCAGAGGGTACACAAAAGGTGGTCAGGGGAGGCGACTTTGGGGATCAGACAAACTTTGGTTTAGGCACTTTCTACATACGCGATCGTCAGGCACAAGTGCCCGGCTGCTATGACGGATGTTGGGGTAATACGGGTCATCCCGATGAACCCGAGTGTTTCTTTTGTGGTAAAACGGGTTTCCGTATGGTCTTGGAATTTTAAAAATCTGCTTATGAAACTCTTCTACTACATACTTACAGCTATTCTTTCTTTTTGCAGCCTTACATCTGTGGCGCAAACGGTGGTCAAAATGCCCCTTCCCCCGCAAGCCGAACAAGCTCTGGAAGTCGATGTTCTTTTTGATGAAGCTCTATATACCGGGATACCTTCTGCCATTGGTATTATGGGCTATGATATAAGTGGCGGCTCTGCTCCCTACAGCTACAGTTGGCTTGAAGGAGAAAACCTGCTTAAACAGGGCGAAACCATCATACTAATTCCGGCAAGCGGGAAAAACTACGCCCTGAAGGTTAGCGATAAAAACAAATGCTCGGTGCTGGTTCCTATTGCTATCAGCGAGACTAATAAGAACTCCTCCGATAAAACGGATAATTCTCTTTGGACGACTCTGCTTACATCTTCTTCACTTTATCTGAAACCTCCGCTAGATTTTGAAGGAGAAGCTGAGATTATATTGATTAATATAATGGGAAAGAGACTCCTTAACACCACTATTGCCGGAGAGACAGAAATTGCTGTATCTCTGCCTTCAGGTGCTTACCTTCTACAACTGCTTACAAAAGACGCGCAGAACATTTCGAAACATCTGATTCATTAATGCCTAAGCCATGAAGACTGCTATCTACACCATATATCGCAAGAACTTGCACGCTCTCTTATCTCTTTTGCTGCTGCTTACAAGCAGCGGCCTAAATGCTCAAAGCCGTTACGCCAAGGCTCTCGACTTTTTTCAACAGTGCAGTCCCCTGAAATCGGCGTCTATGCAGCAGGAGGAACTGCAAGTGCGCTATCAATCACAGGCAACTGCAAACACTACTCTTACTGTGTTTCAAAGCGCTCTGCAAGGATATGTGATAATAGCAGGCGACGACAAGCGCCACAGCATCATTGGCTACTCTGAGCGGGGGCAATTTAGCTATTCTCAGGCTCCTGATGCCCTTAAGGAACTTCTAAAACTTTACGAGGCAAGCCTTGATTTGGGTGAGCCATCTCCCTTGAAAAGCGGCAGCATCACGACCCCGCTTAGTCCCCTGCTCGACAGCAAAGGCATCTCGCTTAACCAGTATATCCATCCTGAAACAGGGGGCTGCTCCTCGGGGTGTGTGGCCACGGCCTTCGCCCAAATCATGGCCTATCACAGCTATCCCCAGCGGGGCATCGGTTCCCATTGTTACATCCACCCTAATCTGGGGGAGATATGCGCCGATTTCGAAAGCACAAGCTACGACTGGGCAAATATGAGTGACGAGGCCTATCAAAATCTTTCCTTGCAGCTTGGTATTGCCATGGAAATGCAATACTGCCTGACTTCAGGTATGACCGGCAGTGCTCCGGCACTTGGCAACTACGAGTCGGTTATGGAGACTCATTTCGGCTACCAACTATACCACGGTAGTAAGAAGTCATGGTATATACACAATGAGCTTCAGCAGGAGCGCCCTGTCTATATCGCCATTAGCGGCAAAAACTTCGCTCATGCTGTGGTGGTCGATGGCATTGACAGCGAGGGGCGCTTTCATGTGAATTTTGGCTGGGGAGGCGATTTTAATGGCTATTACTATCTTAATACCGGCGAGCAAATCAACATAGGCGACAGGGTTTTTAGCTCCAATGTAATACATGCTGTGTATCTATCGCCCGAAGCCATTGAAGTAAACGAGCAAGATTCTCTTGCTCTGCTTGCCATAAACGATACTTTTGGAAAAGCTCTCCCCTGGGATATCAGTCTGCCGGTTATTAAATGGCAAGGGGTACTTGTGATGAACGGTCGGGTAATAGGCCTAAGCCTTAAGGGGGAAAGCAATGCTTTAGAGGGCTACCTGCCCGAAGAACTGGGTCTGCTTAGTGAGTTACGATTTCTTAGTGTCGCAGGCAAGCTCCACGCTACGCTGCCTGCCTCCTTATACCAATTGACCAAATTGCAAGAACTGGACTTGAAGGCCGAATACCAAAGTACGCTTAAAGCCTCTCTGTCTGATGATATTGCTTTGCTTGAGAATCTCGAAAGCCTTTCAATGGAAGGCTTTCTGGAGGGAAGTCTGCCCGAAACGCTTGGACAACTAAGCAAATTGGAATATTTACATCTTTACCAAAACCAACTTAGCGGAGGGCTTCCCGCATCCATTACCAATTTAAGCCAGCTAAGCAATATTTATATTGTGGAGTGCGGCCTTGAAGGCTCTCTGCCCGAAAATATTGGCCAACTAAGTCAACTGCGAAGCATCGGGCTAAGTAACAATCGCATAAGCGGCTCTCTACCTCAATCCCTGGGTGAGCTGAGTTTGTTGACCTCGCTTAATATAGACAATAATAACTTTAGCGGGGAAATACCTGCCTCTCTGGGCAACTGTAGGGAATTGCAAGCTCTGTACCTCGACAACAACGCCCTTGAGGGCGCTGTACCGCCCGAAATTGGGCAACTTAGCAAGCTGTTCTCCCTTACCCTTCATAACAACCAACTTAGCAGTCTTCCTAACGAACTGGGGCGATTAACGGAAATAACCCGTCTTAATGTCAGCCACAACAACTTAAGCAGCCTGCCCGACTCTTTGCTGCAGCTTAAGGATCTGGTGGAACTAAGTGCCAATAACAACCGGATTAGCAGTCTGCCGAATGGCTTTGGCAACTGGCGCCTTCTGGAAGTCCTGGATTTGTCAAACAACCAAATAAAGGACTTTCCCGAAGAACTGTGCTTTTTACAAAAACTTAGCGAACTCGACCTTAGCTACAACAAAATTGAAAAACTTCCTGTCAGCATCGCCTCTTTTAAGCTGCCCCGGCAAATGCGACTTAACAACAACGAAATATCAGACCCTATTCCGCTGTCCTTTTTGCAAGGCGATCACTGGCTGCTTTTGGCCGATAACCGCCTTACTTTCGAGGATATTCCCCAAGGTGATAGTTATTCTCAGGGATTTGCCGCCCAAAAAGAAGTCGCTCTTAGCGAGACCCTTTTCAAGCTTCCGGCCGGCGAAAGCATAAGCATCGATATTAGGAAACTGACTGGTATGCAAGACCCGGGAAACCTCTACTTCTGGTTGCCCTATCCGGATAATTTAGATGACCAATACTGTAACGCGGAGATTTTTACTAAGGAAGGACCGGTTTTAACTCTTGATATTGAGGAAGCTCAGGAGCCCCGAAAATACTACTGCAAAATATTCAACAATCAGGCTCCGCTTTTCGATTGGGAATATATGGGAAATCCTCAGCAAACAGCGGTTTTGCCTTTTCTTAACACTCAGGCTCTCACGGTGCAGGCCATGACCGAGGACGAAGAGATAGAAGCTTCTTATCCTGAAAACAAGGTTCTCGGCCTGGAGCAGATTCCCAATGCCACTATTACTGACCGAAGCGTAGTACTGGTGTCGCCCTTTAAGGTCAGGGGAAATATAGTCTGGGAAGCATCAAGCGACGCTGAGTTTTGGCATGAGCTAAGCGCAAATATGAGTGAGCCCGCCTTGGCCGCCAATATTGTTAGCTTTAATGCGCAGGAGTTGGTGGTGAATGCACAAACGGATGCCTGGTATCGCTGTGTACTGCGCGAAGTCAACTGCGATCCGCTCTATGGCGACCCGATTAAGGTGCTGGCACTGGGAGAAACTCTCTTTGATTCAATGGTGAATGTGGATAGCGAGGATTTTAGCATTGAAGTGGACAGTATTAGTGTCACCCTGCCCAAAGGACTCACTGAGGGCGACTTCCGCCTGCAAATCACCAAACTAAAGAATCCTCCGGCAGCACCTGAAGGCTTCCTTATGGGTTCGGTATATGATGTAAGCGTCGATTTTGGCTCTGAGTTTACCCTTCCCATAGAAATAAGACTCAAAAACCTCGACCTCAGAGGCCTTGACCCAAAAGACTTGCCTTGCTACAAACCTGTTTTTTTTAATGAGGAAAAACAAGAATGGGAAGAATACTATGCCGGAGGAATCACCCTGGAGGATCAGGATTTGTATTTCCGGACTTTTCACCTTACCAAATTAGGCTGGTGGAGGCTTGACCATTATAGCTATACCCACAGTTTCGAAAACGATAAGGTGCAGGTTATCTACCGCTATAATAAAAGTCCGCAAGAGGATCAATATTATGACTCCTATGCTCTTGATCCTAAGTTTAGCTTCAATGCTTCTTACCACAATTCAAATATCGACCCCGAAGCCGGTGGAGCGCCCTATCTGGTGCAAGATGTGGCTTATAGCATGAAGCAGATTATCGAGGCTTTTGACGCGGCCAACTTGCCCAACCAGCTGCTGATGAGGAAATTCACGGTTTATGTAGGATACACCGGCCACTTGCTTATTGATAACCTGCTGGGCTACGGTGATGCTCACGGCTATATTAACTCATCGGGATATTCTCAGGGATATTTCTTCCTGAATTCGGCGATGGCCTTCGATGTAGATGAAGTGCGGCGCACTCTTGCTCATGAATATATGCACTATATTCAATCCAAATGGATTAAGGTGGAAATGGGCAATTATTTCTTCGCGGAGGCTCATGCCCCACTGGCCGACCGCCTGGTATGGGATGCGGGATTAATGAAGGAGACCGAACCTGAATTAGCCCTTAAGAGTGCCTTGCGACCTTCCGATTATTCTAAAACAATATTGGATTTATTAGGCGACTCATGGGATGCAGGCACAGCGCCACTTTTCGGTATTGCCGAAAAGTTTACTGTCAATTCTGCCGATGCCAACACTTCATCTGCCTTTTTGCACTATATGCGCAGCTATCGCGATGGCGAAAAACTCAATATCGCTGATTTGCTGATCAATCATCGCACAAGCTTCGACGTGATAACTAACTGGAGCTGGAGGACTTACCTAAACAGCCAAATTGCAGGCAAGCTATCTTCTAACATCGGCAAAGAGTACGACGATTATCTGCGTTATCTGCTCTCGGGCAAGAACACTAATTTTACAATCTTAAGCACTGAAGGTGGAAATATCTTTAGTCCACTGATTATCAACTCCGGCCCTTCCAATGATGGAGGCTTTGTTAAACGAGCCTCATGGAAGTACAAACCCGAAGAGTCGGATACCAGGGAAGAAAATATTGAGTTTAAAATTCCCCACCTTGCATCGCGGATTGTGCTTTTAAACAATTCAACCCCCGATCGGAGCCTGGTGATTAGCTACCAGCCTGAACATGAGGCCAATGCCGAATACAAGGTGTATTACGCCTGGTACGACCATGAAATTAAGGAGATGCAGTTCGAGGATATTTCGGAAGTCGATAAGTTCTCTATCCTGCTTGATGCAAGGACTGAAGAAGCCGAGAAAAACTTCCAAAACTTTGCTCTCCTAATCTTTGTTAACCGTAAATGCCCTGATGTTATAGGCCTGGCGGCCAACTTTAATCCTAAATTCAAACTCAAGGCCTCTCCTATTATCAATATCGACGATTTGATTTATGCAAATGTGAGCGACAAATTCATCCACAACTATAGCGATGGATCTAAGGGACAGTTTATTATTACAGGGCGTATGGACATTGCACGGGCTATTCCTCTGGCATACAGCTGGGAGTTAAAGAACTACTCTCGACACAAACGAATGGTCAACGAATCAATCGCGGTGGTTGAAGTAAGTTTTGAAGAATATCTCAACATCGACAATGGCCCCACTCTGCCCAATACCATACAGGAATGGGATAAGCGACAAAGCATTTTCTACGATATTCTCACCGGACACACCGAGATTATGCAAAATACCAAGACTTCCTATACCCGCGGAGAATACTACAATGCGGAAGATAGGCTGCATCCTTTGCACAGGTACAAGCTAACGGACGAAACTCATCATATCGTGCTGGAAGATGTCCTTGACTTTAGCACAGGCATCATTTCAGATGTTGTCGGAAAGGCTCATGCCTTTGAAACCAACAGCACCGAGCACACGCAGGGCATACTTAAAACTTTGGAACACAGCATCACGGAAACAGAATTGGCTGTTGACGGGCAGATCTTAGGCACTACGTCCAAAAGCCTTGTGGGAAGTGACTTCTCTGCTGATGGCATTATCATTAATTTATGGTTCAATTGCGCCAACTTTTGGGATAAATGGGAGGATTAAACGAAAGATAGCGGTTTAGCGTGTTAGCATGTTAGCATATTAGCATATTAGCAAGAAGTATGAAAATGGATGATAGATAGTAGAAGGTGGAGATTAGCAAGATAGCGGTTTCTACCTTCCATCTTCTACTCTCAACCTTCCACATCAAAATGAAATCAGCAAAACACCAATTAATATACCTATCCCAAAGCTAAGCAGAGTGCCCACAAGGACATACTCGGATTTCAGACTGTCCTTTTCGCCAAAACGGAGTATCGATTTTGCTGCTATTAGAAATCCCACAGCTTCAAAGTGCCCTATCAAAATAAAAGTCAGTGTCAGCAATCTTTCCACTACGCCGATTAATTTCCCGGCGTTGGGTAATTCCTGAGCTGTATCTGTAGTTTTGGGTATGCTGATGGCATAAAACCTAAGTATTTCACGAATTATGATATTGGCAGGTTTGGTGCAAAACAAAAAGGCCACGGCTATGATAAGTGTTCTTTCAGGAAACCGGCTTATATCTATCCAGGTGTCTAGCGCAAAGTAGTTGTTATACAGGAACGCCAGAGCTATAATAATTGCCAGATGCAGGCTTTGATCAACAAAGAACAGGTAGCGGCTCACTTGCGCTTTAGCTGACAAGCTGCTTTTCAGGATGTCAAGGATGCCATGCAAAAGAGTGATAATAGCAGCTACTGCTACAAACTGCCACTGAAAGGACAAGAGCCAGGAGCTGAGAAAAACTATGACCAAATGCAGCAAAAAATAGGGACTTTTCAGACCTGCATTGTTTTTGCTTTGAACCCACTTATCCGACTGAAAAAAATAGTCGGCCAGCAGATGGGCTAAAATTTGCAATGTTAAAAACTGGCTTAATGTCATCATCTGTAATTTTGTATCGCAGTACTAAAACGGTTCAAGGCTTTGTCAATGGCATTCCATCCAACACTTCGCGAGTGCTGATTGACAGCAGACTGACTAATTTGCAGCTTGTGGGCTATTTCTTCCTCATTCAGGCCTAATAGTTTTAGGTAAATAATTTCACACTGGCGGGCGGTGCTTTTGCTAATTATAACATCCAGTAAAGCCAAAACAGGGTCAAACTCATCTTCTATAGCCTGGTGAGAGGCTCCAACAAAAAGCGTGGATTTTATAGTTGAACGCTCTTTATGGCCGCTGCCTTGCTTGTTAATCAGGCGGCCCGACAAGTAAATTGCCTCACCGTCTATAATGCCTTTTTGGGCGTCAAAGCGTGTGATCTCACCCACCCCTATTGCCAGCCGAATGGCATGGGTACGAAACAGGCTTATTCTTCGTTTGCGTGAATCCCTGTCTATTGCCGCGGATTTTATATAGCATTTGATTAAAAGGGCGATGCGCAAGGCAAGCTCCGGCTTAGACAGGTAACATTCGAGGTAGTCGCCCTTGATGACTCTGGCAAAAATTCCATACTGCCTTTCTAATAGCTCTACCAACTCTTGCAGTTGCTGTTCTAGCAATACTCGACCTTCAGGACTCAAGGCTGTTGAGGATATTATGTCGCCCGAAATGGTAGCCTTCATAAATTTTTAATAAAATCGGAATAAATATACATAAGTTAGCTGACTATCCTAATCCTTATACTTTTGAATTTTACATTTTAATAACAATAGTCGTACAAATATAAGCATATAAACTTATTAACAATAATTATAAGTGAATAATCTTATATAAATAATTTATAAGCATTTAAGCTTAGATAACCATAACTCTGAATTTTTTAATCATACCCAAAAGCCCTATCTTTAGGCCTTTCAAAAAAAAACAAAGAGTATGAGTTTATTAAAAGCTTTGGAAGACCGAAGCAACAGTCAATGTGAGCTATGCGGCGCAAGTAATAAGCTTGCTGTTTATACTCCTGCGCCGGCAACCGGGGAGTCACTCGACAACAGCTTATTGGCATGTGAAAGCTGTCGCACTCAAATTGATGACCCGGCATCCACCGATTCCAATCATTGGCGCTGTCTCAACGACAGTATGTGGAGCGAAGCAAAGGCCGTGAAAATAATTGCATGGCGTATGCTTACCCGGCTTAGGAATGAAGGATGGCCGCAAGACTTGCTCGATATGCTTTATCTTGACGAGGAGACTCTGGCTTTGGCGCGCGCCACGGGCGAAGGCGAAACTCAAGAAGCAGACCCAAAGCACCTCGACTGCAATGGAGTAGAATTGACTGCCGGAGATAGCGTGGTTTTGATTAAAGACCTTGATGTTAAAGGTAGCAGTCTAACAGCCAAGAGAGGAACAGCAGTGCGCAATATCAGACTAGACCCCGATAATCACGAATTTATTGAAGGCAAAGTTGATGGCCAGCAGATCGTAATACTCACCAAATTTGTCAAAAAATCATAAACATCGCACAAAGCCACTGTCCAATTTAGACCCAGAACACAATCCGCGCTAATCTGTGGACCAACCAATTTGTGTAATAAAAATTAGTTCCAATTAGTGTAATTAGTGTATAAAATAATCTGCGCTAATCCGTGTTAATCTGTGGACAAAAACACCCTAAGTGGATAAATTCGCGCAATAAGTAAACATATTTATCCTTATAGCATCTTTCACGTTAAATATCTTAAATTAGAAGCTTGAATAATCATTTAAACTATTACTATATGAAGAAAATTTTCAGCCTAAAAAGCTTTACTATCATTTTATTAGCCCTGGGCATAGCCTCATGCAGCCAGGCACCGACTGCCGAACCGATAGATATTGTTTACGGACCTATAGATCAGGTATATGAAATTCCCGAGACAGAAGGTCAAATCTATTATGTGTCGCCCGATGGTGATGCTGCCGCGGAGGGACTATCTCTTGAAGCGCCTACCAGCATTGAATCAGCAATTGCCAGGGTAGTTTCCGGAGATGTTATTATTATGCGCGAGGGCGTATATCGTACAGGAAACCTGTTTTTCAATCAGGGAATTACCATCCAGCCCTATAAAGACGAGAAGCCCGTCCTTAACGGGACGCTTATTGCCGACAACTGGCAACAGGGTGCTGATAGTCTGTGGTTTACTCAATGGGACTATCTCTTCCCCGGCCAGCCGGAAGACTGGTGGGTTCGTGAACGAAATGAAGAGTTTACTCCTTTGCATCGTTTCAACAACGATGTAGTATTTATTGACGGACAATACCTTCAGTCGGCCGGCAGCAAAGCCGAATTGGACGAGGGCACTTTCTTTGTAGATTATGAGAATAGTCTAATCTACATCGGGGCTAATCCTGAGGGCAAGACGGTTGAAATCTCAGCTTTCAGGAAAGCAATACACAGAGTTACAGGCGAGGTTCACGGGAAGCAGTCCGACGGACGCGGCCCCATCCTGAAAGGCCTCACAATCACCCAGTATCCCGACACTATGGTTCATATTGACGGCTACTATCCCCAGGGTATTTCATCAGAAAGCGAGCACGGGAAAGATGTTGTTGGAACAGTATTCGAGAATTGCTCCTTCACCAAAAGCATGCGTATTGGCGTTTTTGCCATTGGCGATAGCATGCAAATGCGCTCTTGCCTGATTGAGGACAGCAATACTGAAGGACTCTATATCGTGGGCTCATCAGATGTATTGCTGGAGCGCAATATCTTCGGAAAAAATAATATCGAAAAATGGACAGGTTTCTTCCCCTCTGCCGTGAAAATCTTCAACCAGACTCATAGGGTTGTATGCCGTGAGAATCTGATTACCAACAATCCAAACTCTAATGGCTTATGGTATGATGTGGGCAATGAGGACGGAGTATTTGTAAATAATAGGGTTGAAAACGTGGGAAGTCCCGCTGACGCGGATCCCGACAAGATTATCTGGTCAAGTTTCAACGGCTTCTTCTTCGAAATATCCGACGGGGTGCTGGTTGCAGGTAATGTATTTGTAAATAACGACCAGGGACTGCTGATTCTCAATAGCAGCAATGCCGAGATATACAATAACACCTTTGTGAACAGCACGGCAGGATTTGGACGCAATGACCGCGGTGACGAAAAAGACCATTTTGGCTGGCATATCACTACCGGCCCCGATGTTGACAGTCGCGAAAACCATGTTTTTGTAAATAATTTGATGATACAGACCATGCCTTTGGGAAGGCCAATGCTGAATGTATGGCAGCCCGCATTTATGTGCGAAAGATTGTCAGAGCCTACTCTGAAGCAACTTAACAACAATGTTTATCTTTCACAGCAAGCCGAACATACAGCTCCGCTGATTGTGTGGAGTCCCTTCGACAACGAAGAATGTTCAGGGAAAATTTTCGCAACGGAAGAAATAACTGCTTTATATCCCGAATTCGAATCTAACAGCTTTTTCTACAAAGGCTATGAAGGAGCCTTATTACTGGAAGACGAGAAAGTCGCAGCAGAATTCGAAGGACATAAATATGCCGCGGAAATCCCCGATTATGTTAAAACTGCAGCCGGATGGCCGCTTGACGACAAAACACCCTTCATTGGTGCAAAATAAATCCCTTAAGAGGTCGCTAAAAAATAGCGGCCTCTTTTTTTTAAACTATCATCTCAATTTATCAGCAATCAAGGCCGAAGGCAAGGCTCGTGAATAAAAGGGTGTCGCGTTACGGCTTACCCCCGCTGCCGTACGAATCTTTCGTGTGGTTTTCTTCTAACATGCTAAGCTGCAATCTTGCTACTTTCATCCCTCCACCTTCCACTCTCCAAACTCCACCATCCACAATCCACAATCCACAATCCACAATCCACCATCCACCATCCATCCTCCATCCTCCATCCTCCATCCTCAAATCTGAACAATCTGTGGACAAAAACAATCCTCGTTAATCTGCGTTTATCTATAGGTCTAAACAGTGCTACTTTTATGGAAAAAACCATCTTTGAAATCAGCAAAATGGACTGCCCTTCTGAAGAGGCTCTAATCAGGATGAAGCTTGACGGAATTTCTGATATCAAAAAAATGAGCTTTGATATTCCCCAGCGCAGCTTAACAATTATCCACAGTGGCTCAATTGACGAAATAGAAAAATCTATACTTGAGTTAAATTTAGGCGGACGAAAAATATCCACAGAAGAAACCGAGCTGCAAGAATTTGAAAATGAAGAAAGTCAAAGAAGAGTTCTTTGGATTGTTCTCTTAATAAATTTTGGCTTTTTCCTGATAGAAATGGCTACCGGACTATTCTCAAAATCAATGGGGCTGGTAGCCGACAGTTTGGATATGCTGGCCGATAGTTTTGTCTATGGAATCAGCCTTTTTGCCGTTGGAGGAACCGTCTTAAGAAAAAAGAGAGTTGCAAAACTTGCCGGAATATTTCAGCTTATACTGGCAGCAACAGGGTTTGCGGAAGTGTTGAGAAGGTTTTTGGGTGCTGAAATCATGCCCGATTATGCAACGATGATTTATGTTTCCATAGCAACACTACTGGCAAACGGACTCTGCCTCTATCTCTTACAAAAATCTAAAAGCAAGGAGGAAGCCCACATGAAAGCAAGCTTGATTTTCACATCCAACGATATTATTATCAACTTGGGCGTAATAAGCGCCGGCCTGCTGGTCAACTGGCTTAATTCAGGAACGCCCGACCTTATAATAGGAACCATAGTGTTTCTGCTCGTAATCCAGGGAGCTCTCAGAATATTGAAGCTAGCAAAATAAGCAACTGCCAACGAACATCAGCTGTCAGTGAGGAGTTGATGAAATGAGGGTTACGGCTTACCCCCGCTGCCGCACGAATCTTTCGTAGGGCTTTCTGGAAACATTCCCTCCTTTTCTTCGTTATTAGCCCTAATTGCACTAATTTTGTGCAAGCTTTTGTGAGTCGCAGCTGCGACTCACCCGCCGGAGGCGCGCCAGGCCTCGGGCAGCACCTAATACAAGCGACATTAGCATGAAAACATTTTTGTTGATCACCCTCCTCGCAAGCCTGGGCCTTACAACATCATGTACACGGGCAGCAAAAGACAAGCGCGTAGTAGCCTATGGCGCACAGCCGGTTCTGCTTAGCAACGATTTCGCCTTTACCGAAGGCCCTGCAACAGACAACCAGGGCAACGTCTATTTTACCGATCAACCCAATAACCGGATTATTAAATGGGCGGAAGAGGATGGCTCCTTCTCAGTGTTTATGGAAAGTGCCTATCGCTCCAACGGGATGTACTTCGACAGAGAAGGCAAGCTGATAAGTTGTGCTGACTTGTACAATCAGCTCATTTCCATCAATAAAAACGGGGAGATAAGCGTTTTGGCAGAGGGATACATGGGAGTGCCGCTCAACGGTCCCAATGATTTATGGATTGACAATAAAGGAGGCATTTACCTTAGCGACCCGTATTACCAACGTCCCTGGTGGGAGCACGATCAAATGCCACAGGATGCTCAATGTGTTTATTATCTAAACCCCGAAAGGACACAGTTAATATGCGTGGCCGACAAGCTACAGGCACCCAACGGCATAATTGGTACGCCCGACAACAGCCTGCTTTATGTTTCAGATATAGATGCCGGCAAAACCTATTCTTATCAGATTTTGGCGGATGGAAGCTTAGGTGAGCGGCGACTACTCTTCGAAAAAGGTTCAGACGGCATGACCCTCGACGAACGAGGCAATATCTATATCACCAATGCCGATGGCGTCACAGTTTTTGATAAAGAAGGGCAACAAGTCGATCACATCCCCATTCCCGAAGACTGGACAGCAAATGTCACTTTTGCCGGGAAAGATCGCAACAAACTCTTTATCACCGCCTCCGGCTCAGTCTATTTGCTTGATATGAAAGTGAAGGGAGCGTATTAACTCCGCTGATCTTCAATTAGTGTAATTCGTCAAAATCATTATTCGTGTAATTAGTGGATAAAAATTTGCGTTAATCTGTGGATAAAAAAAATGCGGACCGTTTAGGCAACTAAGTTGCAAAGCATAAATGCTTATAAATCGTTTATATAAGAATATTCGCTTATATATGCGTTGTGCGTGTGTTTAGGACGAAAGACCATTTGCTAAGAAATACGTATATTTGAAAAAAAAGAGTTATGATTATAGAGAGAACACCAAATGAAATAATCTTCAGGTTTCCAAGAAATATGAAATTGGACGACCTTCAAGATTTAACTGATTTATTTGAATACAAAGAATTAACAAAGAAATCTAAAACATCACAAAAGGATGTTGATGACCTTGTTAAAACGATAAAAAAAGGACGTTGGGAAAGAACCAAACAACAACTTGATTAATGAGAATAGTTGTTGATACAAACATTGCTTTTAGTGCCATACTCAATACAAAGAGTAAGATTGCCATGATTTTGTTGCAACCTAAAAATACGCTTAATTTCTACTCGACAGAACAATTGGCGAGTGAGTTAGAAGAACATAAAGAAAAAATCAAGAGTATTTCAAAGTACTAAGACTACGAACTAG
Source organism: Marinilabiliaceae bacterium UBA5488 (assembly GCA_002427105.1). GTDB lineage: Bacteria > Bacteroidota > Bacteroidia > Bacteroidales > Marinilabiliaceae > Geofilum. Next base: position 2,385 of record DIPM01000030.1, on the reverse strand, counting down.
ACAGAGTCATCACTCTAATTACAAATAAAATTAGATTTATAAACTTAAGACTTATCCCAAAAGAATCCTATGAATATGCTGAAAGCTTAACAAAAGACATTGATATAGATGATACGGAATTTGTTGCTTTGACTGAACATATTAAAGGAAAACTATGGAGCGGAGATAAAGAATTACAAAAAGGTTTGAATGAAAAAGGGTGGAACAAATTTATTTCAACAGAAGAACTTTTCGAAAGAACAATAAGGCTAACAAGATAAAAAAACTACGCACTAAGGGGAAGCGAGAAATTGAGGAAATGATGAGATGCACCGTTATGGTTTAGGATACGACGTAGTTACCTAACACACATGCTTACACACCAAACTACGCCGAGCAACGGAACTTTAAACTTTAAACTTCAAACATCTCCAATTAGTGTAATTCGTCAAAATCTTTATTCGTGTAATTAGTGGATAAAATAATCTGTGTTAATCTGTGGATAAACCAATTAGTGTAAATTAGATGACCAATCTTTTGAAAATATTAGCTATCAGCAAAACAAAAGTTACAATTTTAATGTAACTTTTTATATGTTTGTAATCGTTAATATTGACTATTTCCTTCAACCCTGTAATATTTCATTTTGGAACTATTTGGAAAACACAAGCTTCTTAAACTAAAAAGGAAGAATAAAGGCAACACTGCACTGTCTAATGCAGTTGACCAACTGATTGATGATCTTTGCAAAGCAAAATGGAAGAATAGCCAAGACGTAAAAAAGGCAAGAGCTGATGCTGATTGTGTTCATAGTGATGGTTTTTACTTTTTTGATATCAATATCCACAGAACAATGATTCTGATTCTTTTTGACAATGAGGAAGCAACAGTTATCTGGATAGGCTCTCATGATGAATATGAACAAACCTTTAAAAATAATAAGCAGACCATTGAAAAGTGGCTGCGAAAAAGCAGATTGATTTAGTCATGGATAAATTAGCAATGAATAATATACTCAAACTTCAATTTCTTAGCAGCGAACTGGAATTTGAGAGAGCTTCATCACTACTTCTAAGAATAAGGAAAGAAGCCAAAACAGACCCTGCTCTTTCAGAAATACGAAATCATTTAAAGAAATTGGTTAAGGACTATGAACGAAAACATTGGGAAGAAGAAGACAAGATAAGCGATGAACAAATAAAAGAAAACGATCTTGCTGAAGAATTTGTGAAGAATGAAAATGCATTTCTTCATAAACGAAAAGAATTGATCAGAAAAAGACTGAAAGAATTAAACATCAATCAAAGCGACCTTGCAGAAGTGTTAAATCATCAAAAAGGATATATGTCTGAGCTTATAAACGGATTAAGACCCTTCTCCAAGGAAGACATTGTTATTATTCATCGACTGCTAAATATTAAACTTGAAGATTTAATTCCACCATTTATTTCCCAAGGTCGAGCAAATCATATCAAAAATGTATTGTCCAAGTTGCCTGACAGATACCTAAAGCTGAGAAAGCAGGATCTGCTGGATGTTTGTTAGCGATGTAGACACCAAACAGATAGTGAGGAGGGAAAAAAGTTATGAGTTATGAGTTATGAGTTTAACTTTAAACATTGAACATCTTCCATTCTTTGCAAGCAAAGCGGCATAGCCGAGCGGACACCGTTTATCTTCTAATAGTGCCGATTCGTCTAGGAATTTGCGTAAGGAGATACCTGCTTTGAAGAACATTCAGATAGGAATAAAACGCTCGGTAAAACAAATAATAAAAGAACCTGCTTGCATTCCACTAGGAATGCATCCTATGAACGAAATAACTTATGGCAAACACTTATACTCAAATACATATTCATCCGGTTTTTGCAGTTCAGAATCGAGTTTCTTGCATACAGAAATCATGGCAAGAACGTTTATATAAATACATAATTGCAATCATCCAAAAGCATGGGCATAAAGTTCTATCTATTGGTGGAATGCCCGACCATATTCATATTATGTTTGGTTTTCGCCCCACACAAGCATTATCGGCACTTATGCAGGAAGTGAAACGTGACAGTTCGGAATGGGTAAACAAAGAAAATTTGGTCATGGGAAGGTTTTCATGGCAAGAGGGATACGGTGCCTTTTCGTATGCAAAATCGCAAATTTCTGCTGTTTGCAATTACATTGAAACACAAGAACAACACCATAAAAAGAAAACATTTAGAGAAGAGTATTTGGAAATATTGGAGAAATTTGAAGTTAAATACGATGAGCAATATATATTTTCAGAGATTCAGTAAGGGCACATTCCTAGCGGAATGTGAGGGATTCTGGGGTGATGCCGGTTTTTACCGAGCGACGCAATCCTGACGGATTGCCATTGTTATAACCAAACACAAGCATTCTGATATGAACGCA
>DIPM01000006.1:26459-32888 GCA_002427105.1 Marinilabiliaceae bacterium UBA5488 | reverse complement strand
TTTTATAATCTGTCAAAGTAGAAATAAAGATGGTTCATTTTTCACGCCCGGTTTTATCACTATGTATATGTGTCGTGAAACTATCCGGAGAGCTGTTGTGCAAAAATTCAATGAAAGCAAAAATTGGGAATGTAAAGGCCTGAATGATCTTTATGACAAAATAGGAGACCGGGAAGAAGCCAATAAGATTGTAAACAGCATTACAATTTGCGACCCCGCGGTAGGCTCAGGACACTTTCTGGTATCAGCACTTAATGAGATAATTGCTGTTAAAAACGACCTTAAGATTTTACAGGATCGCGACGGCAAACGCCTGAAAGAATACCATGTGGAAGTAGTGAATGACGAATTGATTGTGACCGACGAAGAAGGAGAACTTTTTGAATATAACCCTACAAACAAAGAAAGCCAACGGGTTCAGGAAGCTTTATTTCATGAGAAACAGACAATAATAGAAAACTGTTTGTTTGGTGTAGATATCAACCCCAACTCGGTGAAAATTTGTCGTTTGCGCTTGTGGATCGAGCTGCTGAAAAACGCCTACTACGAAACACGGACAGGGCAAACCCCAACTCTGCAAACCCTACCCAACATTGACATCAACATAAAATGCGGTAACTCTCTGGTGAGCCGCTTTGCCATTGATGCTGACTTAAAACAAGCCTTAAAAAAAAGCAAGTGGACTATTGACAGTTACCGCCTGGCCGTGTCCACATATCGCAACGCCCAAAGCAAAGAGCAAAAGCGTGAAATGGAACGGCTTATAAACGAAATTAAAACCAATTTTCGTAGCGAAATTTCTCAAAACGACCCCAAAGTAAAAGCATTGATGAAACTTCAAAATGAGCTAATTGACTTAACGAATGCGCAATTGTTCGGGTATGATGAGAAACAAAAAAAAGGATGGAACGCTAAAGTTGCCAAACTAACCGCTGATACTAAAAAGCTGGGAGCTGAAATTGAAGAAATAAAAAGCAATAAGATTTATGAAAACGCCTTTGAATGGCGATTTGAGTTTCCCGAAGTCTTGGATGATAACGGCGATTTTGTAGGCTTTGATGTGGTGATTGGGAATCCGCCGTATGTAAGGCAGGAAGAGTTTTCAGAATTAAAACCGTATTTGAAAGCCAAGTATGAAATTTATCATTCAATTGCCGATTTTCTAACATACTTTGTGGAACTTGGCTATAACTTATTAAAGCACAAAGGCTCATTTCAGTTTATCATATCGAATAAATTTACGAGGGCTAATTATGGAAAGATAATGCGACTCTTTTTATTGCATAATACCAGCTTAACACATTTTATCGATTTTAGTGGAATTCCGGTTTTTGATGAAGCGACTGTTGATGCTGCAATTGTCGGTTTTAAAAAGGTGATTAATACACCCAATAAATTCCTATATGCCAAAATGCCTAAAGAAAACCTTGATATAATAGAATTTGATAACTTCTTGGATTCTGTAAAATGTAATTTTGACCAAGCAAGCCTAACAGATAGTATCTGGGCTTTTGAAAACCCTCAAGTGTTACAAATCAAAAGAAAAATCGAAGAGCAAGGTGTCGCTTTAAAAGATTGGGATATAACAATTAATTATGGAATCAAAACGGGCTTAAATGAAGCGTTTGTAATTGATGGTAAGAAACGGAATAAATTAATAGAACAAGACCCCAAAAGTGCCGAAATTCTAAAACCATTGCTGCGTGGTAGGGATATTCAAAAATGGCAGGCAGATTTTCAGGATTTATGGTTGATTTACATTCCGTGGCATTTCCCGATGCATAATGACCCAAATATTCAAGGTGCCAGTGAAGTAGCTGAAGTTGAGTTTTCAAAGCGATTTCCAGTGATTTATAATTATCTAAAAAGTTTTAAAACTGAACTTTCTAAACGTAATAGAGCAGAGACTGGGATTCGTTATGAATGGTATGCTTTACAGAGATTTGGTTCAAATTATTGGAATGATTTTGGAAAACCCAAAATTATCTATCCCAATATGACTAAATTTTTACCTTTTGTAATTGATTTAGAAGGTGAATTTTATCACAATGATAAGTCTTTTCATTTGATTAGTGACAGAATCTATTGCTTAGGTTCTTTTTTTAATTCAAAGCTTTTTGACTATTGCTTTAGAGATAACTTTCCGGAATTATTAGGAGGAACGCGAGAATTACGAAAAGTGTTTTTTGATAAAATACCCGTTAAGCAAATTAGTGACGAGGCGGAACAACCGTTTAAAGATTTAGTCCTTAGGATTTTGGAATTAAAAAAGCAAAACCCCTCCGCCGACACCAGTGATTTAGAGGCCGAGATTGACCAATTGTTTTATCAGCTTTACGGATTGACCGAAGAAGAAATAGCCATTATAGAAAATGAATGTAAATGATTTTAAAATAGAAAGCTATGCCTATAATAGTTGAAAGTGATGGTGAAAATTTAATTTTCAATGATTATCTAAATAGAACAATAAAAATAAAACAAGAAGATTATCTTGAATTAATTAGGGATGAGGAAAGATGGAATATAAGACCAGCTTTGGAAGAGTGCTTTTCTGATCCCACAGAAGTTTGGTTTAACAAGGAGAATGTCGAGGGTAAAGATTATTACTATTATAAGTTCATAAAACTCTATTCAAATTTGGCATTTATAGCCATTATTTTAATAGACGATTTGTTGAGACTAACTTTGAATAATTTTTATGGCTTTGATGAAGATGAATTAGACCAAGTTAATGAAGAACGAAAAGGTCAGCTGATATTATCCAAACTGTAATTTAACGCTTGGGGAAATTATCGCGGGCGCGCCGTACATCGATGAAGCTTCTAACAAAATAGTAAATTGCCAACAAGGAGCTAAGCATCATTACCACAACTCTGACTATTGCCATGGAGTCGTCGCGTCCTATCGCAGCTACCAGAGGCTTAATCAAGCCAAAGCTTACTAATATGGTAAGTACAACAGCAATATGTGATGCAAGCTTCCTCTCCTTCTTTAGTCCGGGATTAATAACTAGCAGCGCAAGCCCAAAAGCAACCGGAATAAAGGCTGTAAACGAGGGATTGTCAGAAACCAGATAGGCCCATACTCCCAACAAAATAAGTATTAGGGCATTCAACAAACTTGCCTGATAAGCCTTCATAAAATTTATAGTTTAAATGAACAGTAATTCAATCTGATATATCAACTATAAAACAGGCTCTTTGTTCACGGTATAAGTAGTCGGAGAATCAAAATCACTTGTCATCTAAGCCTTTTTAAGCAAGTGCTTGCGACAAAGCCTCATCCGCCTTGAATAAAACATCGTATAACTCGCCCATCTTGGCAGGCTTAATCATTTTGTATTGAATATCGCTTCCATAGAAGTCGCTGATAGCTCTCACATCATCAAAGGAGGAAAACAACAATAGGATAGGTAAAGCTTGCCCGGGCTTTTCTAAGGCGCGCAATTTCTTAATCACATCAACCCCATTGAATATCGGCATATTGTTATCAATAATAAGAAAATCCGGACTTGAAAAGCCGTCGAGAGCCATAAGAGCCTCCACGCCGTCTGAGGCCTCAGTCACCTCAAGCCCCTTGTAACGAAGCATTTCGGAAATAACAGAACGGCTGAGTGAATTATCACCAACAACGAGCACTTTTTGAATAGCCTTCAAAGGCCGGGGATCAGACTTAATTTCAGGAATAAAAATCGGCAACTGAAGGTCGAACGAAAAAATACTACCAAGACCCGGCGTGCTGTCTAATTCAATTTTACTGCCCATTTTTCCCAGCAACATATTCGAAATAACCAGACCCAGGCCGGTGCCCCCGAATTTCCGCGATGAGACAGTTTCAATCTGCGAAAAGCTTTTAAACAGGGCTTTCCTGTCATTATCAGAAATGCCTATTCCGGTATCACGAACCGATATGGAATATATGCACAGACCTTTCTCTCTGTCTAAATGTTTTTCTTTAAGGGAAAGCTCAACTTCTCCATGGTCGGTAAACTTTATCGCGTTGCTAAGCAGATTCATTAGTACCTGGCGCAATCTCAATTCATCAACCTCAACAAAAGAATGTATATCGGGCTGAATATTCAGAATAAACTCCACCCCTTTTTTGTGAGCACTGTACCTTAATATGTCGGCCAGGGTTTCAACTATGCGTATAATATTACCTTTGTCGGCATGCAAATTCAGCTTACCTGCCTCTATCTTAGAAAAATCGAGAACATTATTAATCAGCTCCATAAGAGTATTGGCAGACACTGAAATATTGTCGAGGTATTGTTTTTGAATCTCTGACATATCAGTAATAGACAAGAGTTCAGAGAAGCCAATAACCCCGTTAAGCGGGGTACGAATCTCGTGACTCATATTAGCCAGAAACTCGCTTTTTGCCCTGTTGGCAGCCTCTGCGTTGGCCTTCGCCTTCAGCAGATATTTGGTAACACCCCTCTCTTCAGTAATATCCTTCAATATCCCAATAGAATAGGAATCATTCGCCTCAACAATGTTCACGCTCACTTCACGTAACTTCCCGGCTTTATTTTCAATCTTAAGTTCCATAAATCCTTCGCCTGATTCGATCAGTTTATTGACATTGCGCAGGACCTTCTGGTGGCGTTTTGAAGGTATCAAGTTAAGGAAAAGGCGGCCCTTGAGTTCGGAAGGCTCATACCCTGTGATATCGCTTACACAGCGGTTGCTGTCCATAATTCTACCCTTTTTATTAACTGCAAATATACCTAATGGAGCCCTGTCAATGTAAGTCTTCAAGCGCGCTTCACCTAAGGCGGTAATTTCGTTTCTGATACGCTGTTCCAGACCTATAGAAAGCTTATCGGCTAAAGCCAATAAGTGAAATTTCAAATCCTCGCCCGGAAGGGAGCTAAACTGAAGGACACCGACAGTAAGATCATCTGCTCGCAGAGGAATAATAAAAGGATGCTTGGGCAAACTTTCAGAACTGATATTAAGGCGCTTGGAATAATACAATTGAAGGCGGACAAATTCCACGCCACTAAGCTGCTGAAAAAAAAGTTCAACATCAGCAATCAGCTCTGCTAAATCAGACCTGCTATTAAGCATTTGGAGAAGATCGACAGTATCCTGCAGTTCTTTAACTCTCTTGATGAGCTGCTCACCAACCTCACTGTCATAATCGCCACCTTTCATTTGAGCCCAAGCTTCACTCATATTCCTATTTTCATAAATGAAAACCGACAATAGAGCAGTAACCTATTGTCATACACAGAAGTAAAATTAAACCTTTTTGTAAACAAATACGAAAAAATATAGAATATTTATTATTTAAGCCATACAAGCTCGAACCTGGCAAGCCGTTTACCATCTTTATAAAAGCTCAATTGCTCCCCTTCAATTTCGAAGTCAAGAGTTCCCTCAAGCACTATAAACATAGCATCCTCGGCGGACATATCATCACAAGCCATTTTTGTAGCACCTAACGCAAAAAATGTCACCCGTTGTCCATCCTCAATTTTGTAGCTGCCAAAAAATGAGTTGCAGCCCCCACTACCATTCACCCTATCATCAAACGATCGAAAAATAATGTGAGGCTCACGATGCCACTTCTGCGAAAAGTCAAGAGCTTCACCGTTCAGTTCAACCAGCTTCCAGTACTTCTCTACCAGATCGGAGTTTTTTTGAAGTATATAATTGCCGGCCAACACGCCCGCTATCCTCATACCATGAGGATCTAACTGTGCAACGTGATTCTCGCCAACAGCAAACATATTGGGAGCTTCGCTGTTTTTTATCCCGTCCATTGTAATTATATTCCCCAAATCGTTCCACTCAAACTTTCCATCATGACTGAACGTGGCTCCATCTTCATCAATATAGGTGGTCTCAATGCGATATGTCTGGTCGTAATTCAGTTGCAATACTGTTTTAATACCGGGACAGCTGGCACATGGCACAACACCTGTGTATGTTCCCGCCCAGTCCAGCGCATTTCTGCTGGTATCACCCATCACCACGGCCTGAGGAGTTTTGCATGAAACCACCGCCAGTAGAGATACTGCCACAATAAAACCTGCTTTAGTTCTCATAGTAATTAATATTGATTTGTAGGTGCAATATAGTCAAATTCCCCAAATATTTCCAACTGACAACTTCAGATAAGGACAATTCACAATCCTCCTAAACTAAAACTATTACTGTTGTCCGGTTATTTTATTCCGATAGCAAGTACCATGTCCAGCGAATAGAAAGTCACACTATACTCGTTTCCGTCCAAGACAGTTGCTAAGTAATCCTTAACAACTGAATTCACGTTCAACTCCTTATCTTCCAAAATGTTGAACATATACATACTGATATTTGCCCTCGAGGTGATATATAAAGAAGAATTTATAACAAAAATGGCGCCATCTGAAAACAAATGGCGCCATTTCGCATTTTTGTCGGGGTACCAGGATTCGAA
>DIPM01000006.1:15515-26296 GCA_002427105.1 Marinilabiliaceae bacterium UBA5488 | reverse complement strand
GGTACAGTTACCCGTACGGCAGTTTAGCAAACTGCTGGTTTCAGCCACTCACCCATCTCTCCATACTACACTAAATATGCGGAATTGCCCACTTTTGTATAGCGAGTGCAAATGTATAAAATTGATTGATATATCCAAAACAAAAAACTAAATTTACCTTTAATTAATTCCCTAACAATTCGAAAACAGTGATAATATGGACAGTAACTATAGTCAGGTAAAGCAGCAACTGCAGCTCGCCTCTGAGCAACTGTTGAGGCGTCAAAATGTACTTGCGACCGGAATAGGGTACAAAAGCGTTGAAGGCAAAGCAACTTCCGAACTCGCTATTATTTGCTCTGTAGCGAGTAAAAAGCCTTTAAGCCGACTAAGTAAAAACGACATTATTCCCAGGCAAATTGACGGCGTACCGACCGATGTTTATCCTTCAGGAATCTTCCGCACTCATAGTTCACCCACAGGGCGGCTCAGACCCATCCCGGGAGGCTGTAGCATAAGTCACACCGAAGTATCTGCCGGAACCCTGGGCTGTTGGGTCAAAAGGGGCAATCAGCTCTATCTTATTTCCAACAACCACGTTATTGCAAACAGTAATGAAGCCTCAGCGGGTGATTTGATTTTGCAACCGGGAAACTACGACGGAGGTATCAATCCTGAAGATCTTATTGCTGAATTATCCGATTTTATTCCTATCAACTATCAGGAGGATAGTGTTGCAGCATCCGGAAGGATGTCGAGATGGCTGACAGGATTGCTAAACTCCTTGTACAAGCTCAGCGGTAGCTCTACGCGACTGAGAGTTTACCGCGAACAGAAGGGTGATAACATCTGCGACTGCGCCATAGCCCGCCCTTTGAATGTTGAAGAAGTAGCACAGGAAATATTACAAATCGGTAAGATAGAAGGAGTACGTGAGGCTGAACTGGGCATGCATATCAAAAAGAGCGGGCGAACTACGGGTCTCACTTCAGGTACTATTATTCAAACCGATGTTACCGTAAAGGTGAATTACGGATATAATAAAACGGCACAGTTTAGCGACCAGCTGATGGCAGGCTCGATGAGTTCGGGAGGTGACAGTGGCTCAGCGGTTCTCGACACAGATAATAATATTGTAGGTCTGCTTTTTGCAGGCAGTGAAACAACAACTCTAATTAATCGCATACAAAATGTGTTTGAAGCGATGGATATCTCCTTACCGGAATAATAAACAGTCCAAAGACCTGTCTAAGGTAATCAAAACCAAGCAACTCCACGAAAAGGAGTGGCTCAAAGTAGAAGGAGTTACCGCGATAGGAATCGGGACAGACAATGACAATACTGTGATTATTGTGAGCTATTCGGGAAGCTCCGAAACTATCCGAGAAACTATACCTCAAAAGGTAGAGGAAATACCGGTTATTTTCAGGTATTCAGGCGAAATAAGGGCAGGAAAGTGATGAATTATAAGTCATAAGCTATGAGTTATGGGCTGAAACATATTAACAAACAACACTTTATGCAAGTTTACGCTCTATTTCTCTGAGGTTTTCCATCTTCTTTTTTGCCAGAAAGCTGTGAATATCACCCAAATGTTCTTTTACCTTCTTGTTGCCAAATTCATAGACCGTATCAACCAGTCCGTCCAGAAAATCGCGATCGTGCGATACTAAAATAAGAGTTCCGTCAAACTCTTTAAGTGCGGATTTTAATATATCTTTTGTCTTTATATCCAGATGATTAGTTGGCTCATCGAGGATAAGCAAGTTTACCGGTTCCAGCAAAAGCTTTATCATAGCCAAGCGAGTGCGTTCGCCTCCCGAGAGGACTTTTACCTTCTTAAAGATATCATCGCCACTAAACATAAATGCGCCAAGAATATCTTTGATTTTAGTTCTGATTTCACCTTTTGCAACGTCATCAATTGTCTGAAACACAGTAAGCTCACCATCCATCAAGGAGGCCTGATTTTGGGCGAAGTATCCAATCTTTACGTTATGACCCAAATTCATCTTTCCTTCATGTTCTATCTCTCCCATAATACACTTTACCAGCGTAGATTTGCCTTCGCCGTTGCGGCCAACGAATGCCAACTTATCTCCTCGTTTGATAGTTAGCGACACCTTGCTGATAATGGTTGTGCCATCATAGGATTTTGTGAGCTCTTCACAGATAACAGGGAAAGACCCTGAGCGCGGCGAGGGCGGGAAGCGCAATTTCAAAGCCGAGCTATCTTCCTCATCGACCTGCACCAACTCAAGTTTTTCAAGCATTCTGACCCGGCTTTGCACCTGATTTGTCTTAGAATAAGTACCTTTAAAACGCTCAATAAAATCGCGGTTATCCGCGATCATCTTTTGCTGGTCTTCGTAGGCACGCTGTTGCTGCTCCCTTCTCTCCTTCCTAAGTTCAAGGTACTGAGAGTAATTAACCTTATAATCGTAAATGCGTCCCATCGTAATTTCAATGGTTCGCGTGGTAATATTATCAACAAAAGCACGGTCGTGCGAAATCACCATTACCGCCTTGGCACTATTAACCAAAAAATCTTCCAGCCATTGAATAGACTCGATATCCAGGTGATTTGTCGGCTCATCAAGCAGAATCAAATCAGGCTTTTGAAGTAAAATCTTAGCCAGCTCAATACGCATACGCCATCCACCGCTAAACTCACCAGTAGGCCGCGAAAAATCCTCACGCGAAAAACCCAATCCCAGCAAAATCTTTTCAACTTCCGACTCATAATTGGTATCCTCAATGCTATAAAACTTCTCACTAAGGGTAGAAACCTTCTCAATAAGAGCATAGTAATCATCCGATTCGTAATCGTTACGACTGTTTAACTGATTATTCAGCTCCTCTATTTCGGCATGCATATTATGAATATGGGCAAAGGCCTGTGCCGTTTCCTCAAAGACAGTACGCCCATCCTCGGTCATCAGATGCTGTGGCAAATAAGCAATTACTGAGCCTTCCGGTGCGGTAACCCGCCCAGTTGAGGGTGTCCTGACTCCCGCCAAAATCTTGAGCATAGTAGATTTACCTGCTCCATTCTTACCCATCAGGGCTATTTTGTCCTGGTCGTTAATGGCAAACGAAATATTATTAAACAGAACAGTCCCGCCAAATTCAACACCCAATCCGTCAACTGAAATCATTAATAGTACTAATTAAAAATTGAATGGCAAAGATAAGCAGAGTATCGAAAGTAGCATGTTAAAAAACACCAACGTAGCTTAAGCTGCCCTATTCATAAGTTATCTGTTGCTCAGCCCTATTAGGTGCTAAAACCGAAAATCCTCACGAAAATTGAGATGCATCGCTCTTACGCAACGCTGCTGATGAATGGATATCACTAGGAGGCTGTCTAGTAAGTCCACAGATTGACACAAATTACACAGAAAAGAGAAACCGGAAGTTTGTAAACGCCTGAGAATAAAGATATTTTATTTATGAAAATCTATGTAATCTGTGGATAAATTTATTATTGGACACCCTCGTTATAATATGAAACGACCCGACGGGTCTATACTATAAAATCAATCCTCGCATATTATCCCGTAGGGATTTAATATTAAATCTCAAATTTCTTATCCAATCCGATCCGCATATTTTTTTACCGAACAACAGTGATTCGATAAAAAAATCATGTTGTGCAACATACGTTCAAGTATTGTGTTACTTTAATATTGCATTAAATTTGCATTATATTTCAAGACAATTTAGTCCGATTAGAGACTAAGCTACTTAATCAAATAAAATAATTAATAACGAACTAAAGCAAAGAATCCATGAACACAAAAAAAGGACTTTTTAGTCTGATTGCTATAGCGTTTTTCACAGTAGCTCAGGCAGACCAGGTTTCAGTAGAGCAGAAAGAGAGCAAGATTTCCGTATCAGGTACATCCACAGTGCATGATTGGGAAATGAGCACCTCCCTAATAGACGGTTCGACACAGTTTATCAGGAGTGATGATGGAAGAGTAGAAATAGCGGGGACAAAAATTTCTCTTAAGGCCTCTGATTTGAGCAGCGGCAACAGTGGTCTTGACAAGAAAGCCTACGAAGCATTAAAAAGTGAGAAATATTCAACTATCACCTTTGTTCAAACAGCCAAGGTCGCAGTAATAGAAAACAACGGAGAGTTTACAGCAACTCTTAGCGGTAACCTTACCATTGCAGGTAAAACCAAACCAGCTACTGTTACAATAAAAGGAAGCAGCGCACACGACCGCTTGAAAGTAAGCGGTAAAGTACCCTTGAAAATGACAGATTTTGATATGGAGCCCCCTCGTGCAATGATGGGAGCCATAAAGTCGGGTAACGAAGTTACCGTGAATTTCGATACGGTGTTGAAATAATAATTTCTAACAAATAATAGAATCATAGTATGAAGAAAATAATCACCACACTCAGCATTATGCTTAGCGCTTTGCTGGTAGTTAACGCGCAGCAGTTCGAAGCTAAGAAACTTGATGCAGAAGGATTTGAAGAGCTGAAAGTAAAAGTAGGGGCTGATTTTGCCCTGCAATATCAAGGTATTAGCCATGAAGCAGATGTTGAGCTTATCGACCTGAAGAAGAATATCAATTTGCCAACTGCCAACCTGGCTATTATCAGTGATCTGGCACCCGGCATCAGGCTTTATATGAACACCTATTTATCATCCCGCCACCACAATGAGGCATGGGTAGAAGGAGGCTATCTGACCATCGACAAGCTGCCATTTTGGGCTGCTACGGATAATATTATGGAGTTTCTGACAATCAAAGCCGGTGTTATGATGCCCAACTATGGCGATGCTCATTACTACCGAAGTAATAACGCGGCAGTAACAAGCAATCCCTTCGTAGGCAACTGGATAATGGATGCTTTTACCAACAATCCGGGAATGGAGTTCCTGTTTCGCAAGGATGGTATTATAGCCAACGTGGGCATCAATAACGGACGCATGAACTACGGCCGTGGAGGCGATTTGGGTGAAGACCTGGTGTTTAACTGGAAACTTGGTTATGATACAAATATCAATGAAGACTTGCGCCTTCGTGCCAGCTTTTCAGGCTATCACGTGGGTAAAGGCCATAGCGGTTCAACACTATGGGACGGCGACCGTGCCGGGGCACGTTATTATAACGTGATGCAATTATTTGACGCGAGTGTGCCTGCAAATAACACAGCCGATGCCAATTTTCGTTCTGGTCGATGGAGCCCTGGAGCCAACCAGACAGAAATGAACAGCTATATGGCTAACCTTTTTGCTCAGTTTCATGGATTGGAGTTATTTGGCATATATGAAACAATGAAGGGAGTGCGCAATGCAGCTGATCAGGAATTCACCCAGCTGGCCGTTCAAGGCATCTATCGCTATGGTGACTTTTACGGAGGGGCACGCTGGAATAAAGTGGAAGATAAATTAAGCGACTCGTCTGTAAGTCGCGTAAATATCGGAGGTGGCTGGAATATGGTTGAATACGTTTTGATAAAGCTTGATTACGTAATTCAAAACTATGATGGTCCGGCTCATGGAGCTATTGACGGAGGAGAGTTTAAGGGCTTGGTAGTTGAAGCAGCCATCTCCTTTTAAAACGACATAAAAGTTTAAGCAGTTCAACAGGCTCTGTTGAACTGCTTAAACACCTTTATCGGGAATAGTAATATACAAACAGCAAAAATGCGCATCATGGCCAAAATCTTAAAACCAGAAGCCTTTCGCGGCAAAAACGAGATAAGGTTTGTTGCAATCTTTTGCCTGATGCTGTCAGGCATGACTTTTTTGTTGCAAGGGCAGAATGCGCCACCAATGCAAAGCGACGGCCATCCTGAATGTCTTAGCTATGTAAGAATTGAAGGCTCAACCAATGTCAATCAGTTCTACTTTCAGCAGTCACTCGACCATGAAAAGCATGCCCCGAGCTTCCATAATAAGGAAGGATATATTACCTTTTCCATACCCGCCCACAACTTTGAAGCATCCAACCCGCTGATGTACAAGGACTTTATCCAACTAATAAAAGCCGACAATTACCCGGAGATTAGTATTCAATTTCATTATAATCCCTATGATATTCAGTTAAGCGGAGCCGGGCGCAGCCTATCAATTTTATCCGAAGTTTATGTAACGATGGCCGGAAAAGTAATGCGATACAAAATCCCCGGTGTGGTGCATATTTGCCGTGACAAGGCTATGCGGATTAATGGAAATATCAAAATCGACCTTAGAGATTTTCAACTTAGCGCACCTTCAAAGTTTATGGGCATGGTAAGAGTCAGCAATGAAGTATCTGTGGAGTTCGGGGTTCGCATGGAACCTGACTTAATCAGCAAAAACTAATCGGGCTATTGCTCTATAATACTGCACGCCCCTTCTTTCTGGCAATGCGATCCTGTGTAGAAGCGCAATAAATACCTCGCTTTGCAAGCTCTTTGTTTCCACCTACATGACTATTAGGGAATTTGCCATTGCGTCTGAATATGACGTTGAATGAAAGAAAAAATGCAACAATCCCAACTAATACAATACTAACAACAAGCACTTTCCAAATCATAATTAATTTTTTACAAAAGTAGCGATAAAATTTCATAGCATAAAAATCCAACGCTCCCGGTCATTTTATCAACCCGGGGGCGGGCAAAAATATCATTTGTCATAAACATTCCCTAAACTAATCTGTTTAGTCTGTGGCTACAAATTATTTGGACGGAGACAGACTGGCATTTGTTATCGGGATGTATGAGGATATCCTGAATACGGAAAAAATTATAAATTTGTATGCAAAAGACAGGTAAAACGCTGGAAATGGAATTATCAGCCGAAACAGATTTAAGTTTCGAAGAGTTTAAAAAGGAGGTACTTAAAGATTATAAAACCGGACAAATAAGTCGTCAACTTAGTCTGATTGCACGAAAGGAAGTACTTTCAGGCAAGGCAAAGTTCGGCATTTTTGGCGACGGTAAAGAAGTAGCCCAGCTTGCAATGGCCAAGCAATTTAAGAAGGGTGATTGGAGATCGGGTTATTACCGCGATCAAACCTTCTTGTTGGCTACCGGCATGACTAGTCCTGCCAATTTATTTGCTCTTCTTTACGGAGAAACCCGGACAGAGTTGAATCCCGATAATGGAGGAAGATCCTTCAATAATCATTTTGCCACCAGACTCATCGACGAGCAGGGAAATTGGAAAAATCAGACGATTTCGAAGAACAGTTCCTCAGACATTAGCCCCACTAGTGGTCAGATGCCCCGCTCTGTTGGCTTGGCGCTCGCATCGAAGCTTTATAGGCATAATCGGGAGCTTGAGAGTTCAAACTTCAGCAAGGGCGGAAATGAGGTAGTTTTTGTCACCATAGGCGACGGAAGCACCTCGGAAGGGCATTTCTTTGAAACCCTAAATGCAGCGGGGGTTTTGCAAATCCCTATGGCCGTATCTGTATGGGATGACGGGTATGCGATTTCCGTTCCCACAGAAAAGCAGACCATCAAAGGGAGCATATCCAAGGCTCTTAAAGGTTTTGAAAAGGATACTAACAATGAAACGGGAATTATAATAATGCGGGCAAAAGGCTGGGATTATGCAGCCCTGTGCGAGATGTACCAGACAGGCATTGCCCGCTGCCGTAATGAGCATGTGCCTGTGCTGTTTCATGTTGAGGAGATGACACAACCCATGGGACATTCCACATCGGGGTCGCATGAACGTTATAAATCAGCTGAAAGATTAAAGTGGGAAAATGATTACGACTGCCTTGTTCAGATGCGCCATTGGATTGAAAGCAGCGGTATCGCCACTGGCGATGACCTGAATCTTATTGAAGCCGAAGCTCTCGCGGAAGTCAAACAAGCACAAAAAGATGCATTCAACAGCTACATGGCGCCTCTGATTGCTGAGAAAGAACAGCTTTTGGATATAATCAGTTCAAGGGACTGTGTATGCGGCCCGCCAGAGCGTGAAAAAATCGATGAAGCAGTAAATTCCTTAAAGCAGGCTCTCACATTGAGCAGGAAAGAGATATTAAGCACCGCCCGCAAAGTGCTGCGCAATGTATGCGTTAATTGTTCTCTACACAAAGGCTTTAAAGAAGGGTTAAAGGCATGGGTTGCCGATTACCGTCAAATGGGCAGCGAAAAATATAATGAACTTCTTTATGACGAGTCGAGCCACTCCGCTTTAAAGGTAAACTATGTAGCCCCATCTTACAATGACGACTGCGAGGCCATTCCCGGTCGTGAAATACTGCTTCGCAATTTTGATGCTCTGATGAGTAAAGACCCGCGAATAGTAATATTTGGCGAAGACACAGGCAAACTTGGAGGCGTAAATCAAACCCTTGAAGGCTTGCAGCAAAAATATGGCGAATTACGCCTTTTCGACACAGGGATAAGGGAAACAACAATAATCGGGAAAGGGATAGGACTTGCCCTTCGCGGATTTAGGCCTATTGCAGAAATACAATATTTCGACTACCTCTTATATGCCCTTCAAACCTTGAGTGACGATGTGGCAACACTTCATTACAGAACAAAAGGCGGTCAAAAAGCTCCCCTGATTGTAAGCACAAGGGGTCATCGTTTGGAGGGTCCCTGGCATGCAGGCTCGCCCCTGAGTATGGTAATCAATTCGGTACGTGGAATGTACGTTTGCGTACCCAGGGATATGACGCGGGCCGCAGGCTTTTATAACACACTTTTAAGTGGTGATGATCCGGCCTTGGTTATTGAGCCTCTTAACGGCTACCGTCTTCGTGAAAAAAATCCGGCAAATCCCGGTGAATACAAATTAGCTTTAGGCGTCCCCGAGATTTTGAGGGAGGGACATGATGTAACCCTTGTAAGCTACGGTTCATGCATTAGAATAGCATTAGAGGCAATAAAGCAGCTTGAAGAGACAGGTATCTCGGTTGAGCTTATTGATGTGCAGACTCTATTACCATTCGATATTCATCATCTTATCCTCAATTCGGTAAAGAAAACTAACAGACTTGTGTTTTTTGACGAAGACGTGCCCGGAGGAGCTACCGCCTTTATGATGCAGAAGGTACTGGAGGAGCAGGAAGCATTTTATTACCTGGATTCTCCACCGATTACTATTTCAGCAAAAGAGCATCGACCGGCTTATGGAACTGATGGCGACTACTTTAGCAAACCTAATGCAGAAGATGTTTACGAGGCTATTTATGCTCTGATGGGAGAGTCGGATGCATCCAGGTTTCCTCCGATTTATGAGTAAGTAAATTGAGTTATGGGTTATGGATTATGAGTGAAGAGGCAGAATATGGAAAGCGCAGCCCTCAACTTGAAACCTGAAACCCGAAACTGCTATAATGTTCTATGGTTTAAGTTAAATGTTCTTTATTTTGAACCTTAACATTAAATCTCAAAAACTGATTATTTGATTTCTTCCTTGCTATTTGCTATTTAGTGATGTAAATTCATCAATAAAAGTTAGAAAAACAGAAATTATTTTGATTTCGTATTTTTATTTGTAATTTGGTTTTTGTTTGGAAATCAAAAGGAAGAGATATGAGACGTATAGATTTAAACATATTCCAGGCAACTCACCGTCTAGTTCATCCGGAAAAGGGGCGGGTTTTGATTGCTGAGCCATTTCTGCAAGGACCTTATTTTGCCCGCTCCATAATATTGCTTACTGAACATGGAAGTGACGGTTCTGTAGGCTTTGTGCTAAACAAGTCAACTGAGGTATATCCCGATGAGGTAATAGATGATCTTTTCAATTTTAGCGGTGAACTGTTTATTGGAGGACCGGTATCCTCAAACACTTTGCATTTTCTTCACACTTTGGGGCATTTAGTTCCAGGCTCAATACAAATCACTCCCTCAATATATTGGGGTGGCGATTTTGAGAAGATAAAGGAGTTAATCAATAAAGGTAAAGCCGACAGCAAGAGTGTCCGCTTCTTTGCAGGATATGCAGGCTGGTCGCCGGGGCAGTTGGATGCCGAGATTGCAGATAAATCGTGGATAGTAAGCTCCCTGGACGACAAGGAGATTATGAATCCGGAAACTTCTACTATATGGAAAGAGAGCCTCGAGAGCCTTGGCGATGTTTATAAAACATGGTCAAACTTCCCGACTAATCCCGCGTTCAATTAAAGTTTTGCTATTGAATAACAACATTGAATTATGAAAATATCAGAAAATAAAATATTGCATCTCCCTATCCTCGTTAAACAAGACGAAGATAATTATTATATAGTAAGCTGCCCTGTGTTTAAAGGCTGCCATTCTTATGGTTCAACGATTGAAAAGGCCTTGGGCAACATCAAAGAAGTTATTGAAATTTGCATTGAAGAAGATAAAGAGAGAGTTGCTGAAGCAAACCGTTTTGTAGGTTTTAGAGAAATGCAAATATCTATTAATTCTGCTGCAATATAATTGCCCTTCTATGCCGCCACTCCCCGTAATTTCCGGAAAAGCATTATTAAATTTATTAGAGGCAATTGGATTTATTGTTGTCCGAATTAATGGGTCTCATC
Source organism: Marinilabiliaceae bacterium UBA5488 (assembly GCA_002427105.1). Lineage (GTDB taxonomy): Bacteria > Bacteroidota > Bacteroidia > Bacteroidales > Marinilabiliaceae > Geofilum. The sequence goes on along the minus strand of DIPM01000006.1, from coordinate 15,824 downwards.
ACCGTCTAAAACATCCCAATGGCAGAATTACTACCGTTCCTGTCCATAAGAATCAAGATTTACCCAAAGGCTTACTTAGGGTCTGCTGAAAAAGTGCATATCACCTATTAATCAGGCAAATACAGTTATGTCAGAACACTTTAATGCAAGGATTATGAGACCATCCCGCATAAAGCATGCACTAATACAGCCCAAACCGACTGATTTTAGGAGACTTTGAGCATTCCAAAAGCGCCGAAGGCGTTGGATTTTCATAACCTTAGGTCTTCGACCTAAGGTGGCAACTCCACCCCGTATCCTCTGCCTGAA
>DIPM01000006.1:0-15278 GCA_002427105.1 Marinilabiliaceae bacterium UBA5488 | reverse complement strand
GGCGAGTTTTTCAGCAGACCCTACTTAGGAAGATCATTCGTGAAGACTTAAAACTTGAACTAGATGAATTTATTAAACTTTGGAATCAGCACAAATAAAAAAAGTGAAAAATTAAGAAGCCTTCAATACAATGCAACTATCATAATTACAAATTTATAAATTCATCAATTTCCCTCTGCAAGCGCTTTGAAATACTGGCATAATATCTGCGGTCTTTGAATGCCGCAACCCACCTTATACCGCTAATTACGTTTGTCAAAAAAATCTCATCGGCATCACGCATCTCTTCCAAGGAAGCTCCGGAACATTCCACGACCTTCACTTTAAGGCGAGCAGCCGCTTCAATCACAGCTTTTCTGAAAACACCATCAATACAGCCGGAGGCAATTATAGGAGTATAAATAAATTCATCTTTCACCCAAAAAAGATTTGAATTATATGACTCAATGATTTTCCCGGCCGAATTGACAATCAGGCAGTCGTCAACAGCATTTTCCTTAGCAAAAATTCCGGCCATTACATAAGGCAGTGAGCCGGCTGTCTTAAAGGGCGACACCGGCGAAAGCTGTTTTGGAAAGTCTGTATATACTTCAATCTTCAATCCTTTATCGGGAAAACTGTAACCGGTAGAGCCCAGATTATCAGCTTCTATAAGCCATGAAACCTGCATTTGCCGGGGAGTATAAAAGCCCTCTCCTTTTCGGAAAACGGTCAATCGAACTCTTGCATCTGCAAAGATCCTGTTCTTAACCACTAAGTCTATCACACTTTCGCGAAGCAGCTGCTTTGATGGCAGCGAGGCTACTGACATTTTCAGGACAGACATTCCCAGAATCAACCTTTGATAATGCCAATCCCAAAACAAAGGCTCAGCTTTTGAGATACGAATAGTTTCAAAAATGGCGTCACCATACCTGAAGGCACGGTTGTCGGCGTTGAACAGAGCCCGACCAAGCGGTATTAATACTCCATCGTAAACCAAAAATTGTCGTTCATACCACTTCATTTCCATCAATTCCAAAGTATAGCTTCCAGACCAAGGGCAGGTATGCAAGGCGATTAATGTAAAATCTTAAATATCATCTCTTTCAGCAACTCTCCGTCTGAAGTATTGGCACTGCCAAAGCCCTTCGATTTCACATCATATTCACGCAAAAGAGAGATAATCTCAGCAACCTTCAGGCCCGTATAGTTGCGGGCTGCCACTTGCAGATCGTCCACATTGTAAGGAGCCATCTTCAAGGCCGAAGCCACTGCCGATTTTGATTTATCGGGGAGATAATAATAAGCCAGCAATTTACTGAAAAACGAAAAGAGTATTGCTGTTGTGGCAGGCATAGGGTAGGCCTTTGGATTGGAGGCAAAAACCTTGACAATGCGATTCGCCTTTAATATATCCTTATAAACCAACGCTTTCTGAAGCTCAAAAACATTATACTCCTTATTTACTCCAATGTTGTTGGATACGTGGTCAACCGTTATCTTTGTAACACCCGGCCCCATAACAACAATAAGCTTATCAACAGCCTGAACCACCTTCTCGAGCTCCTGCCCGAGAAACTCCACCAACAACATTAAAGCTTTCGGCTCGATAGTAAGTGAACGACTCTTAAGATAATCGGAAATCCACTGTCCCATCTTATTCTCATAAAGCTTCTTTGATTCAAAAATAAGGGCTTGCTTCTGCTTATTAAGTGCGCCATACACCTTGGTCCTCTTGTCAAAAGACTTATGCTTATAACTGATAACCAGTATAGTAGAAGGCTGTGGAGTTTCAAAATAATTCTCCAGCAATTCAAACTTCGCCATTAGCTGCGCTTCCCGGAGCAATATTAGCTGCCGGGATGCACCCATGGGGTAGCGCTTCGCGGCATGAATCAGGTTGACAACATCAGTATCCTTGCCGTACATCACTGTTTCATTAAAACCCCTCTCTTCCTCTTTCAGAGCATATTGTTGAACAGTATCAGCAATTTTGTCAATAAAGTAAGGCTCCTCCCCGTACAGAAAATAGATGGGATAAAACTCTCCTTTCCTTGCCTTAGCTATAATCTCTTCGAATGTCATCAGAACTGTTAATTATCAAATTTCAAGTGCTTTACGGATTTACCGTTGTGAATAAGTTCTTCCAGAGCCTTAATACCTATGCGTATATGGCTTTCAACAAAATCGCGGGTTACGCGCTTATCACTTTCGCTGGTCTTGATGCCTGTCGAAATCATTGGCTGATCAGAAATAAGCAGCAAAGCCCCGGTGGGAATAGAATTTGCAAAACCTACGGTAAAAATAGTGGCCGTTTCCATATCTATTGCCATAGCCCTGGTTTTTCCCAGATACTTTTTAAAACGTTCATCATACTCCCAAACCCTTTTATTGGTAGTAAACACCGTCCCTGTGTAATAGTCCTTGCCTGAATCACGAATAGAGGTAGAAACAGCACGCTGCAAGCTAAAAGCGGGCAAGGCAGGCACCTCCGGAGGCAGATAATCGTTGGAAGTACCATCGCTGCGTATAGCAGCAATGGGCAGAATAAGATCGCCCAATTTATTGATATTCTTCAAACCGCCGCATTTGCCCAGAAAAAGTACAGCCTTAGGTTCAATTGCGCTAAGCAAATCCATAATAGTGGCCGCGTTTGGACTACCCATCCCGAAATTTATAATGGTAATGCCGTTTGCGCTACAGTTGGGCATATTTACCCCCTCGATTATCGGAGCATTATACCATTTAGAAAATAGATCTACGTAGTGTCCAAAGTTGGTAAGCAGAATATAATCCGTAAACTCGCTTAAGGGACGACCTGTATATCTGGGCAACCAATCTTCAACTATCTCTTGCTTTGTCTTCATAAACTGTTAGTGATTTGCTTCATTACAAAAAGGAAAATGAAAGTCCACTAAGATAGGGGTTTTGCAGATTTTGTGCTAATTTGCAAACAAAAATCATAAGATTGAAAAGGCAAAGCATGTTGGACAGAGGCTTGCAAACAATACTTTATTAAGTTTGAGCCAAGGGTAGAAATAAAAAAACAGAATGAGAATTTTGAATTTACCTTCCTTTGATGTGCAAATACGGGAAAACAAAGGGAAGAAGCAGATTTTTGACGTGATACGTAAAAAATATGTGGCACTCACACCCGAGGAATGGGTGAGGCAACATTTTATAAACTACATGGTAAACTTAGGCTATCCGGCCTCATTGATGGCAATCGAAAGGATGGTTATTGTAAACGGCCTGAAACAGAGGGCAGACATCGTGCTCTATAACCGCAAAGGTGAACCCGCTCTAATTGTTGAGTGCAAGGCTCCGGAGGTAACAATAAACAACGGCACACTGGCACAGGCTGCGCGCTACAATATCCCTCTGAATGTTGACTATTTGGTTGTAACTAACGGCCTTACACACTACTGCATAAGGCTCGACAAAGCAGGGCTTAATCATGAAGTACTCCGGCAGCTTCCCGATTTTGATATTATCAACGCTCAAGAGTAGAAAGGCATTGAAACAAAAGCTCGTCTTCATAGCCTGTCTCTGCCTTTAGCCAATCCTTCTTCACTCCTACCAGTTTAAATCCGGCAGTTTCAAAGAGACGAATGCTTGGGCTATTCGACGCGGCAATGTTGCAATACAATTGGTGAAGATGAAGAGTATTAAAAGCATAATCCATAAAAAGCCTTAGAGCCAATGCAGCCAGACCCCTTCCGCTCCATTTCCTGTTAATCATAATACCCACACCCGCCCTGTTATGGTAGGGGTCAAAATCAAACATATCAATTATTCCGACAGTCTCATCCACCCTATCTTCCTTAAGAGCATCAATCATAAGCCGCAATTGCTTTGTTTGATAAATATCCAGCGCAGCATTTTTAACATATCTGGCCAATTGCGCCTTGCTAAAAGGCGCAATAGTGTTGCTAACCTGCCATAAATCCATATTGTTTTCCCAGCTGTAAAGCAAGTCAACATCAGCCGGCTCAACGGCACGCAGCCTTATGGTATCATTCTGAATCATTTAGCCCTGCCTTCCCATCTATATCCTCCTGATTAAGAGGCTTTAATATTATCGGCTCCAGGTAAAATGCCCGCGAGCGTGTTCCATATACCTCACGGATTTCTACTCTGAAGGTTTCCCTATAACGCTCATAACCTTCTGCCTCCAATTCCATTCTATAATTTTTGCCTGTTGGCAGGACTGACACAAACTTCCCGCTCAGGCTGTTGGGCCGATACACTCCCTGCAAAAGATTATTTTCATTATCGTAAATCCTCACTATCACATCGCTAAATGGCATACCTTTCTCATCAAAGATGTGGCGGGCGACAACTGCAAGCGAGCGCTCATCGTTTTGCGGGAAAGTGATTAGGTAAATATCCATGGCGCCATAGCCGTCGGCCTGACGCGAGGCATAATACACCCTCTGCCCGTCGGCGGTTGGCAGAAAGAACTTATCGTCATATACCGTATTAATAGGATATCCAAGGTTTACCGGTTCACTCCATTTTCCCTCTTCATCAATGCGACTAAAGAATAAATCGTGACCTCCCATTGAGCTGTGAGCTTCCGAGGAGAAATAAAGAGTAACTCCATCAGGATGAAGGAAGGGACTGTCTTCATCAAGCTCGGTATTAACATTAGGTCCCAGGTTGAGTGGAGTTCCCCAAAAACCGGTCGGGAGTTTATGCGAAACATAAATATCCTTGCCTCCATATCCACCGGGGCGGTCACTGGTAAAGAATATTCTATCTCCATCAAGGCTAAAGCTGGCGTGACTCTCATTCGACCCGGAATTAACAGGAGGAGGCAAAGGAGTTGGTTCTGTCCAGCTTCCAAATACCAGGCGGCTTTCATGCAAATTACCTATAGCTCCATCATTTTGATAGAAAACTATCGTGTTGCCATCGGCACTCATACTAACTGTTGCCCTGTTGCCATAATAGCTGCCGGGAAGTTCAACAGGAACGGCTGCTGTCCACTCACCATCGCGCCAATAGGAAGCATATATACTTTCAAAATAATCACCATCATCGCTGTTCATTCCCTCCAGTGGACGATTTGAGGTAAAGTAAATTGTTGACTCATCCACAGAAACTACCGGACTATGTTCATTGTGCATAGAGTTAAAGGCTCGACCCATACTCTGAATTTGAAACGAAACCGGTTCAGCAATCATCTTTAAGGCATTTTCGCTGTATGCAATTTCCCGATTAATAGCGGTTATAAAATCTTTGTCTGTGGCCGGAGTTATTTCGAGAAGTTCCCTTTCAATTTTCAAAGCCTCATCAAAACGATGGCTCAGGTGCAATGCCTGCGCTTTAAACAAACGGGCTTCAAGAGCTTTGCGCGAGAGCTTTTCGTCGGGCGGATAAAGCTCGATAGCCTTATCAAAAAGAGTGATAGCATACTCGGAGTCTCCAGGATCTCCCAGATAGGCAATACCGGCCAGCACATATACTTCGCGGTTGACCTCTTCGGCTGAAAGTAAAGGCTGCAACACGCGTATTGCTTCGTTATATCTGCCAACATCAATATGGCTTTGGGCAAGCTTTAGGGTCTTTCGTTGACCGGCAACATCTACGCTGACAAAGGTCAACAATAAGAAAAGTGTATAAATTAATCGCATATAAAATGGCTTATAAATGACAATCCAAAATAATAAATTTCATTCTCTAAACAGGCAGATTACCATCAATATGCAAATCACACAGCTCAAAATCAATCTAAAGTGGTAATACGAGTTCGCACTAACGAATTCAGGGGAAGAAAAACACAGCGTCTTCCCTTAGCCAACCAAAAGAGCCTTTTACAAAAAAAACCTTTTATTCTTACAAAATCAAGAATTTTTGACGGAAGGCAGGAACTTATATCTAAAATGCAGTTTCTCAAAGGCTCATTAAGCCTTTGAGGCTCTAAATCAGACCAGGGAAGTAGCTTGCCCGAAAAAAGCAGTTTCCCCGCATGCTCCGCTGCCACATAATCTTCAGAAAAAATATAAGAGTCTTCACTCACCGGATACTCCTCGTCCCTGCCCTTTCTTCTGCTGAGCTTGCTTTTGAGTGATGACAAAACTGTCATCAGGTGGATAACTGACTTGATAAAAAACCGGGCAAATTTATTCTGATGCTGCCCAAAATGCTTGCGATAAAATATCTGCATAGCCTCGTAAAAAACCTTTACATAAGCAGGGTCTTTGTCGCCGCTCTCTCCCTTAAAATGCACTATCCTGATATCCGGATTATAGTAAGTAAGCCATCCGGCCTTGTGTATCCGCCATGAGAGGTCGATGTCTTCACCATACATAAAAAAGTCTTCGTCAAATCCGCCGGTTTCCGCAAGAGCATCACGTCTAAGGACCATAAAAGCGCCTGATAAAATTTCCACCTCCGCCACTTTGTCTTTCGGGATATTGCCGGCATAATAGCCGGCAAAATATGCAGAATGCGGAAAGAGAGCCGACAGACCTGAGAACCTGCAAAAAGAACGAAAGGGAGTAGGCATTCCGCGCTTTGACTCGGGGAGGAATTTCCCCTTAGCGTCCATCATATAAGCGCCCATAGCACCACATCTTTCATGCTTGTCCATAAAGGAAATGATCTTCGAAGTCAAATCCTCGGGCACGAAAGTATCCGGATTCAACATCAGTAAATAATGTCCTCGGGCTATTTTAATACCCTGGTTGCAGGCCTTTCCAAAGCCCGCGTTATAGTCATTGGCAATTAATCTTAACTCCGGAAACTCATCCTTTAAAACGCTGACAGTCCCATCACTGCTATTATTATCAACAACAATAAGCTCCATATTGTTATGATTCTTCCACAATAGGGAATTAAGGCATAAACGAAGGAAATCCAAACAGTTGTAGCTGACAATAACTACCGATACTTTAATCGGGTTATCTATTTCATCAGTATTTGACGGGATTGCATTAAACATTTACTAAAAAAATCAAAACGGTAATGTAATAATTCCTAAATTTACGTGAAATTTTGCCGTAACAAGTCTGAATATGCAATAAAATTGCAATTTATACCTGATTTAAGAATACATCTATAAATTTTTATAAACTATGAACAATGTTATCAAAGTAATTGCGCTGGCAATAACAACAATGTTTTTGGCCTCATGTGCCACAGATCCTCAACTGAATATGCCCTCCATATTCTCTGACAATATGGTATTACAACAGAATAAAGACGTTGCGATTTGGGGCAAAGCAAAGCCCGGTACTGAAATCAACGTTACAGGCAGCTGGGGAAGTGATGCCACAACAACTGCCGATGACAGCGGCGAATGGCGCGTTAATCTGCCGACAATTGAAGCGGGAGGTCCATACACGCTAAGCGTTTCGGCAGCTAAAACATCCTTAACAATTAATAACGTCCTGTTAGGTGAAGTGTGGATTGGATCGGGACAATCCAATATGGAAATGCCCCTTGCCGGATGGCCGCCAAATGACTTGGTAAAGGACGCTGATGCAACGATAGCAGCATCTGATATTCCTGAAATCAGATTTTTTACCGTAGTAAGAAATACTGCAGCTGAGCCTCAGGACGATTTAAGCGGAAAATGGGAGTTATCATCTCCGGAAACAGCAGGTCAATTCAGTGCAACGGCCTTTTTCTTTGCCCGTAAATTATATCAGGAACTTGGCGTTCCTGTAGGAATCATACACAGCAGCTGGGGTGGAACACCTGCCGAATCATGGATAAGTTCAGATATGCTTGCCATTGATGCAGACTTCAAAGCCATTACCGAACAATTAAAAGAGTTTGGCCCTAAGGAAAAGCTTTATACAGACTGGCTTAAAGAGCACAAAAGTCTGCCTGCAGCAAGCTCTGACAACACAGATCCTCTGGTCGGTCTTGATTTATTCGATGAATATTGTGCAAACCCTGAAACAGCCGTTGAGCAATGGCCTGTTATGCAGCTTCCTTTATATTTTGAAAGATCTGACATTGGCGAATTCGATGGTGTTGTGTGGTTCAGGAAAAAACTGGAAATACCCGCTGAATGGGAAGGTCAAAATCTGACTATCAATTTGGGCCCAATCGACGACCGTGATGTATGCTACTTTGAAGGCACACGCGTTGGAGCTCACGAAGAAGGCGGTTTCCACCAGGCCGTGCGTCAATACAGCATTCCGGCAGAATTAGTCAAGGCCGGGGAAGCTGTTGTCGCGGTTCGTGTTCTGGATAATCAAGGTGGAGGCGGAATATATGGAAATCCCGAGCAACTAAGTATCCACCCTGAAAACAACCCTGAAGCTTCTATTTCTCTTGCAGGTGAGTGGAATTATATGGTGGTAGGCGAATTTAAAGGCGGACAGCTTTACTGTTTTGACCCGCAAACAGCCGATTGGAGGGAACGCCCCGAGCTGTCTATGGCACTATCGGCCTACACTCCTTCTGCCCTATACAATGCAATGATAGCTCCCTTAGTGCCATACTCTGTACAGGGCGCTATATGGTATCAGGGAGAAACAAATGTAGGAAGGGCAAACCAGTATATGCGACTAAAATCAATGCTTATAACAGACTGGCGTAACAAATTCGAAAACGAAGATTTAGCATTTTACTATGTTCAGTTGGCTCCCTGGAATTACAGCGATCCGGAAGGAATTTCATCGGCCAGGCTCCGTGAAGCTCAGCGTAGGATGATGGATATCCCGGGAACAGGCATGATTTCAACACTTGATATAGGTAATGTTGATAATATCCACCCCGCTCAAAAGCTTGAGGTAGGCGAGCGTTTGGCTCTATGGGCTTTGGCCGGTCAATATCAGAAGGAGCTGCCTTTCTCAGGTCCTCTGCCCGACCAAACTGAAATAGTTGGAAAGCAATTGCGTCAGACTTTCACTCACGCTACTGGAGGATTGGTTGTGGATAAGGAAGTGCCCAACCAATTTGAAATCGCCGGTGCCGACGGTGTTTTCTATCCTGCTCAGTGGAAGCTGGAAAACGACACCCTCGTGCTCAGCTCCAGTGCTGTAGCTGCCCCCTTATACCTGCGCTACGCCTATCATAATGGCAGTCAAGCCAGTTTATTCAATGGCGTAGGCCTTCCTGCACCCTCCTTTTCTACCGAGCCTGAGATACAGGATTAGTTTATAGTTCACTACAATTACGCAGAAGGGCAGCTATCTCGCGACAGCTGCCCTTCTGCTATTATCTGTTAATCAGGTCAAGGTTAGGGCAAAACGAGTTCAGTATTCAAACAAGCATCAGAGGCATGCACTAAATTAATCACCTTCAATTTCAGCTTGGTCTGCTCCAGCGGCAAGCGTAGCTGACGTGTGGCATTGGCCGGGAAAGTCACCGAACTTCCGTCCTCCATTTCCACCACATAGCTAATATCCGAAAGGTTATGAACATCAAAGGTTCGATACTTCTTGTCTTTATTCGTGTAAATATGACGAAGGCTCAAGGAAGCCTCAAACACGGCTTTGAGCAAATCCTCCCTCCCGGCAAGCTTGTTGTCGAAATAGGCCAAAGTACGCTTATCAAACATAGCTTCACGCAGTCCGGCCTCACTCCTGTCGCGACTAAAGACCAAGGTCATAGGACGATGTTGATTCACGATGTCGTAATAATGAGCATTAATATCGTGAATATCAGAATTGGCAATTACGCTCAGGTTTTTCTCCTTGCACCAGTCGAGCACTACCGGATACCACTCCTTTTCGTTAAACACCTCAACACCGTGAATCCATCCCTTACGGTAGAGTTCCTCATGCTCCGGCCACCAGCGACAGGTGTCGGGCTGTTGAGCCCTCCAGCCAGGGTGATTCCACATCACAAAAGCCTTCTGGGCAATCGCTGCCTCAATAGCCTGATAGGGCGTCTCGGTGTCGAGCGCATTCACATCGCTCAAAAAGATGGCGTTCAAGTGACCCGGAGGCATACTGCGGGTAATTTCGCCACCGCAAATCAAGATAATGCCCATCTCACGAGCCTTGGGCAGGGCAATCTCGTAAGGGGCATTGTGATCCCCGCCCACATGCACTTTGGAGGGCTGGCCCTAGATATGGTCGGTAATTGAGATGGCATCCAGGCCTTCTTCCCATGCCTCCTGAACTCGCACGGCAGGCCAAACATCACCATCGGAAAAAATCGTATGCATGTGAAAATCACACTTCAAGGTTTGATAGCCCAATACATTTGGAATCCTGACTTCTTTGCGGGGAATATCCCTGCGCAAGTGATCAAGGGGCACAATATTCACATTTTGTGCGCCCAGACCTAAGCTTAGCAGTTAAGATACTGCCTGATAATAATTTTTTCATAATCCTAATTTATGATTTTTGTTTAATTAAGCCACCAGGTTTTCTGATGAGTGTCATCGTTATCTGAGCCAAACTGTGCTTTTAAAGCTGCAGCCACATTATCGGCATTATTTTGGTATTCGCCCGTAGGATACATCCAGCGATAAGGGCGTTTACTGCCGGTTGTAGTGGCAAAGCCGGGCACATTAGTTCGCAAATTCTCAAAGTACATAGTCCAGCCACCCTGCAAAAACGACCTTAAGTACTTCTGCATCTGGATACGCTCTATTTTAGCCTGATCATCAGCTGCCTGGGAAAGAGCTACCAAGGCTTGTGCCAAATAGGCATCCGCCTGAGCCTCGCCCTGTAATGCCTCCGAATACGGAATATCACCAAAGCGAAGGGTCAAATTGTAGAAATAGTAAGCCCTGAAAAATTTACCAACAGCCTTGTAGGCGGGGATTTCAAGTCTATCGGCCTCCTCCATCATTTTTTTTACGTCCTTCATACGGCCATAAGCTCCATAATCACCACGATTCCAGGTGTAATACTGATTTGCATCTTCTCCATCGGTCTGAACCAACATTCTGGTGGCAAAAAGCGGCGACACCCCTTCCACCTGAAAAGCCTGCCATTGAATATTAGTCAGCAAATACTGAGGGTGAGTTTCTGAAACGTTGTTGGGGTTATGGTTAAAATCTTCAATCGGCTCGCAGCCCAAAACCATCAACCAAAGCAACGACAATATATAAATCAATTGTTTCATAATGTTATATTTATCAAGTTAGGATTTACTTAAAAACATACCGTCAAAATCGACCTGAATGTCAAGCTTACCAAACTTAAGGCTATTAGTCCACCCGAAACGCAGGTCGGGCTCGCTGTGTCCAAAAGCTCTGGGAAATGGATCTCTTACAGGCAAGCCGGTTGTTTCATTGAGGATTAGAGAGCCCTCAGGAGCTTTCATCCATGCCGTGCTGTAAAAATTGTCAATGCGCTCGTTGAGCGAATAATTGCCATACTTTTCTTCTCCTCCATAAATACCGGACAAGCGTTTTACCATGTGACTTAAATTAAGCTGCGTGGACCATTGCAAACGGCTTGATTTAACAGGCACAGCATTTAGTATTAGCTCAAATCCTTCGGTAGTGTACTGGTTACCGTTGACTTTGCGACTTGTAAAACCGGAAGCCTCAGATATGCTCAAATCCAAAATCTGGTTTTCATCTACCACCTGATAATAGGGAAAATCAAAGCCCAGGCGACTCTTCAATAATTGCGAGGCCAAACCCACTTCCAAAGAAATAGATTTTTCAGGCTCAATGGCGGGATTGACAATTCCTGAGGGATAAGTGATGCGGGGCAAGCCTCCGTATGATCCGCTGTTGGCATAAACCGGAGCTATCTGATAGGGATTTAAGTCGCTCGACACTTCTGCCCAGGAACCATATACCTTCAGGTAATCAACTATCTCCGGCATTTTTATCATATTCGAGACCAGTCCACTTAAGGAAACGGAAGGATAATAATAGGAGTTGTTGAGGGTTGAAAGAGTGGACGACCAGTCATTACGGGCTGCAATAGTTAAAAATAGTGCATCTTTCCAGTCGAGGTTAGCCATTCCGTAAACACTTCGTATGGCTCGCTCCTGAAGGTAGGTAGAGGCAATAAAATTGCCAGCTGAGTTATTGAGGGAATAAACCTCAGGTACAATTAAGCCATCGGTAGCGTTGTATTCTTGCTGATAACGATGGTAAAAGGTTGATGCACCGGCGTTGAGGGTAAAGACAAAATCAGACCCCGGTTGATTGTGGTGGCTGAGCAAAACATCGTTGTCGATGTTTACACGGGCATTGTTCCATGTTTTATAATCTCCTTCCGGCGGATCTCCATAGTTGAGGTAGGATTTGGGACTTTCACGATCTTCAAAAAGTTTGTTTATTACCCCAGAAAACCGTCCCTGAAGGCTCAATTTATTGGTCACATCCCATTTCAACTTAAGTTGCCCTTTAACAACATCCTTGTCGTAACGCTGATTTAGTTCGTAGGCAGAAAAATAGGGGTTATTGTACGCGGCTGTAGCGTGATTTGTCGTCGTACTGAGTACCCGCCACATCTCCGTACCACTCAATGGTGGTTCCGGTAACATTGTCATAGATGGGGCTGTTCCATTGAGGAATCAAAAGATTATCAGAAAATTTGGGTCCCCAAATCATATCTCCATCTGAAATACCACCATCCTGACCATCCCAAAACTCATATTTTCCATTTGAGCCATTACCATATTCAGTTTGAGTTTCAGGAAAAACAGTAAAACCGGCTGTTACCATAGTTTTATGGTTAAGACGCACCACGAGTCCCTCTGCGGCGGCGGTCTTAGTGGTAATCTAGATGGCTCCGTTTCTGCCTCGTGAGCCATACAATGCTGATGCGGCGGTTCCTTTAAGGACATTGACCTCAGCCACATCGGAGGATGATACATCGTAAAAATCGGTCTCTACGGGGATTCCATCCACTACAATAAGCGGTGATTTGCCGCGTAGCGAAAACTGTGGTGACTGAAAAATACCGGTCGGGTTGCTCACTGAGAGGCCGGCAGCCTGACCGTTCAACTGACTACCCAGGTTAGCGGTATTAACCGTACTCAACTGTTCCTGGTTCATGTTTTGGGTGGCATAGCCCAAAGCCTTTTTCGATTGTGAAATACCCAGGGCTGTAAATACTTTTAGTCGGTCAATTGTGCATCTTAGCCTCCAATGTTAAGTCAAAATCAAGCAGCCCCGCTTATCCCCCTAAAGGCCTGATTCCGGAGCAGCTCACCCGGGCTGGGATCTATATAAATGCAGCTGCCCAAGGCTGACAATAAGTATTAATACCCACCTGATTTAGTAGGAAATAGCTAATTTTGCTGCTTATAAAGAATAAGATATGAATCCGGAATTTGCGCCCACACATTATTTGTTGCAATCAATTAAGACAGGACAGCAATTTAGCGATCAGGGATGGACCTTAGATGCCCCGAACGAAAAAGAAGCTACATTAATTAGAACTGTATATGAAGAGGTTCAGCTTCAGGTGAAAGACCCTTCACTTGGCTTATTCCGCTATGATGACTGGCTGCCGGTTACGCGCTTTCTGGAAGGCTCCTCCGCTCCTGTGACCTATAAAAGTCAAGGGCTGGCAAAGCACCTAGGTCTCGAGAACCTTTATATCACCTTTAGTGGATATTGGCCTGAAAAAGGCGTCAATATGCGCACTTGCTCGTTTAAGGAGACTGAAGCCTATACTGTTTGCGGACGCATGTCTGATGTTTCTCAGGGCGTTTTGGTAGTTGCATCTGCCGGCAATACTGCCCGTGCCTTTGCCCGCGTTTGTTCTGACAACGACATACCTCTTCTTCTGTGCGTACCCGAAGACGCTCTGGATGCAATGTGGTTCGACACTACGATAAAAGATTGCGTAAAAATGGTATGCACTCGTACAGGCAGCGATTACTTTGATGCTATCCACCTATCTAACAAGGTCGTTACACTTCCCGGTTATTACGCGGAGGGAGGAGCACGCAACGTAGCTCGCCGCGATGGGATGGGCACAACCACCTTATCGGCAGTGACTACCATTGGGCGCATTCCCGATTATTATTTTCAGGCAATAGGCAGTGGCACAGGGGCTATTGCAGCCTGGGAAGCCGTTGACCGTCTGATTGTTGACGGACGTTACGGCAGGAATAAAATGAAGCTGATGGTATCACAAAACGATCCCTTCCTAGCCGTATATAACGCGTGGAAAGCCGGTTCTCGTCAACTTCTGCCTCTTGATGACAACGAGGCACGTCGTCAATCGGAAGCTATCATAGCCAATGTACTTGCCAATCGTTTCCCACCCTATCCGGTACACGGAGGTCTGTATGACTGCCTGAAGGCAAGCGGTGGAGATGTTTTGAAAGTGACCAACGAAGAAGCACTGGCCGCAGCCGACCTGTTTAAGGAGCTTGAAGGCATAGATATATTACCAGCTGCTGCAGTTGCCGCCGCGTCTCTGATCAGCATAGTGAAAGAAGGCCGGATTGCAAATTATGCTACAATAATGCTGAATATAACAGGAGGTGGTAAGGAACGCTTTATGTCAGAGCATGACATAGTTTATATGCAACCTGACCATGTCTTCGAGATCAATCCTCCGGTAGAAGAGATCAAGAATGTAATGAACAAACTATTCTGAGAATAAGATTTAGATCACCATACAGCAAAGGCGGGAACATCTCCCGCCTTTCGTTTTTCGTGAAGTAAGCAGTCTCAAATTTTTCTTTGAGCGCATTCATAATCATACACTTTCTAATAAGCATGTGCTGCGCCCCAGGAAGGGTTTCCACTTACCCGATTTTTTCACTTTGTCGGAGATTTCGGCGATGCTCAACACAACTGACAATTTAAAACATAAGTTATTGATAGCTATTGGCTACACAGCAGGTCTGCGTCGATCCGAAATTCGCAATCTGAGATTGAGAGATGTAGATTTGAAACGTAATTTACTGTTTATAAAGGACTCAAAAGGCAAACGTGATAGATATACCTTATTTTCGCAGCATCTACATGAATGGTTAAAAACCTACTTGGATCAAGCCAAACCTAAGGTCTATCTGTTTGAGGGATCTCGCCCAGGAACCCAATACAGCACAACCAGTATGGCACTGATTTTAAAGAAGATGGCCAGATCAGCAGGCATTCAACGTAAGGTTCACATGCACATGCTTCGCCATAGTTTTGCCACCCATTTGCTGGAAGAGGGGCGTGATATCCGGTACGTGCAAGAATTGCTGGGTCATCAAAGCATCAAAACCACAGAGCGCTACACCCATATAATTAACGATGCCTTACTTAATGTTGCTAGTCCATTCGACCGTATGGTTGCCCAATCAGGTTTGTATGGAATAAAACCTCATAATCCTCCCTAAGTCAAACGCCTCACCTAAGCAGAAAAGGAATAATAATGCGCCATATACACTGTTCAGGTCTAATA
>DIPM01000027.1 GCA_002427105.1 Marinilabiliaceae bacterium UBA5488 | reverse complement strand
TGTGTCAAAGTAGAACTAATTAGCCTTAACCAAAATCTGAAAGTTCAATAAGAGGATCCCAAAAAAGTCGCTTAAAATCAACTACTTTATCATCTTTAATGATTATCCCCTCTCTCTCCAGAAGTTGCTGCATTGTATTCTCCTCTTTGAAAGAATGCTTGCCGCTAAGGACCCCATTGCGATTGACCACCCTGTGAGCGGGGACAGTTTCACTTTCAAGGCTGCAATGATTAAGAGCCCACCCAACCATGCGGGCAGCACCCGGCGAGCCTATTGCAGCTGCAATTGCCCCGTAAGAGCTAACCCGCCCATAAGGAATCAAGCGTACAAGCTCATAAACTAAGCTAAAAAAGCGATCCTCATGTGCATTGGAAGCTGCCTGATTATTCTTTGTCTGCTTCATAAAACTTAACGCTTCTTCCGGAGTTATAGTAGTCATCAAGTGGAATTTCAACATCAGGCTCAAGCAATGCTTGTTTGTTATCCAACAGAAAGCAAAGATATTTTATTGGAATATTATGAGCCATAAAGCGCTCCTCATAGTAGGTTTTGATAGACAACATATCCGGCTCGAAACCTGAATTGTATAGGTCGGGTTTATTTTCAACAAGAGTAAGACCGTTAAGCCTTACCATCTCAAGGGTGTATTGATAGAGAAAGGAACTATCAGTTTTCAGATGAATACATCCTCCCGGTTTCAAAAACTTAGCGTACAATTCCATAAAGCGCGTAGATGTAAGTCGCCTGCGAGCCCTGTTCATTTGTGGGTCGGGAAAGGTAAGCCAAATTTCTGCTATCTCGCCCGGAGCAAAAAAGGAATCAATAAGCTCGATACGACTACGAATAAAGGCAGCATTTTTAAGACCTTCCTTATGAGCCTGACTTGCGCCTGTATGCATCCTTGAGCCCTTAATATCAATGCCGATGAAATTCTTATCCGGATATCTGCGGGCAAGACCCACCGTATATTCACCTTTGCCGCAGCCCAACTCAAGGACAAGAGGATGCTCCTTACCAAAAAACTTCTCCGACCAAAGCCCCTTCAACTTATAATCTTTTCTGAAAACTTCGCTAAAATCTGCCTGTATCACATTAGGGAGCATGTCCATCTCGGCAAACTTCTCTAATTTGTTCATTTTAAACTACTTTCCTATCTAAGCTACTCTGATTCACTAATCCAAAATTCAAACTCTCGTATTTCGGGTAAGATGACACTGCGCATTCCCTGAGTTATTGAGAACTTGTAATTCCCGGGTCGGGACAAAGTCACGGCATGCTTATACAGCGCCGAAACAACATACTCACCACCTCTTTTCCTACCCAACCATCGACCATCGGGCTCAGCTAAGAAAAAGTCCAAAGTGTCAACCACACTATGGCCATAATCGCTTGTTATCTCCATAAAGAGCCAAATATTCGCGAAAGGATAGTCATTGCTATGGGTAAAAGTCATCCCAACATTTACAGCAGTAAGGGTGTCGCTAATCACAACATCAAACTCCACGGGTTTATCCTTATGCCAACCGAGCTCATCAATAACAACGGTTTCGGTGTACAAAAGCTTATCACCGCATGAAGCAGTAAGAAGCAATATCGCTATTAACAAAAGTCTAGTCATTGGCTTTTCCTGCACTATTACTATTTGTGGGTCTGTTCGGACGTCGGTTCTTTTTCCTCTTCCTGTTGCCCTTGTTAGCCTTTTCGTCAAAGCGGGTAATGCTATCCTGAGCAATAACATTCTCATAACCAACATCTTTAAGAGGGGCAAGCACCTGAACTACTTCAGCAATATCACGAACCTTTTTACCTCCTTTATTTTGAGAGATAATCTCATTTACCGAATCAACAGAAAGCATAGCGACTTTGGCACCTGCCCCGTTATCGCGGCTTGGGCTATACCACATTAGTCGTTTAAACACATCCGTCTTAAAATGGTAATAAGTCCCGTCTTCCGTCTCGAGTGGAATGGCAGTATTGGGAAAGTCCTGCTGAGCATCCAGATAAGCATCCAACTCGTAGTTAAGACAACACTTGAGCTTACCGCACTGTCCGGCTAATTTCTGAGGATTCAGCGAGATCTCCTGATATCTGGCCGCTGTAGTACTGACCGATTTAAAATTACTTATCCAGGTTGAACAGCAAAGTTCGCGACCGCAAGGGCCAATGCCGCCAATGCGACCGGCTTCCTGACGGGCTCCTATCTGGCGCATTTCAATACGAACCTTGAAGCGATCGGCCAGGACCTTTATTAATTCGCGAAAATCAACACGTTCGTCAGCAATATAGTAAAAAATCGCCTTCGTACGGTCGCCCTGATACTCAACATCTCCAATCTTCATATTCAAGCCCAGATTAAGGGCTATACGCCTGGCCTCAAGCATGGTCTCTTTTTCCAGGCCCTTTGCCTCTTCCCACTTCTCAATATCCACGGGCTTAGCCTTCCGGTACACCCGCTTAAACTCGTATCCTGCCGGAGATAAATTATTTTTCTTCATCTGAAGAAGAACCAAATCCCCCGTGAGTGTAACAATGCCAATATCGTGTCCGGGCGAAGCCTCTACAGCAACCACGTCGCCCTTGCTCAACCTGCCCTGGCTCGTGTTTTTATAAAAGCCCTTACGGGTATTTTTAAATTGCACTTCAACAATATCACTACCCTCAGAGCCTTCTGGAAGATCTGATAACCAGTCAAATACCTCTAATTTTCCACATCGGTCGCTGCATGTATCACATTTGCTTTGCCCACGCTCAGCTATATCTTGCTCAATCATAAAACATCTATTATGGGCTTGAAAGGCCCTGATTTATATTGCATTCCGTATCCCGGAAATTGTACTCCCAACTCTATGCCTTAAACATAGAGACCATTTTAATGGCCATATCAAATAAAACTATCCGAGCATTACCATTCTGCTCAATATGCGCATACGCTAATTGGAGCCCCTCTGTCATCGGCTCAATATTCTTGTCGTTTATAAAAACCGCGAACTTACTTACAAAACCCTCTTCAGCGGGAGTAAGATAGACCAACTCGGGCTGCTTAAAATTATAAATATAGCTCTCACGCAGCATCCCTATCGAATAGTCGATAAAAGCCTTGGTTTTGTCTCGCGTCAAGGGCGCTACTATTTCGACCCACTTTATTATATCGAATATTTTGCGCGAATAGCATGAGCGCATCAGCATAGCAAACATATCAAAAAAGCCTGACTGCTCCTTTGTTGCATCAAGATTTTGAACAGCTTTAACATAATTACCTTTCGCCAAACGTGCTGCAACGCGAGTTGAGCTTTCAGGCATGTCAAACCTGGCGCTAAGTGCTTTCGTCAATGAGTCTGTATCAATGGGAGGAATATTAACCAGCTGTGTTCTCGACAGAATTGTAGATAGCAAGAGCTGCGGATTTTCTGATACCAGCAAAAAGACAGTAGAAGCAGGTGGCTCTTCGAGTATTTTAAGCAACTTATTGGCTCCCGTATCATTCATACGCTCAGGAAGCCAAATAATCATCACTTTATACTTTGCTTCGAAGTTCTTCAAGGAAAGCTTCCTCAGAATGACCGAACTCTCGTCGGCATATATCAAACCTGATTTTCTGCCATCCGAGATAGCAGCAAACCACTGTTGCGCACTAAAATATTTATGCTCAAGCAATAGTTCACGATACTCCTTAATATAGTCATCGCTCACAGGCGTATTTTTGCTCCCCTCTTTTTTTATTACCGGGAAAACAAAGTGAATATCTGGATGGACAAGTTTTGCAGCCTTTACACAAGAGCTGCATACACCGCAAGAATCATCAGCCAGGGGACTGAGGCAGTTCAGGTACTGAGCGTAGGCAAGAGCCAACAACAAAGAACCGCTTCCTTCACCTCCCGCGAAAAGCTGAGCATGACCGATACGCCCCTCCTTAACCGAACGCAGCAATTGCTCCTTCACTATATTCTGACCTGCTATATCCCTAAATAACATCCTAATCTGATTAATTCTGTCAAAGATAAGAAAAACGTAGAAACCAATCATTACCCTTATAGCATTCTCTATACTTCATTCCTTACATTTGACTCCTTAGCCTTCTATTCATCAGTTTTATCTCTTAACTTTGTCAAAAAATAAATATGCCGACATTTCTCTTTGATGAGACAGTATTTGGACCCGTAGTCAGCAGACGACTGGGGCGCTCTCTGGGTATTAACCTCCTGCCTGTTAATCGTAAGTTATGCTCATTCGATTGCCTCTACTGCGAATGCGGCTTAAATCCTGATAAACACGCCCCAAAGGCCGTGCTTCCTACCCGGGCGGAGGTTTATGATAAACTTGAAGATAAGCTGCTTGGGATGATGGAAAAGAACTTGCCGCCTGATGTTATAACCTTTGCAGGCAATGGGGAACCTACATTGCATCCCGAGTTTCCCGAAATTATAGATGACACTCTTTTGCTCAGAAACAAATATTGCCCCAATGCACGTGTTGCCGTACTGTCTAATGCCACCCGAATCAGCTCACCGACAGTATTCAAGGCCCTTCTTAAGGTAGATGATAATATTCAGAAACTCGACTCGGCAAATGAAGATACAATTAGGCTGCTGGATCGTCCTTCAGGTCACTTTGACCTAAAGGAAACCGTTGAAAACCTCAAGAAATTCAAGGGTAAGGTGACAATACAAACACTATTTATAAAAGGCAGCTTTAATGGACGTCAGATTGACAACAGCACCGACCGGGAGCTTGAGCCGTGGTTGAAGCTTATAAGCTCAATTAAGCCTAAGGAAGTAATGGTTTATACCATAGCCCGTGATACGCCTGTCAACACTCTCTACAAGGTAGGGGCGCAACGCCTTGAAGAAATAGCCCTTCTTCTGCGCCAAAATGGTATTAAAGTTCAGGTGTCCGAATAATTGTTGTAAGATGACAGAAAGCTCGCACGTCGATGCACAAAGACTAACTGTCCTTTTTTGTCCTCTTGACTGGGGACTGGGGCATGCCTCGCGCGACATTCCGCTTATGCGAAGCCTGATTAAGCAAGGATACAAAGTGGTGCTAGCCTCATCAACACCGCTTAAGGCCCTGCTCGAACAATCCATCCCCGAACTAATCTTCGAGAAATTTGAGGGCCCGCTTATCACCTATTCAAAGAATCGCTTCCTGATTCTTAAATTACTTACCAAACTGCCCGAATGGCTCCTTTGGTTTAAGAGGGAAAAAAATACTATTTCCCGGCTGGTGGACAAACACAAACCTTATTGCATTATCTCTGACAATCGCTATGGTGCCAGACATCCAAAAGTAAAAAGCATTATTATTACTCACCAACTCTCGCCGAAACTCCCCTCCATATTTAAATGGGCTGAGAGCCTGGTTAATAAAATTGTAGTGAGACTGGTTAGCAAATTTGATGAATGTTGGATTCCTGACTTCCTGCAAGGCCAGTCCCTGGCGGGAGACTTGGTTCATAAATATCCCTTGCCAAAAAACGCTCGCCTTATTGGCCCAATTTCACGCTTTATGGATGGGACTTCGGACCTAAGCATGGCAGAATCATACCGCCAGATGGCATTATTGTCGGGTCCTGAACCTCAAAAATCTATGCTAAAAAAAATGATTAGCCGAAAGTTCGGGGAGACCTCGGAGAAAAGTCTAATCGTTTCGGGGACTCCTGAGGGTATGCCAAAAGAGGATATACATGCAGCCCCCAATATCACAACTCTTCCCCATCTTGACCAAGGCCGCTTAAGGACATTGATATTAGAAACTCCCATGCTAATATGCAGGTCGGGCTACTCTACGATTATGGATCTCTATTTCCTTAACAAATCGGCTGTTATTATTCCCACTCCGGGGCAGACAGAACAGGAATACCTGGCTCAATACCATTCAAACAAACATCTGGCCATATCTCAGCATGATTTCAGCAAGCTTTCAATGAGCGAATTAAGCTCGGCTCTTGATGCATTTAGTCACCAAAAAAACACAATTCATCAAAAGCACGAAACTTTTTCTCCATTATTACATATAAAGAATTGGCTCTAAAAAGAGTTTTTTAATTGCTCTTTTGCTTTGGGTCCTAATATGTTTTATCGAAATATGCTGATTTGGATTTTATTACTTGTTGCAGTTGTGGCTATTACAGGGCTAATGGCTTATAAGTTTTTTATGCCTGATATTGTCAGAAAAAAAGCTTATTCAAGTCTGTATAAAGTATTATTTCCGGGCGGCGAAGAACAGAAAGCAGCAATACTTAAAACCTTCCACGACTTCACTAATAATAGATTTTCAGACGAGGAGATTTTAGACTATTTTGTCAAGATTAAAGGTCTGCAAAGTCTTAGTTCAACTAAGAAAATGGGTTTTTGGGTAAAAAAACACCTTATGAGCCCAACAGAAATCAAACTTAATTATTTCGAGCAGGTCAAATTCTACAAGCTATTTATTAATTACCCCAGCAAACAATCTAAGAGAAGAAAACCTGATTTAAGCAATGCCGGCATGGTGGATAACAATCCAACAAATAGCAGTACCGAGCAACAGAAGGCAGAAAGCAGTGAAAGTTTAGCCATTAAGCACTGAGCTTCTCAGTAGCTATCACTTATCTATTATCTCGGCACTCATAGGATGTCTTAGTCCTTCAGCCCCAATAAACATAGCCTTAACGGAACCTATGAGGATTTTTGCTTCAACGATTATTGGTATGCGGGCATTGTCGTCTGTGAGCCAAACAGTCATATCCTCCCCTGCATTGAAGATTGTTCCTTCCACAAGTAAAGGCGTAAACTTCAGGCATCTGAAGCGACGTCCCTCACGCGTTTTTATCTCTTCTTTTCCCAAATACCTGATGTAAAGATTAAAAACCTCTCCATCAACTATCATAACAATGGGAATCTTGTCGTTATATTTATACTTTGAAAAGTCTATGTTCCTGGCCTGGTACACCATGCTTACAAGATCAAAACTACATTCAGGCCACTCAATTTTACTACGCTCAGGCAAGCCCCCTTCCCTGCTTATTGTAGCATCGATTATTCGTGTTTTGCTATTATAGAGATAATGCTCGGAGGCTTCATAGGAACCTTCCTTAGTACTTCTGCGGAACTCAAAGGGAGTAAGAGTTTTGGTATCAACGTAAGACTCAAAGGTATCGCGAACCATAAAAAGCTTGTCATATCCTTTATGAGTCACCCCAACAGCTTTAAGGTGAAAGGCAGCTTTCTTGTTCCATCTGGTCGAATCAACTGTAAAGGTAACAAGTCCGGCATTAAGCCATATAAAACCCCAATTATAAACGGCGCTATAACTAACCTTTTCACCACCTTTGAAAACGAAGTTATGAGTGACACAATTATTTCCGGCAGTGCCCGGGATGCAATACAAGCTCAAAAAAATCACCGCTATCCAACTAATCCTTTGAAAGGTCTTCATAAAAATAAAAATAATAATAATAATAACAAGCTCGAAAAACTATGGCCGCCTGGCTGCCGAACTGCTCTGTTTACTGCGCATTCTTTGAACAAAATCGTATATATCAAAGTGTTTGGGCTCCCAATTAATTATATGATCCCAGTTTGCTCTAACACTGACAGTCTCGGGATAGTAGTAAATACTTTCAGGCTGAACCCCTGATTCAAAATCCCCTGTATCCCATTCGCCATTGTTGTTTTTATCATCTACGATTCGAATAATATAATCGCCCGGCCGGATAAAACGAAAGCCCATCTTTCCGTTGCGCGGAACCTTAAGGCTTCGAACCACCTTTTCTTGACGGTCTAATACCTCCAGAAGCCAATTGCTGTCGGGTTCTACAATCTCAATATAAAAGGTAGCATATTCATCTTCTGCTCTAATTGAAATCCCCTGTTTCAAAGCATTATTGGAGAGACCATAAATGTCGGTAAAGGCAGCTGAGTCAATTTCAAGGGAATACTTTCCGGCCGCAACCCGGCTAAATTCAATGCTATAGCGTCGCAGTCTTAAACTATCCTGTACAATATCAAAATCAATCGCTTTAGGGATAGTGTCAATAATCTGAAACAGACGAAGTCTGTCCCTGTTAATATTTTCTATAGGACTGGCAAATTGAATAGCCACAGCCTCCAATATTTCAACGTTTGCTTTCAATCCTTCTATTTTCAATGAAGGAGCCTCCGGAAGCGCCTCTTCCTCGCGACGTCGTCCGCGGCCTTCCCGCGCTTCTATATTTGTATCAAAGAAATAGGCATTAATCGTGTCGTTTTTCCATGTATGCTGCTTCAAAGAGTCAAGGACAGGATACTTTAGGTGCAAAAAGAGCGAATCATTCTTTATATGCAGAGAATCTTTTAACCAAAGAGAAACACTGTCGTGTCTGGCAGAGCTCTCATATATCGCGCTTTTGTCAAAATTTTCTTTGTTAACAATTTCCACTTCCAAAGGCTCAAGCAAAGGACGGCTAAAGACTAAATCCACTTTATTGCGAAGGGGTCGCCGAAAGTCTGCAAGATACTGAGCGATATTATCTTCCTGAAACATAAAAAGCTGCAAACTGTCAGGCAAAAAAGCCTGAACCTGCACCACAACAGTCGAGTCAACTCCTACAGAATCAACACGTTCATGAAAACCAATATGCGGCGCCACAAGCTCGCTATGCCAGGCAATGCGCTCTCCTGGCTGGTCATACTTATAATTCCTGTTAGCATCTTCGAGAGCAAAAAGTCTATACTCTCCCGGAGCCAGGTTTTGTATTGAAAACCTCCCGGTAGAATTACTCCTGGTAACCCTTAAAGGCACCTGTGTACGAAAAGCCGAATCCGCTTTATTGCTATGAACCATAACCAGAGCATTGGCTACGGGCGACAAATCAGAAGCATTGTAGAGATTTCCTGAAATAGCCAGACTATCAATATACTCACCTGTAGAAAAGGAAAAAGTAAAATTTTCAAGTATATTACCTTCATTGTTATCTCTTATAGCATCTGCAAAATCGAGAGTATAAGTAGCGTTAAGTTGTAAATCTTCTTCAAATTTAACTATTAGCATTTTGCCTCTCGAACTTACTACGGGCTGCTTGTTTACAGGGGGTGACACCATGAGTTTCTGAAAGATATCACTGACTTGAATAATTTCATTAAACTCTATCCTGACCTCATCACCCAAAAAACTAAGAGAATTCTCGGCAGGCACAGATCTCACAACATAGGGAGGCTCCTCATCACGAGGCCCGCCCGTTGGGTAGCCCGTACTGGCACATCCTTTGACTAACAAAATAAGAGATGCACCAAAAGAAAAACTCAGCATGGAGAAAAAACCTCTAAACCCATTCCTGAACTGACAAGACCTGATATTCAACTTCATACTCGAACTGTATTATTTGTTCAATTGCCACAAAGTTAAAAACTTTCTTCATTCCGAAGCAGAAAAGCTGCCATCCCAACCTGCCCTATTCATAAATTGTCGTAATGAGCTGTTCAAGCACCAATAAAATTGGACTCTCGCAATAAAAATTGAAGAAGGTAATATTGAAATATATGGAAATCAATTTTTGTGAAGGCCTTCAATTTTAGACAGTGATTGGGCAGCGTAATAGATGATTTATTAATAGGGCAGGTAAACATAAATCATGCCTCCTTATTGCCATAAATACAAAAAGTCATACTTTTGCCTAAATAACTGCAATTTGATAATTATGGAAACGGTTGATAATAACAAAACGAAAAATAATAAGAAACTATATTTGGTGCTTACCATTACGGGCATATTGCTTATTTTGGTATCCCTTCTCTTGTTTCTTCAAAATCGTGAAATGACTACGATAGTTGAATCTCTAAACGAGGAAAAAACTATCCTTACAGAAGAATATCAAAACCTGATTGTTAATTACGACTCCCTCCATTCAGACAATGACACTCTGAACCTGATGCTCGAAGTTGAAAGGGAGCGCATCGCACAACTTGTGGAAGAGCTCAAAACAGTGAAAGCCACCAATACTGCCAAAATTAGAGAATATCAAAAGGAGCTGAGTACTTTGAGAGGAGTTCTTCGTACATACATAGTTCAAATCGATTCTCTAAATACACGAAACATTGAGCTTACACAAGAAAACATTGAACATCGCAGGCGCTACAGTCAGATCCAGACTTCGTACCGCGAACTCGAGGAGGTTAAGACGAATCTTCAGGAAAAAGTTAGCATAGCAAGCCGACTTGACATTAACAATGCTGAAGCTGTGGGCTTGACGGCATCCGACAAGAAAAGTGACAGGATTAACAGGGTCAGCAAAATAAGAATTTGCTTTACAGTTTTGAAAAACATTACTGCCCCAATTGGCATGAAGGAATTTTATCTTCGAATTGAGAGGCCTGACGGACAACTTCTTACTCACTCGCTTGACGACAAATTCAAACATGAAGACTCGGAAATTAATTATTCAGCAAAACGAGCAATCGAATACGGTGGCGAAGAAGTGGATGTTTGTCTTTTTTACGATGCAGATGCCGGAGAACTGCAAGCCGGGGAATATATGGCAGATATTTTCGCGGATGGATTTCATCTGAAAACCATCCGCTTTTCATTAAGATAAAAAGAGATTACAAACCCCCTAAGCTATAGGGTGTTGACTGATATACATAATAATTCAGCCAATTAGAATATAAGAGATGCGCATGTCCGCGCCAGTTAACCGAGGGCTCGCCTTCAGGATTGTCTTGGCTGTAATAATTGTCGGGTATGGCTATCTCCATACCCTTGTTTACATCACGCCAATATTCCTCACCAAGAGTGTTACGGTCATATTCGGGATGACCGGTAATAAAAATCTGTTTCCTGTCTTCTGATATAATTATGTAAGCACCGGCTTCGGGTGATTCACTTAGCAAAACAAGCTCCTTATGCTCCTTTACATCTTCCAGTCTAACCTCGGTATATCTGGAGTGAGGAGCAAAAAACCAGTCGTCAAAGCCACGCAAAAGTGGCTCGGTTGGTAATGACACACTATGGCTGTAAACTCCGAAAAGCTTCTTTTGAAGTTCAAACTTTTTTATTCCGTAATGATAATACAATCCAGCCTGCGCGCCCCAACAGATATGAAAAGTAGAGGTAACATGCTTCTTGCTCCATTCCATAATAGCACACAGCTCCCTCCAGTAGGTTACAGCCTCAAAATCTATCAGCTCTACCGGAGCCCCGGTAATAATCATACCATCAAAATACCTCTCCCGGACTTCGTCAAAGGTCTTGTAAAACGCGAGCAGGTGCTCTTGCGGGGTATGCTTATGCGCATGAGTGCTTGTCATCATAAGCTCTACTTCAACCTGAAGAGGGGAATTTGATAAGACTCGTAAAAGATGTGACTCTGTAACAATTTTAAGAGGCATCAAATTAAGTATTAGGATGCGCAAAGGCCTTATGTCTTGAGACATAGCGCGACTTTCGCCCATCACAAATACATTCTCGGCCTCCAGCAATGCCTTAGCAGGAAGAGTATCGGGAATATTAACCGGCATGTCTAACTTGAATTAATGCTTCACTAATCCGTAAAACAGGATATTTAAAATATTGTCTAACTGAACACCAAGCTCCTGAACACTTAGTGAACGACGGAAAAGGGGAATCTCAAGCCCTCGAAGAGTAATAACAATACTTGTCGCTCCAAGCTTTGTATCTTTAATGCTGAAAACACCGTTACGAACACCCTCTTCAAGAATTGACTGAATAAATTCTTCTTCCAGAGTCTCCCCCTCCATTTTATAGGCGCCCAAAAACTCATAGTCGCCATAGAAATCCTCTTTCAAAACCTTCTGGTAATTAAGTAGTTCGCTAATTGTCTCCATTCTGACAATAACATAATTGCGTAACTTAACCTGTGCATTACCCTCAGATTTAACAACATCATTAAGCTTAGTAAACAGGATTTCTGATTCCAAACCAATTACTGCCTGAAAAATCTCTTCTTTATTCTTGAAATAGTAATAAAGGGAACTTTTCCCTTTACGCAGAGCCATGGCAATATCTTCCATGGTGGTCTTCTTAAAACCGTAACGGGCAAACAAATCTCGTGCTGCTTCCAGAATTGAATTTCTGTTGGCGTCCTGAGAAGGTGTAAGTGAACTGCTTTCCAAACTCATATTGCTAACTTTTAACTTGTAACACACAAAAGTAAAAAATGTTTAAGGCTTGTGCCTTTTCTTGACGGATTATTATTTCATCCAGGCATTATCAGCTTCCGGAGCCAAAGCAAAATCCAGCTGGCGTCGTTCGAGGTTAGCCCTAACCACCTGAATCTTAATAGCATCGCCCAATTGAAACCTCCGGCGGGTTCGTCGCCCTATTAAGGCATAATTATCTTCGTCAAATTGGTAATAATCATCGTCGAGCTCACGCATAGGAATCATACCTTCACATTTGTTGTCGATCAATTCCACATAAACACCCCATTCGCTTACCCCCGATATAACACCGTCAAATAACTCACCTTCGCGATCCTTCAAAAACTCTACCTGCTTATACTTTATTGAAGCCCTTTCGGCATCAGCTGCACGCTGCTCCATTTCCGAACAGTGTTCACACATCTCTTCATACTTCTCGGCCGAAACACTCTTTGCTCCGTCCATATAGCTCTGAAGCAAACGATGAGCCATCATATCAGGATAACGACGTATGGGCGATGTGAAATGAGAATAATGTTTGAATGCAAGGCCGTAATGACCTATATTGTGAGTCGAATAGACTGCCTTGGCCATAGTTCTGACAGCCAAAGTTTCCACAATATTCTGCTCCTTCTTTCCCTGCACTGCTGCAAGTACCCTATTAAGAGCCTGACTAACGCTTTCTTTGGGCTGAGGGCTTGCTTCAAGCCCAAACTTCCTGACAAAATTGGTAAAGGTATCAAGCTTGTCAGCATTAGGCAAGTCATGAATCCTATAGACAAAAGTTTTGGCTTCTTTTTTCTTGTTCTTTTCCAGTTCATTCATACCAATAAGTTCTGCAACACGCTTATTGGCCGAGAGCATAAACTCCTCGATAAGCTTATTGGAATCTTTCGATTCCTTAAAATTTACCCCAAGAGGCTTGCCATTGCTGTCAATCTCAAACTGAACCTCGACCCGCTCAAAGCCTACTGCCCCCTTTTTGAATCTAGCTTCACGAAGCTTAACAGCGATCGAATTCATAATCTTTAACTCCTCGGCAAAATCACCCTCTCCGGTCTCAATTATTGTTTGTGCATCCTCGTAGGTAAAACGTTTGTCAGAATTAATAATGCTACGTCCAACCCACGAATCCTTAATAATACCATTGCCATCCATATTAAACACTACCGAAAAACACAGCTTATCTTCATTGGGGCGCAGTGAACACAAAAAATTGCTAAGACGTTCAGGCAGCATAGGCACAACACGATCAACAAGGTAAACAGAAGTAGCCCTCTCATAGCCTTCCTTGTCAATTATCGAATCAGGTTCAACAAAGTGGGTAACATCAGCTATGTGAACGCCAATTTCCCATAGATTATCCTCCAGCTTCCTGATTGACAAAGCATCGTCAAAATCTTTCGCGTCGGCAGGGTCAATAGTGAAAGTTGTCACTTGACGAAAGTCGCGACGTTGTTTGATTTCATCGGCAGAAATAGTTTCAGAAATTTTCTCGGCAGCTGCATTTACTTCTTCAGGATAAGTGTAGGGAAGATTGAATTCCGCCAAAATAGCATGCATCTCGGCATTATTTTCTCCAACATCACCCAAAACATCTACTATCTCGCCAACCGGATTCTTTGCACTTGCAGGCCACTCGATAATGCGAGCCACTGCCTTCTGGCCGTTCAATGCGCCTTTTAATTTATCTTTGGGTATGAAAATATCTTTATTGATTACCCGGGAGTCGGCCACCAAAAATGCAAAGTTGGCGCTAAGCTGAATTTGTCCAACGAAAAGTTCTCTCTTTCTTTTAATAATCTCAACCACTTCACCCTCGGGCTGGCGCCGCCGCTTACGGGCATACTGAAGAACCTTAACCGTATCACCATGCAAAGCACTATTTAGATTGGTCTGCGACACAAAAACATCATCACCGCCATCCTCAGGAACAATGTAGGCAGCTCCCGATGCTGTCATATCAACCACGCCGATTATATGAGAACCCCGCGAAAGCATCTTAAACCTACCTGCTGCTATTTCGCTTAAAACACCGCTTTCCATCATTTCAAACAGAAGCACTTCAACCAATTGACGTCCACTCTTCTTGTTAAGCCCAATGGCGGCGGACATCTGTTTGTAATTAAACGATTTTTTAGGATTGTTATTAAAAACCTCCTGAATCATTTTTTTTATTTCCGACCGTTTTGGTCTCTTCTCTGCACTGTTTGTCATATATATATCTCCCAATAATATTGCTACTCAAGCAATCAAAGGTAATAAAATAAAAACCAGACTGCCGAATTTTCCACTAAAAAGGTTTTTACAAAGCTATGAACAAGATTTCATGTTATCAGTTCAATATTTTTGTATCTTTACGCATCCTTTTTAAAACATAATAAACAAGAATTATATGTCAAAAATTGAAGCCTACAACTTTGCCGGCAAAAAAGCCATTGTGCGCGTGGACTTTAACGTCCCGCTAAATGCCAATTTTGAAATAACTGATGACACGAGAATCCGTGCAGCCATGCCTACCACACACAAAATTTTAAAGGATGGCGGATCAGTAATTATCATGTCTCACCTTGGACGTCCTAAGGGAAAAGTTAATCCTGAATTTTCGCTGAAACACATTCAGGCTCACCTTGCCAAAACAATTGGCACTGAAGTAATTATTGCCTCAGATTGCGTGGGACCCGATGCAAAAGCCAAAGCCGCAGCTTTAAAGCCCGGCCAGGTTCTTCTGCTTGAAAACCTTCGTTTTTATCTTGAGGAAGAAGGAAAGCCGAAATTAGCCGATGATGCCACAGAAGAGCAGACAAAAGCAGCTAAGGCTGAAATGAAAGAAAAGCAAAAAGTGTTCTCAAAAGCACTAGCCGATTTAGCAGATGTTTATGTAAACGACGCTTTTGGCACTGCTCACAGAGCTCATGCCTCTACAGCAATTATCGCTGACTACTTCGATGCAGACAGCAAGATGTTCGGTTTCCTTATTGAAAGCGAAGTTCAAAGCCTCGACAAGGTAGTTAAAAATCCTAAGCGCCCCTTCACCGCTATAATGGGAGGAGCTAAGGTTTCGTCAAAAATCACTATTATCGAGAATATGCTCGACAAGGTTGACAACCTGATTTTAGGAGGCGGTATGACTTTCACCTTCCTAAAGGCTCGCGGCGGCAAAATAGGAGCTTCGCTTTGTGAAGACGACTATATGGAGCTTGCTCTGAAACTAGAGAAGAAAGCTGCAGAAAAAGGCGTTAAAATATATATGGCCACTGATGTTGTTGCAGGTGATAAATTCAGTAATGATGCCAATACCCAAATCTGCGATGCCAGCAATATCCCTGACGGGTGGCTCGGATTGGATGCAGGCCCGGAATCAATAAAAGTCTTTAAAGAAGTGATAGAAAATTCGGCTACCATCCTTTGGAACGGGCCTGTTGGTGTGTTTGAAATGGAGAAATTTGCAGCCGGTTCAAAAGCAACAGGCGAGGCAATTGTGGAAGCCACCAAAAAAGGAGCGTTCTCACTTGTTGGCGGCGGAGACTCAGTAGCTTGCGTTAATCAGTTCGGCCTAGCCGAGGGCGTTAGCTATATCTCAACTGCAGGAGGAGCGCTGCTGGAATATCTGGAAGGCAAAGAACTTCCGGGGATCAAAGCTATCCGTGGATAATTACCTTAAGGGAAAGAGTAAAGGGGCTTTCGGAAACGAGGGTCCCTTATTTTTTATCCGAAGGATATGATAACCATTTTATCCTCATCTGATTTGAAGGCTTAATCTGCTTCAAATCAGCCCCACTTATGATCAACAACCCGCTTTGCTTACCGGCTTGAATCGAGCCATACTGCTTCAAGTCATCGCTCATAGATGCTATTCCTTCCGAAGCCTGCCACAAGAGCTCGACCCAGTCGCATTCTGTATTTGCAAGGCAAAAATCACTTATCCGCCTGAATAAGGGAACAGAGAAATTCAAATTTGTTCTAACCAGTGCAGGATGCTTATATAGATGGAGATCCGGGGATTTTGAAAAAAATGGAGGCTTATTAAAACCCTGGGCAGACTCCTGAAGACCAATATATAAAGTGCCTTCGCTAAAGTGAGTATTTAAAAGGGCTTGCTTATACCAATCGGCAGATGCTGTTCCCGCCACATCCAAAAGCCCGGGAATCATCAAACCGCCAAACCATTCAAGTCCGGGTCGTTCCTTCATTCCTTGCGGGTTAGTCTCAACAGACACAATGGTTCCCTTACCTGCAACTTCCACTATCGGCCAGGATCCAATTGAACCATCGGGCAGAAGAATTAGATGGGCTCCAAATTTCCGTGTATTATTCACCTCACAAGATTTTATCTAACCCTGGTTTCCGGCCGGCGACTTTTGATGACTGTGTCAACAACATTGTCAGCTTCAGGCTTATAAGCATTTGACGGAAGCGTCAGGCTGTCAGGCACAACACGAATCCGTATATCATCAATTTCTACCGATACCTTGTTGAGAGAATCCTGCAGCAAAAGAAAACCATCAATATATTTAGGGATAGTATCATCCTTAAGCTTCAAGACAAGCTCTTCAACCCGGCGCTGAAACGAAATTTTTATGTCTTTGTAAACAGTATCGGCCAGACTGTCATTGTAAAAGGCTGATAGCATCATACGCGTATTGCGACTCTCATCGCTACGCAGAAACTTGTAGCCGGCTCTCAAACGAACTCTTCCTGAGAGCGCCAGGGTATCTACTTCTATGCGGAAGGGATACCTGCTGTCTGTTGAGTCGGAATCATAAACCCTGACAAAGGTCGAGTCGGGCCACAGGTTATTAAGCCTGGCCTGAATAGCTAACTTTTCAGCCTCTTCCGCTGCAGCTTTCTCACGTTCAATGATAATCTTCACATCTGCATCTGCATTGCTGAGTCTTTCAAGCACTTGCTCATAAACCTTTTGATAAAGATCCGGATGAGAAACGTACCATTTGCGGATGGTATCAAACTCGGCAGAACTAAGACCATGCCTTTCAAGAACATAACGGTAAGAACCTGTAATCTCTTTGTTACGAGCCGAAGAAGAACCGGGCAAGTAGGTGAGAGTTGCGTCAACTACATAAATATCTGCCAATATTTGCGCCATTTCATTAGGTTTAGGGTAGCCCGCGGGAACTTTATAACGCGAGCAGCCCGAGCTTATCAAGAGGGCGATAACAATGATATTAAAGAAAAAATGACTTTTCAAGGCCGAAACTTTTAGCGCTTACCAATAATTAATTATTTACCATCCCCGCGAAGCATGGTACGTATTGTTTTTAAAAATATTACAAAATCTAGTTTCAGAGACCAGTTGTCTATATACTCCAAGTCCATCTTCATCCACTCCTCAAAAGGAATGTCATTACGACCCGACACCTGCCATATACAGGTAATACCCGGCTTCATTGACAATCTGCGCAACTGCCATCGCTCATATTCGCGAACTTCGTCGGGCAGAGGGGGACGCGGTCCTACCACTGACATTTCACCCATCAAAGCATTAAAGAACTGTGGAAGTTCGTCAAGACTAGTCTTGCGGAGAAACTGGCCAACCCTTGTAATACGCGGATCTTTTGCAATCTTAAACACCGGACCATCCATCTCGTTCTGCGCCATCAACTCTTGCTTTAACTCTTCAGCATTTACCACCATGGTGCGAAACTTATGCACCATAAAACGTCTGCCCCTCAAGCCTACACGCTTCTGGCTAAAAAATACCGGTCCCTTTGAGTCTAATTTAATTGCAATGCCAATAACAAGGAAAGCCGGAATAAGCATAAAGAGCACAAAGGCTGAGAAAACCCTGTCGAAAAGAGCCTTCGACTGAAGGGCCAGATAACTCATAGGGGTATTGGAAATTGTAAGTAATGGCGTAGTGCCAAAGTAGTGCATATGAGTTTTGTTGGCAAGCATAGTGAAAAATGGGGAATAAAGGCGGAACACTACCCCCATCTCTGAACATATCTGTACGTATGACTCTAATTGCTGAGGATCTAAGACCTCTTTGCACACAATAACTTCATCTATTGCTTTATCGCGCAAGAGCTGCTCAAGATCGGTGTCTTCGGCAAGCATGGGTGCTATGTCAGGACATCTCTTAAGGAGGCTCTCGTTTCCAATAATTGCATTGACCCTATATCCCCATTCGGGATGACTAATCAATTGACGGATAAATGGAAGGGCAGACTTGTCACCTATCAGCACCATATTTAGGTAGTTAAACCCTTTTCGGCGTGCACCTTTGAGTATTTGATATATTAAAGTCTTAAATCCAAAGGTAAAAAATAGATCTAGAACAGCAAAGACCAGGAAAAGGCCTATCCCTAAATAGAAAAGATTGAAAGCCCATGCAGATACCACCAACAGGACAGTGCCTATTATAGCAAGTCCGATACAATTGAACAGAACCATAGAATAGGGACGCGATCTATACAAAATATTGGTCCCCAGGCCTTTTGAGAGAAGTGTCCAGAATATAACAATCAATAGCTGAAGTATCACACTATCTTTGTGATGCAATACCGAGACCCTTCCAAATTCAAGGTATAAGGCAATATTAAAACTAATAATGGCAAGAAGCACATCTACCAAGGTAGAAATCGTATTAACCGCCTTTGCTTTTTCCTTGAGCATCTCATTACTGTTTAGTGGCACGAAGATAGTCTATTGACAATGTTTTTCCAATGACTTCTCAACATAAAAATAACCTTGTAAAATATGACAAACACAGTGTCTAAAAATGCTTTGACACACCAATCTGCATTCCAACCGACTGTGACAGCTCGCCAATATCCATGCCAAATACTGCATTAACTTCTAACTTTTGCTCAGCAAGAGCCAACCAGGACAGACCGATACGGCTGTATAGCTGATTTTTGCCTTCCTTAAAAAAATAATCCTTCGTCTCATCCCAAGTATAACGTCCCGGATAAAGATGATGATAAGAACCATAATTTCGGCTAAAGCTAAACTTCGCATCCCAAAACACATTTTGACTTATGGCACCGCTAGCCCCAATATGGATTGCTTTAAAACGATCGTTCACTATCTGGTAGCCATCGGAATAAATACCCAAATTGGGGTTCTTATGTGCAAGCTGGGCGTAAGTCAGATTAAACGGCGAACCCATAAGCATTCCGTAGTGAGTCCAGCCCGCAGGGTAAGTTCCGTTGCTCATATACCAATCACGTCCTCCGTACCTGTTACCCCGGTTATAATTATCCCTCAAATACTTACTAACATCCTTCTTGGAATAACTGCCCGGATTATCCACTCCTATCTTTCGCATTAAATCTTCCCTGTAAGCCGGGTCGTCTAGCTCAAATGCAACAACCATCACAATGCTTCCATCCTCAAGCTCAAAACGGGCATCAGGCATTCCATTACCCGATTGATAAGAACTATTAATCCATTCAAAGGTGAAGCTATTAAGAATTCCATTCTTTTTCCCTTCCCACATAATTCCGGCTATCTGATCTCTATTACGAACAAAGGGCCTCATGCCTGAAGCATCGGCGAAGGGCAGCTGATAGTAAAAACGGAAGCTCCCTTTATCATTAAAATAATAAAGACCTACATCATACAGTCCCATGTGCCCTCCGGCAGCGTTGGTGGCATCCCCGCCTCCAATTTTTTCAGAGCTCTTCCCCAAAATTGCCTTCAAGTAATCAATTGGAATCTTTTCTCCATTGTATCTGTATCCTCCCATCAAAACCGAGTGATTCAGCCCTAAGTATGGTTTCCATCTGCCCCCGTTCCACCTCAGATAGCCATACTTCTCATGCAGTAACACATCCTTATGATATTTAAGAGCACCCTGATGCTTATCATCCAGCAGGCCGTGGCTCAGCTCTCCTTTAATCTCAAAACGCTTTAGAAATCCCGGCAAACTTGTAAAGGAAGGTATCCCTATAGTTATCCTATCAAGGGGTCTGGCATTATCTCCATAAAGGTAAGAGCCCTGACCCTCATATCCTTTTTCAAATATAGGATTGAAGCTATGACGTCCGGCTCTCAGATTTAAAAAGTGCCAATTTAGGTCTAAGTTATAACTGTGCAGATAAAAGTCGTAGATTTGGCTGTTATAGTCAGCTTCAAGGTTTAGGTTTACGCTAAAATTGTCGTCTGTCGCATATTTCGCACTAAGGGCCGCGGTGCTCAAAAACTGGCTGCCTTTTTCAATCCCCCATCTTCCCTCCTGTCGCGAGTATAACCAGAATGGCGCCAAGTCGCCACTGCTAAATATGGCATTAGCTGATAAATCACCGCTTATATTAAACTCCTTCTGACTCCACAGAAGCGAGGGAATTGAAAGCAAGACTATCAATAATAATCTATTCATGGCTTACCAGCAGTTTATACAATTAAGAAAGGGCTTGCTATTTTAGCTGCCCCGGTAACTGAGCTTCTCTACAAAACAGCCCTATTTGGGGGTTTCTGTAATTTGCCGATAAAAATAAGATAAGTATTTGAATAAACATAGTAGGATTAGGGGCATTGCCAAACATTTTTTTGCATTACAGTACTTAAACATGTCCTGATTTATTACTTTTGAAACAAAATTATTTCTATGGGTGATTTTAACTTTCGGGAGATGGTATCAGCGTTCATAGTGCTGTTCGCGGTAATTGATATTCTTGGCTCAGTACCCATTATAATCGATATCCGCGACAAGGGCGGACGTATAAGTGCATGGCAGGCTGCCCCTGTCTCATTTGGAATTCTCATCGCTTTCCTGTTTTTGGGGGAAGCTCTCTTGGGCCTTTTTGGTGTTGACCTCTCATCATTTGCCATAGCCGGCTCATTTATATTAATGATAATGGCCATCGAGATGATACTGGGTGTGCATATTTTTAAACACGACTCACCCGCAGGTGCATCTATAGTGCCTGTAGCTTTCCCACTAGTCGCGGGAGCAGGGTCCTTCACAACACTTTTAGCCTTACGTGCCGAATTTGCCTTATCATCGATAATCGTGGCCTTGTTTCTTAACATTCTTTTGGTCTTTTTTGTACTCCACTATACCGACAATATTAAAAAAATTGTTGGCGGAGGAGGAGTCTATGTTATGAAGAAATTCTTTGGCATAATACTGATGGCCATGTCAATACGTCTTTTTATGTCAAACTTTGCAAGTCTGCTGGTCGATTTATTAACCCAGCTTAAGGCCTTATAAATAATAGACATTAACAAACAGCCCTCAACTATTCAATATCAGAAAAATTCAAAACATTAATCATATCCCTTGTAAATGGCGTATTATGTAGTATGGAATGGTGTAACACCCGGAATCTATGAAACCTGGGACGAGTGCAAAAAACAAATAATGGGCTTTCCTAAAGCCCGTTTTAAAAAGTTTGACACCCTCGATGAAGCCAAAACAGCATTCACCACACAGCCAAAGTCAGTTGCCCGAAAACGCCGGGATGTAACTTCAAAGACTCCGGCAAACACAAAGTTTATAAGTAATGCCCTGTCTGTTGATGCTGCATGCAGCGGCAACCCGGGAAAAATGGAATATCGCGGCGTGCACGTTAATAGCAAAGAGCAATGGTTTATTAAAGAATTTCCGCTGGGCACCAATAATATAGGCGAGTTTCTTGCAATAGTACACGGCTTGGCGGAGCTAAAACGCAGAAATCTTAACATCCCGGTTTATTCTGATTCAGAGACCGCCCTTGGCTGGATTAAAAAGAAAAAGTGTCGCACTAAATTAGCGCTCAGCGAGAAAACCAAGGAACTGTTTGAAGTAATTAGCAGAGCTGAAAAATGGCTTAATAACAACAGCTGGGAACAGCCTCTTTTAAAGTGGGAAACTGACTTATGGGGAGAAATACCGGCTGATTTTGGTCGCAAATAATTCTAAGCGTAAAGCAATGAGTTATGGGTTATAAGTCGAGGGTTAAACTGTTGACTGATTACTGTTGACTGTTGACTGATTACTATTGACTGTTGACAGATAACTGATAACTGTTGCCTGATAACTGACAACTGATTACTGTTGACTGATAACTGATAACTGTTGACTGCTGACTGCTGACTGCCTAATTGGTTATCAGCGGCAGGCTAAAATAGACGCGATGCCCTTTTTTAATATTACCATCAAAACGCTCCTCACTTCTTATCTCCCCAAACTCGGATGTTTTAACTGTATGGCTGCGCCCACGTTTTATATTGCTAAAAGATATCGCTATATCCAAAGCTTTATACTTTTCTTCCAGAGCTGCATTGCGACAGTCATTGTTATCATCTATTCTATTATCTTCTATAATAACTTCCAACAAATTGCCCCGACGCATAAAGGCTATGTTTAGCTTTGGAATGGATTTTGAGTTAAGCGCGACATCGTTGGATAGCGAGTCCTCCAGGAAAGGCTGGGTCAGCATTGCAGGGACAAGCACTTGTTCAGCATTCTGCAAAATATTACTCTCTATCCTATACTCTATATTCTTCTGCAGACGCTGATCCTGAACCGACAAATAGGTCTTTAGATACTCTATTTCCTTACTTAGCGGTATAAGTTCCTGTGAAGAATACTCCATTATTTGCCTGATAAGTTCACTTACGTTATCCAGCTGCAATAAGGCTGTCGGGTAATCTTCACGCTCAATACTGAGGCGCACCGACGCAAGGCAAATAGCTACAAATTCAGGATTACTCTTATCCTTCATCACTCTCTTCTTCAAATCTTCCGCTTCATTTTGCTTAATCAAACGCCGGCGATGGCGACCGGCTATAATAAAGCCAAATAGGGCAAAAACAGCAACTACTGCCATAGCTCCACGGAAATAGCGCTCCCTAATTTTAGCCCTATAGAGCCTGGTGTCACGCTCTGCTATTTGCTGTTCCAGCTCCATGCTCAAAGCCCCGCTCCGAAACTCAGGATTTTCCGCAATTATATTATCACGCAAGGCTATATATTTCTCATAGCTGCTCAATGCATCATTATATCTACCCAGACTTTTATAGGCTGAATATTCGGCAAGCAGGTTTTTAATCTGTATATCCTTCAGGCCGGATTCCTCAGCCATAGAAATAGCCATGCCGTATAAAAATACAGCCTGCCCCAAATCACCGCGTCCCTTATACAAATCACCCAACATTCCGTAAGTGCTTGCTTCGCCAATCTTATCGCCTTCAGCTTTTAGCAAAAACAAAGCCCGTTCCATACTTTTACTTGCCTCATCAAATTTCTCCTGACGCAGCTTCAGCGCACCGATATTACTCAACACCCGCGCCTCCATTGCGCCATTGCGTTGTTTTTTATAGATATCCAGAGACTTGTTGTAGTATAAGGAGGCCTTGTCAAACTCTTCTGCCTGTGAAAACTCGGCAGCCATATTGTTATATATCGCGGCTGCATCTTCCCATGCTTCTTCCTCGAGAAATACCTCAAGAGCCTTATTGTAAAAATCCAAAGCCTTAACCATTTGATTGCCCTCGGAAAATACTATGGCCATATTCTGGTAGCACTGAGCAATACCCTTAGCATTATTCAAGGCAAATTCAATTTTAAGCGATTCAGAAAAACAATTTAGGGACTTGTCGTAATTACCAAGGAAAGACT
This sequence comes from Marinilabiliaceae bacterium UBA5488, assembly GCA_002427105.1. Taxonomy (GTDB): domain Bacteria; phylum Bacteroidota; class Bacteroidia; order Bacteroidales; family Marinilabiliaceae; genus Geofilum. The sequence goes on along the minus strand of DIPM01000027.1, from coordinate 73,630 downwards.
CTACCAGTCCAAGATTATTATAGGCAATGGCGAGTTTACTCGAATCGTTTAAATTCTTAAAATATGGAAGTGATTCTCTATAAAAACCTGCAGCAGCAGCCCAGTTACCCAAGGAATAAGATAATTCTCCGTCGTAAAACTCTTGGTGGCCCCTTAAGAGTTCGTCATCATAGCCTTCCAAATCAGTCAATGACATTATAAGCTGCTTAGCCTCAGCCGGATTAACTTCTATCGCCTCAATTATAAGGTCTTCAAGGTCTGAAAGGGATTTTTTAGCCTCAGCAGATACTGTAATCCCTTTCACCATAAAAAGTGTTGCCAGAGCTGAAACACGTAAAAATGAACATAGGCAATTCATAGTATTCGGGGGTTTTCTGTAATAAGCTGACCAAAAATAAGCATTTTGAACTTAATTATCCATAATAAATCGAAATTAAGGCCAAAATCCCAAACCTATGCTAACTCCTTATCACAGTTGAACGCCAAAGACTATCATCCTCCCCGCAAAACTCAGAAAGACATCGCCATTGAGGGTTTAAAGCTTATCATTTCGAACAAAGTGAGAAATTTAAAAGCTGAGTCGTTTTGAAATGTTTACCCGACAACAATGACTCCTTATATTAGCTTTTATCTTGCCCCAATTTCTTTAAGTATCTGCTCTGTAGCCCCACACTTACTTTCCACATACTCACGGGCAGCCATGCCGGCAGCCTTGAGTGCCTTATCGTCTTCCTGATTCCATAATTTGTTTATCACAGCCAGGAAGTCCTTTTTGTCCGAGATTGAAAAACCTGCACCTAGTTCTTTCAAATCCAGGGCTTCTTTAAACTTGAGATGATTTGGCCCAAAAATTACGGGCATACCATAAGTCGCAGCCTCCAGGGTATTGTGTATGCCCTTGCCAAATCCTCCTCCAACATATGCCACGCTGCCATAACGATAAATAGAAGACAACAATCCGATTGTGTCGATTATAAGTACCCGCGCGTCTGAGGCTATATTGCCCTTTTGTTTGGAATAGCGGTAAACCGGCACCCTAAAGCGCTCTTCAAGCTGAGCTAAATGAGCCTCGTGAACTTCATGGGGGGCAATGATCAACTTTACATCTTTAGCCGCACTATTAACAAAATCTGATAAAATAGCCTCGTCGGCAGGCCAACTGCTTCCGGCAACCATAACCCTGGCTCCTTTGGCAAAATCCTCTAAATCAGGAAGGGCTGCAGCAGCGGCTGCAATAGCGCGAACTCTGTCAAAACGAGTATCTCCGGCAACTACATAATTGTTTAGGCCAATACTCTTCAATAATCCGGCTGATTTTTCATCCTGAAGGTAAAAGCGTCTAACGCAAGACAAAATCTTTCTAAACCATGCACCATACCATTTGAAAAATATCTGTTCATTCCTAAAAATCGACGAAACACTGTAAAGGGCAATGCCCTCACGCTTTAATTCTTTGAAGTAGTGATACCAATACTCGTATTTTACAAAAAACACCAACTTAGGATTGGCCATTTTGATAAAACGACGTGCATTTCGCTTTGTATCCGAAGGAAGATAACAAACCACATCAGCATAGCTATAGTTCTTCCTGACCTCATAACCTGAGGGAGAAAAGAAACTTAGAAGAATCTTATAATCAGGCTGAGCTTCACGGATAGCCTCTATCAGGGGGCGCCCCTGTTCAAACTCGCCCAGAGAGGCGCAATGAATCCACACAATATTGCCCTGCAAAGAAGCATCACTCAGTTGCCGCCACACGGCCTTGCGCCCCTTACTTATTAAAGATGCGCGCACATTAAATGGGGCAGCTATTTTAATGGCTATATCGAACAATGCAATAGCCATATTATAAAGTAATCTCATGTTATTGTTTAAAAATAACGCCAAATTTACAACAAGCTTAGAGAGTGTCTCATATTTTCAAGCGAAAAATGAGTATTACAGGTAAAATCTTTTAATTTTGCGGACTGTAATCACCAGATATAATTAATTATGAGCAAGGAAGAAGTTCCGCTGTCGGGCGAAGAAATTAAGACCAACTTTATTTATCAGGAAATTGATAAAGACCTTGCAGAAGGTCGCAACGGCGGGAAAGTGTTAACACGTTTTCCACCTGAACCGAATGGCTATCTGCATATTGGTCACGCAAAATCCATCTGCCTGAATTTTGGCATCGCCAAACACTACAATTCAGTGTGTAATTTGCGTTTCGACGACACCAACCCCATAAAAGAAGAAGTTGAGTACATCGATTCCATCCAGGAAGATATTCAGTGGTTAGGCTTCCAATGGGATGGAGAACCAAAATACGCATCAGACTATTTCGAGCAACTTTACCAATGGGCGGTCGGACTTATTAAAAAAGGCTATGCTTATGTCTGCGACCTTACAGCCGAACAAATAGCTGCCCAAAAAGGAAGCCCCACCATTCCCGGTGAGAATAGCCCCTATCGCAATCGCTCGGTTGAGGAAAACCTTGAGCTCTTCGAGAGAATGAAAAACGGCGAATTCAAGGAAGGAGAGAAAATCCTGAGAGCAAAAATTGATATGGCCTCTCCCAATATGCATATGCGCGACCCGATTATGTATCGCATAATTCACAGCGACCATCACCGTACAGGCAACAAGTGGTGCATCTATCCAATGTACGACTTCACCCACGGGCAAAGTGACTTTATTGAAGGCATCACTCACTCAATTTGCACCCTCGAATTTGAAGTCCACCGCCCGCTATATAACTGGTTTTTGGATAAAATACTGGAAGGAGAACCTACTCCGGCAGTACGTACGCGTCAAATCGAATTTGCACGCCTCAATCTTAACTACACCATTATGAGCAAACGTAAGTTGCTCGAACTGGTCCAAAAGGGAATAGTATCGGGGTGGAACGACCCGCGGATGCCGACTATCTCAGGCCTACGCCGCAGAGGATACACGCCTGAATCCATACGTATGTTTGCCGACAAGGTAGGCGTGGCTCGTCGCGACAATGTGATAGATATAGCTTTGCTGGAATATTGCGTTCGGGAAGATTTGAACAAAAAGGCGATGCGCGTTAACGCTGTGCTTGATCCCGTCAAACTTATTATAAGCAATTATCCTGAAGGAAAAGTAGAGATGATGGAGACCGTTAACAATCCGGAAGATGAATCAATGGGCTCTCGAAGCATTCCTTTTTCCCGCGAAATATATATCGAGCGTGATGATTTTATGGAGAATCCGCCGAAAAAATTCTTCCGTCTGGCTCCCGGCAGCGAAGTTCGCCTAAAAAGCGCTTATATCATTAAGTGTGAGGACTTTAAAAAGGATGCAGAAGGCAAGATTAGCGAGATATATTGCAGCTATGATCCTGACAGCCGAAGCGGCTCAGGAGGCTCCGAAAGAAAGGTAAAAGGCACCCTTCACTGGGTTTCGGCGGCTCATGCCATAGATGCGGAAGTACGTTTGTATGATCGCCTCTTCCTTGACGATGAGCCTGATGGTCACAAAGATGTTGATTTTAAGGAATTTATCAATCCCAACTCTCTCAGCATTCTGAACAACTGTAAAATGGAACCTATGCTGGCAAATGTTCAGCCCCTGGAAAAGTTCCAATTTCAACGGCTGGGCTACTTCTCTGTCGATCCCGACTCAAAGGAGGGTAAGCCGGTATTCAACAGGACGGTCGGCTTGAGAGACAGTTGGACAAAGAAGCAGTGAACAGAGAAGAGTGATGAACTATGAGGATGGCTTAGGAGTTATTACTCTTGCCTGAAAAACGTAACCTTAAGGGCATATTTTAGGTTTAAACCTGTATTAGATTATATCTCTTTAATTTCGATTTACGAAGAGCAATATGTACAGGCGAATCCGTTTTAAGCATTTCTTTTTTGTTGTTTCCATCTTTGTATTGGGGATGGCACAGGGGTCATTTGCGCAAGGCCAGACGATAAACGGCTTTGATACCGATAATAAAAAAAGCGGCCCATGGCAGCTTATCTCCGATGACGGCATTCTTCTTGAGGAAGGCAGCTATTACAAGGGTCTAAAGGAGGGAATCTGGAAAGGCTTCTATCCTGACGGAACAATAAAGCACGAGATTACCTTTAAGGAAGGTATTGCCAACGGCCCTGCAAAATTTTACTTCCCCGACGGCTCTATTTGGGAAGAAGGAGTATGGCGTGAAGCCTTCTGGGTTGGAGAGTACCGTCTTTACCATCCCGGAGGTCAGCCGGCTTATGAGTTCAACTACAACTCCATAGGAAAGCGCCAGGGTGAGCAGCGTTATTACTACCCGGATGGAACTATCAAATATAAGGGAAAGTGGGAAGGAGGCTCAATAGACGGGCATGTAGAGGTGTACGATTCAATAGGGCAATTGCAAACAATCAGGAATTACGAAGACGGGGTATTTGAAAACAGCAGTGAAATGAGCCGGGGCATGCCGGAAGACCCGGCCTCGAGTTCCGACAAGGTAATATCGCCCTTTCACGGCACAGGCTATCATACCGCCTACAAACTCAACGGTAATATTTACCAAAAAGGCTACTATCGCGAAGGAGTGCTCCATAATGGCGAAGAGTATGTTTACGACAACTCCGGCAAACTTCGCCAAATAAGAATCTACGATAACGGCAAGCTTGTAAAAATAAAATCAGGTACTGAGCTGGAAAGTAGGCAGTGAGAAGTCATTAGTGTGGTGTTAGGGTTTATCAAGTCATCACTTATTAGCGGTTCAAAATAACTGATAAGTGATTGTTGTGGCTATTCCTCCAATTTTTGTAATTTAGCGGGTCTTAAATAAATCATCATTTTATGACTTCGTCACAGCTTAAGATTTTCAACACCCTTAGCAGGGAAAAGGAAATATTTACCCCTATAAAACCGCCTTATGTAGGCCTATACGTCTGCGGCCCTACCGTTTATGGAGATCCGCATTTGGGTCATACACGCCCGGCCATAACCTTCGATACTCTTTTCAGGTACCTTTCTCACCTTGGCTACAAGGTACGTTATGTACGCAATATTACTGATGTCGGGCATCTGGAAAATGATGCCGACGAAGGTGAGGATAAAATAGCCAAAAAGGCACGACTTGAACAGATGGAGCCTATGGAGGTAGTGCAATATTATACCGACCGCTATCACGACTTCATGAGGGCTCTCAATGTAAAGAGCCCTTCGATAGAGCCTCGCGCATCAGGACATATCATGGAGCAGCTGGCTCTTGCCGAAAGCATACTTGAAAAGGGTTTCGCCTATGAAAGTAATGGATCGCTATACTTTGATGTTGAAAAATATAACAAAAAACATAATTACGGAGAACTCTCAGGCCGCGTACTTGAAGACCTCATAAGCTCAAACCGCGAACTGGACGGACAGTCCGAAAAAAGAAGCAGCGCCGACTTCGCTCTCTGGAAGAAAGCTTCCCCATCGCATATAATGCGCTGGCCATCGCGCTTCAGCGAAGGATTTCCGGGCTGGCATCTTGAATGTACTGCCATGAGCGCGCGCTACCTGGGCGAAAAGTTCGATATCCACGGAGGAGGAATGGATTTACTCTTCCCTCACCATGAGTGCGAAATAGCTCAGGCAACTGTTGCACATGGCGAAGGGCCCGCCCGTTATTGGATGCATAATAATATGATTACGATTAACGGTCAAAAAATGGGGAAATCGCTTGGCAACTTTATTACTCTTGAGCAGTTTTTCACCGGCAAGCATGAGCTTCTCGAGCAGGCTTACTCACCAATGACCATACGCTTCTTTATCCTTCAGGCTCACTATCGCAGTACCCTTGATTTCTCCAACGAGGCTCTTAAGGCTGCCGAAAAGGGAGTGCAACGCCTCTTTGACGCTATTGGCCGAATTGATAAAATCACTCCTTCCGACTCGAGCGGTTATAACGTACAAGAGTTTAAAAGCCGCTGCTACGAGGCTCTCAACGATGACCTAAACACTCCGATTCTGATTGCTCAACTCTTTGACGCGGTAAAAGCTATTAATTCTGCCCTGGACGGCCGTGTCTCTATTACAAAAGATGAGCTGGCTAACTTTAAAGAGTTTATTCATATCATGGTCTATGATATACTGGGATTAAACGACCCAAAATCAGATACTGACAGCAATACTGAAACCCTTGACGGGGTGATGAAACTCCTGATGGACATCCGCAAACAAGCCAGAGCTAACAAAGATTGGGGCACCTCCGATATGATACGTGAGCGCCTGACGGCCCTCGGCATTGTTGTAAAAGATGGAAAAGAAGATGCCAGCTGGGAACTAACTCCTTAATAACTATACTATGTCCAGAATACCATCAATTTTAGCAATCATACTACTTTTCATAGCCCAGGCCTGCGGACAAAAAACCGGAGGAAGCAATACGCCGCTTATTGTGAAGGACAAACTTACTACACCCGAATTTAACGCCGACTCTGCCTACAGCTATGTTGAAACTCAGGTTAACTTCGGACCGCGTGTGCCAAACTCCTCCGCGCATTTAGCTTGCGCCGATTATCTGGCCGCCAAACTCAGCTCCTTTGGCGCCGAAGTTATAGCTCAGGAAGCTGAAGTGAGAGCCTTCGATGGTACCCGCCTTAATATACGAAATATCATAGGGCAATTTCAGCCTGAGAAAAACGACCGAATAATGTTGTATGCCCACTGGGACAGCAGGCCTTTTGCCGATTATGACTCCAACCCCGCAAAGCGCGACACGCCCATAGACGGAGCCAACGACGGAGCAAGTGGAGTAGCAGTCCTTCTGGAAATAGCCCGACACTTATCTGAAAACCCTACTTATCCGGCCATCGATATTATATTTTTTGATGCTGAAGACTATGGTCAGCCCGACCATAAATCTCTGCCCTTCCAGCCCGACACCTGGTGTTTGGGCAGCCAATATTGGGGAAAACATCCTCATAAGAGCAATTATTACGCACGTTACGGGATACTGCTTGATATGGTTGGAGCAAAGGATGCACTATTTTACCAAGAGCAATTCAGCCTGCAAATAGCGCCAAAATTAGTTGACCAAATATGGCGTATCGCAGGCGAAATAGGATACGGCAGCAAATTTATCTTTGAAGAGGGCGGAATGATTACTGATGACCATGTTTATGTTTATCGCCACAGACAAATCCCAAGCGTAAATATAATTCAGTACGACCCTTCATCTAATACCAGCTTTGGCAGCTATTGGCACACGCATAAGGATACAATGGGAAATATTGACAGGGCTACCCTGAAAGCTGTGGGGCAAACTGTGCTTGAAACTATTTACCGCGAACAATAATCATGGCAACACATGAGCCATTAAAAATCTCTTATCAAAACAAGCTTATAGAAGCAGGATGTGACGAAGCAGGACGGGGATGCCTGGCCGGACCGGTATGCGCCGCAGCCGTCATACTTCCCCGCGACTTCAGCCATCCCCTGCTCAATGACTCTAAGCAGCTAAGCATGAAGCAACGCGATATGCTACGCGGCCTGATTGAATCTGAAGCCCTGAGCTGGGCTGTAGCAATGGTTGACAACCGTGAAATTGATCAAATAAATATTCTCAACGCCTCTATCAAAGCTATGCATCTTGCTGTGGAGAAATTAAATCCGCAACCGGGCATGCTGCTTATCGACGGCAATCGCTTTAAGCCATACCGTGAATTGCCCCATCAGTGCATAGTGAAGGGCGATTCCCTCTTCCTTAGTATTGCAGCAGCCTCAGTATTGGCCAAAACCCATCGGGATGAATATATGAAGGCGGCTCACCTCCAATATCCACATTATAAATGGAACGAAAACAAGGGCTACCCCACCAAAAGTCATAGAGAAGGCCTTGCTAAACACGGAATTACACCCCTGCACCGACTTAGCTTTCGCTTAAGCGACACCCAGCTAAGTTTGGGCATCTGATTTGGAGCCTTCTTTAGCAACAAATTATTATCTTTGCAGCTTTCACCCTAAAGACCTTAGCCTGCCAAGCAATAATTTCAATAATAAATAGATGAAAAAGCTAATATCATTTGTCCTAACCCTGATAATTATATCTAACCCGCTGGCTAAAGCTGACGAAGGCATGTGGCTGCTTCCGCTGCTCAAGGAACTCAACATGGAGACTATGCAGGGAATGGGGCTGGAACTAAGTGCCGAACAGATTTACAGCGTCAACCAATCGAGCTTAAAAGATGCTATCGTGATTTTTGGAGGAGGATGTACCGGCGAAATGATATCTGACAAAGGTCTGCTACTGACTAATCACCATTGCGGCTTCGATAAAATTCAGGAGCTTAGCTCCCTCGAAAACAACTATCTGGATAATGGTTTCTGGGCTGCCTCAACCAAGGAAGAACTCCCTGCACCGGGCCTTTATGTTACTTTTATCAGAGAGATTATAGATGTTAGCGACTCTGTTCTGGCCAAGGTCACTCCCGGCATGTCTGCTTCAAAACGTGCCGCAGCTGTGCGCGAAGCTATTGACAAACTAAGCAAAAATGTGGGAAATGAAAGTAATGAAAGTGCTGAAATAAAGCAGTTCTTTGCCGGAAATCAATACTTCATGATTATATCCCAGGTTTATAATGATGTGCGCTTTGTAGGAGCGCCCCCGAGTTCAATCGGAAAATTCGGTTATGATACCGACAATTGGGTATGGCCGCGTCATACAGGTGACTTTTCTCTTTTCAGGGTATATTCTGATATGGACGGAAACCCGGCAGACTACTCTCCCGACAATGTTCCCTATCAGCCACTGCACCACTTCCCGGTCTCCATTAAAGGATATGAAAAGGGCGACTTTGCAATGACCTTAGGCTTCCCGGGCTCTACGGAGCGCTACTTGCCATCATGGGGAATCGAAGAGAGAATGAATATCTTTAACAGAGCCCTTATTACTGTCAGAGGCGAGAAGCAGGACATTTGGGCTGATGATATGGCCGCTAGCGACAAAACAAGACTTCAATATGCAAGCAAATTTACCCGCAGCTCAAACTACTGGAAGAACAGTATCGGAATGAACAGGGGACTTGAAGCACTTGATGTTATAAGTCAAAAGCGTGAACTGGAAGCCGAATTTGCCCAATGGGCAAACAGCTCAGATAGCCTGAAATCTATTTACGGCAATCTGCTGGCATCCCTTGAAGAAGGATATCAATCGAGGGCAGACAATTATCTGGCTCTTAATTATATGAGAGAAACCATGCTGAGGGGAACCGAAATTTTGTCTTTTGCTCTTAACGCCCGTCCCCTCGAGAAGGCCTTGAAAGAGAAAAATCAAAAAAATATAGATCTGGAACTTGAAATGCTGAAAAAGACGGCAAGTGAATTCTTTAAGGATTACAATCCCAATACCGACCAAAAGGTAATGGCTGCCATGCTTAAGCGTTATCAGCTTGATATAAAGCCAAAATTCTATCCTTCATTTTACAAGGATATAACAAAGAAGTACAAAGGCGACTTTCAGCTATTTGCTGAAAAGCTTTTCCTAAACTCCGTGTTTGCTGATGAGGCCAAACTCAATAACTTCCTAAATAAGCCCTCACTCAAAAAGCTTCTAGCCGACCCTGCCTATAGTGCCGCAATTTCGGCTATGGACAAGAACCTGTCGCTTATAAGCAATAACAGCGAAGCTCAAGCTAACATCAATGAGGCCAATCGCCTTTTTATGGCAGGTTTGATGGAAATGAATCCCGATAAAGTATTCTATCCGGATGCCAACTTTTCATTGCGTCTGAGCTATGGCACAGTGGGCGACTACCATCCCAGAGACGGAGTCAAATACAAACACTACACCACCCTCAAAGGAGTGATGGAAAAAGAAGATCCTTCAAATTTCGAATTCATCGTTCCCGAGAAGCTTAAAGAGCTCTACCGAAATAGCGATTATGGCAGATATGCGGCTGAAGACGGCCGGATGTACCTTAACTTCACTACCGATAATGATATTACCGGCGGCAACTCAGGAAGTCCGGTAATCAACGCCCAAGGTCACCTCATCGGCCTGGCTTTTGATGGAAACTGGGAAGCTATGAGCGGGGATATAGCCTTCGAACCCGATTTGCAGAAATGCATCAATGTGGATATACGCTACATACTGTTTATCATCGACAAATATGCCGATGCTGACTACCTTATTGATGAAATGACGCTGATACAATAGGTAGTGTTATGATTAATATTACAGATGGAAAATAATATAGCCTTAATAGAGCTGGAGGAGATGGTATTCTATGCCTACCACGGCTGCTTTAAAGAAGAAAAGCTTGTCGGTAACCGCTTTATTGTCAACATAAGCTTAAAGCTTGATGTAAGCCTGCCCATGGAGAGCGACCGGATACAGGACACCCTCAACTATGTGAAGGTCTATGAACTGGTAAAAGAAGAGATGAACATCACTTCAAACTTGCTTGAGCACCTAACGGGGCGTATTATTAACACCTTGTTCAACAAGTATCCCGAAATAATGCATGCCAAAGTTAAGGTGTCCAAAATGAACCCTCCTATGGGCGGACAAATGCAGTGCGTCAGCTTAACTTTGGAACGCTGATTTTTCCATAAAAGAGGAAAGATATTCTTAAAGTAAAGAATTATTTTATACTTTTGCACTCGCAATAAGGGTCGGTTGGCCGAGTGGCTAGGCAACGGTCTGCAAAACCGTGTACGGCGGTTCGAATCCGCCACCGACCTCCAACAAAAAAGCGCCTTGCTTAGGGCGCTTTTTTATTTAACACAATCCGGCTTATACTAAAGCTCCCTTTTATATTAGTCAAGCAGGCTCTTAGCCTTAGAAAGCCGCCTTACAACTTCTTTTTGTCCCAACAATTCAACTATCATAAAAAGATCGGGGCCAAAAGCTCCTCCGGTTAGTACCAGGCGCAATGCATTAGCTACCGCACCAAAGCTCAAACCGCGGCTCTGCATAAGTTCTGATGCCTTTTCCTTTAAAGAAGCAGCATCCCAGGTCGGAAAAGACTCAAAAGCTCCGGCCAGTTCTTCCATAAATGCAGGTATCTCATCTTTCCATCGCTTCTGAACAACTTTGGCATCATATTCCTGCGGAGCTGTAAAAAAGAAAAAGGAATGTTCCCACAACTCCGACACAAAATGAACCCTGTCTTTTACCATAGCCACAACCCTCTCAAGGTAAGCCCGGTCTGCTTCGACTCCCTTCTGCTTCAAAAAGGGCATAAACAATGCGGCCAATTCCGAATCACTCTTCTGCTGAAGATACTGCTGATTGAACCAACGAGCTTTGTCGGGGTCAAAACGAGCGCCTGATTTATTAACCCTCTCCAAAGAGAAGGCCTTAATAAGTTCATCCATCGTGAAAAGCTCCTGCTCCGTACCTGAATTCCATCCCAACAAAGCAAGTAAATTATTTACCGCTTCCGGGAAATAACCGGACTCCCTATAACCGGCTGACACCTCGCCTGAAGGAGAAGTATATTCCAATGGAAACACCGGAAATCCTTCCTTGTCACCATCCCTTTTACTCAGCTTACCTTTGCCGTTAGGCTTAAGTATTAGAGGCAGATGAGCAAAGGCGGGCATAGTTTCGCTCCATCCAAAAGCCCGATACATCATAACATGCAAAGGCAATGAGGGTAACCACTCCTCTCCCCTAATAACATGACTAATCTTCATTAAATGGTCATCAACTATATTTGCCAGATGATAGGTAGGCAACTCGTCAGCTGATTTGTAAAGCACTTTGTCGTCAAGAGTATTGGTGTTAAATACCACCTTCCCGCGTATTAAGTCAGTAGCCTCCACGTCAATATTTTCGGGCATCTTGAATCGAATAACATAGGGAATATTTTTATCTAAGCACTCCTTAAGCTCATCTGCCGACATTGAAAGAGAATTATTTAAGTCATTTCTGCTATGCAGGTCATAGGCAAAAGACTTTTTTTCATTTTCTGCGACAGTGCGCATCGCCTCCAAATCCTCAGGAGTATCAAAGGCATAATAAGCCCATCCCCTGTCAACCAGCATATCGGCGTACTTCTTGTATATTTCTTTACGTTCGCTTTGCTTATAGGGCCCGTAGGGGCCTCCTTCCTCGACGCCTTCGTCAACCTTTAAGCCCAGCCATTGAAGCGAGGCATTAATATATGCCTCTGCGCCGGGTACAAACCTGCTGCTATCAGTATCCTCAATCCTGAGAATAAAACTGCCTCCATGCTGTTTGGCAAAAAGATAATTAAACAGTGCTGTACGTACACCTCCGATATGAAGAGGTCCGGTGGGACTGGGAGCAAAACGAACTCTAACTGACTCTGAACTCATAATTGCGAAAATTTAGTCGTAAAGTTAATAAAATACCACGTCTCCACAAGCTCCAAAACCCTTCCATTATTTAGGGTCTTAAGTAAATTAAGCTTAACTTTAACCTTGTATGATAAAATTCTCTCAATATGACACAAACTTACGCCAAGGCCATCTTACAAATAACCCTTAGCCTAATATTTACAGCTATGCTTAGCTCAATATACGCCCAAGAACTACCAGCTGTAATTATTAGTGAGTTTTTGTCGTCAAACGACGGCACCATTTCAGATGAAGATGGCGAGTTTTCTGACTGGATAGAAATAAAAAACAACTCAACTGAGACTGTCAACCTTCAGGGATGGGGGCTTTCAGATGATGATGCAAAACCCTTCAAATGGACCTTCCCGACTGTTAATCTGGAAGCGGGTCAGCACCTTCTTGTGTGGGCCTCCGGGAATGACCGCAAGCCCGATCAGACTGTCTTAAACAACGCCATTCGCCAGGAGATGTTTCTTGACCTTTCAGGTACCAAAATCAGCGACCTTACAGGCAATCCCGATTATCCGGACAAGCCCTCATATGTGAGACAAATAAAAGGCTACTTCGAGGCTGATGTTGATGTCAATGATAATTACGGACAAAGAATGCATGGCTTGCTTAAGGCCCCGGAAACAGGCAACTACTTCTTCTGGATATCTAGCGACGATAACGGAGAGCTCTACCTTAGCAGTAATAATCTTCAGCATAATGTAAGCCTTATTGCCAGCGTTCCTGAGTGGACAAACAGCCGGGAATGGGATAAGTATGATTCTCAGAAATCAGCTGCAGTTCAACTCACTGCCGGAGAATACTATTACATATCTGCTTTAATGAAAGAAGAAGGAGGTGGCGATAATCTGTCCGTTGGTTGGCAATTGCCAAGCGGTGCCATCCAACGCCCCATGCCCGCTTCGCATATCTACAATGCCCCCGGTCAGCTGCACACCTCCTTTGCCATATCTGCAGGCGGAGAACCCATACTTCTTACGAATCCTCAGGGCACAACTATTCATAGAATCGATCCAATAGCTTTGGAAAGCGATATATCCTATGGAATAAAAGAAGGCGAAACGGACTTTTCCTTTTTTAGCAGACCAACTCCGGGTCTTCCCAATACCACCCCGGGCTTTAGCGAAATTTTAGAGGGTAACATAAGCTTTTCACAGCCTGGTGGGTTTTATACCGAGGCCTTTGAATTAAGTCTTAGCTCAAGCGATCCGGAAACTACGATCTACTATACGCTAGACGGTTCTGAACCCAAGCCTGAAAACATTGAAGGAAGCACATATCAATACAAAAACAACTATCCGGGCAGCACTATGCTTGAAGGGCACAAAAAAACACACCTTTATACTGAGCCCTTACAAATAAGCGACAGATCGGCTGAGCCATATAAAATTGCCGGAATAAATACCACCTATGCAAATTCTCCTCCCCTGCCGGGTGCTAATATCTACAAAGGCACAGTAGTAAGAGCCAAGGCAATAAAAGCCGATGCACTTACGCTACATACCGAAACTCATTCATACTTTATAAGTCCCCGGGGAAATGCCCGCTATGATTTGCCTGTAGTTTCTATATCGACCAACGAAGATAATTTTTTCGATTATGAAAGTGGTATTTATGTAGCAGGAAAGTATTTCGATGAGTGGGCTGCGGCTAATACCGGTGCAACATGGGACGATGGAAGACCTGCCAACTACAATCAGCGGGGAAAAGCCTGGGAAAAGCCGGCACATTTTGAATATTTCCCCAAGAATGGAGACCCTGTTTACAAACATGATATAGGAATAAGGGTGCATGGAGGATGGAGCAGGGCATTTCCACGTAAATCTCTTCGCCTATATGCACGTAACGAATACGGCACAGGCAACACCTTTACCTATCCCTTCTTTGGCGAACTCCCTGCTCGAGGTGATGCCACACGAACAGTTAGCGAATTCAGACGTTTGATCCTGCGTAATTCAGGCAATGACTTCAACCTTACTCTCTATCGGGATGCTCTGATGCAAGACCTTGCAAAAGACCTGCCTCTTTCAACAATGGCGTATAACCCTGTAATACACTTTATTAACGGGGAGTATTGGGGCATAATCAATATGCGAGAGCGATATGATCAGCATTATCTTGCAAGCCACTACAACCTATCATCCGATGATGTAGCGATACTTGATGCCTGGGGTAATGTTGATGAAGGCCTGCCTGAAGATCGTAACCGGTTTTGGGAAATTGCAAACTATGCCCAAAACAATAATATAGCTATAAGCTCCCACTATCAGTGGATAGCCGAACGTGTCGATGTGGATAATCTAGCTCATTACTATGCTGTGCAGATATATTTTTATAACACCGATTGGCCACAAAATAATATGACTTTATGGCGCTATCGCAACGGGGTTTATTCTCCGGATGCCCAAACAGGACACGATGGCCGCTGGCGCTGGATGCTTTACGACACCGATTTTGGCATGAATATATGGGGAGAAAACCAATTTTATAACGGACTCAAAAGAGTAATTGACGAAGCAAATGATCCCTCTTCCATTATATTTCAGCGGCTATTACTTAATACCGATTTTAAAAACAAGTTTATTAACATTGTTGCTGATCAGCTAAACAGCTGTTTTAAACCTGATTACATAAATAAAAAAGTAGATGAATATAATGTCCGCTTGGCATCTTCGCGCAATGAACACTATATGCGGTGGGGAAGCGGAACAGACACCGGAAATTCAATTAAAAATTTTGCTGATCAACGCCCGGCTTATGTCATGAATCATACCGGAAGTCAGTTCGGTTTATCAACAATCTCAACCCTTACAGTAAACAAGTTCGGTGGAGGAGGTGTGGTTAAGATAAACTCATTAACCATCAACGGTGAAATGGCAGGCCTCAGTAATTCGGAAAGCCCATTCCCATGGTCGGGAAGCTATTTTAATACCGTACCACTTAGTTTAGCAGCCGACGATGAGCCAGGTTATCGCTTTTCGCATTGGATAGTCAATGGTCTGAAGCGCTACGAAAAATCAATTGAAGTAGTTCTTACGGGCAATACCGATGTAAGTGCTTATTTTAATGCGGCTGAATATCAGTTGATCCATTACTGGCACTTTAATAATTTACCCGAAGGAAACTTGTCTCCTTTTCAAGCCGATTATAGCCTGTCGGAAGCACAGGTGAGCATTTCCTATCCTGGCACCGGTGATGGCTATATGGATAGGGTAAACGACGGCTCCGAGATTAATCTGAAAGATGAAGTAGAGGCCGCGCGAGCACTGCGTGTCAGGAATCCATCTGACACTCGCCATCTTGAACTCCAAATTCCCACTTCCGATTTTGAAGATATTAAGCTAAGCTATGCTGTGACACGAACAAGCAGTGGTGCCCAACAACAGAATATATGGTATCGCAGCACTGCAGAATCCGACTGGACGCTGTTTAGAGAGAACATACTAATAAGCGAAGTATTTCAGCTTATTGAACTTGATTTTTCAAAAATCTCTGACGCCAATGATAGCGAAGAGTTCTGCGTGAAAATAGAGTTTGCCGGAACTGCGGCTTCACGCATGTCAGGAAACAACCAGATAGACAACCTTGCTGTTGAAGGATATCGGTTGAGTACGAGCCTTGATGAACCGAAAACGTCGGCAATCTTTAATATATTCCCGCTTCCTGCCCACGAAATTATTAATATTGCATCCTCGCAGCCTCTGGTTAAAGTAGTATTATACAATATCAGTGGTCAAACAATTATTAGTCAACCCGCTCTTGGTCACTCCCACAAGATAAATGTTTCAGACCTTAGTGGGATATATATCCTCGAACTTGTTACAAATAATGAAATTAAACGACAGAAGATTGTAGTGAAATAACAGAATTATTAGTTGGAAGGTATAAGTTATGAGTTGAGGGCTTCGCCGTATAGTTACTTCCCATGTTTAGGTCTTCAGCATTTAGAGTTTCGAGTGGTTGATTTAAACCCGAAACCCCAAACTGCTGACTTATGAACGCTCATTGATAACTACTCACTGCGTCATCCGCACTTTGAGCTGCCGCAATCCTGACAAATCAAACAGCCTTCCTGATAGGTCAAATTATCTGAATTGCAACTTTCGCAATGTCCTTTCTTGGCCTTAGTGCCGTTTGGAATATACTTCTTGAGTGCCCGCTCAACACCATTTTTCCAGTTATTGATATTCTCATTGTCAAGCTGCAAACCACTCACCAGGTTAATAACGTCATCAATAGGCATACCATTACGTAAAACCCCGGAAATCAGTTTGGCATAATTCCAATACTCCTTATTGAATTTATATGAAAGCCCCTCTATGGTGGTCTTGTAACCACGTTTGTTGACAAACTGGAAGTCATAGCGCGAGCTCCCGTCCTCTTCATAGTTTTTAATAATACTACCCTTTTGAACGCTCTTAGGCACCATTATGCCCTCTTCATCGTCAGCCAAACCAGTAAATATCTCATAAGGACGACCATCCTGCAAGCCTACAAAGGCAATCCATTTTTCTTTATTATTCTGGAAACGGACAACGTCGGCCTCCAGCGTTTGAGGACGCTTGGCAGAAAAGCGGGAAGGCTCGTCTTTTTTCTTGTCGGAATTGGCCAGCAATACTCCGGCACGCGAACCGTCACGATATACTGTTACCCCTTTGCATCCACTCTTCCAGGCCTCAACGTACAACTGTCCCACGAGCTCTTCATTAACCTCATTTGGCAGGTTAATAGTCACGCTTATGCTATGATCTACCCATTTTTGCACCTTGCCCTGCATGCGGACTTTACTCAGCCAATCGACATCATTGCTCGTTGCCTTGTAATAGGGCGATTGCTGCACTAGTTCGTCAAGCTCTTCACTGCTGTAATTCTTAGAAGTATCATGCCCCTTGGCCTCCATCCAGGTAATAAACTTATGATGAAAAACAATATACTCTTCCCAGCTGTCACCAACCTCATCCACAAAATCGACACGTACCTGAGGATCGTTGGGATTAACCTTACGGCGGCGCTTATACACCGGCATAAAAACAGGTTCGATTCCACTGGTGGTTTGAGTCATCAGCGAAGTTGTACCTGTCGGGGCAATAGTAAGCAGGGCAATGTTGCGACGTCCGTAGCGACTCATACGCTCGTACAAATCCGCGTCCGCGTCTTTGATACGTTTAATAAAAGGATTGTTTCTTTCGCGCTCGGTACTGTAAATAGGAAAAGCTCCGCGCTCGGCCGCTAAATCAACAGAAGCAGAATAGGCTGCCAAAGCAAGGCTCTTATGAACTTCTACAGAAAAATCAGTAGCATTATCGCTGCCATAGCGCAGGTTCAAAGCTGCCAGCATATCACCCTCACCGGTAATGCCTACGCCGGTACGGCGACCTTCTGTTGCCTTACGGCGAATATTCATCCACAACTCACGCTCCACTCGCTTTATATCCAGGCTTTCAGGATCCATATCAATCTTCTTGATAATGGCATCTATCTTCTCTAGTTCCAAATCGATAATATCGTCCATTATGCGCTGAGCTGCTCCAACATGCTTGCGGAAACGCTCGAAATTAAACCTGGCGTCACGAGTAAAAGGATGCTCAACGTACGAATATAAATTTACCGCGATAAGACGGCAACTATCATAGGGACAAAGTGGAATCTCACCGCAAGGATTGGTACTAACCGTTTTATAACCCAAGTCAGCATAGCAATCGGGCACCGACTCACGTGTGATGGTGTCCCAGAAAAGAATACCCGGCTCGGCCGACTTCCACGCGTTGTGTACTATCTTGTTCCACAACTCCAGGGCATCAATTTCTTTGCTGTACTTCGGATTTTTAGACTCTACAGGGTATTGCTGCATATATGGGCGCTCTTCGGTAACAGCGCGCATAAAGTCATCGTCAATCTTAACCGAAACATTGGCTCCGGTAACCTTGCCCTGCTCCATCTTGGCATCTATAAATTTCTCTGAGTCAGGATGCTTGATCGAAACGCTCAACATCAAGGCTCCACGACGACCGTCTTGAGCAACCTCACGCGTTGAGTTGGAGTAACGCTCCATAAAAGGAACAATGCCAGTGGAAGTTAAAGCAGAGTTCTTAACCGGAGAGCCCTTGGGACGAATATGAGATAAATCGTGACCTACACCACCGCGACGCTTCATCAGTTGTACCTGCTCCTGATCAATTTTCATAATGCCGCCATACGAGTCAGAATTTCCATCATTGCCAATAACAAAGCAATTAGACAAAGAGGCTACCTGAAAATTATTGCCGATGCCCGACATCGGGCCTCCCTGAGGAATGATGTAAGTGAAGTTGCGAAATAATTCATAAACTTCCTCAAGCTTCATAGGATTAGGATAATTCTCCTCGATTCGCACAATTTCACGTGCCAAACGACAATGCATATCATCCGGAGTCAGTTCATACAAATTGCCGTCCGAATCTTTCAGCGCGTACTTATTGACCCACACACGAGCGGCAAGCTCGTCACCTTTAAAATATTTCAAAGCCGCCTGAAAAGCCTCATCATTAGTGTAAAGGTTCTCGCTGGCCTTCTCCGTTTGTTTTTGCATTACTGTTACTTCCATGATTGTTCTTGAATTTTTAATCTTCTGTTAAGATGAAGGTTAATATTTTCTTTTTAGTCAAAATTGCCTTTGCAAGTTAGCTCAAGAAAATATTATGAACAACAAAACTTATGAACAATTATCAGAAGTTGTCCGCTTCAAAAGCTTAAACCTTTATTTTTCAACCCTATAACAAATCAAAAAATCTCAAAAGTTTTCCAAAAAGAAAACCATTGAGATTTTAATAAATAATTAATGTCCCGTTAATGGAAATATCACACTATCTCAAAATGCAGGGAACACAACAGTTACACAACATTTCTTAACGATTAGCAAAATATTTTAATTACATTTTTCCAAATTCTGGAAAGTTATCAACAAAATCAAAAATCAATACTGTTACTGAAAGAATGGAAATCAGACCTACGAGAAACAAAAAGTCCTCCAAAACAGGAAGACTTTTTATTATATCGGGTTGCATCGTAAAAGATAGCCTTAGAAGGCCTCTTAAACAGTTATTCTCACCTTTTGGCAACCTTCATAGAGAAAATCAAAGTTTGTCATAAACGACAGTTTCAGTCGATTCACCAAAAGAAGATGAAGATTTGCTTACAAAAACCAAATTACCTCCTTCAATAGAAAAAATTTCTTCAATATTTATATCCCCATTATCCATAACCACCTTGCTAACAATTTTAACTGTTTTTTTATCAGCAGAAACATTTACTGTAGACTTCTTCACAGTATCCATGAAACCGGGATTTGAACAATCCTTTCCATCCAGGGTGTACTTTTCAGTCGCCTCCATTGATTGACCTTGAAACTCATTTGTTTTAACCAAAACGAGAGAATTACCGTCCTGAGTAATCTTTATCGCTTTTGGAGAGAAGCTGAACTGTTCATTCAATTGGCTTTTTGATTCGTTCATTTTCCAATTCCCGGAAATGTTCTGACTAAAAGAAACAGCAGAAAAAGCAACTGCCAACATAACTAATAACACTCTTTTCATTGCAATAGTATTAATTAAAAAATAGATTAAACATTGCAATAAAAGTAATAATTATAATACATGTATAAATTAAAACCGACGAAATCGGTTTTTTTGCCGACAAAAAGACAATTGAATCTTGTATAATCTTGTCAACCTTTATAATGAAAAGACAAAAGACAAACTCTGAACTTAAAACTTTAAACTTAAAACTCTGACCTCCCTCGCCCTACCTTGCAAAGAGTAGCTCCCGGTATTTTGGAAGCGGCCATATCTCATTGTCAACGATAAGCTCCAATTTGTCAATATGATAGCGAACATCCTCCAAATAAGGGCGTACATTGATATTATACAAATCAGCCTTTTTGTGAAGATCGTCTTCTTTGTTGGCAATTTTCCGCTCATTAACCATAGCAGTTGTCTTGGTTTTAATACTATGGATATGATTTGAAATCTTCTTAATCAGCTCCAGGCGGTCGCCAACCAGCTCTCTAAAATCGGGCCCGTCACCAAAGACATCCTTCAAACCTTGCACGTTAGTAATCAATGTATTCATATAACTAACCCCGGTCGGGATAATATGATTAACCGATAAATCACCAAGAACGCGAGATTCTATCTGGATCTTTTTAGTAAACTTTTCAAGCTCTACCTCAACGCGGGCCTCCAGTTCCTTGACGCTAAAAACATCGCTTCCGGCAAATACCTTAATCGACTTTTCTGTAAGATAAGCTTTAAGAGCTTCGGGAACGTTAGAGATATTGAGGAGACCTCGGCGCGCAGCTTCTTCAACCCACTCCTGACTATAGCCGTTGCCATCAAAACGAATTGCCTTGGTTTCCTTAATGTACTTTTTCAATATCTGAAGTATGGCCTCATCCTTTTTAACACCTTTGTCAACCATTACGTCAACCTCTTTTTTGAAGCATTTAAGCTGTTCGGCAACAATTGTATTGAGCACTATAAGCGCTGAAGCACAGTTAGCCGATGAGCCCACTGCCCGGTACTCAAAGCGATTTCCGGTAAAGGCAAAGGGCGAAGTACGGTTACGGTCGGTGTTGTCTAACAAAATTTCAGGAATTTTGCCAATATCAAGCTTAATTGAAGTCTTCTGGTCGGGAGTCATCTTCTTATCAGGCACAGATTCCTCCAACTCATTGAGCACACGACTAAGCTCATGCCCAAGGAAGATGGAAATAATCGAGGGTGGAGCTTCATTTGCCCCCAAACGATGAGTATTGCTTGCCGTCAAAATACTGGCCAAAAGCAGATCCTGATGCTCCTGTACGGCTTTCATAACATTGAGCAGGAAGGTCAAAAACTGCATGTTGGTGCGGGGATTCTTGCCCGGCGATAGCAGGTTAACTCCGGTATCCGTGCTAAGCGACCAGTTGTTGTGCTTGCCCGAACCGTTAATTCCTTTATAAGGCTTCTCGTGAAACAAAACAGCAAAATGATGCTTACGTGCGATACGCTTCATAACATCCATAAGCAGCTGATTGTGATCATTGGCAAGATTAGCCTCTTCGTAAATTGGAGCTATCTCAAACTGATTGGGAGCCACCTCATTATGACGAGTTTTCACGGGGATACCGAGCAAATAGGCCTCCCGTTCGAATTCTTCCATATAGGCAATCACCCTTTCGGGGATAGAGCTAAAATAGTGGTCTTCCAACTGCTGATCCTTACTTGACGAATGCCCCATAAGAGTTCTCTGGGTAAGCATCAAATCAGGACGTGCCATATAAAGCGCTTCATCCACCAGGAAGTACTCCTGCTCCCATCCTAAATTGCTGTTGACCTTGGTCACATTCTTATCGAAAAACTGACACACATCAACAGCCGCTTTATCCACTGCGGCCAAGGCCTTAAGCAAAGGAGTTTTATAATCAAGTGCCTCACCGGTATAGGAAACAAATATTGTAGGAATACATAGGGTAGTACCCACGATAAAGGCCGGAGATGAAACATCCCATGCAGTGTAACCGCGAGCTTCAAAGGTGTTACGGATGCCGCCTGAGGGGAAACTTGAAGCATCAGGCTCTTGCTGAACCAGTAATTTCCCGTTTAGGGATTCTACCACACCGCCCGCATTATCAAGCTCTATAAAGGCATCATGTTTTTCTGCCGTGGCATCAGTCAGAGGATGAAACCAGTGAGTATAGTGAGTGGCTTTGTTTTCGATAGCCCAGGCCTTCATGCCAAGTGCAATCTGGTCTGCCATCTTACGATCAACACGCGTACCTTTATCAATTGCATCCATAACGTGGCTGTATGCTTCTCGTGATAAGTACTTTTTCATCTTAGCCTTATCAAAAACATACTTCCCGAAATAATCAGATGTTAACTTTCCAAGGTCATCAATGTAGAGTGGCTTTCGGCCAAGTAACTCCTTTAGAGCAAAAAATCTTAATGTTGCCATAGCTGTTGTATTTGAAAGTTATCAAGGCAAATATCTGATAAATTGAGAAAACACCATTAATATTTTGTGTTAAAAATAATATATTATGAATTTTTTTTATTTGACCCCCCTAAAAAACAGGGGTCAAATCTAAAACCTTAAATTATTGTCAGCTTTTTCAAAAATTCATGCACCTTCAAAGCACATTCCTGCCCTTTAGCTATAGCGGTAACAACCAGACTGGCTCCAATGGCAGCGTCGCCGCTTGCAAAAACACCTGCCTGACTTGTGGCAAAGTCCTTGTCAACTTTGATATTGCCTCTTTGGTCGAGCTCGAGGCCTAACTCTGTAATTAAGCCCTCATGAACCGGATGAACAAATCCCATAGAAAGCAGAACCATATCGGCCTTGATAATCCTAAGGGTACCTTCCTTCTCCTGCATCTGCCATTTACCATCTAACTTTTTCCAATCCACCTCCTGAACTTCAACCCCGGTCAATCTGCCCTTCTCGCCGATAAAGCGATGAGTTGAAAGGCTCCACATACGCTCGCAACCTTCCTCATGAGAAGAGGATATTTTCAACACATTTGCCCAATAAGGCCATGGATTACCGGGCTGTCGCTTTTCAGGCGGTCTGGGAAGTATCTCAAGCTGACCTACCCACTCTGCTCTCTGACGGTTGGCGGTGCCTACGCAGTCGCTTCCGGTATCGCCTCCTCCTATAACCAAAACCCTCTTGCCGGCAGCATTAATACGCTCTCCATTAAAAGTCACGCCACGATTTACCTTATTCTGCTGCTTCAAATACTCCATTGCAAAATAAACGCCTGCAAGCTCTCGTCCCTCAACAGCCAGGTCGCGCGGCTTCATAGCACCAATAGCCAAAACAACAGCATCATACTGTTGCAACAGCTCCTTGCCGCTGATCGTTTCGCCTACCGACACATTAGTCCTAAATTCAATGCCTTCAGCCTCAAAAAGCTGAATACGGCGATCAACAACCTTTTTATTTAGTTTGAAGTCAGGAATACCATAACGCAAGAGCCCTCCCAGAGCATCATCACGTTCAAAAACACAGACACTGTGGCCTGCCTGATTTAGGCGGTCGGCTACTGATAAACCGGAAGGGCCCGAACCTATTACGGCGACCTTCTTGCCTGTTCTGATTTTTGGCATCCGCGGAATAACCAATCCCAGCTCAAAAGCTTTCTCGACAGTCGAAGCCTCATTTTCACGGATAGTCACGGCCTCATCGTGGATGGCAAGCACGCAGGACTTTTCACAAGGGGCAGGACAAACACGACCCGTGAACTCCGGAAAACTGTTGGTCGAATGGAGTATCTGACTTGCCAGTCCGTAATCTCCTTTATATAGTGCATCCTGCCATTCAGGGATTTTGCTGCCTACCGGGCAGGCCCAATGACAATATGGAATACCGCAATCCATGCATCGCGATGCCTGAAGACGCCTGTCCTGATCATCAAGAACTTGCTCAACTTCACCATAATCATCAACACGCTCTCTGACCGGCCGGTTACCGCTTACTTTGCGTTCCACTTCTATAAAACCTTTTGGATTTCCCATAACCTTTCAATTTTTGATGTAAACTGTTAGTTCAGCGCATAAAAACCGACAGCGCGGCTTCCATCATTTCAGCCATCTACTCCCTTATATAGGGTGCGTCCTCAGTTTCTGCCAGTTTGCGCTCCAACTCCCGCAGCTTCTGCTGTTGCTGAACTTTCTTATATTCAAAAGGAATAAGCTTTACAAATTTGGGAAGATAAAAATCCCAATTGACTAATACCTCACGAGCCTTATCGCTATTGGTGTGCAAGAGATGAGCACTCAGCATCTGCTGCAACTCATGGATATCATCATAATCATGAACCGGACTTAACTCAACCAGGCCCTTATTACAGAAATAATCAAAGTTTCCCTTCTCATCAAGTACATAAGCCACTCCACCACTCATTCCGGCGGCAAAATTACGACCCGTACTCCCAATAACAACCACACGTCCTCCTGTCATATATTCACAACAGTGGTCACCCACTCCTTCTACCACAGCTATTGCACCCGAATTGCGGACTGCAAAGCGCTCGCCTGCCACTCCGTGAATATAGGCCGCCCCGCTTGTAGCTCCATAAAGCACAGTATTTCCGATGATAATATTCTCATCAGGTCGAAAACCGGAATTTCCGGGAGGCACTACAACAATTTCACCACCCGACAGTCCTTTCCCGAGATAGTCGTTAGCATCACCCTCAAGTCTAAAAGTCACTCCTTTTACAAGGAAGGCCCCAAAACTTTGACCCGCTGAACCGGTAAAAGCGCAATTGATAGTGTCTTTTGGCAAGGCCTCTTCTCCATAAATTCTTGATATTTCTCCCGAAAGCATAGCCCCGACAGAGCGGTTGGTATTGGCAATAGGGTGAGCAATCCAAACCTTGCTTTTGCTCTGAATCGCCGGCCGCGCCAAACGAATAAGCTCATGATCGAGCAAGTTTTCTATCTTATGCTTTTGAGTCGAAGTATGTCGCAAGGAATATTTATGACCCTCCTTCGGGAAATATATCAAGGACGATAAGTCAAGACCCTTCGACTTCCAATTTCCTACTTCCGGGTCTTGCTCAAGCAGGTCAGAACGACCAATAATATCATCCATTGACTTCATCCCCAAGGCTGCCAGGTACTCCCTGACTTCCATTGCTATAAAAGTGAAGAAATTAATCAGATTGTGATATTTGCCCAAAAAACGCTTTCTCAACTCTTCGTCCTGTGTGGCGATACCGGCAGGACAAGTATTAAGATGACACTTACGCATCATAATACAACCCAATACTACCAGGCTTGAGGTGGCAAAGCCATATTCCTCAGCTCCCATCAATGCCATTTTTATTACGTCAAGCCCGGTCTTTAACTGACCATCGCATTGCAGCTTAACACGCCCTCGCAGATTGTTAAGTACCAAAGTCTGCTGCACTTCAGCAAGGCCAAGCTCAACAGGCAGTCCGGCATGTTTTATCGAACTGACAGGACTGGCACCTGTGCCGCCCTCGGTGCCGCTAATCACAATCAGGTCGGCGTGAGCCTTTGCAACTCCGGCAGCTACAGTGCCCACTCCATTTTCAGACACCAGCTTAACACTGACACGAGCGCTGGGATTTGTGCATTTAAGGTCGAAGATAAGCTGAGCCAAATCTTCAATTGAGTAAATATCGTGATGCGGAGGAGGCGAAATCAGTGTGATGCCCGGAGTGGAGTTGCGCAGGCCTGCTATAACCTTATCCACCTTATAGCCGGGCAGTTGGCCACCCTCGCCGGGCTTGGCGCCCTGGGCGATTTTTATCTGGAGTTCATCAGCATTTACCAGATAGTTATTAGTAACCCCAAAACGACCACTGGCAACTTGCTTAATTGCGCTGCGGGCATTTGACTTAAACCTGCCCGCATCTTCACCTCCTTCACCCGTATTGCTACGGCCTCCAATTTTATTCATAGCCAGAGCCAGAGCTTCGTGAGCCTCTTTGGATATTGACCCGTACGACATAGCTCCGGTAACAAAGCGCTTCATTATAACTTCAGGCGGCTCTACCTCATTAATATCAATAGGCTTTGCCTCCTTTAGCTTAAGAAGACCTCGCAAAAACAGGGGACTGCGATTGTCCTCATCAACCCTACGGGAATATTCTTTGAATTTCAAATAATCATTTTCGGAAGTTGCCCACTGCAGCATTCCTACTGTTTCGGGATTCCAAGCGTGCTTTTCGCCGTATTTGCGGAAAGAATAAACGCCAAAACTGTCCAAAAGCCCTTCTTCACTCATTTCATCGAAGGCCGCCTCGTGAAACATTTGCGCCTCACGGGCAAGCTCATCGAAGCCCACTCCGCCAATACGCGAAGGAGTTCCCGTGAAATAATTATCAATTACTTCCCCGGCTAATCCAACAGCTTCAAACAATTGAGCTCCATGGTAACTTCGAAGGGTCGAAATCCCCATCTTGGAAAGGATTTTCATCAGACCTTTATCTACGGCCTTGATATAGTTCTCGCGAGCCTCATCATAGTCCATCTTTATCTTTCCTAACTTCACCATCTCATCAATAGAGGCAAAACACAGATAGGGATTAATAACGCTGGCTCCATATCCCAAAAGCAGGGCAAAATGCATGACTTCACGAGCTTCTCCGGTTTCGATTATCAGCCCTACCTGCATCCTCTTTTTAGCCCTGACAAGATGATGATGAACAGCAGATGTAGCCAGCAATGATGGAATGGCAGCCATCTCGGCAGAAATATCCCTGTCACTCAATATTATGTAATTATTGCCCTCATCAACGGCCTTGGCTGCTGCCACACAGATCGCGTCAAGCGCCGTGCGAAGACCGCGGCCTCCATCCTTGAGCTTAAAGGTCATAGGAAGAGTGACATGGCTAAACTCCTCACGCCTGAAGTCTTTTATCTTACCCAGGTCCGTATTGGTTACCACAGGCGAAGTAAACTTGATAGAACGGCATTGAGCCGGAGTTTCAATCAACAAATTTTTAGAAACCGACCCGATATAGCTTGTCAGCGCCATGACCAGACTCTCGCGAATAGGGTCGATGGCAGGATTTGTGACTTGTGCGAAAAGCTGACGAAAATAAGAAAAGAGCCTTTGAGGCTTAGCCGATAAGGCAGCCATAGGCGTATCATTTCCCATCGAACCAATAGGCTCATTGGCCGAGGTGGCCATCGGAAAAATTATCTGCTCAACATCTTCCTTATTATATCCGAAAGCCTTAAGGTAAATATCAAACTTATTGCCCAAAGATGACGAAACACGCTGTTTCACTTTAATATCGTCTAATCTTATTCTATTTTCCTTAAGCCAGTTTTCGTAAGGATGCAGGCGCGAGAGCTGAGACTTGGTCTCTTCGTCAGGAATAATAATTCCAAGCTGGGTATCTACAAGCAAGAGCTTGCCAGGCCGCAAGCGACCTTTCTTTACTATTTCGTCGGGTGGGAAGACCTGGACTCCAACTTCAGAGCCCATTACTATCATATCATTTTTTGTAATCACATAGCGCGAGGGGCGCAAGCCGTTTCTGTCAAGTGTTCCGCCGATATAACGACCGTCAGAGAAGAGAATGGAGGCAGGCCCGTCCCATGGCTCCATTATTGTGCTGTGATATTCGTAATAGGCTTTCAAACTTGGCGGGATAGGATTCTTGTCGTTCCACGATTCCGGAATAAGCATAGTAAGTGCATGCGGAAGGCTGCGCCCGGTCATAAAGAGAAACTCAAGCACATTATCGAGCGAAGCTGAATCACTTTTACCGGGCTCAATAACCGGGAAAAGCTTTTTCAAATCATCGCCAAACAAATCAGACTCCAGAAGCCCTTCACGTGCCTCCATCCATAAGCGGTTGCCTTTTATTGTGTTAATCTCACCATTATGCGCTATCATGCGGAAAGGTTGAGCCAAATCCCAGGTAGGAAAGGTATTGGTACTAAAGCGGGAATGAACAAGAGCAATAGCACTTGAAATCTCAGGATGCTGCAAGTCAAGAAAGTATTCACCCAACTGCCCCGGCGTCAACATTCCTTTATAAATAAATACTTTGCTTGAAAGGCTGACGATATAGAAGTGAGATTTTTGTTTAAGTGAGGAATTTCGGATTTTTCCCTCAGTTACTTTTCGCGCAATATATAGCTTACGTTCAAGTAAGTCTTGCTCATAATCGCCACCTACAAATATTTGCCTGATCATCGGCTCATTGCTTCGCGCAATATCGCCAAGTGCACGATTGTCAACAGGAACATCCCTATATCCTATTAGTATCAAACCTTCAGACTCAAGTTGACTGTTGAGCTCCTCAATACAGGCAAGGGCATCTTTCCCGTTTCGCGGAAGAAACACTAAGCCTGAGCCATATTTACCGGCAGAAGGCAAATCAAAGCCTAAGCCTGGTACTAAGCCTCTGAAAAAACTGTCAGGCATCTGCATCAATATACCTGCACCATCACCCGACTTATTGTCAGAACTTTCGGCGCCGCGGTGAGTCATATTTACTAAGACTTCCAGGCCCCGGCGAACTATTTCCTTAGATTTTATGCCCTTGATATTTGCCACAAAACCGATACCACAGTTATCATGCTCATTTGCCGGGTCGTACATACCTTGCGCCATCGGCAATCTCTCTCGCATATTCATAGCTTATTTTTGTTTGCCGGCTAAGTAGAACTGCTGTAATCCAAGATCAGCGAATCAAGTGGGCATTCAGAGTTCCACACCTTGTTAATACCTTGTTCTTATTCTGAAGAAAGAGGGCTATTTGCCCGGGAGCGATTTTCTGCCTATCACTTGCATCTCTTACAAGAATCATTAATGTAAAAGCAGAACGTTACAAATTTACATCTTTATTTTACGTTTTGATGTTTTTTGGGTCTTTTTTCTGTCGTTTTGAATCTTTTTTAACACTAAAAGAAGAAAAACATCATTTTCAGAATAACATTTTGACAAACAAAAAAGTTCATGAATAAAGACAATTAGGAGGCCTCCGTCAGCCCAAGGTGCGGATTAGCAGTGACCGGTAATAAGCAGGTTATGACCAATCACTGTATTTATTTGATTAGTGCTATTTGTTAAGCTTTCGAACTATCAGTTTTTCCAATCCTATAATTGGAAAAATCAAAAAGCCCACACCAATGGCAACCATAAGGTCACGTAAATCGAGTGCCGTTGTGCCAAACACCTTTTGCATAAAAGGAGTATAGATAAATAAGGAATGTAATACCACAATGATTGCTATCCCAACAAAGACCTTCTTGTTACTGAAAAAGCCTATTTTAAACACCGAATCTTTAAGGGAGCGGCATATTATCATATAGAACACTTGAAAAACTATCACAAAGGTAACAGCTATTGTTTGCGATCTTGAAAGGGCAATAGAGGCTTCAATACCTTCGTTAAGCGCGTTGGAGTACTCTCGGCTAAAAAGCAAAAGCGTACCGGCAGTCATAAGTATTGACACGAAGAATACACGAAATGTTACAAAGGCGTTAAAAAGCGGTTCATCCGGCCTTCTGGGAGGTCTTTTCATTACCTCAAGTTCCTTCACTTCATAAGCTAAAGGCAGAGCAAGAGCTATCGCTGCCACCAGGTTTATCCATAGCAATTGAGTTGGCAGCATTGGCAACAACAATTCCTTCGTCAAAGGATTGAAAGGGAAAAACATTATACCATAAACTAATATCAATGCTAACCCTAGATTTGTGGGAAGTAAAAAAGCAAGTGATTTTAATAGGTTATCATACACCCTCCTGCCTTCTTCTACTGCAGCACTGATGCTTGAGAAATTATCGTCTGCCAAAACTATATCGGCAGATTCTTTCGATACAGATGTCCCGGTAATGCCCATTGCCACGCCAATATTCGATTGCTTTAGCGCAGGAGCATCATTTACACCGTCTCCGGTCATTGCTACTATCTGATTGCTATTCTGCAATGCTTTTACCAGTCGCAGTTTGTGCT
Source organism: Marinilabiliaceae bacterium UBA5488 (assembly GCA_002427105.1). Classification (GTDB taxonomy): domain Bacteria; phylum Bacteroidota; class Bacteroidia; order Bacteroidales; family Marinilabiliaceae; genus Geofilum. Next base: position 43,867 of record DIPM01000027.1, on the reverse strand, counting down.
CGGGCGCAACACGTGCAAAGATGTTAGTGTTTGCTGCTGTTTCTTTAAGGGTTTCATCATCCATTTTAGAAAGCTCAACTCCTGTAACAACATCCCCACTCTCAGATAAACCTATTTCCATACCGATAGATCTGGCCGTAGCCCGATGGTCACCGGTAATCATTTTCACAACAATTCCTGCATCGTGGCATAACTTGATGGCTTCTACTGCCTCGGCACGCGGGGGGTCAATCATCCCCAGCAGTCCAATAAACTGAAAGCCGTCCTGCACACCTATATCTGACAGCTCTGTTTTATTAAAGTCCTTTTGTGCAACCGCTAATACACGCATACCTTTAGAACCCATCAGTTCTATCTGGGCTAGTATTTGTTGAATTTCCAATGGAGAGCCTCCAATATGCACTGCACATCGCTTCATTATGACTTCAGGAGCCCCTTTGATAATTATCCTGCGCTCAGTTTCGCCGTTTAATGTTGCCATATACTGCAACTGCGAATCAAAAGGAATAACATCTTTTCTGGCATAATCCTGACGTAATTTACCGGGATCAATGCCTGCCTTGGCTGCGGCAACTACTAGCGCCGCTTCTGTCGGGTCTCCCGTAATACTGTAATAACCGCCTTCCTCCTGGATGTTTGAATCACTGCACAAGACCGCATCTTTTAATAAGAGCTCAATATCTGCGGGCAGTTCATTTACTTCTTCATTATTGGCCATAAACACGCCTGAAACGCTATAGCCTTCACCTGTTAGCTGCAAATGATGAGAAGATGTCCAAAGTTCCCTTACAGTCATTTCATTTCTGGTAAGAGTACCTGTTTTATCAGTGCAGATAACAGTAGTGCTACCCAATGTTTCGACAGCCGGTAGCTTACGGATAATGGCCTTTCGTTTTGCCATACGCTGAACCCCGATAGACAAAGCAATTGTTACCACAGCAGGCAAACCTTCCGGGATTGCTCCAACAGCCAGGGCTATGGCGAAAATCAAACTGTCTTTCAAAGCTAATCCTAGCAAGACTCCTTGCCCGGTAGCCCTGACCGTTCCCATTACTAAAATCACCAAAGTAATTGCAATAATGCCTATTGTAAGATATTTACCTATAACTTCCAGCTTTTGAGTAAGAGGCGTTTTTAAGTCGGTTGTCTGACTTAGCATATCAGATATTTTGCCGAGTTCGGTAAGCATACCCGTTGTAACGACAACTGCCGTGGCTGAACCCGATGTAACCAGAGTACCGCTATAAACCATACACTTCCTGTCTCCAATAACTGCATCCTTAGCAACCGGGTCAATAGATTTCTGCGAGGGCAAAGATTCTCCCGTCAGAGCTGCTTCTTCAACACTAAGGTTCTTTTGGTTAATAAGCCTCATATCGGCAGGGACACGGTCGCCTGCTGCCAATTGCACAAGATCTCCCGGAACGATTTCAGCTACCGGGATGGTGGTATATTGGCCATCCCTTAAGACCGTCGCGTTTTCCGGAACCATATCAGCAAGTGCTTCAATAGCTTTTCCGGCTTTATATTCCTGAATAAAACCAATAATTGTATTAATAACAACCACGGAAAGAACCACCAGTCCATCAGTAATTTTTCCCAACAAAACGGCCAGGGTACCTGAACCTATAAGAACCCAGATAAGAGGATTGTTGATTTGTCCCCATAAAAGCTTTAATACTCCATCTCCCTTATCCCTTTGTATCAGGTTTTTCCCAAATTCTGATAAGCGTTTTTTTGCTTCAGCAACACTTAGTCCATTTTCTGAACTCTCAATAAGATTAAGCACTTCAGAGCTTTCTGCTGCGTGCCAATTCCTCACTTCCATATTACTATCCATCTCTATAATATCAATAATATACGCTTATTAGCCTTGTTCCATTATAATTGTAGCAGGTAAAAGTACAAATTTTGAAGACAGGCTTTATTTAATCAACTGTAAAAGTTATTTGATTTAAGTAACAATCCTTTATGAGGCCGGCTCTATGATAACAAATAAAACGAGCTGATTAAGGAAAGATAGAAATTAGAAGGTGGAAGATAGCACCATTAAGCCCGACACCGGAGGTGTCAAATCTTCATAACCTTAGGTCTCCGACCCAAGGACAGCAAGCCCCCTCGCCCTCACTGCCTGATAAGGCATCACCTTAAAAACGGATTATAAATTGAGTGTATTAGCGTGCCGGTAATTGTTCAAATGTACTGTTCTTATTTAAAATCCAAGTTTGGATATTTGCTTCTGGCTTCTTCCATTACTTGTTCATGGGTATAAGCTTTCCCTCGCTTGCTTGCTTCTAAAGCTTCATCAATAGCCGCTTTTTCATCTTTAGATAACTTATAAGACGAACTGGAATTTAATAACGCTACGAACATATTATGCATTTTTTCAAGCTCAGACTCCTTCAGCTTATCTATCTTTCTGAACAAATCCAGGTTTATTTCTGCAGCATTCATAATTACAAAGTATTTATCCTTTAGAAAGTTAAGGATAAAATTGATCATATCGTTTTCTATTGTAAAGGATGATATTTCCGTTGCTAGGCGTAGTTTTGTGTGCAAGGATGTGTGTTAGGTAACTACGTCTATACAGCTATACCGAGTGTTCCTTCAAATTATTATATTTCGCCCCTCCGGGGCTTTGGGATTTGGGGTGTACTTTTTCAAAAAGGCACGGTACTCCTCCTGAAAAGACCACTTACGATGATGATCGTGTTGTTCAGATATCTTCCCGGAAGGATTGAGTCCTTCTTTAATGAACTTTTTGTCACATTGAATACCGAATCCGGATGATTCAAATGTTTACAGCCAATTGAATAAGATAATCTATACGACTCCGGCGGAGTCGTACCCTGTTTTGCGTGGAAAAACGCTTAATACTCTCCGAAAAAAGCAAACCTAAATTATTATACCGAAAGCATTTTCTCTATTTTAGAAACAATTTTATTTCTTTTCTTGATTTTTTATTTCATTTTGTTACTTTTGTGGTGTCATAGGTTTCTATTTGTCATTTTTTATCAAAATCATCTCTTATGTGCGGAATTTGTGTTTATACCGGCAGCGACAAGGATTTGAAACAGGGCCTTATCGATGAATTTGCCAAATTAAAGTACAGGGGTCCCGACAATACAACAAGCAGTGATTTCGGGATAAATGGCTGGATTGGCTTTCACCGTTTGAAAATCATGGATTTGTCGGATTCAGGCAATCAGCCTCTTAGTTATAAGCATATTAGCATGGTATGCAATGGAGAAATATACAACTTCCGGGAGCTGCGAAAGAATTACGAAGGAAGCTTCCTCTTCCAGTCACATAGCGACTGCGAAGTATTACTTCCTCTCTATATGAACAAAGGAATAGTTGGAATGGCTAAGGCTTTGGATGCCGAATTTGCTTGTGTTATTTACGACGATATTGAAAAGCGCTATTTCGCGGCACGCGATCCAATCGGAATTCGTCCTCTCTTTTATGGCTTTGATAAAGCTGGAAGCATATACTTCGCCAGCGAAATGAAGAGCCTTCACAATAGCTGTTTGGACATAAAGCCCTTTCCTCCAGGATACTGTTATGATGGCGGCAAGTTTGTACAATTCACTGATATTGCAAAAGTAGAGCATTATAAGTCTGAGGAGCAGACTAAAATATTCGAGCGTATCAATACGCTTTTTACCAGAGCAGTAGAAAAAAGAACAGAAGCTGATGCTCCTGTCGGATATCTATGCAGTGGAGGCCTTGACTCCAGCCTGGTATGTGCCATTGCAGCGCGTTTGAGCCCCAAACCCATCAGGACTTTTGCTGTCGGAATAGAAGACGGCCCGATTGACACCAAATATGCACGCATAGTAGCTGATTATCTGGGAACAGAGCACACAGAATACCTATTTAGCAAGCAGGATATATTTGATTCACTAAGCACTCTGATTTACAGAATAGAGAGCTGGGATATCACGACAATTCGTGCATCGATAGGAATGTATTTACTATGTAAGCATATTTCGGAGACCACTGATATAAAGGTTCTGCTCACAGGCGAGATTAGTGATGAAATTTTTGGATACAAATACACCGACTTTGCACCTGGGCCGGCAGCCTTTCAGCGGGAGGCGGAGAAGCGACTGCGAGAGTTGTATATGTATGATGTTCTGAGGGCAGACCGTTGTATATCATCGCATGGACTCGAAGCGCGGGTCCCCTTTGGCGATTTGGACTTTGTAAGCTATGTGATGTCAGTAGCCCCCGATAAGAAGATGAACTACACAGGCATTGGGAAATACTTGCTGCGCAAGGCTTTTGAAGGAGACTATCTGCCTCAGGAGATTTTATATCGCGAAAAGGCCGCCTTTTCGGATGCTGTTGGACACAGCGTTGTTGACTATCTGAAAGCTTACGCTGATTCACTATACAGCGATTCGGATCTAAAGATGGCTCACTTGAAATATAGCCACGCTAGTCCTTTCTCGAAAGAATCGCTACTGTATAGGGATATCTTTGAAGAACACTTCCCCGGCCGCGCTGCAATAATTAAGGATTTCTGGATGCCTAATAAAGAGTGGGCAAATTGCAATGTTAGCGACCCCAGCGCCCGCGTACTTCCCAACTATGGCAAAAGCGGAGAATAATCGGGATTATGCCGGATAATCCCGGGAAATCCGGGCAGCCATACTACTAAGCCATGGCTATCCGGATTAATTCTTACTTTAATGCGTTTTCCAAATAGCTTCCAAACCCTTTCCCAGCCTTTGCATAGGCTTCTTGCAAGCAAATGCTTATAAATTTAAGGAAATAAAATTCAGCCTACAGATAATTTGTTTGCAAGCGGAGAGGCATACATCTTCAGGAAAATACCCTTTAGCATATCCGCATCGCCCTCCAAAGAGTCAGTAACAACCTTCCGGTGTGCATCAAACAGTTCAACATCTTCCATGGAATAAAAGGTCCCGGAATGATTACTATTGCCCTTTAGCCTATCAAAGGCGATATAATTAAAGGCATTCAGTTTATAACTCAAATAAATCTGGCGATCAATCTCAGCCGCAACCTGCAAGGAACGCTCGTTTTGGTCAAGGTCTGACTCGCTAAGCGCCCTTAAAAACACGTTAAGCGGCTTCCCGAACTCCATGTGAACCCGCCCCTTTTTACCGGTAATGCCATTCATCACGCTTTCAAAGTCTTCGTTGGGATGTTTAACATAGGTGTTTCCCATCGCACGCGTATAACACTCACGAACTTTGGTGATGGCGCAGGGCTCATACTCGTATGAAATTGAAACAGGAACAATATTTAGAGTTTCAAGTGAGCGGCAAACATCCTTATCACCCAAGGAAAACATCTTAATAAGAGCAACCTGAGTTTTGTCGTCACCATCCTTTGTGCGCCCATCTCGCTGGGCTATCCACACCGACTCATTCTGACCGCTAACAGTGTGACGGATATATGCCGAGTGTAAAAGTGCATTTCTATATTGCTCAATGCGGCTGCCGCCTCTATAAAGAGTGAACATCTTATTAAGCTTACCCAAATCTACAATAAACTGGCTCGACATCAGGTTACTGCCAAAGGTAATCTGCGAAGTGCGATGGCCGTTGTCCAGCAAGACCCATTGCATAATAGCTGAATCAAGCACTATATCACGATGATTGGATACAAAAAGATAGCCCTTGGACGGGTCAAGATTCTCAAGACCTCCAAAGCTGAAGCTGTCGGCTGTCTTCTCAACCACGCGCCTGACAGCATGACTGGAAAACTTAGCTTGGAAACTCTCGATGGTGTCTATGGTTTTAAAGTCCTCAATGGCCGCATGAACACGATTTTCCCCAAAGAGGTACTGAAGCATCCCCTTAAATAGTGGATGAAGCACCACGCGTTGTACAGCCTCTTGCACTTCATCGCCCGCGTAGGGTCGGATAACATCAAAGCCTTCTTTAATCTGCTCCATGGCCAACTCTTTTATCAATAAATGTAACGGCTTTGCGCGACATAGCACCAAACTGGAGCTTTTCGACTTCAGAGGGATGCATCAGAACCACCGTGGGAGCTACGCGCAATTTTGCCCTGAAGTGGTCTTTGACAAACTTCTCAAATTGTGGTCCCGGATCCTCGCAGCCAATCTTTACAGTAATATCGTCGGTATCGATATTATTTGTAGAAACCTCTATCAAATAGTTTTTCACTCCGGGAATCTCCATCAGATTATCATAAAGAGACTGCGGGAAAAGGGTTGTCCCCTTATATTTTATCATCTGATTTTTACGCCCGATAATAGGACCTACGCGCAGTGAATGGCGTCCACAGGCACAGCTGTCGGTATAATGATAGCACATATCACCGGTCTTAAAGCGTACCAAAGGCATTCCTTCAACTCCAATATTGGTAATGGTAACTTCGCCTAATTCACCTTCTTTCACAGGATTGTTGTCATCGTCAAGAAACTCCACAATTATCATTTCAGGAATCAGGTGACCGCCACAGCCTTCTCCACATTCGGTAAAGGAAGCCCCCATCTCGGTTGAGGCATAAGTATTATAGAGCTTAATATCCCACTTGCTTTTTATTTTCTCGCCCAGCTTATTAAGCTTCAAATCTTTGTCGCGAATAGGCTCGCCGATGCAAACAGCAGCTTCAATACCGCAGTTCTTATAGTCAATACCGTTTTCCTCAGCATAGCTTATCAACTTAAGCAAAAAGGACGGGATAGTAACCAATTTATTGGCGCCTGTTCTTCTAATAGTATCAAACTGAAGTTCAGGGTTGCCCGGCCCAACCCTTACAATACCTGCACCCAGCTGTCTGAGTCCCAGAAAATAGGCCAGACCCGCCATAAATCTGCGGTCGAGGGTCACCATCAGTTGGACAATATCCTTAGAGCCGGTGTTAGCACAAAGAAATGAGAGATGCTCATTGAGGGCCAGCCGTTGAAGATCCTTTTCGGTCTCAACAAAGGTAACGGGGCTGCCCAGGGTTCCGGAGGTCGTCAGATAATCAACAACCTTCTCCTTGTCCACACAGATGAAATCCATATTTCTGCGTTGTAAATCCTCCTTGGTGGTAACCGGAAGCCGCACCAAATCATCAAGCTTCAATATTTTTGAAGTGTCTATGTCTTTAAACCTGTCCCTATAAAAAGCCGAATGGCTCATGACATAGTTCATAATTCCGGGAAGTTTTGAGTTCTGGTATTCCCTGATTGCCTCTTTACTTAGTTTGGAAACTTCTGTAAGCATTATTTTATCTTTAAAAACTTATATTGCTCATTGTCAACCGCTTCAAAAAGGGTATCGTCCGTATTTCCCTGAAGATACTTAGAGAAAAAGGCAAGTATATAGGAATTAATCAGGGCATTTGCCTCAGCTCCATCAACATCTCCTATCATCTTTATCTGCTCCTCCCGCTCAATCAGGTCTAGTATGGCAGCATCACTATAAATAAAGTGCTTAGCTCCCTTTATGGTAAACTTATAAAAATCATCTGCAACATTGCGATAAACTACCGAATTTCCCATGCGCCAAATTTCGTAGTGCTCAGTCTCCATCAGCATAAAAGGCACTTCCAGCGGCTTATCAATCATATCACCAAACTGAAAACAATCAAGGTTTATCCCGGCAGCTATCCTATCCGGGTTATCAAGGCAAACCTGACCGGCTACAGCGCCGCCAATCGACTGCCCCATAAGCCCTATATTGTTGATATCCATACGCCTAAACAAAGCGCTTGCCGAATCACTATTACAAACATAATGCAGATAGTCGATAAATGCCTCATTGTCGGCAGTCCATCTTCTTACAGTTTTGTCAAAACGAGATAATTTCTTAAGGTAAAGGCGGGTGCCGGCAACAATTTGCTCATCAGTTTCAAGTTCCAACTTACGGAAGTTTTCCATAAGATAGAGTTGAAGATATGCCAGCTGCGCTTTCTTCTTCTTCATTTTGGCATTTTTCCCGCTCTGCTCAACATAAGGCTGCTCATAAGGGTGGTTGATACTGCAAACGATAAAGCCGTGGCTTGCCAGATTCTCGGCCATACTGGTGTAAAAATCGGCCATCCCGAAATAGAATCCGGGATTAAAAATAACCACAGGAAACAAATCTTTGCCAAGCGGTTCAAGTCCGCCTTTAACAGAATTGGTAGTTGTTGATTTAATTTCGTTGACAAGCTCCTTGTCGAGGCCCACAGCTTTAAAAATGCCACTAACCACCTCGGTGGGATAATCACCCAAGAAGTATTCATACTCCAACTCTCCGCTCACTTCAACCGGAAACCACATCTTGATATAGAGTTCACGATACTTCCTGCGGATTATAAAGCTCTCCTTGCGAGTACTATCCGTCAGGAAAAATTTTTGAGTGCCTATGGCGTATTGTCCTTTGGGCTTGGGTAGAAGTGACGATTCATTACGACCTTCCGCGACATTAGGGCCAAACGTCAGAATCAGAACAATAAAAGTCAGGAAAAACCTTTTACACATAAATCAAAGTCTTAATGGCAAAATATATTTTCATAATCGTTAATGTCTAACACTAGCAGCCTCACTCACCGAGCCTTCTCCTTAAGACTTTCTATGCGTCCTTCTATCATACGGCGCTCGCTCAGCCGGGCTATTTCCTTGCCTAAGGCCTTTTCGTAATAGCTTAGTGCCCTTTCGCTGTCCCCCTTTAAACTCCAACATTCCCCGATTATAAAATAGCTATAGAAGAATTCTGGATTCAAACGCTCATACAGTTCAAGGTCTTCAGCTTTAATAGCCTCAGGCGATTCGTCCCACAAAAGCTTCTTAAAACGAGCAGTCCACTCTTTGTAGCTCACAAAAGCCCTGTAATCATCCGACAAGAGAAAGGGATCGGCAGCTATCGTCTGAGTTGTATCATCAACAACTCCGCTAAAATCAAAGTCCTCCGCAAAAATATCATTAAGATTATAACACAAATAACTCCCTAACTGATAGGGATTAGCAGAAACCCACATTTCTCCCTTTTCGGGCTTAAAAATAACTGAATGATGCGCAATAAACTGATTGACAGCTTTCTCATTACCCATGCCGATATCCGCATTGTCCATGCCGCGCCTGTCGCGCAGAATTGCCGCGACAGACTCATAGTTATGCTTAGCCTGACGCTCAATCAGTTGCTTTGTACGCTGCAAGCGATAGGGCGATGAGCCATCCTCAATAGCCTCAAGGTTAAGTTTATGCCTTCCAAGCTCCTCACTCTGATAATGATTTGTCAGAATAAGTTGGTCTGAATTGCTGTCGTAAACAGCGCATCGTCCAATAGACTTCTCAATAACAACAGTTTTGCCATCATGAGCTGAGCCAATCAAAAACGACTCAGCCACAAATACCTCCGCCGCTTCAATTATGACATAAGCCTCGTCAATGTTAGAAGCATACTGTAATACCTGTCTGGCAAGTATAGACACGGGCGTTTTAGCTGACAATGGAATATCTGATTTTGCTGCATTTAAAGTAACAACCAGTCCCTGGTCGTTCATCCCGGAGACAACACCAATCATTCCTGCCCAGCTTATATAAGCAAAATTATGACCCTTGTCAGGACGCTGAAAAACAACGATTTTATTCGAAGCAAAATCATCGCCCATAGAGAAATCCATATTCCGGCCAATGATCATGCTGCCATCTTCCGAAAGGCTGTCATTAACCATAAAAGCAGTGCAGGCAACAAGGTTCATATTTTGGAGGGCATGGCCAATATCGTGGGCTGCATGATAGTTGAGGGCTCTGGCATATCCATCGCCAATAACTTTGAAATCATCCGAGGCGAAGCGCGACACTCCATAAATCTCCTCACGGTATTCCGCGGGGATATAGCGGTCGAGGCTGCGATTATACCAGGCCAGAAAGTGCTTCAGGAAATTCAGGTAGCGGTCGGAAGGTATAATTTCACGTATAGTTTCAATAAAATAGAGTTCTTGCAAGGCATTGAGACTATCAGTTAAAAGACCGTTCTTATAACCCATTTCAAAGGCATCGCCCGAAAGGTACATCTCCCAAAGACCTTCCCGGTTCTTCTTTAACCAACTGTCTTCAAAGACATAAAAGTCCTCCGCTATGCTCCTCTTCCGCCCTTCAGAGTCAAAGCTATTCTCCACAGTTGGCTCCTCCAGTCTTGTAGCCAGCTTAAAAATCAGCACTCCTATAGCCAGCACCAAAGCTGCTATAATTGCTATCCGTAATAAAACCCTAAAAAACCTGAGCATATATTTTTCCCTTTTACCTTCAAACTATAAAAATCCTTCCCGCTAAACCGCTAAAACTCATAACTCATAACTAACTCCCCTCTATCTCTTTAAGCAGCTCGTTAATATCCAGCAGCTTGGATGCAGCAACAATAGAATTCATGGCAACACCCATAACTCCATGCACTCCCACACTCTGACCCGTAATAAAGAAGTTAGACACCCTGGTTGTTACCGGCAAATAACTCCCGAAACCACTTTTATAATCCTTTGCCAGACCGTACATCGAGCCTTCCGGCGAGCCGGTATAGTCGAAATAGGTAAGCGGAGTTGACGAAAACCACGATACTGAGGCAGCCTTAAAGCCTTTAAATCTCTCCTCTATCATAGCAAAAAGACGTGCCGACCGTTCTTCTTTAAAGGCCTCGTAGCTGCCATCCTGCCTCCGTTTCTGCTTATCCTCCCATTGCGCCACCTCGCTATAGTGCATAAAAGTAATAATAGTAGCACTTTCGGCAAAGCCGGGGAGGCCTTTATCTTCAGTGGTGTACATCATTACCGACTTGGGCCATTCTTCCGGCTTATAAACTGCGCCCCACACGTCCTGAGTCTTTGAGTAATAAATATTAGACTTTATATGTTCAAACACTCCTTTACGAAGGGTCACATAAAGAACAAAGGAACCAATCGTGTTCGCCATTTTTTCGATGCGCTGTACAAAAGGCTTCCGAAATACTCCTTTATCAAAAAGCTTAATTGCTTCCGCAGGATGTATGGTCGAATAAAAAGCCTCAGCAAAAAACTCGTCACCATCAGCAGTTAGGGCAGATATAGCCTTCAAGTCTTTGCTCGTTATCGCCTGCACTTTCTTGCCGGTAAAAACACTTCCTCCCTGCTCCTTGATAATACTTACAAAGGCATCGGCAAGGCGTGCGCTTCCACCCTTAACATTAAAGGCACTCTGGATGAACAGGCCGTTTATCAAGGCATGTACATAAAAAGGAGTACGCCCGGGAACGCCTGCATAGAGACCGTTGTTTGACAGCAAGACCGCCTTAAGCTCCTCATTAGTCGTTAAACTGTTTATAGCATCCATCAGCCCTGTGTTGGAAAAAGACATCGAATAATCGAAATTCGGGTCAATCTCCCTAAAATTCAGAAAAGGATTTTTAGCCCAGACATCTCTAATCAGGGACATATAATTATTAATGGCTTCCTGCTCTTCAGGGAAGTAAGAAAGCAGTCTTTGTGCATAATTTTCAAAGCCCGAGGCGCAACAATAAGTCCTATCCGCAATTATTATCCGGTCAAAGCATTCCGGGTCGAGCATTTCAAACTCAAGCCTATCCATAAGGCCCAGATACTTGAATATTTTATTGAGAACTTGCCCCTCCTCCAAGGCTCCGATATAATGAAGGCCGGTATTAAAAACAAGACCGTCGCGCACAAAATTCTGAAGGTTTCCTCCATAACTTTCAGCCATCTCAAGCAGGGCTACTTTGAAACCATGCTTACCAAGAACAGAAGCACACATCAGTCCTCCAAAGCCGCTGCCAATAATCACTATGTCAAATTTTCTATCCATAATATCAAGGATGCCTTGTTATAACATAAGTAATATTTGAGGTCGCCAAATACGCGTTATCATAGACCTTACAGTCCAGATTATTACGCGAGGCAAGATCTTTGACCAGACTGCCGGGAACAAAGGTGAGGCCGTAGTCCACCTTATTGAAGCCAAGCAAACGGGTTGAGAAAAACTCGCTTAGCTTGGTGAAAAAAGTACCACGCTTTAAGTCTGTATCAGCATCCCTGATAATTATCATACCATTGTCGGGCAGGCTCTTCATGCATCCTTCCAAAAGCTCTTTTTGCTTGATTTCAGGAAGATAATGAAGAACATCGCTAAAAATATAGACCTCGCCCACGGGAAGAGCTTCGGCGGCTATGTCCATCACTCTGAAACTGATCTGCTCACCCTGCCCGTGTGAGTTTTGGGCAAGTGCTATCTTCTCTTCGTCATAATCGACACCTATTAGCTGCCTTTCAGGGGAGGTAAGTGCCAACATACCCGACAAGAACCCGTAGCCACAGCCTACGTCAACCACATGGGCCTTCCTTGGTATTATATTATTGAAAAAGCGATATTCTTTTTCCAGACGCAACTTGACCCTCATATACCACTCAAGCACCGGCTCTTTATAGATATAGCGATGAATCAGAACACGCTTCACAAAGTCGGGCGTTTCAAGTTGAGACCTAAGTTTTGAAAACTCTTCACGGTAAAAAGCGGTTACTTCCTTAGCCTGAGCCAGAAATGATATGCCATGAGCTGTCTCTCTTCCTTTAGGACTAATCCTGTCAAAGAACTTCAGACTAACTTGCCCCGGGCGAAGAACAAACTCTGACTTTGGAAGTGAATTATAGGCCCCGTGAATCATAATGGGCTGGATGTCGATATTAAGAGCGTGTGCGATAGCAAAGGCTCCTTGATGGAAACGGCCTATTGAGCCGTCGGGGCTACGTTTGCCTTCCGGGAAAATAAGAATAGAATAGCCTTCAGCAATCTTTTCACGAAGCTTATCAAGACCTTCATCAACACCTTTGTAGGCAGGAAAATAATCGGCAAAACGAATAAACAGGCCGTAAAACATATTATTATACACCCAACGATTGGTGAAAACAATGATTTTGGGATGCTGCATAAGCAAAAGCACCAAATCCAGGTGCGACTGATGATTTGAGATAATAACCGAGGGCTTCGAAAAATCAGCTTTTGCTTTATCAATAAAAGACTTGCGTACAGGGAAAATTAGGGCAACAATAAGCTTTGAAAAAAATGATATAAGAAAGGTCATGGCTGCTTTCTTGTGCTTCTTCCGAACAGGGGCAAGGGCCAGAAATGGCACAATCAGCGTCAGGATAAAAGCAAACAGGACAAACAAACTAAAGGTCAATGCAGACAAAAGAGCATCTGCCAGAGTTAAGGCTTGCAGACGCTTCTTGCCTCCTTTATAGACCAACCACGAAAAAAGACGCGGCGTTATTATAAAGGAGATTATTAGTACCGAGCTGATACCGATAATGGAGACCAGAGCAATAGACCTGATTGCAGGATGCCCGGCAAAAACCAACACGCCAAATCCGCCCAGAGTGGTAAAAGCTGACATAAGCACAGAAACCTTATAGCGCGAAAGCGGACTGTTGCCATACTTGTAGTCATCTATCATCCCACTAACCAACAGAATACTGTAATCCAGACCCAGTCCAAAAATCAGACTGGAAATAATAATATTGAAGATATTAAACTCAATACCGCTAAGCCCCATGATGCCAAGGGTCCATAACCATCCGGTCAAAATCGGGAGAAAAGTTACAATGGCCAGCTCAATACGACCAAAGAAGAGCAACAACATTGCGAATACTACTATCATAGATAATAGAGAAAGCTTGTTGAAATCCTCCTTAAGGATTTCCAACAATCTATTTATCAGCAACTGCTGGTCAAATATTACTAAATCATCATTGGCCGTTAGTGCATCTATTAGCTGAGGCTTGCTGCCGGCTTCTGCCTTAAGAACAGAAGCAACATAATATTCACCACCTGTCTCATTAATGAAATTATTCAGGAACGCATCTATTACCGGCTTAAAATGTTCCGGTTCCTCAACGCTAAAATCACGACTCAAAAGCTTGTAGAAATTGCCAAAAGCTTCCTCCTTAATTTTGAAGCTTCGACCGGCTTTAATCATAGACGCTTTCACTGCCCCCTTTTTTTCTTCGCTCCAAAAGCTGTTCCATCTGTCTATTCGCTCTTGCTGCAAAATTTTGCCGGGCAGAACTCCCGAAACCGATACTGCGCTTTTGGCAAAGCCCTTTTCGGTCAGACCAATTAAGAAATCGAAATTCTTATCGCTCTGTTCCAGGGCTTCAGCTAAGGTCTTACCATGATTAAATACAAACACCGCACTATTTGCCTGTGCGCTGATTTCCATCAAATTATTCTGCGCCTCGGTGAGTTCCTTAGACTGATAATTTAGAGTTGCGATATCGCCGTTAAAACTCAGCTTATTGACTGACAAAGAAAACACAAGGGTTAAAAGCAGAACGCCCCAAACAAGGTAATTCTTCTTATGGAGCTCGGGCTCAACCAAGCGCGAGAACATAAGCGAAGTGCTGTTGGCTCGTTGGTTCTTAATACTGCGCGCCAATAAAGGCAATAAGCAAAGAGCTGTCAGGCAAGATACTATAATTCCGAAAGTAGCAAAAAGGCTCAGCTGCTTCAAGGCATCCGACTTGATAACATAGACACATAACAGCGCAGCAGCGGTGGTTAGGGCACTAAGCAAAACGGGGAAAGAGACCTTTTGTAAGGCCTCGGATACCGAATTAGTCTCCTTTGTATGCGTAAAGACGTGAAGGGAATAGTCTATCGTGATGCACAGGAGGATTGCCCCAATTCCAAGGGCTATAACAGAAACCTCCCCCATTATCAGATTAACGAGAATCAGTGATAGCAAGGCCCCCATAAAGGCAGGGAAAAACAGGTACAAAATAATCCTGATGCGCCGGAAATAAAACCAAAACAGTAAGCTTAAAAACAATATCGAAATGGCTACAGTAAGAATAATATCCCGCTTTACCTGTAGCGAATTCTCAACAGCAACCATTGTACCTCCGTAGCTTTCAACCTTAACATCCGCCATCTGTTGACCAAGCTCCTCTGCCGCATCATTAAGCCTGTCAACCAGAAGGGCATTCTTGGCAGTATTGGCTGCGGGATAATAAGGGTCGATAAACATAAGCAGATGTTTATGCTCACCGGTGTAGATATAGCCATTGTAAACTTCAAAATTCTCATCAATATTGAAGGAGGAAAGCTTACTAAGCGCGATAGACGCGATATTAAGAGGGTCATTGAAGAAGAACTTACGGGTAGCAAAACCGGCAGGCGAAATAAGGCTGCGATAGCCGCCTTCTATTTGCGAGTGAATCGACTCGTAACTTAATATGGTATCTAATCGCTCATAATCCGAATCATCCATATAGAGAGGAAGATTGTCGAAAACAAAATCGTAAACACCTAAAATATGCGACTGATCCACTTCAAAATCAATACCGGCTATAAGGCCGCTATCGGCACTTATTGAGTTGTAAAATATCTTTGCAGCTTCAAGCAATTTGCCCTCATCAGTCACCGAGCTGTCAGCCATAGAAAAGGTTACTATTATGCGCTCGGCAAATTCTGAGCTGCTAAAGACTTCGGCTATCGCGCTAATTCTACGGTCGCGTGGAATTAATGAATTCGCATCCTCAGTAAAAGAAATACGAGACAGCAAAAAGAGGGATATTAAAATAAAAAGTACCGTCATAATCGTTACACTCAATATATGACGAAGCAAAAAACGGTGTAAGCGTACAAAAATATTATTCATCTATCCCCTTTTAAAAACACTCAATAACAAATATGACAAAGAACCAAATACTAAAGATGCTATACACGAAAGACCGACGGCTCCTATAAGATATTGCACCAGGTTATCCTTAATCCCTTCTAATGACAACTCAAAATCAACTGCCCATGAGCCTGAACCAAGCATATATCCGCCAAGGACATAGCTTAAATAGACAATTACAGGAATCATCGGCGGAAGACTTATATTGGCGGCAATAAAGAAGATGGCCTTGTTGAGCGACAGAAGGTGAGCTATAATAAAACCCAGCAGAAGTTGATAGCCCCACACGGGAAAGATGCCCATAAAAACGCCGAATGCTATCGAGGCGGCAATCTTTGCATTTGGAATGGCTGCCGCCGATGCTGCGGCTTCACGATAAATCTGCTTAAGGGACTTTTTGCTGTACTCCCGGTAGATTCGGCGGGGATGATACCACAAAAAAGCCATCAAAACCAGAACAGTGTTAAGCAAACTGATCCGAAAAAAATCCTTAAAAGGCCTGAAATGAGTTACCCGCTCTTCTCTTGGCGGATAATAAACATCAATAAGCGCGGTGATTACATCTACCCCTTTCCAGACCCCTCTCACTAAAACTTCTATCTCAAACTCATACTTCCCGGTAAAAAAACGTATATCGTTTAGCGGAACCAGCGGATATAGACGATAGCCCGACTGGGTGTCGGGCATCGTAAGACCGGTCTCGACTTTAAACCAAAAGTTGGAAAATTTATTGGCAAAATTACTTTTACCGCTCATATTTTCCTGATTCAAATCACGGGCTCCGATGATTATAGCATTAGGATTATCATCTATCAGTTCCAAAAAATTCACTAAGTCCCTGGCATAATGCTGACCATCAGAATCTATAGTAATTGCATATTTGAATCCCTTGTTATAAGCATGCCTGAATCCTGTCTTTAAGGCATGACCCTTCCCCCTGTTTTTTGGATAGCTTAATAAATCAATTTGCTTATAGGGTGCCAGAACCTCAAGTGTATTATCAGTGCTGCCGTCATTTACCAGTATCACATCCTCGCAATATTTGAGGACATCTGACAATACTCCGTCCAAAAACCGGGAATTATTGTAGCTGGGAATAATTACGCAACAGCTCTTCTCCTTAAACAAGGATTTACATTTGCTATACTGCTCTATACTCTCCATTAAGCTTCAATATTTTACGCTGCTTATCAGAAATAAGCGCATTAACACTTATCACTTGATCTTCGCCAATACCATATTTAATAGCAAGAGTAAGACTCTCGCTCTCAAAAGGATTGTGCATAGAAAGAAACTTTATCTCAGGTGCCAAACTCAGCTGAAGCGCTTGACCTAAAGCATCACTGACAACTGCCTTTACTGCCATAAGCTGACAAACCCCCGGCGTTACCGGAGTGCCCGGAAAATGGCCGGCGTAAACAGGATGCATCTTATTAAACCGCAAGCTGACCCCTATCTCACCCTCTGATAAACTATCAATCGTATAGTCAAATAATTCTATAACCGGCATTATGGCTTATATTTTACCAATTCCATACTCACATCAAGAGGAACGCCCCTGTAACTGTATATCAACTTTGTAGGAACCACCTCCGCGTTTCTTTCAATATCCAATTTCACAACATTAAGAGCATTAGTCCTGAATATAACCTTTCCCACTTCAAAGTTGCCTTCGTAAAGATATATAAAAGTATCTGACAAATGCCTGTACTTCATCTTTCGCGTTTCTTTGTTGAGGCCTGTCTTGTCTTTTATCTTAGCCACATAATCAAGGTCTTGCAGGAACATCCTAAAATTACTGTAAACCAAGCCCAGCAGTTTTTCATTGTTGAAAAACTCTTTTGCTGAAATCAGCTCAAACTCATCGTTCTTATACTTTATATCAAGCATCGTCGGGCCAAATTCCGACATAAAAACAATGTGAACAGCTGAGTCTGAGACGAGATTTTTTACCAAAACCAGACCGCTAAACTCATAGTTTCTGAATTTTATCATCGACCTGTAAAGCAAGGAATTATATTCCACGCCAATTATGCTTCGGCTATCCGCCCGGCCGGCAACTAAGTCCGGCTCAGCGGCTGCGGCAGTTCTCAGAAACAAGCTACCTGATATCAAAAACAGTATCAGCAATCTCATTGTTTATCTTTCTGTTGATAAATTGAATAACTGTATAATCGCTTCCCGACTCATGCATAACAACCCTATCGGCGGCAAGGTCGGACTTGGAGAGAAAAACTTCCGTGGTGTGAATAAACTTCTTTAAATTATCATCCACCGGAGTAAGCTTCAACAGATAGCTGTCCTTATCTTCAAAAGCCTCTATTTTAAAACGCTTGTCGCCGGCAAGGGTGCCGCGTGCAATTCTCAATATAAGGTCGTTCATCTCCTTAAAGGCAGGATTGCTTGCTACGTCATAAACCTTAACATTCCCTTTGTCCTTTAACAGAAACTTGCCATTATTTATAGCGATAATGTATTCATAAGGCTCGTTGTATTGCCACCTTAATTTGCTCTCATGCTTATACCAAAAGTTTCCCTTGCTAACAATCACCTCATCAAGATACTCCATCTTCTTCTCCTGAACAAAGTCGCTACTTATTGATTTTATTTTCAAAGAGTTGTTATTAATCTCCTGCTCCAAGGCAGGATAATCGGCAACCGGAGTAAAACCTTTCTGCTGTGCCGGCAAAGGCAGAGCCATAAACGCGAACACTATTAATATATTCCTCATATTTTTTCAATTATTTTTCAACCAGGCTATCTATGCTAACACAATCCATCTTACGCTCTGCAATGCTAATCAATAAACGCTCCAAAAGAGGCAAAATATTGGCAGATGTGTCATGAAGCAATACAATATCTCCTCCCTTAATTCTGCTTACAACACGTTTGTAAACCACTTCCGCCGCTTCATCCTTTGTATCAAGCGAACGAATGCTCCATCCCGCGACCTTTAATCCTAAGCCTTTCAAAGCCTTAGCTATCATAGGATTTGTAACTCCGTAAGGAGGCCTGAACCAGCTATGCTTCTGTCCGCTCAAAACCTCCAGAGTATTTTGGGCGCAAACTATTTCCTTCCTTATCTCTTTTGAGCTTTTTAAAGGAAATCCCGGAGAATGGCTCCATGAATGATGCCCAACAGTATGCCCTTCAGCTATCATCCTTAGCACTACTTCTTTGTTCGTGGCTATCTTCTTCCCGATAATAAAGAAAGAAGCCTTCGCCTGATGCTCTTGGAGCATATCAAGAATCTGAGGCGTTGCCTCATTAGGACCGTCATCAAAGCTAAGGGCTATCATGTTCTTTTTTTTCCTGTTGCAGATTAAGGCATCCACATAAACTCCCGAAGCTATACTTGCCGAAGCCCATACTAAAAAACTTAGGACAATTAGCAGCCAGCCGAACAGCAGTATCGTCTTAAGGCTGCCTTGCAATATGCCCGCCAAAAGCAACAAAGACACAAGAAGCAAAGCGATATTCCTAAACCTTCTGCAAAAGGATGAATGAGAAGTCAGCATTTTTTGAATAATTAAAGATTAAGACCTTGCCAATATCTTTATTTCTGCCCAGTCTCAATAAAGTGAATGTATCAGCCCTTTGTGATTCAATCATCCTTGCTGCCAGAAAAAGACCGAAGGCCGTTGCACTCTGGTGTTCACCTGTCAGATGTTTGTACCTTACTACGCTGCTTTCACGAAGCTCATCCTTTAACAAGTCATAATATCCGTCATAGGCACTACTGCCATTCTCGCCCGACACAAGTAAATCTATATCCTCAAGGGAAAGATTATTGCCCTTCAAAAACGACGAAAGCTCATTCTTCAAGGCTGCTTCATCAGATACTTTATGAAAAATCTTAATATCAAGCAAACGGCTTGACGAAGCTCCACGCTCAGTACTTAAAAGAAAAAATGCTGCTCCTTCCGAGTAAAACGTTGTATCCTTTGGATTGACGCAGCCGCTTAGCTCCATCAACTCATTTACTGCATCATGAAGCTCATCTATGCCTCCCACCAAAATATTCTGTGCTTCACCATCACGCAACACCATCATAGCATCAAGCAAGCCCGCCGCAAACGAAAGGCTCTTCTGCGAATAGCTAAGGTTATGCCCCTTGCAGCCCATCATAAGAGCTATCTGACCGGCTATCGTATTATGAGTTGACTGAATAAAAGGGGTCGGATTTAGCATCTGCTCCTTATTCTCATACATAAGATTGAGAAATTTTACCGTATCATCCATACAGCCTAAACCGGTGCCAACAATGATAGAGTCGGGCTTTTCAAGCCCTGCACGACGCAGGCACGAGGCGGCAGCGGCAACTCCCATTCGCAACACTCCACTCATGCGGCGGATGAGGCGGGCATCAATATATTGCTTAAAATCAGGCGAGAGCGACTTCTGAAAGCGACCTGATGGAAGCTCTGGCTCGCTAACAAAGAGCTCATTTTTGTCGAAGGTATCCTGACAAGATATCGCTTCTGAAGAAAGTATATAGATATCCATAGCCTATTTTGAAAAAATAAGGGTGGAATTATTTCCTCCAAATCCAAAGGAATTGGAAAGCACATTATTAACAGTCCTATCACTTATCAGCTTCTCTGCGGGAGATATGCCAAGCTCTTGTATCGCTTTACGAAAATTAAGGTTCGGATAAATAAGCCCCTGCTTTATTGCCAGTATAGAGAAAACAGCCTCTATGCCGGCCGAAGCTCCAAGTGTATGACCGGTGAACGACTTAGTTGAGCTGAAAGGAGGCAGCTGATCGCCAAAAAACCTCTTCAAAGCCACGCCCTCTGAGAGGTCGTTATTGCTTGTCCCGGTTCCATGCACATTAATATAGTCTATCTCGGAGGGCTTTAAACCACTCATAATAAGAGCCTTCTCCATCGACCTCACGGCTCCGTCACCATCGGGCGAAGATGCTGTCTGATGATATGCGTCATTAGCATTTGCATATCCCGCCAGGCGACAATATACCTGTGCCCCGCGCCTCTCTGCCGAAGAAGCAGATTCAAGCATCACAAAGCCTGCCCCTTCTCCAAGGTTTAGTCCACGGCGGTTTTCATCAAAGGGACTGCACCACTCCCTGTCTAAGATCATCAGTGAGTTAAAACCATTCAAGGTAAAGCGTGAAAGGGGGTCAACGCCGCCAACAAGCACCATGTCCAACTTCCCGTGATTAATCAGACGGGCGCCATGCATAATAGCATTTGCGGCAGAAGAGCAGGCCGTTGACAGTGTCGTATGATAAGAGTCAACACCTAAATATTCGGCAACCCTCTCGCCCGAATCGCCCGTGGAATGAGTCCGGACAAAGCCGGATGCAAGATCACGGCTATGATAGTGATTCTCACTCTTATCCATGCCCCCAACTGTAGTGGCCGAAATAAAACCCACTCGCCGGCCCTCAAACTCACCTTTGGCCAAGCCGCAATCCAGGAGAGCCTCGCCGGCAGCTGCCAGCGTCATAAGCGAGGTACGGCTGTGCTTTATCTTATCCTTAGCGGCTATTTCCAGAAGATCACACAGGTCATCATTGCTAAGTTGCAGCTCGCCAACCATAAAATCATTCTTATGGACAGTCTCCAGATAACGAATAGGGCCGATTCCACTCTTAGCGCTACGCAGAGAGCTAAGATTTTCCGACACAGAATTACCTATGGCAGAAATAACTCCAATTCCCGTAACCAGAATTTTGTTGTCCATAACACGGCTTATTGAGCGCTGCAATAATACTCTTAGTACAGCAGTGATGACTATAACTACTTCCTGTTTTTCTCGATAAACGCGGCCAGCGAATCAATCGATGCCATGGCCTCCTTTCCGGCTGAAGGGTCGGAAATCTTAATCCCGTATTCCTTCTCCAGGAGGACAATAATCTCAAGGGCATCTATCGAATCAAGACCCAGTCCATCACCAAAAAGAGCTGCCGACGAATCAATATCTGCGGGACTAATATCCTCAAGATTAAGCTGCTCAATCAACTCGCCCTTTAATTTCTCACGTAAGTCTATACTCATATCTTTATTTTTCAATTTATCTTAACGACCTAATAAACAAACATCGGCAAAATAACGGTGATTCTCATCGTAGTCAACCATTCCCGTAATACAAAAATCAGTATTGCCTTCATCTATCAATGTACTTACATAATCACTGAGCTGCTCCTTATCATATTCCTGCTGAACAAGCATCAACTCCTCTCCCTTTATCCCATGGCGAATAGCAATCTCTCCGGTAACAATGTTGGCTAAGGTATAAACAAAAAGTGCAGGACTGGGAATTTCGCCCATAGTTTTGCTGTATTCTATATCTGCCTGCAAGGATGAAGCTTTGCATGCAAGAACAATGGCCACACGCGACCTGTCAACAAACTTCTCCTTAATATTCATATCCTTAAGCAAATACTCAGAGGCCAAAAATCCAAGCTTACACATATTCGACATCTTATAAAACTTTGGATAGTCAATCTCCAAAGATTTATAAACTGCTCTAGCAAATACCGCGTATTCTTCGCCCGCTAAGGAGAAGAGCTCATCTCCATCCGCAAAAACCGAGCTTTGCTCTATTCTGATATGTTTGATAGTTTTCAACTTACCTGGTTTTTCTCAATAAAACGGCTGCGTTGCTTCCTCCAAATCCGGAGGCAAGCTTTAGAAGCGAATTAACTTCATGGCGGCCCGTATCTTTAATTACATTAATAGCCTCACTGACCCCGTGCTCAGAATATCCGCGAGTGCCTATCAGCCTATTGTCTTTCATTGCCTCAAGGGCTATTATTGCTTCAAGCAAACCGGCAGCTCCCAAGGTGTGACCAAAAAATCCCTTGACACTGTTTACCGGAACTTTATTTAAACCGGCACGGCTAATAGCAACGGCCTCCATATTATCGTTGTAGGCCGTGGCAGTGCCATGAGCTGAAATAAAATCCACCTTATCACCGGCTAAGGCATCCTTAATGGCATGAAATAAGCCCTCGCCCGTACGTGATGGACCTGAAATATGATTGGCATCGTTGTGCATTGCGCCCCTTACTACCTCTATTTGCTGCTCTGCGCCGCCAAGCTTAGTGCGGGTCAAAACTGCCGACACAGCAGCTTCGCCAAGATTAAGACCAACCCGCTTTGCATCAAAAGGCTTGCAAGGCTCAGGACTTAGCGACATAAACGATTGAAAACCTGACACTATGAAACGAGAAATTATATCGGCACCTACTACCACAGCATTATTGTACTTGCCCGACTCAATAAGGCGTCTGGCAACCACCAGGGCTGCAACTCCCGACACACAAGCATTTGAAATAATCAAGGGTTTGTTATAGGCAGAGAAATGCTTTGCTATTAATGCAGCTGAATGCCACAAATGAAGTCGTCGCGAATCATAGCTTTCCAGAAGCTCAATATTTCCCTTAGTTGTTGATAAAATAATGACGGTATCAGGCGAGGATATATCAATGCTGCTGTTTTTAAGCAGGCATGTGACAGTAAGAAGGCAAAACTTCTCGAAACGCGTAAACCCGGATCCATCACCTACAACAGCGGCAAAAGTGCTTTCAAGCAGGGCATCATCAATCAGGGCTAATTGAAGCGGGACATCAGATAAGCGACTGTCGGTATGCAAGCGCAGACCCGACCGCCCTGAAAGAATATTAGCATAATTCTCTTCTGTAGAAAAACCCAAAGGTGATATAATATTTCCTGACTCTATATAAACTGACATCCCAACAACTTTATATCTAAATCAAACCGTTCTTCTTTTTCCATTCAGTGTAGAAAGCGGGCTTTGACAGCTCCATTATCCCTTGCATATCAATAAACACCTGCACTGTCCGCGCTTTTAGTACCACCTCATTGTTTAAAGCTCTTAGTATTCTGTAATCAAATATTATTTTAGCCGACTCGCTATTTACAAAAGTCGTCTCAACGATCAAATCCTCGCCATACTTTACCGAACGCGTGTAATTCAACTCCATCTTAACGACCGGAGTCATATAACCATTGGCAAAAATCTCGTTATAACCGACGCCAAACTGCAACCCGAAAGCTTCACGGCCATCTTCAAGATACTTAACGTAATTTCCGTGCCATACAACAGCCATGCTGTCAACTTCGCTGAATCGCACTTTTACTTTGCAGCTATTTATCAGGCGAATTTCGTCCACGTTTTTATTCCTCCACAAAAATTCTCATTTCACATTCGGCTATCACCCTGTCTCCAAGCCTGACAGCTCCATATACAATATCTATATTCATAACATTTCCCTGCAGCTCCACAGTAGTTTCTATACTGCTCCCTACGCGGGGAAGCTGGTAAACTAAGAGCTTCCTGATGCTTCCAATATAACCTTTTTTTACCTTCGACCCGCCTTTAAGCGAAGCATATCCACTCATGGCAGCGGCTGTCTGCGCAATATTTTCTATCAATCCCTCCTCCCGGAAATAGCCGTCCTGCGAAAAAATATTATCCTCAGAAATAATAAGGGAGCTTGTTAGCGAGTTCTCCTTAACACTCTTAAGCGCACCAACCATAACCATCGGCTCACGCTGAGGTATTAGCTCTCTGATATCAATTCCGGAAACATCCATATCCATATTGTCGCTTTTGCTCTACTTTTTTACTTTACACTTAAAAAGAGTATGGCTAACTCCCACATCTTCAAACGATTCATCAACATAAAGTCCGGCCTTCTCAATCAGATTCAGCATATCCTCTGAATGATACATCTGACTGCAACCGTTGGCTATATTGGTAAAATACAATGAGGTTGCATGAAGACTGTAAGTTGAAGCTTCAAATTTCTGCTTATCCCAATAAGTCTCCATAATAAACAGAGAAGCATCACCTTCAAGAGCCTCTTTGGCACGCAAAAGAAGCTGAAGTACATCCCCCTGCGAGAAACAGTCCAAAAACTGACTCATCCAGATAACATCTGCTCCTTTGGGAAAAGGAACTGAGTGATCTAAAAGATTAAGACCTACTCCCGAAATTTGTTTCTCAAGACCGGCGTTCTTAGCGTTCTCATAAGCCTTGGCCAACTGCCCGGGATGATCCAAAATGCAAACCTCGATATCCGAGCGGTAGGAAGAACATATCATAGCAAACTTCCCGGTATTTCCACCCACATCAAGAACCTTTCTTACACTGCTGCTTAGCACTTTAGGAAGTATCTCGGGAAAAGCATAATCGGAATAGAAATGGTCAAAGCCAAACCAGCTTTTCTGAACTTGTTCGGGAAGCTGAGATAGCCCCTCGTAAACAGTGTCCCAGTCACCAAAAACTTTTAGCCCCGTTGGCTTTCCTGTTTTGATTGATTCGCTGAGAGAAAACATCCCTAAATAGTTGACATCGTGAGTGAAATCCATATTCACGCGGGTCAACTCATCGCTTAATATATACCAGCCTGTCTTGGTAAGCTGATAGTTATCCTCAACTACTCTAACTAACTCAAGACTTAATCCGGCTTCAAGCAAAACCTTCACACCATAAACCGATAAGCCAAGCTCTTTTGCAATCTCTTCCTTAGTTATCCCGTCCTTACGACGGCTCTTTACAAGCTCCAAAATACCCAAATCGCGCAGTGCCCGCGCGGCCTGAAACATAATCGGACCAAAAGCGATCTTCTGGGCATCATACTTTGCCTGTAATGCGCTCTTTTCATCCCTACCGTAAGTTATTCCCATGTGGTGTAATTATTTGTCAAATTAGGCTATTATCTTTTTCAAGGATTAAAACTTCAATTATTAAGATGCTGTTGATTCATCTTCCCAAAACGGAAAGTAGTTAAACCACTGAGTTGGGTATCTTTTCACCATAAACTCTAAATTTGAAACATATTTCTCTACCATAACCCTGATATCCTCACGCCTTCTTTTGAGACTGGCAGGATATGGAAAAATCTCCGGCTTTGTGGCGTAAAAATGATAATGAGTCGCCCGGTCTTTTAGGGTATAGACAAAGGATACAGGAACAGCAAATTTCGACGCCATATACAAGGGTCCTACCGGAAATTTAGCCTTCGCAGCCATGAAATCAAGCTCAATCACTCCATTTCCATCAACATAACGGTCGCCGTGCATCACTACAAACTCATTGCGCTCTAGTGCCTCCCTGATCTTTATCAGGTGAGAAAAGTCGTCCCTAATCAGGATTACCTCAAATTTACTAAGCACCTTATGGCTCTCGAGAAGCGCCTTAATACTCTGATGTTCTGCATCAAGCATCAAGACATTAACTTTGCTGTCTATCCTGTCAAGCAGATTACCGGCAAGCTCCCAATTGCCCATGTGAGCGCCTATCAACATTCCACCCTTCCCGCCGGCAGCCATCTCGTGCAAATACTCTTCTCCCTCATAATCGAAGGTGAAATGAACCCGCGGCTTCACCAAAAACGCAATCTTATCAACAAGAACTTCCCCCAGCATCAGGTAATTGCGATACAAAGCCTTTTGAAAGGCTAAACCTTTCAACTTATGTATATCACGAAAATAGAACTTAATATTCTTATTACGGACAAAGAGAAAAAAATAAAAGGCCACTATCCGCAAAAAAAAGTATGTGACCTTTTGGTTAGAATTTTCTATCAGCAATATGAAGAACTTATAGCCAAATGTGCCACCCCTCGTTTTTCCGGACCATTTTGCCATAACTTAGAATTTGTGTTAAGCGCGCTCTGCGATATAGTTGTACATATCATCCAGCGTCTTTACGTTAACCATCTCTTCACGGGTCACTTTAAAGCCAAACTCCTGCTCTATAATAACTACAATATCAACAAAATCAAGACTCTCAATCCCCAGATCCTGAATTAGTAAAGCCTCAGGTACCAACGCACTCTCATCTATTTCAAATTCCTCAGTCAAAAACTGATTAATAATTGTAACTATCTTCTCTCTTTGCATATCCTAAAAATTATTTTCTGTATTTAGAAATTATCAGCGTGGAATTGGTCCCGCCAAAACCAAAAGAGTTGGAAAGAATGGTATCTAATTCCTGTTCTCTTGTCTCCGCTATTACATTAAGTGTTCTCAACTCATCGTCGGGTGAGTTGAAGTTGATATTGGGCGCTATAAAAGAGTGTTGCATCATCAGCAAGGAGTAGATTACTTCACTTGCTCCGCCCATCCACATTTCGTGACCGGTCATCGACTTGGTTGAGCTAACCGGTGTATTACAGTCGCCAAAGACTTCAAGCAAGGCTTTGCCCTCATTTAAATCGCCAAGTGGAGTCGATGTAGCATGAGCATTTATGTAATCAATTTTCGAAGGCTTCATGCCCGCAGTTTTTAATGCCCTTAAGAGGGAAACCTTGGGTCCCTCAACATTAGGAACAGACAAATGAGAGCCATTGGATGAAAATCCATAACCCTTGATCTCTCCCAAAATATTGGCCCCACGCTTCAATGCAGAATCCAGACTTTCAACAATCAGGGTTGCAGCACCTCCCGAAGGAACCAATCCATTTCGCGTCCTGTCAAAAGGACGCGAAGCCGTGTGTGGCTCATTCTCATAAGTCGAAAAAGCAGCCAGCCCGTCGAAGCTTCCCATCGACTCGGCATTTATCTCCTGGCCGCCACCACAAATAATCATATCCTGAAATCCGCCGGAAATAAGTATATAAGCCAGCCCAATAGCGTGAGAGCTACTGGCACATGCCCCACTGATAGTTAGGTTGATACCTTTCAGCTTAAATATTACTGAAAGATTCATGCTTATTGTGGAGTTCATCGACTGAAAAATAGATCCGGAGCCTATAAGCGAAGTGTCATGCTTCTCGCGCATTATATCAATGGCCTCAATTACCGGAATTGACGAGCTGTCATTGCCATAAAGGATGCCTACTTCATTGGAGGCAAGATAGTCCATATCAAGTGACCCGTTTTTGAGTGCCTCCATAGTAGCCACATAGGCATATTCACCCTGTTCAGGTAAACCAACCCTTTCCCGACGAGACAATAGCCCTTTTAGATTTGGGCGCTCAATAATACCACTCAGGGAAGACCGAAAGCCATAGTCTTTTCTTCCTGCATCAATACCAATACCCGACTTGCCAGCGTAAAGTGATTTTGTAACTGTCTCTATGTCGGTACCGATTGTCGAGTAGATTCCTATTCCGGAAATAACAACTCTCTTCACTCGCTTAGTTTTGGGTTAACAATAAACCTCCAAATATGAGCGACAAAACTACAAATAAAATCAAATATAGCAAATGAAGCGCCGTTTTTAGAACCTGAAATTATTCAGCCATAGAATACAAGCTGCCAATAAGCACTCCTGTTAATTCAACACCCTCCAACCTTTAAACCCCCAATTGGGATGTCATTCCGAGCTTTGCGAGGAATCTAATTGTTTTTACCGGACAACTGTGTTCAACTACTTGCTTTTGTCCTGATATATGCCTTAAATTTGTCGCTGTGATTATTCTAACCTTAAAAATATTTTGCATGAAAAAGTCATTATTAGTTCTTGTTAGTTTTTTTGTTACTCTTTCTTTATCTGCACAAAAGACCGTTGCTGATGTTTTTGCCCCGGGAGAAGTTGTTTGGTACGGGCTTGATTTTTCAAATGCCAGGTTTATCGGAATTTTTGGCAGCGGTTCAGGTTCAGGTGAAGATATTCGCGATAATTTGATGCCTGCATGGAACAGCCTGATTGTTTTGGAACCTGCCAAGTATGATATGGGCAAGACTTTTGTCAAGGAGCCTGTAATAAACTACCTGGACGCTGTTGGTGAGATTAACGCTAATATTGATGCTTCAAATCTAATGGATATAAATCCTTTTAAGTTTGAAAGCCCCGAAGAGCTAATTGCCTCGGCAGTGTCACAATACAAGTCCGGTGAAAAGGATAGCGGCTTAGGATTGGTGTTTATTGTTGAGAGTTTTGACAAGGCCAGGGTTGAGGCTTCTCTGTATGTTACATTTTTTGATATTAGCACTAAGGAAGTATTACTTACAGAACGCATGACCGGAAAGCCTGTCGGCTTTGGCCTTAGAAATCACTGGGGAGGCGGTATCTATAATATTCTTAAGCAGATTCAAGCATCTGCATTCAAGGATTGGCAAACAAAGTACAATTAAAACTAAAATTTGAAGCTATGAAATCATTTCTTTTATGTCTTGTTTTTATATTGTCAGGCCTTAGCGCCTACGCGCATCCTCCTAAGAGTGTTGAGCTTAGCTATGATGCAGATAAGGGCGAGCTTAACATTTCAGTTGTTCACCCTGTAAAGGATGTTAAGAGTCACTACATTAAGGATGTAATTATTTCGCTTAATGGTGAGGAAAAGGAATTGATTAAGTATGAAAAACAGAGTGATAGCGAAACGTTTTCCTTTACTTATCAAATTGCCGGGCTGAAGGGCGGTGATGTGATTAATGTGGTGGCAGATTGCAACAAATTCGGGAAACGCTCTGCTGAATTAGTTATTGATTAGCTTAAAACGGATTGCTTTTTGTTGTAGCAAACCCGCTGAAATATGGAGAAGCTATGTTTGCTATTAACACAAAGCCTAAATTGCCAGTTAGGATACTTTTAGTATTTATCCTCCTGCCCGGACTTTGCTCTGTGGCGCAAACTACTAGTATCAAAGGAAAAGTAGTTGATGTCTCAACCTTTGAGCCGCTTGCTTATGCTAATGTCTTCTTTAAGGGGACTCAGCTTGGCACCACCACGGATTTTGAGGGTAATTTTGCTATTGTTTCCGACCAAATCGGCGACTCCTTGACGGTTTCTCTGCTCGGTTACGAGCAGAGCAGCAAAGCCGTGCAAAGAGGGTCTGAGCAAATTTTAAATTATAGTCTTTATCCTTCTTCGCTTTCCTTGTCGGAAGTCATTATCACACCCGGGGAAAATCCCGCGCATATTATAATGCGGAAAGTGTGGGCAAACAGTGCAGCCAATAATATTGACAAGTTAGAGCAATACTCCGTCGATACCTATACTAAGACGAGTGTCTATCTGCGCCAACTGCGCAAGGAGGGCCCTTCTGAAAAAGCCGGGGGCAGCGGAGTCTTTGCCCTGCATGCCATTTTGCCAGAGGAAGGCTCGGATGCCGCTTTGCCTGTCTATATGAGTGAGACAAGCTCCCGCAATTATTATTTGCGCTCCCCGGAGCGTGAGAAAGTTCTTGTTGAAGCATCCAATACCAACAGTCTTATTGATGCAGATGCCGCGATTGTGACTCAGCTGATACAGAAAAGCAGCAAATTCAATTTTTATGAGAATAATATACGGCTGCTTGAGCGAAATTTTGTGTCGCCACTTTCGAGCTCCGGCTTGTTTTTCTACAAGTATTATCTGAACGATTCACTTTATATTGACGATAATTACTGCTATGAGCTGCGAGTGATTCCGCGCCGCAGCGAAGATTTGGCTTTTAACGGAACTATTTGGATTACAGCTTCCGGCTTTGCCTTGAAGCGGCTTATGCTGGAGGTGGGCGCTAATGTTAATTTTAATTTTGTTGACCGTATCCGTATAATGCAGGATTTGGAAGCTGTGGGAGACGGTGCCTGGATGCCTGTGAAATCGCGGTTTATGGCCGATGCGGTAAATATCTTTGTGAGCTCTTATGTCGAATATAGCAATTTTGACAGCAAGGACTATCCGCTAGGTTTTTACGACAGGGAGCTTGAAGTTTCTGAAGGAGCCGGCGAAAAGGACGAAAAGGAATGGGAGAAGTTGCGACCAAGACAGTTGGACAGCCATGATCTGGCAACACTCAAGGGGATTGAGGAATTGCAGGAGATTGGATCGGTAAAGTTCTTATCATCCCTGGTTAATATGTCGATTAAGGCTTACTACAACTTTGGAGATTTTGAATTAGGCCCATGGTTGCTCTTATATAATCATAATAAGGTTGAGGGACATCGATTCAGATTAGGCTTCAGGACTAATCCGGGCTTTAGCCAAAAGTGGGTTGCAAGCGGCTATCTGGCTTACGGCACAGATGATGAGAAACTGAAATATGAAGCAAATATTGAAAGGTTTTTGTCGCGAAAAAGCTGGACAAAGCTCGGCCTTCAGTATCGTGATGATGTGGAGAGATTGGGCGCTAAGGATGAATTCTACAGCAAGAGTAGTTTCAGCTCCTTTGCCTCTTCATTTGGCGGAACTGATAAGCTTATCAGTACACGTCTTCTTCGCGGCTGGTTCGAGACTGATGTTTTCCGTGGCTTCACACAAAAAATTGTCTTCCTCAACAAATGGCAAACTCCCGCTTCGCCTGATTTGCATTTTGCCTATTTCAAAGATAAGGAGCGCACAAGCCCGACAAGCGACTTGACAATCAGCGAGCTTAATTTCACGTCGGTTTATCAGCCCAAAGCCACCTTTATTATCGATAAAAATAATCGTTTCCCGGTGTCGTTTAACAATGCCCCTACCTTTAGCGCGTCTTATACTTATGGATTTAACGGACTCTTGAATAGCGATTTTAAATATCACAAAGCCTCTGTGGGCATGGAGCAAAATATTTTGCTGGGAAGCCTTGGGAGCCTTTCATACAACCTAAGTATGAAGAAGGTCTTTTCGCCGCTTCCTTACCCGCTTCTTAATGTTTTTCATGCTAACGAGTCGTGGTTTCGCACTTCCAACACCTTTAATATGATGAGCTACGGGGAGTACGTGGCTGATCAGTCGGCAGAGCTTTTTATCACTTTTCGTCAGGACGGTTTTATTTTGGATAAAATTCCGCTGATTAAGAAGCTAAATTGGCGTAGCGTTGCTACGGCGGCTATGGCTTATGGGAGTTTTGATGAAAAGAAAAACGGCTATTACGACACTGAATCTAATAAGCAAGGCATACTTTTGCGCGAGCTGCCCGGCGGCATTCCTTCTACCTCCTTTAAGACCCTTGATGCGGACTCTCCCTACCTGGAGGTCTCTTATGGTATAGAGAATATATTCCGCTTTTTCCGCATCGAAGCCTTTCATCGCCTTACTCAGCTTCAGCCCGATGCCGAAGGCAACAAGCCTCGAACCACTGCCATAAAGCTAAGCGCACAGTTCAGGTTTTAGGCACTACCGCGCATATCTGCGAAATCTGTGGATAACTTAATCTGTGAACAAAAACAACTCGTGGATCACCATGAGCAGGCCCTAGCCAGGGTCTGCGTTAATTTCCTTGCAAATCTGCGCTAATCTATGAAATCCGTGGACAAAAATAACCCGTGGATCAACATAAACAGGTTCTAGCTATATATTCCCCCATTTACCGAGATTACCTCGCCGGTGATATATGAGGACTTGGAAGAGGCTAAAAAACATACAACCTCGGCAACTTCCTCTGCAGTTCCAAAACGGTTTAAGGGAACCAGACGCTTCATCTCATTCTCATCAAAGTGACCGGTCATCTCCGTCTTTATGAAACCGGGCGCCACTGCATTTACACGAACGCCCTTCTTGCCTATTTCCATGGCTAAAGTCTTGGTGGCAGCTATTACCGCTCCCTTTGAAGCGGCATAATTTACCTGGCCGGGCTGGCCCTTCTGACCCGACAGCGACACCATATTTATTATACTGCCTTTGCGCTTTAGCAGCATAGGCTGCAAAAGCACTTTGCTGACATAGAAAAAACTGTTAAGATTGGTGGCAAGGACAGAGTCCCAATCCTCAACAGGCATAAAAACCATCAGGTTGTCGCGCGTTATCCCCGCGTTATTGACCAATACCTCAATATGTTTATCAGGATTTGAAGAAATCCAGCAACCAAGCACGCCAACGACCTCCTCATTATTGCTTACATCAAATTTAAGCAACTCGGCACTACCGCCCTTATCAACAATCTCTTTTAGAGTTGATTCTGCCTCCGCCTGGTTTGAACGATAATTTATCAACACGTGATAAGCTTCGGCGGCAAGCTGAATGCTTACCGCACGCCCAATGCCTCTTGAACCTCCTGTAACTAAAGCGTATTTCATGTTACTAAATAAAGCAAAATATTC
This sequence comes from Marinilabiliaceae bacterium UBA5488, assembly GCA_002427105.1. Lineage (GTDB taxonomy): Bacteria > Bacteroidota > Bacteroidia > Bacteroidales > Marinilabiliaceae > Geofilum. Next base: position 11,280 of record DIPM01000027.1, on the reverse strand, counting down.
TACTCAAATTTATTATTGTAAAGATAAGCACCAATTGCTGCTATCTCTTCATACTTGGGCTGATCCTGAATAAATACCGGAACCATTGCTCTGATTGCCTTATACGCTTTTGCTGTACGCCCCGACAACTTATCGGCAATCTTAAGATAATCAATAGCCTGAACAAGACCCATAAAATGAATTGCCTGAACCTGATAAGCATTCTCAATAACATTTTTGCATATCTGGGCGGAGTTTGTACCCATACTCACAATATCCTGATTATCATTATTGGTGGAAATGCTATGAACATACATCGAGTTCGACAACATCTGATTCTCGGCTACCGTCGAAGTTGCGGTAAACTGAATTCCCTGCATACCCAAATTCAAACCCAAGGTTCCGAAATTGATAAATGGAGGCAGCAGCTTATTCAGGTGAGGATTAAACAGGAAGGCGAGTTGACGCTCCGAGAGCATCGACATCCTGGTAACAGCCAGCTTAAGCTTGTCCATCTCCAGTGAGATATAGTCGCCATGGAAATTTCCTCCATGATAAACGTTTGAGTTTTTATGATCGATAATAGGGTTGTCGCTTACTGAGTTCAACTCATTTTCAACCACTTCTGCCGCATTGCCAATGGTATCATAAACAGGACCCAGAATCTGGGTGGCACAGCGCAGGGAGTAAAACTCCTGTACCTTACGGTCAAATTCCTTTACTTTTTGTCCTTTTGCCTCCTTATAAAAATGCTCTTCCCGCCTCGAAATCAGCTTACTGGAACTTAGAATCTTTGTCAGCTCTTCAGCCACCTGCATCTGGCCTCTATGCTTTTTCACTCCATTCAGCTCTTTCGAAAAATAATCGTCAAATGAGCCAACTATCTCGTTCATCATAGCCGTAGAGCAGATGCACCACTCATATAGCCGCCCGGCTTTAAGCACATTGATGGCCCCGATGCCCGTCATCACTGAGGTACCGTTAATCAGCGATAAGCCCTCACGCGTTCTTACGACGATAGGCTCAAGCCCTACTTCCTTAAATACTTCGGCACTACTCCTTATTTCTCCTTTGTAAGAAACCTTGCCTTCTCCTATCATGGTTAGGGCCAAATGAGCAAGTTGGACAAGGTCGCCGCTGGCGCCTACTCCCCCATGCTTGGGGATAAAAGGACAGATGCCGTGATTGATCATATCCCGAAGAAGAAAGATGGTAGAAGGGTGAATGCCTGAAAAGCCCTTGGATATGGCACTTAGCCGAACCATCATAGCAGCTTTTACACTTATATCGTCAATGCGATCGCCGGCTCCGGCTGCGTGGCTGCGAATAAGATTGTACTGAAGCGCTATCTGGTCTTCATCTTGCACCTTATATTGTGCCATCGGCCCAAACCCGGTATTTACTCCATAAATAATTTTATCCTTTGCAAAACTGCTTAAGAAATTAAATGAATCTTCAACATGCTTAATGCTCTCCTTGCTTATCTCAATCGCTTCACCCTTTAAAACAACTGCTTCCAAATCCTCGATTGTCAAGTCCTTAAATGAGTTCAACTCTATCATCTTTGTATATTTTGTAAGTTATGCGCCGCAAAATTTTAACGGACACCGATATTGTAAATTTTGTATTTCCACGTGAATAAGCAAGCCAAATCAGGGCGAAGAGTCTTTCTCAGGACTAAAATCGCCGGATATCAAAATCAGACTATGCTGCTTTGCTCTGTAGTGATTATATATTAGAACATTCCTTAATGGCCGTCCCGTCTCCTTTTTCACAATTTCAGCGGGGACGCTATCCCCTCTAAGAAGATCAAAGCCCAATTTAAGCGCGAATGCAGACGAGCTCGGATACTCGCCTACCAGATTTTTGTAAGTGTAAACCGAAGCCCCCGGAAACAACTCATTCGTTATATCATCATACCAAAAATCGCTCCTTGAATCACCACTATAGCCGGCTATCACAGCATCAATATCGGAGGACGAAACTCCCTTACCCTCCAGAGTGCGGCAGATAAGTTTGCTCAACTCCTCTTTTGTGGGATAACTGATACAGGCAACATCCACCAACCTTAGGGAATCAGGCTGCTTACTCCTGCCAAATACAAACATGGCCGAGCCCTCGCCTGCAAGAGTGCCGGGCGTAGCCGAGCCGATAAGCCCGGAGCTGAGGCTGTCCTCACCCTTATACAATCCTGCCAGGTAGCCAATATTGAAATTGTAGTCGGATATCTCTTCTACATTGCCTACCAAAAGCCTCTCTGCCTTTCCCTCAGCAAAAAGCATCAAAGCATCTGTTAGGGCATTTTCAAATGAGAGCCCTCCGTTGACATGAGTAATATTATATCCGCTATTGCCCGAAATCAGCGCAAGATGACCTGCCACTAAGTTGGGTGTGCCTTGAATAAAATTTGTGGGCGTAAGAGTTCCTTCATCATAATCAACTATCTGATTAAGAAAGCTTATGCAGCCTTCCAATCCGCCTTCTGAAGTCCCGATAATAATTCCGTCAAGCTCTTCATTTCGTTTCATCAACTCAGCGCCACAGCCTATCCCCATCCTCAATGCCTTTCCCATCCTTCTCAACTGCGAAGGCTTGATAATATCACCGTAGTCGGGCTCTATAGCCATTAGCTTATTGCCACTGACAATTCTTATATTGTTAAGATAAGCCTTTCCGTTCCAGCTCTCCTGAGGTGATATTGCAAGCATATCTATAAGGTACATATCACGCCTTCTTAAAAATCAATGAAGTACAGTTGCCGCTGAAACCATACGAATTAGACATAACATATTCAAGCTCTGCCTTACGAAATTCTGTTATTGGATGAAGACCCTGAGGCTGTATGGCCCGACTGAAGTTCAAATTGGGATAGAGCTCACCATGACCTAGCGCCATAATAGAGATTATGGCCTCAATGCCTCCGGCTGCACCAAGAGTGTGACCGATATATGACTTAGTTGAACTAAAGGGTGGAACCGGATCAAAAAATCTGCGGAAAGCCTCTGCTTCAACACTGTCATTATTCTCCGTTCCTGTCCCGTGAGCGTTAATATATCCTATCTCCTTTCCACTTAATCCGGCCATTGAAGCGGCCTCGCCTATGGCTCTCAAAATCCCTACTGCCTCGTCCGACATAGAGGAAGTGTGATAGGCGTCATTGCTATTGCCATATCCTACAAGCTGGGCCGAAGCTTTTTTGCCTTTCAGCTCATCAGCCCGCTCAAGAACCAGATAAGCTGCCCCTTCCCCAAGGTTAAGCCCATCGCGCTCACTGTCAAAGGGCTTGCATCTGTCGGATGACAATATCTGAAGTGAATTAAAACCGTTTACGGTATATTTGGATAAGGAATCTACGCCTCCAACGATGGCGCGTTTGGCGCGCCCCGAACGAATCAGGCGTGCTCCATGCATCAGAGCATTTGCCGAGGAGGAACAGGCCGTGTTGATAACATCAACCGGCCCTTTTATCTGATACCTTTCAACTATGCGGTTTGCATGAGCCGAACAACTGTAGGAGTCCAAATATTCGGAATCATTGGTAAGCAGATTGGAGTCTTTATACAACTGATCTGTTAGGCACATGCCCCCAACCGTGCTGGCCGAAACAAAGGCTGTATCGGGCGAGGAGATTTCTTCCGGGCTTAGCCCTGCGCTTTCCACGGCTTCTTTAAAGGCCTTGAAAGCCAGAAGATCGGTACGGGTCAGGCCCTTCATACCGGCAACGTCAAGCTGCGACAGCAATTCTTCATTCGACAGGCTAACCTCGCCAAAAAGATAGAGGGAGGCATATTTCGACTGAAACAGCACAGGCCGCCTTATCCCGCTTTTACCGCTGCGCAAAGACGACAGACATTCCTCCGCGTTGGATCCAATTGGAGTGATACATCCAAAGCCGCTTATATAAACCTCATCCTGAGCCTGTAACATTCGAAAGACCTTATAACAACCCTTACTCTTTCTTATGCTCCATAATATAGTCGGCCATCGCCTCTATATTAGTAAGTATTTTGCGACCGTCGGCCGGATTGGTAATCTTAATTCCATACTCCCTCTCAAGCATAACAATCAGCTCAAGTGAGTCGATCGAGTCTAAGGCAAGACCCTCACCAAAAAGCGGCATATCATCTGCTATATCTTCAGGCTTGTAATCCAGAATATTCAGATACTTTACTAAATGTACCTTCAATTCACTTTTCAATGCTTCTTTGTCCATAATCAATAGATTTAGATCACCTTATCCCTCGCTAATTTTAGGTAGGTAATAAGTTGGCAAATTAACGAAAAAACTACTAATATATAAAGCGGCTTTAGCAAACTCCGCCAATCGCCGTCACGCAAAAACAATACATAAAAAGCTTCCAGGCACCAGTGCAAAGGAGAGAGCTGACTTAGTAGCTTCATATAATCAGGCATCACAAAGGTAGGAACCCATACTCCACCTATCGCCGCAAATATAATCACGGAGATAGCTCCAAAGCCGTTCGACTGCTCCTGGGTTTTCGACAGGGAACCAAGCATCAGGGAATAACTTACTGCCGAAAACGCGCTGACAAAAACTACAAGCAGCAAACCCCCAAGGTTGGTCTCACCCAGCGAAAGCGGAGGCAGGTTCAAAGCAGGAAAAAGAAAACTTCCAACACTAAATATAAAGATGACTTGCAAGGCGCCGACCAGCATATATACCAACTGCTTACTCATCATTACCAAAGCAAATCCCGAAGGCATAGCCTTCAGACGAAGAAAGCTGCCGCTGGCCTTCTCTTGAACCAGGTTAGTACCCAGGGATATCACCATAAAAAACATGGCAAATATCGTCCAGGCCGGCACATTGTGCTGAGTGCTGTTGGGAATAGGTCGCGACTCTTCGCTTCTGTAACGCTCAATCTCAATCTTCTGACTTAGTAAGCCCGAGGCCACATCCTCAGGTATCTCTTCATAGCCCATTTCCTGATACAAGCCCTCAACCATCCGGCTTATCTCAATCACATTCAAATGAGTATAGATAACATTGATTATCGAATAAACATAGTTGTCCTGAAGCGCGGCATCATTAAAAAACTTAATAGAAGGCAAAGCTACCTTCTCGCCCGATACTTCTTCGCCAAAACCCATATTGCTAATTACACTTTGGCTAAACTCCAAAGACTTCAAATCCAACTTTTCAGAGAAATCTTCCGCGATATACAAGCCCGTCAGCACCTTACCACTGCTTACCATCCTGTCTAAATCTTCAGGACTGTAAGCATCTCCCTCCGAAACATCAAACATTCCGCTGCTGCCTAGCATTGACACCAGCTCGGCTCCATGCTCTCCCTTGTCATGATTGGCTATCAGAAGGGTGATCTTATTCTCGTTGACTACCTTGAAAGCGCTATCCTGTATTATAGTTATTATCAATACCAGCAACAGGGGCATAAGAAACATAAGCGTCAAGCCCGTTTTGTCGTTGATAAGGAGGTAGTACTCCTTCTTGAGTGATATCCAGAACTTATACATTATCGCGAAACTCCTTTCCCGTAAGTTTTATCACCAGCTGAGTCAAATTTTCGGCCCCATTATCATTGAGTAAATCTGAAATATTGCCTACTGCTATCAGCTCTCCGTAATCAATAACACCAACCCGGTCACAAAGCTTTTCCGCCTCGTCGAGGTGATGAGAGGTGTAAATCAGCGAGGTACCCTGACTGTTTATCCTGTCCAGAAAAGTTAGTATCGCATTCCGACTCTGGATATCAACTCCGACAGTTGGCTCATCCAAAAAGAGAATAGAAGGCTTATGAATCAATCCGGCTATCAGGTTCAAGCGACGCTTCATCCCTCCTGAATAGGTCCTTACCTTTTTGTCGGCCACTACCGACAGACCCAAAAGGTCGAAAAGCTCCTTTGAACGTCGCTTTATACTAGCGGCATCCATATTGTATAAAGCCCCAAAATAAGTGATATTCTGCCTTGCCGTCAAATCATCGTATAAGGCCAAATCCTGAGGAACAAAGCCTATGCACTGCTTTATACTTTTAAAATCTATGGGATTGCCATTGGAATAATAGCTTATACTACCCTTATCAAAAGGAAGAATATGGCTGAGAATAGAGATAAGAGTAGTCTTCCCGGCACCGTTTGGCCCAAAAATGCCAAACTTCTCGCCTTCGAAAATCTTTAGTGAAACAGATTTCAAACTATCCTCCGAGGCCTTCGCGTAGCGCTTCTTTACCCCCTCTATATCTATAAGTACCTTAGACATTGCCTTTGACAATTTTTGAAAGTCGCTGGAACGCGCCTTTCTCAAGATCTGAAATCTCATAAAAAAGCTCAGATATCTCGTTAAAATCAGACTGCTCGCTTGCACGACCCTTAAACACTCCGGCCATCTTTACAGCTGATCCACGCCACAGATCGCCGGCATGAGAAAACTCTTCTGACGCACGCACAAGCTGCTCATTGTCAAAGAGCTCCGCTGCCTGCTGCAAAAAAGCCGCGTATAAAAAACGAAATCCGCCACCTCCCGTGCCTATCTCTTCCTGCATCCTGACTATATGACCCAGATAACGACCGGCCTTGCGAAGACCCAGCTCGTCGCGCCACTTGCGGATATTATTCCCGGTGTATTTGATGCCCTTAACACCTGCTATATTGCCCGGTATATAAAGCATATCCCGAACATTACGCTTAATACCTTTCAATACGGCCCTGCGAAGCTCATCCTCGCTTATCGCCAAATCACCGCTCCCTTGTATATAGTAAAGATGACCCTTGGGAGCATACAAACCCCGCGCATAGCGGGCCTTCAACAACTCAGCCTCATCAAGACGCGTGGGAGCCTCCATCGTGGGGTCACTTATCAGATAAGAGCCCCCTTCCTTACCGAAAACTATTATATTATGAGCATTAAAATGGAAACGATATTCTACCGGTAAATAGGAAAGATTAAATACTCCAACCTGACATCCCACAGCAATTCCCTGTCCCAGCAAATTATCAAGATATGCCGCGGCTTTCCGGGGGTTGGCAAACCGTTTCGACGCAAAATCAATATCCAGAAAATTGCAGGTCTGCTTGAAAATCCTCCCGGGCATCGTCCTGAACGAGAGCGCCGGGGCATTATTCAGCTTTAGAAACGGAATATGTACGTAGAAGAGACCCGAACCTATTCCGAAGGCCATAGGTTCATTAATCTGAGTTATACCCCTTGATTTCAATAATTTTACAACAACGCCATTTTCGCAGTGTGCCGACTGAATATGCTCAAATTTGCTATCCATTATAGTTCCATCCCCCTAATTTCTTCTACACTTATATTAAAGGCTTCGGCATACCTGGCCAGCACCTTGTCGCTCAGACGCTTATAAACAGATGGCTTGAAATGACGCTTTAGCCTGATGCGCCATAAGCCCGTGTAACTGCTCAAAATAGAGCTATCCATCAAATTCTTTATCATAAGATAATAGAGAGGACTCTTCTTGCCGCGCTTTACAAGCTCTGCCGCTTCCTCGATACGCTCGTTGACATCGTCCCAGGCTAAATCAAGCGCCGCGGCTTTTACCTCCCAGCCGCTACTCAGGCCGGGACGGAACTTCCCCTCTTCGTCCTTCCCGTAACAAAGCTCGCGGGTGTATCCGTTCAGCGCGCTCCTTTCCTGTGGCAATTCTTCAAGCTTCATGTCTAACAGACAGTTAATAAGGCAAAGGCATAAGAGAAGCGAGCACTTTCGGGAACTGCCAGCAAAATCCTGTCTCCCTTTTTCAACTTGCCGCTATAAAAAAGCTCCTCCAACATAATATATATCGAGCCCGCTCCTACGTTACCCTTGGTTTTCAAATTGTAAAACCACTTCTCGTAGGGAATACCAATATTATTAGCTTCCAGAACTTCATATATTTTATCCTTAAAGAAATGGCTCGACATGTGAGGCAAAAAGTAATCAATGCTGTTAATATCAATTCCCTTTTTGCCAAGCAGAACACTCAAAAAGCTAAAGCCTTTGTTCACTATATTTTCACTTAGCATCTTAACATCCTGCTTCAGGCTAAGCACTGAATTGTTAACTAGATCCTCAGCACTCATTTCATGGTAACCTATCATCTTACCATCCGCATCCTTTTCACCGCCCATATACATACAGGTCTCAAGCTCATTGGCAAATGAGCTGAGCTCTATCCACTCCACTTTTAAAGTCGGACCCTCTGCCGACTTTTTGGACTCAAGCAAAAAGGCGCCGGCTCCATCTGAAAGCATCCAGCGCAAAAAGTCCTTCTCGAAGGCTACGTAAGGATTAGCTTCAATACGCTCAAGATACTTCAGCTCTTCTTCAAATGCAGAAGCACGCATTTGAGGCGAAATACGTTCCGAGCCGGTACTTACTGCCACCTTCTTATCTCCTGCCTTAATAGCCAGCCAGGCATGCTTAAAAGATTGCATGCCCGAGCAACATGCCCCGGAATTTGAGATGACTTCTATATTCGAGGTGCCGGGCAAAAGCCCGTGAACCATAACCGCATGTGAAGGCAAAAGCACGTCAGGACTGGTAGTGCCACAGGCAAGAAGCTCTATGTTTTTTAAGTCATCGCCACTGTCAAACAGTTTTTTAATGGCCATTGCTGTCAACTCGGCGTTGGAATGAGTTACCTCACCGCCCTTCTTTAGCGCATAGTAACGTTGCTCAATACCATTACTTCTTAATACAATGCGCTTCGATTTGGATTTCTCTCCTCCGATATATCCCAGATACTCCTCCATCTCGTCGTTAGACACCGCATCATTTGGGAAAAAAGAAGTAATTTTATTAATATAAACATCGGCCATAATACAGCAGTAACTCTTTATAAATTACATTATTAAAAATCTATTGATATCTGTTTAGCTTTATTCTTTGCTTCTCTCGCTTTACCGAAGGAAACAGAAAGGGCAAAAATAACAAATTGTAAACAAGCAATACTATCGGAGCAACAATAAACAGAGCTATAAAAAGATAATATTTGAAAAAGCTAATCCAGCGCCTGCGGGAAGAGGCACTTTTGCCATAGTGCTTTATCATTCGTGCCCATATCCGGAAAAGCATCTTTCCACGCTTTTCGATAAAAAGAATATTTGTTGATACTTCTACAAAACCTGCTTCACAAAGCGCCTCCTGCAACCCATCATAAGCGCCACTTTCGGCATACTTCAAAACTATCTCCCCTGCTCCTGAAGCTCCTGCAATGTCATCATCACTTACGCCCGGCTTTGGGAATATTCCTAAAAACCTGTCCTTTTTGCCACTTAGCATCCAGTATAAAATAGTCACCGCACTTAGCAGATTATTCGTCTTATCCGCCAAAGGGACATTCGCTACAACCGTAGCTCCGGCCTCCGATACCAATGAGTTTACGCTGTGCTGAGAGCTAACCCACATATTGCGTGAACCGATAATACTTACCACAGGCTTGCCCTTTACGGCCTTTTTAAACTCTTCATCACGCAATAGAGAAGAAGTCGGCAAAGATGGTGACAAAAACCAGGGCTGATATCCCAAAACAATCAAATCATAATCAACTGCCGGAATCATCAGTGGCTCAAGCTCAACAGGCTCCTCCAACACTGTTTCGGGCATAGCATCAAAAAAAGTGCCCGAAGTCCAGGGAAAAGGAAAGGGCTTTAGCGGCTTCACCTTCACATGATCTATAGAATAAGACGGAAATGGACGCAAAAAGCTTTCACATATTTCATCCATTTGCCCAGATTGCGTGTAAGACAGTAATAGTATCTTCATATATCATTCATCAATTCATCACTCATCACTCTGTTAGCGCGAGTTTGCAACTCGTGCTCTCTTTACCTTTTGCCATTTATTGAATATTCAGCAGTTTAGATGTCTTTGCATATCTATCTATCTCTCGCTTTAGTTCATCATCCAGCGTTTCATACCCCGCAATAATCATAGCTGAATCTTCCTCTATATTATCACGATACCTCACAATAGACGGAGCCTGCTCCTGAATTATCAAGCGGATAAAGCGATATTCAATATTATCTGCATTTTGCTTTATCTCCCCTTCAATAAGCAGCCTCCCCCTTTTAAAATACTCAAGGCGCTGAACCGGGGTGTTAACCAAACCGGCCATACGCGCATATAAGGCCCCACGATATATATTAGCCTGTGAACCTGTATCCCCCTTAGCTTCGTAATCCAGGATAAGCTTTTCAACATCATCCCTCGAACCCTGACTTAAGACCGTGAAGAAGCGTTCAGACCCGGCAAAGGCTGAAACTGAAAGAAAAAAATACAAGCAAATCAGAAGCAAAGTCCTCATAAGCATCAGCGCTAATCAATTATCACACAGGCAAATAATCCCTCCCGCAGAGCAAACCACAAGAACTGCAAGAACTGCTAAAATAGTAAAAATAATACTCATGCTGACAATAAATAGCCAATGCTTCAAATTGTTTATGGCATAATACCCTCCATATTTTGAGCAGTATTTCGTGTGAATAGAAAATCAGCCTAACTAAATTCGTGCAATAAAATAATTAGGGCCAATTAGTGTAATTGACTACGTCGATCTTCGATTAGTGGATAAAAAATCCGCGTTAATCTGTGTTAATCTGTGGATGGATTTTATCCATGCACTTACATCTTGTTTTGAGGCTTTGGGCGGCACGCCTAAAATCATAGTGTGCGATAACCTAAAATCAGCCGTAGTAAAAACGGATGCTTACGAACCACAAATCAACCGCATCATGGAAGATATGGCTAATCATTATGGTTGTGTGGTAATCCCGGCTCGTCCCGGGCGGCCAAAGGATAAAAGTTTAGTAGAAAATCAAGTTAAAATCGTTTACAGCCGTGTGTATGCCCAGCTCCGTAACAGAAAGTTCTTCTCGTTGGAAGAACTCAACAGTGCCATAACCGAAAAGGCTATTCACCCAATAAAGTTGAAGTTGCCAAATATCCTATACGGCAACTGTTGGATATGAGTGGGGATATTGATTTAGAGTATTATTAAAACATATAAAAACAGCGGGTTTTAAGCCCGCTGTTTTTATTATAATCAGATTATATACTAAAAAAATATATACTCTTTAAACCTGCGGTAAAGGGTGAGGATGTATTCATCATCTCCCCAATTATCTTCCTCAAGCAAATAACTTTCTATTTTATCTTCATTGTAAGAAGCATTTCTCTTGGTCTAGCCCCCAATTAATCGGACAATCGTCATCTATAGCTATACAAACATAAACATTTTTACCGATATTTGTATCGGCAAGGAACAACCGCTGGCGATGATTAGACCGATGGTTGTAGTATACCTGATTGCGATCTCTTTC